>DATHOE010000020.1:0-4028 GCA_035485275.1 bacterium
GGCAAGATCAGCTACGACCATGAGAACCACGAGCGCATGACCAAGGCGCGTTTCCAGAAGGTCGCCAACATCGCCCAGGGGATCCCGCCCTCGACCGTGTTCGGGGCCCCGGAGGGCGACCTCCTGGTGGTCAGCTGGGGGGGCACCTACGGCGCGGCCCTGACCGCCGCGGAGTCGGTCTTCGCCATGGGCAAGAAGATCGGCCATGTCCACCTGCGCTGGCTCAACCCCCTGCCGCCGGACCTGGGAGCCATCCTCAAACGCTACAAAAAGGTCGTGGTGCCGGAGATCAACACCGGCCAATTGGCCTACCATCTGCGCGGGACCTTCGGCATCCCGGTGGAGAGCTACGGCCGCGTGCGCGGCAAGGCCTTCACCGTGGGCGAGCTGGTCACGCTCTTCAATTCATTGCTGGCCTAAAGGAGTTTTTCATGACCACGACGGCGACCGAAAGTCCCAAGGCCCAGACACCGCAGGATTTCCACAGCGGGCTCATCGTCCGCTGGTGCCCGGGTTGCGGGGATTACGCGATACTGGCGGCCGTGCAGAAGGTGCTGGCGGAGCGGGGCAAGGCGCCCCACGAATACACCTTCGTGTCGGGCATCGGCTGCAGCAGCCGTTTCCCCCTCTACATGAGCACCTACGGCTTCCATTCCATCCACGGCCGCGCCCTGGCCGTGGCGACGGGGGTGAAGGCCGCCAACCCGCAGCAGGAAGTGTGGGTCATCACGGGCGACGGCGACTGCCTGTCCATCGGCGGCAACCATTTCATCCACGCCCTGCGCCGCAACCAGGACCTCAAGATATTGCTCTTCAACAACGAGATCTACGGCCTGACCAAGGGGCAGTTCTCCCCCACCAGCCGCTTCGGCCTCGTCAACAAGAGCGCGCCCTACGGCACCATCGACGAGCCCCTGAACCCGATACGGATGGCCCTGGCCGCGGGCGCCAGTTTCGTGGCCCGCACCGCCGACAACGACATGGCCCACATGGCGGAGACCTTCCGCCGCGCGGCCGAGCACAAGGGCTCCGCCTTCATCGAGATCCTGCAGAATTGCGTGATCTTCAACGACAAGGTGTTCGAGGAATACTACGGGGTCAAGACCCGCAAGGACACGCTGGTCTACCTCCACCACGGCCAGCCCGCCCTCTACGGCAAGTCGGTGGAAAAGGGCCTGGCCCTGGACGGCTTCAAGTTCAAATCCGTGGACGCCTCGCAAAAGGACGAGATCTACGTCCATGACGAGCACGAGGAGACCGGGACGGTCGCCGCGATGCTGGCGGGCCTGAGCCACCCGGAATCGCCGGTCCCGCTGGGCATCTTCCGCAGCGTGCAGCGCCCGTCCTACCACGAGATGATGTACGAGCAGGTCGAGACCGCGCGCAAGGCCAACGGAGAGCCGGACCTCGGCAAGCTCCTGCGGGGCCCCAAGACATGGACCGTTTCCTGAAAAAAACGTTGGGCATCCTGAAGGCCATGAAGGGCGGCGCCCACCGGGCGCTGCCCTTTTGGCTTTGCCTGGCCCTCCTGGGCCTGGGCGCGGGGCTGAGGGCCGACGACGCCGGCGACACCACCCTGGACGCGCTCCCGGTCCTGACCCCCTACAACGGCAGCCTGGACGGGGGCGCGCGGCTGCTCTACACCAATCCCTCGGTCCTGGATTCCCTCGCGGCCTCCGCGGGCTTCCCCAAAACCGGGGGCCTCTGGCTCCTCTGGGGCGGCGGAGCGACCCTCACCCCCGGCAACCTGTGCATCCAGATTTCGGCGTGGAAAGGCGGCTTGAACGCGTCATCCGCGGGGGCAGCCACGGGTTGGAACCTCGGATTGGCTGAGCTGACCATGGAGCAGGCATATCTGTTGGATAATTGCATTTTCATGGCCGGGATCAGCCTGGAAAGCGGCGAACTGGGCGGATCCTTTGTGCGCGGCAACAGCACGGCCTCGGTCGAATCCGCCATCTTCGGCTACGGCCTGCAGGGCGGCATGCGCTGGCCCGCGCAGACCCCGCTTGCCTTCTTTCTGGGCATCGGATGGGAGATGCTCACCGGTCCCGGCACCTGGCACGGTGACGCGGCGACCGGGACGGCGAACCTGGGGACGACGCTTTTCGAATTGGGAGGCCCCACCGTCACGCTGCAGCTTGATTTGAGTTTATAAATATTCCGAATTATTTTTATTTTTTTTCGCAGAGATCGCGAAAAAAATTCTAAATTCAAATAAAAACAAAATAATCTTTAATTAAATCCGGATTAATTTATAATTAATTATTCGCCGACGGGGGGGCGGAATTCATCCGAATTTTAATAGGCGGCAACCAAGCATTCGAGGCACAGAATGGCGATGGAAACACAGGAAGTGGTCGAAAAACGCAAGCCCGGACGCCCCAAGGGCACGGGAAAGAAGCGCGGCCCCGGCCGCCCCAAGAAGCGCGGCCCCAAGCCGGGCGCGAAGCGCGGACCCAAGGCCGGAGGCGGCCTGATCGGCAAAGCCGTGGCCAAGCAGGTGAAGGCGGCCTTGAAGTCGGAGAAGTCCGCGACCAAACTGCTGGTGAAGTCGCTGGTTGCCAAGGAATTGAAGCGCGCGCTCAAGTCCCTGCTGAAGTAGCCCGCCGGACAGGAATGATTTTCAACGGCATCCGCCGCAGGGCGGGTGCCGTTTTTTTTGGCTAGCGCCCGAATTGCGGATACAGGGATTTCAGGCAGAGGACCAGCTCTTCAAGCTTCAATTGTCCGTAATTCAAATCCCGGCTCGTGTAGGTGAGCAGGGAACCGAAAAGAGGGGCGGCCACCCGGCTCACGGCCCCCAGGGGGCCCATCGAAATCCCCACCATGCCCTTGGCGCGGTTGGCGCCCACGACGGTGAGCAGGCGGACCACGTCGCTTTCATCCCTGGCCTGGCAGGCCAGCTTCACCAGGTCGGCGCCCATCGCATTGGCTTCGTCGATCTTGGCCTGCAGGACGCGGTCGTCGGGGGTGGAGTCGAGGTAGTGTTTCGACACGATCAGGGTTTTTCCGGCGCGGGCGCAGGCCCGGCAGACTTCCGCGTTGATCTCGGGCGCGTCCAGTTCGACATCCACCGCGTCCACGACGTCCAGGCTGGCGAGGAGGATCCGCTTGCGATCCTCCTCGCCGCCGGTCCAGGCGCCGCCCTCGGATTCCGGACGGAAGGTGGCCAGCACGGGCAGGCCGAAGGCGCGAAGCCGGGCCAGCTCCTGTGCGACAAAGTCCGAATCGGTCCGGGCGAAGAGGTCTATCCTGGCCTCCAGGATGGAGACCCCCGCCTGGGCCGCGCTTTTGAGGTCGGAGGAGCTCTTTCCGACGGCCAGAACGACCCTTGGAACGCTTCCCAGAAGGACGTTTCCGATGGCGGGCATGGCTTCCACAGGCTGGATTCGACGTCAGGATGGGGCCGTGGAGTCCGGGCCCCGGATGAAGGGGGAGTATACGGGTCAGTCCCGGAAACCTCAAGTCCGGCACCGGGACGCAGCATGGCTTCCACAAGCGGCCCCAAAGAGGTTAAGATAGGGGCGCGCAAACAACACTCGATCCACCAAAATTATCTGGAGAAGCGATGAATTTGTCCGGGTGCACGGCACTGATCACCGGAGGCGGCACGGGAATCGGCCTGTCTCTGGCTCAGGCCTTGATGAAAGAGGGCAGCCAGGTCCTGATCTGCGGACGCCGCGAGGAACCGCTGGCCCAGGCGCAGGAGCGCTTTCCCGGTCTGGAGTACAAGGTTTGCGACCTGGCGGACGCGGCGGACCGCGAGGCCCTCTTCGAATGGGTGCGCGTGAAGCACCCCGGCCTGGACCTGCTCGTCAACAACGCCGGCATCCAGCGCGACATCAATTTCAAGAAGGGCATCGAGGAACTGGAGAACGGGGAGAACGAGATCCTGATCAACCTCGAGGCCACCATCTACCTGACGGCGCAGTTCATGCCGCTCCTGCTCGCCCGCGACGAGGCGGCGGTCGTCAACGTCACCTCGGGCCTGGCCTTCGTGCCCCTCTCGGTGATGCCGGTCTACT
>DATHOE010000021.1:0-139790 GCA_035485275.1 bacterium
CGCGGCCGGGCGCTTCAGGCCGGACCTCTACTACCGCCTCAACGTCTTCTCGGTGAAGCTGCCGCCCCTGCGGGACCGCCCCTCGGACCTGGAGGTCCTGGCCCGCCACTTCTTCAAGCAGGCCTGCGCGGATTTTGAGAACCATCTTCCGCCGCTCCCGGATGACGCCGTGGCCGCCCTGCGGCTCCACCGCTGGCCGGGCAACGTGCGGGAGCTGAAGAATTTCATGGAGCGCCTGGTGCTCAGCGCCTCGGGAGGGGCCGTGGACGCGGAGGCGGTCCGGCGGGCCCTGCCCGCGAAGGCCCTTGAAACGGCCCCGCCGGCGCGCGTGGACAAGGAGGCCGTGGAAGGGGCCATGCGGGAGTCCGGGGGGGACAAGAGCCGCGCGGCCCAGCTGCTGGGCATCAGCCGGCCCACCCTGTACCGCCATTTGAAGGCCTATAAATTGTGAGTGCGCGTGTAACGTTACAGGGCCGCGCTTTACACCGGACGGGGTTTTGGGACGAATTCAGGGCTTAAGCAAAAATTTTTTTGTTGGGAATGAAGGTTTTTCCTTGGATCGGGTTTGGCACCGGACTTGCTTTCGTTAAGCTTGTTCCTGTCCCTGACCCCAGACCCTTTCCGGACAAGCCATGAACCAGCGCCTCCCCAACGCGTTTGAACTGGCCGACATGGTCGACCGCGTCACCCGCGAATGGGCCAACCTGGCGGCCCGGCCGGCGGGCCTTCCGGCGCCGGGGCCGGCGAACCTGCCGCTGGAGTTCAGCGTCGATTTCGCGGGCCCCCTGACCCTGCGCATGGTGCTGCGCTGCGGGGAGGACCTGGGCGCGGAGATGGCTGAAAGCTCCACCGGAGACCCGGGCGCCCGCGCGCTCGCCGTCGACGCCTTCAGGGAGTTCGTCAACCAGGTGGCCCAGCACTGGATCCTCCGCCGTCCGAGCACCTTTCCACGGCCCCGCAAGGCCGGCCTGGCCCTGGCCAGCGAGCCCAAGGGCTGGCCCCAGCGGGTGCCGGACGCCTCCGTGGTGGTGATGGTGGACGCCTTCCCCTTGGAGCTGCGCCTGTGGCTCTTGCAAGCGGCCGACGCGGTCTAGCCCCCCTAGGTCGCCCGATCGCTGCCCGGACGCCGGCCGGCACCCAAGCGAAAAGGCCGCCCTTCAGGGGCGGCCTTTTTGTTTCGCGTGGGGCCGGTCATTGTGAAAATACCATCGTCATCCTTTGGTCGTCCTCCGTTTTCAGCCGGTTTCCGAGCCGGTCCACCAGGTCCAGCCTGAACTCATAAACGTAGTTCGAATAGAATTCCTGGTTCCGGTCCGAGTTGCCGTCCCAGACCCGGTTGGAGGCGTCGTTTAAGCCGCCGCTGAAGGTCCGGAAGAGCTTCCCGTCGGGCCCCAGGATTTCCAGGCGCCAGCCCAGCCCGGGGTCGGCGGCGCTGGAGCGCACCCTGAATATCGCCGGCACCAAGCGGAAGCCGCCGGGCTTCTGGGGGTCCAAGCTCCTGGCGTCCCATTGCAGGCCCAGGGCCGGGAAGCTGTCGTACACGGAAAAAGCGACGAATCCCTCGGTGTAGCGGAGCTTCCCGTCCGCCAGGCGGACGGCCAGCCGCAGCGGGTAGAGGCCCGCCGGGACCCTGCTGCCGTCGTTGCGGGTGCCGTCCCAGGCGATGCTCTGGGGCAGGCTTCCCCTGGCTTGGATGACCCGCGCAGGGGATTTCCCCTCATAGATGAAGAGGGCCCATGCCTGGCAGCGGTCGCCGGCGCGCAGGAAGGTCCTGACGCGGCCCTGCGCGATGCCCATGGCGGGGGAGAAGACCCCCTGCTCAAGGCTCAGGCCCAGGTCGGGGACCGCGTTGGGACCGGCGTTTCCGGGCGCCGGGGCCCTGGCCGACGCGTTTCGGGCGGCCTGCGCGGCCTTGCGCGCCTGGACCGGGCCGGAGAAATGCGCGGAGAGGGAGACGAGGTTGGCGGCGCCGAGGACGCCCTCGCTCATGAAGGCGTAGTCGAGGCTGAGGATCCCGACGCGCAGGCCGCCGCCCACGCTGAGCCCGCCGACCCCGCCTTCGCCGATGTACTTGTAGCCCGCCCGGACGGCCCACAGGGACTCCCCGGAAAATTCGGCCCCCAGGCACAGCATCTCCGCGTTCGAATCCGCCGTGGGGAACTCCGCGTCGCCGGCGACGCAGAGCTTCTGCAGCCCGCCCTGGAGCGGGACCGTGTAGGCCAGGCCGCAGCGGACCTGGGTGGCCAGGTTGGCCCCGTCCAAGGTCCCCCCCAGGTTCTCCACCGCGAAGCCCGCGGAAAGGCCGTGCTGCGCGTTCCACAGGAGCCCCAGGTCGCCCCCCAGGGTGGAATTGGCGCCGCCGACGCCCAGGTTCTCCGTGACCAGCTTCAGGGTCGCGCCCACGGAGAGGGGCCCGAAGGCGCGGCCGTAGCCGAGGTCCGTGCCCAGGCCGTAGGGGCGCAGGGAGCCGGCCTGCACCAGGACCCCGTTGGACAGGGCGTTCTCCGGCACGGAGCCGTAGTCCATGTAGTCCAGGGACAGGGCCACGCCGTCGGACTCGTCCAGTCCGACGCCGTAAGCGACGTGCTCGAAGGACAGGCCCTGCACGTAGACGTTGTCCATCAGGGAGAGCTGCTGGTCCATGAGGCCGCTCAGCCCGGCCGGGTTCACGGTGACGGTGTTGACGTCACCGGACAGGGCCACCGAGGCCCCGCCCATGGACGAGCTGCGCGCGGAATCGGGCAGGTTCAGCCAACTGGCCGCCTGCGAGGCGGTGTCGTAGGTGGTCTGCTCCGCGGAGGCGCCCCCGGCCGTCGCCAAGGCCGCAAGCAGGGCCGCCCCCAGCACCGCACCGGCGCGCCTCATCTGATGACGACGATGTTTTGAAAGAATGTCCGGGAGCTTCCGTTGTCGTATTGCACCACGGTCCGCACGATGTAGACGCCGGGCGCGAAGCCGCCCGTCTGCAGGCTGGCCGCGGGGCCGGGGAAGTTGGCCGCGGCGACCTGCTCGCCTTCGGCGTTGAAGACTTGGGCCGAGCTGGACGCGGGCGCCTGGTCGAAGTACAGCGTCAGGGGCGTTCCCACGGCCACGGGCACCACGCCCCATTCGGCCTTGCCCAGGGTGGAAACCGCGAACACGGGGCTGGGGGAGGCCGTGAAGCTGGGCGTGCGCGTGGGGGTGTCGGTGATGGTGGGGGTGACCGTGCCGGTCGGGGTGTCGGTGTAGGTCTTGGTGACGCTGGAGGTCGGGCTGGCGGTGTAGGACTCCGTGGCGGTCGGCGAGTCCGTGAAGGTGTTGGTGACGGTCGGGCTGTCGCTGGCGGTGGGCGAGTCCGTGCATGTGGGGCTGGCGGTGAAGGTGTCGGTGATGGTCGGGCTGACGCTGGGGGTGGGCGAGTCCGTGCGCGTGGGGCTGGCCGTGAAGGTCCCGGTCCGCGTGGGGGATGGGGTGGGGCTGTCCGGGATCACGATTTTCGCCACGAACGCGTTCTGGGTCCCGGCCAGGTCCGCCTGGAAGGGCTTGACCAGCGGGAAGTTCGGCGAGCCGGTGTCGCCGGTCACGTAGATGCCCCCGCTCCCGTCCGTGTAAATGCCCTGGCCCAGGTCGCTGGCGCTGCCGCCGAGATAGGTGGAGAAGCTCAGCGCGCTTCCGGCGGGATTCAGCTCGGACACGAAGGCGTTCTGCTGCCCCGCCAGGCCTGCCTGCAGCGGGTTGGCCAGGGGGAAATTGGTCGAGCTGGTGTCGCCGGTGACGTAGGCGTCCCCGCCGGCGTCCACGTCGATGCCGATGCCGCAGTCGTTGCCGTTGCCGCCCAGGTAGGTGGAATACAGCAGGGCGGTGCCGTTGACGTTGAATTTGGACACGAAGGCGTTCTGGGCGCCGGCCAGGGTCGCCTGCAGGGCGTTGACCACCGGGAAATTGGCCGCGGTGGTCCCGCCGGTGACGTAGGCCTCCCCGGCGATGTCCACGGCGATGCCCGAGCCGTTGTTGTCCTCCAGGATCGCGCTGCTGCCCCCGAGGTAGGTGGAGTACACCAGGGCGTTGCCGGCGGTGTTGACTTTGGTGACGAAGGCGTTGACCGCGCCGGCGGCGCCCAGGTTCGGCTGCGGCGCGTTGACCACCGGGAAATTCGGGGAGGTGGTCTGGCCCGTGACAAAGGCGTTGGTCCCCCAATAGGCGATTTTGAAGGCGCCGTCATTGCCGCTGCCCCCTAGGTAGGTGCTGAACAGAAGGCCGTTGCCGTTGGGGTTCAGCTTGCTGACGAAGGCGTTGGCCTGCCCGGCCAGGGCCGGCTGGAAGGCGCCGAGCACCGGGAAATTCGACGAGGAGGTCTGTCCGCAGAGGTAGGCGTCCCCGAGGCCGTCCGGCGCCACGCCGTCGCCGAACTCGACGCCGCTGCCGCCCAGGTAGGTGGAGTACACCAGGGCCCCCCCGCTGGGGTCGAGCTTGCAGACGAAGGCGTTTTGCTGTCCGGCCAGGGCCGCCTGGTAGGGGTTGACCAGCGGGAAGTCCGTCGAGGTCGTGCAGCCGATGAGATAGACGTTTCCCCCGCCGTCCACGGCGAGGTCGTTGCTCCAGTCCGCGTTGGCGCCGCCGAGGTAGGTGGAATACACCAGGGCGTTTCCGCTGGGATCGAGCTTGCTGAGGAAGGCGTTCTCGGTCGGGGCAAGGTTCGGCTGCAGGGCGTTGAGCACGGGGAAGGTCGTGGAGGAGGTCCCGCCGCAGACATAGGCGTTCCCGGCTGCGTCGGCGTAGACCCTTGAGGCGAAATCCGAGCCGTTGCCGCCCAGGTAGGTGGAATACGCCAGCACCGGGTCTATCACCAGGGTCTTGCCGCGGTCATGGGGCCCCAGCTCAAAGGCGACCTTGCCGCCGCTGAGCACATAGCGGCCCCTGACGGACCTGCGCCCGCCGCCCTCCTCCTGGTAGCAGACCGGGGCCATCAGGGTCACGCTGCGGTCGCCGAGGGTCAGCACCAGGTTCCCCTGCGGATCCAGCGCCAGCGCGTCGGCGCCTTCCAGGTCCCAGCGCAGTGCTCCCGGGTCCGCGCCGGGCTTCACCGTGAAGTCGTATTCCAGGCTCCCCCGGCCGCCGTAGTAGTCCAGGTCGACGCCGCGGTAGGCGCCTGAAAATTCCGCCTTGGCGTAGTGCGGGACGCCGCGTATCCAACGGCCGCTGTCGCGGCCGATGAAGTAGTTGCTTGTGCCCGGCAAGGGCTCCAGGCCGGACGCGGACGCGGCGGGGTTTCCGTTCTCCAGTTTCATGCGCAGGATCCGGTCCGGCTCCGGGACCTGCAGAGGCCCGAGGGCCGCCTGCATGGCCCCCGCGGCCGGGTTCTGGAACAGGCCGCCCAGGGCCGGTCCCGTCCCCGCGCCCGGCGCCGCGCCGAATCGCTTGAAGGCCGCGCCGGAGGAGCGGCGCAGCACCACCACAGCCTCGTCCGGGCAGAGGAAAAGGGTGTATCCGCCCCCGCGGCAGAGGAACTTGACCCGTGAATCCGTCTGGCCCTGGTTGGGTTCGAAGGCCAGCGGAAGCCTTCCATAGGAGGCGCCGACTTGGGATGGGCCGAAGGACAGGCTGCCTGAGCGCAGGTCCCCGGCGCATGGAACGAGGCCGGCGAGCAGAAGGAGGGTCTGAACGTTTCGTACAAAACGATTCGCGGACAAGAACATCAAAAATCCCCCGGTGGAGACAGCGGCACTATAATAAGCGAGTTCCCCCACCCTGAATACATACCGCGGCCGGGCGCCGGCCCCGGCGGAAATCCGGCTTCCATAAGGCGGAACCCGGCATGGGCCGCGGATTGCAAGGGAGGAAATGCCATGCGGCATCGTCTGCGCAAGTGCCTGCTTTTGGCGGCCCTGCTGGCGCCGCCGGCCCTGGGCCGGACCCTGAGCCTGAGGCCGGCCATGCCCGGGCCCCGATTCGTCATGCCCCTGCAGGTGGTGCCTGACGACGACGGCAGCGGCCGGATTTTCGTGGTGCAACAGGACGGGCTCATCGTCCTGGCGGACCCGCGCACGGGCGCCCGCCTCAGGGCCTTGGACCTCCGCGGCAAGGTCCGGCGGACCCATGTCGAGGAGGGTTTGCTGAGCTTTGTCCTGCATCCCGGCTTCCACGAGGACGGCCGGGCTTTTGTCTGGTATTCCGTGCCCGGGGTCGAGCCCCGGCGCAACCGACTCTCGGAATTCCGTGCGGATGCGAGCCGGGAGCGCCTGCTTCCGGGCAGCGAAAAGGTGCTGCTGGAGGTGGAAAAACGCTGGGGGAACCACAACGGCGCCTGTCTGCGCTTCGGGCCGGACGGCTTTTTGTACCTCGGCTTGGGCGACGGCGGTTCCGGGGGCGATCCTTTGGGCAACGCGCAGAACACCAACAGCCTGCTGGGCAAGGTGCTGCGCCTGGACGTGGACCGGGCCTCCCCGGGCCGGGCCTACGCGATCCCGGACGGCAACCCCTTTGCCCGGGGCGGCGGCCGGCCCGAGATTTTCGCGTGGGGCCTGCGCAATCCCTGGCGCATGAGCTTCGACCCGGCCACGGGCCTCCTATGGGCGGGCGACGTGGGCCAGGACCGCTTTGAGGAGATAGACCTGGTCCGGAAGGGCCGCAATTACGGATGGAATTGGCGGGAAGGCGCCCATCCCTTCAAGCCCGGGACGCCGCCTCCGGGCCTGACGGATCCGGTCTACGACTACGGCCGGGACAAGGGCGGCTGCGTCATCGGCGGGGTGGTCGTGCGCAAGGGCCGGGTGCCGGCCCTGCGGGGGCGCTACCTCTTCGGGGACTTCCTGTCCCGGCGCTTGTGGAGCTTGGACGCGGACAGCCCCGCCGGGGGCAGCCTGCGCTACGAGGGCCGCTGCCCCGAGCCGCCGGAGTCCATCGACCTGGACGCGGACGGGGACGTTTGGATCTGCGGATACGGCGGTACTTTATACAGGGTCGGGGACTAGCCTTCCGCGCGGAAAGCTTCCGAATCGAACCGAAAACAAAAGGGCCGCCCGGGAGGGGCGGCCCTTTTGTCTGATGGCGCTGCTGCGTTTGCGCGCTTTAGGCGCACTCTGAGGCGCCGAGGCCCTCGAAAACGAAGGTCTCCTCGGTGCCGTTGTCCTTGAACAGTTCCGGATCGTTGCTGATCACCTCGCCGAAGGGCTCCAGGACCTTCTTGGCGGCATCCAGGGGCAGGGCCCGCAGCCAGGCCTCCAGGCTCTGGCCCTCCTGGCGTTCGGCGCGGTACTTGGCGATGAAGGCCTGGACCAGCAGGGGGGCGCGGCGCGAGGGAAGGCGCCCGATCATGCGGCCGAAGGTGGCGCCATTGTCGTCGATGCCGCCGCCGATCATGGCCTGGAAGTGCGGGGAGTCCTTGCCGTCGATCTTGCGGATGTGGCCGAAGAAGCCGAAGGTCCCGATGTGGTGCTGGCCGCAGGAGTTGGGGCAGCCGCTGATCTTGATGTGCGTCCCGGCGAGGTCTTCCTTGCCCGCGCCGCTGTACGCCATGATCTCGGTCAGCCTCGCCCCCAGGCCCTTGGAGGACACGAGCCCCAGGTTGCAGGTGTCCGCGCCCGGGCAGCTGGTGACGTCGCCGATCAGGTCCGGACCCGGGTCGCCCAGGCCCAGGGCCTTGAGTTCCGTGTAGAGTTCGGCCAGGCGCTTGGAGGGGACGAAGGGCAGCAGCAGGTTCTGGTCGTTGGCCGTGCGCAGGTTCCCCTGGCCGAAGCGCTCGCTCAAGTCCGCCAGGGAAGCCAGCTGCTGCCAGCTCAGGTCGCCCAGGGTCAGCTTGATGATGGCGTAGTGGAAGCCCTTCTGCTTCTGGGGCCAGGTGTTGAGCTTCTGCCATTCCTTGTATCCGTCGGGGCCGTCCAGGGGCGGCGTGGCAGAGGGGTCGCCCGCGGGGGCGGGAGTTTCCTTGGGCAGCTCAAAGGGGACGCTGGCCGGCAGGGTCGCCAGGATCTTCTCCACTTCGGCCTTGAAGGTGTCGAAGCCCTCCTTGCGGATCAGGAACTTGAGGCGCGCGGCCATGCGGTTCTTGCGTTCGCCCTTGGCGTGGAAATGCAGCAGGATCGCGGTGATCAGGGGGATCACCTTGTCCTCGGGCGTGAATTCGTCCCAGGTCCAGGCGTTCTGGGGGCTGGCGCCCAGGCCGCCGCCCACGCGGATGCGGAAGCCGCGCTGCACCTTGCCGTCGACGATGCGGGTGCGCGCGGTGGCGCCCAGGTCGTTGATGGAGGTCTGGCTGAGGTCGCGGTCCGAGCCGCCGAAGGACATCTTGAACTTGCGCGGCAGCTGGCTGAACTCCGGGATGCGCAGGAAGTGGCGGAAGGCCGCTTCGGCATAGGGGAAGGCGTCGAAAATCTCGTCGGCCGCCAGGCCCGCCACGGGCGAGCAGGTGATGTTGCGGATGGCGTTGCCGCAGGCCTCGCGGGTGGTCAGGTCGGCCGAGGCCAGCAGTTCCAGGAGGCTGGGCACGTCCGCGAGCTGGATGAAGTGCAGCTGCACCGCCTGGCGCGTGGTCACGTGGGCGATGCCCCGCGGCGCGAAGCGGCGGGAGGCCTCGCTGATGGCCCGGGTCTGGGCCGCGTTCAGCTGGCCGCCGGGGATCTTGATGCGCACCATCTGCACGTCGTGCTGGCGCTGCCCGTAGATGCCCTGCACCAGGCGGAAGGGCTTGAAGATCTCGTCGGGGACGGCGCCGGCCTTGTAGGCCTTGGCTTCATCGGCGAAATGGTCGATTTCCTTGCGGACCACGTCGGGCAAGGGGGTGACGCTTGTGCTCATGGCGATCTCCATAGCGGGTTCTGAGGACCCATTATAGCTTTTTTATTTCTCTTGTCAAACCTTATTAATTAAGTCGGCTTTATTTTGTTTTATTAAAAAATAAACCGCTTTAATACCGGGCCTTTTTCACGCTCACGGTCCATTGCATGGGCAGGCTGCCCAAAGGCGAGGTCAGCGGGGAGAGCACCCATTCGTCGCCGGGCTTGGCTTTCAGGGCCGCGGCCAGCTCCGGCGGAAGGAGCGCCGCCAGGACGCCGTCGTGGTTCTCCAGGACCAGGGGCCAGGTCAGCTTCAGCAGCAGCACGTCGGCGTCCGTCTGGTGGCTCGATTTGGTCCACCCGCAGGAGGGGCAGGTGGAGGCCGTGACCGTGCCGCCCTTCAAGGTGCGGATGGCCTGCTCCAGGAAGGTGCCGCAGGCGGGGCAGCGGCGGCGCTCCCGTCCGCCCTGGCGGCGGCGCTCCTCCTTCACCGGCACGTTCACCTGGCGGCGGTCCTTTTGGCGGGACACTGGGCTCATGGCAGCTGCCTCAATAAAAAAAACAGGCCACGAAGCTGGGCTTCGCGGCCTGTTCTAATCGGACTACCACTTATCTCCGAGACCGCCTCCCGAACCCGAACCCAGGCCCAGGCCGCTCTTGAGGCGCTGCCAAAGGCTCGGTTTCGCGTTAGGGGCCTTGCGGGCGTCGGATCCTTGGCCTTCCTGGCGGCGCTGCGGCTGGCGGTCGCGTTCCTGGCGTTCGTTCCCGCGCCCCTCCCTGCGGCCGGACTGCTCGCGGCCCTGCTGCTGCCGGTCCTGCAATGGGGGCCTGCCGCTTTGCTGGCCGCCCTGGGCCTGGCCTTGCGCCTGGCCTTCCGCGCCCCTGCCGCCGCGTCCGCGGCGGCGGCGGCGGCGTTTTCCCCCGCCTTCGCCGGGCTGGGAGCCTTCCCTGGGCTGTCCTTGGGCCTGCGGGCCCTTGCCGCCGCGGGCCTCTTGGCCGCGGCCTTGCGGCGCCGGCGCGGGTTCCGCATCCGTTTCATGGTCCGATTCACCGCGGGGCCGCAGGTCCATCATGTCGCTGGAGACCACGGCCTTCTGGTCGCTGGCCTTGCGCAGCACGTCCGTCGCGCTCATGGCGGCGTTGGACTGGTGGCGGTCCTTGCGGTCGCCCTCGCCGCGTTCGGAGCCGGGCCGTTCGGAGCGCTCCTGCCGGGGAGCGCCGAAGCCGGGCCGTCCGCCGCCGCCGGAGCGTTCCGGTGCGCCTGAACGGCTTTCCTGGTCGCGACCTCCGCGGCCCTTGCGCTTGCGGCGGCCGTGCCCGCCGCCTTCGCCGGCGCTGCCGCCGCCGAAGCTTTCCGTGTCTTTTGGCGTCATGGCGTCGGCCTCGGTGGCTGTCGGGCTGAACAGGATCAGGATGCTGGCCCGCTCATCGGCGTCCTTGAAGGCCGCCGGGCGCTGGGCTTGGAAGGGCGCGCCGGGGCGCCCCAGATCCTCGAAATCACGCACATTGTGTCCCTGGCGCACTTCGTGTTGAAGGCCCAGCGTTTCCTGGTAATCGAAATCGGGCATGGTCACTTTCTCTATCTTTTGGGCGAGGTGGCGCTCGATGGCGGCCAAGGCCGCGGCGTCGCGCGGCGAAAACAGCGAATAGGCGTGGCCGGTCTCGCCGGCGCGCGCCGTCCGCCCCACCCGGTGGATGTAGTCCTCCGGGGAATCGGGCAGATCGTAGTTTATGACGTGGCTGATGCCTTCGACGTCCAGCCCCCGCGCGGCGATATCGGTCGCCACGAGGAACTTCACTTCGCCTTCCTTGAACTGGGCCAGCGCTTTCAGCCGCTGGCTCTGGCTGAGGTCCCCATGGATACGGCTCACCGGCAGGCCTTGACGCTCCACCACGGCGCAGACCTTGTCCGCGCCCTGCTTGGTGCGGGTGAAGACCAGGGCGCTGGTCACATGCTCATGGCTGAGCAGGACTTCCAGAAGCTTGGCCTTCAGGTGTTCGCTCACCGGGTAGATCTGCTGGGTGACGCCTTCCGCTGTCTTGCGTTCGGGGGTGATGGCTATGCGCACCGGGTCCTTCAGCATTCCGTCGGCCAGGCGACCTATCTCGCTGGGCACGGTGGCGCTGAAGAACAAGGTTTGCCGGTTTTCTGGAAGCTGCCGCAGGATGGAACGCACGTCGGGCAGGAAGCCCATGTCGAGCATGCGGTCGACTTCGTCCAGCACCAGGATGCGCAGCTTGTCGAAACGCGCGTTTCCCTGGCGCAAATGGTCCAGCAGCCTGCCGGGTGTGGCGGCGATGATCTCAACCCCGTCCGCGAAAGCCTTCTCCTGGGGACCCATGGGCACGCCGCCGTACACGCATGCGCTGCGGAACGGGGTGTACTTGGAGAGGACCTTGGCGTGCTCCTCGACCTGCAATGCCAGTTCGCGCGTCGGCTCAAGCACCAGCACCTGGGTGCCCTTGAGGGGCTCCGTCAGGAGTCGGTGCAGCACCGGCAGCAGGAACGCGGCGGTCTTGCCGGTGCCCGTCTGGGCGGAGCCCAGCAGGTCATGGCCGGCCAAGACCACGGGAATGGCCTGTTGCTGGATGGGTGTGGGCTTGGCGAAGCCGATCTCAGGTAGAACTTTGAGAAGGCTTTCATGAAGACCGAACGATTCAAACGCCATCGCTTCGAGGAGCAGATTATCCATAAGAGCCATCATCATAGGCGCCAGTGCGCTGCCTGGCAAGGGCTAGAGCAGCCCCTGCGACAGGGCGATGGGCGCCAATTGGGCCGCCAGGCTGGGCAGGGCGAGCCCCAAGGCGACCCAGTCGGGCAGGGCCAGGCCGCCCAAGTCCAGGGCCCAGCTCAGCAGCAGCCAGGGAAGGGCCATCCGCACAAAGGCTTTTAGCCGGCCCTTGAGCCGGGCGGCCGAGGCGTCCAGGGCTTCCCCGGCCCGCAGGGGCCGGCGCAGGAGCTCCAGGGGGGCCAGCATGCGCTTGAGCACGTAAAACAGGGCGGGCAGCAGCCCCCCGAGCGCCAGGGCCCCAAGCAGCAGGCGCCAGGCCCAACCCAGCGTCTGCGCGGGCTCCAGCAGGGAATACAGGGCCAGGCAGGGGATGATGCCCAGCAGGGCCAGGACCGCGGAGCGCAGGGACAGCAGGATTTCCGCGGCCAAAGCCGGGCCCAGGGCGGCCGAGCTGGGGCGCAGGACCCCGGGCCCGGACCGGGCGTCCCGGTCGAATTCCTCCAGCAGGATGCGCAAGGCCGCCAGGCGGCCCAGGGTGTCCGCGGGCCACCACAGCAGGCTGGAGGCCAGATAGGCCGGATCGGCCAGGCCCCAGCCGAAGGCGTGGCTCAGGAGCTCAGGCGGAAACGCGGAGAGGGCCAGCCAAAACCAGAAGGCCGGAGAAAGGAAGGAGCGCCGCAAAAACGGGGGGAGGCGTTTCAAGCTTCGGCGGGGCCGTAGACCACCAGCCACAGCGCCGGCGTGGCCATGGAAATGTCGCGCAGGATGGTGCCCCAGCCGAGGTCGGCGGGCCCGTCGCCCAGCACGTGGAAGATGAGCCACAGGATGGGGCCCAAAATCAGGAAGTCCCGCAGCACGCTGAGCCAGCGCAGGGTGGCCCAGCCCGAGGCGAAGAGGTCGAAGATGAGCCACAGCGCGAAGGCGCCTTCCAGCGCGTGCTTGGCCGGCACGCGCCAGGCCTGGGGGCCGGCGTCCAGCAGGGCGAAGCTGGTCCAGGCGAAGAGGGCCACGATCAGCAGCATGCGCCAGAAACGGGGGCGTTCGACGGTGGAGGGCTCGGTGCTGAGGAAATGGAAGGCCAGGGCCAGGCCCGCGAGCGAGAGGTCGCGGACCAGGGGGCCGTGGGCCAGCAGGGAGGGGTCGGCGCCCATCAGGTCGAAGCAGCTGCAGTCCATGTCCAGGCGCTGGTGCAGGGCCCAGCCCATGGCGCCGATGAAGAGCAGGAGCATGCCGCTGACCAGCATGGCCGCTGCCCGGGTGCGCCAGGCCAGCAGCAGGAGCAGGGCGCTCAGCCATTCGATGCCGGGCATGATCACCGCCCCGATGGGCAGGACCCAGCCATGGACGATGTTGTATTCATCCATGCCGCCCATGAATTTTATCGGGTCACGGATTTTCCCGGATGCGGCCAGCAGGAACAGGAAGCCCAGGGTGACCCGCACCGCGTTCCAAAACCAGACGGATACTTTGTCCTTGTTCATGGCTGCACCACCGTGGTCGCCGAGGCCGGCGGCGGGTTCAGGTCCAGGGCGATCTGGAGGTCGATGCCCACCCCCGGATCCGCGAGGGCGTTGACGCCGAAGCCCAGGGCGGCGCCCACCACGATCAGCGCCAGGACCCAGGCCCAGTCTTTTTTGGAGGGCAGACGGAATTTGAAGGACGAGGACATGGCGTTTCCTTGGTTAAGGCCCTGGGTCCGGCCCCAGGGCGCGCAATCCATGGACAGCGTAGGGACCCAGTATATAAGAAGGCGGGACCGAATGGCAGTGCGATAGTCCCATAGGGAGTCCGCGACCAGGATGCTATACTCAGTCCGGCCCGGAAAAAGGGGCCATGACGCTTGTCCGGGGCGGGCAGTGAGATCCTCGCAACACCTTAATCATCCATGTTGAAGACCCGCGCGGGCATTTTGTCCTTGGCTCTGGCCTCGCTCGCCGCACTGCCGCTGCAGGCTTTGGCCCGCCAGAGCCTGCCCCACCACGTGCCGCCCGAGGTGGCGGGGGCGGCCCTGCTGGGCGACCTGCCGCCCTCCTTCGGCCTGCAGCTCGCCATCAGCCTGCCCCTGGGCAATCAGCGGGATTTGCAGGACCTTTTGCGCGGGCTCTACGACCCCAACAGCCCCAGCTACCGGCATTTTTTGACGCCGGCCGAGTTCACGGAACGCTTCGGCCCCTCCCTGTCCCAGTACCAGGCCCTGGCCGACTTTGTGCGGGCCCGGGGACTGCGGGTCACCAAGACCTACGCCAACCGCCTGGTTTTGGACGTCTCCGGGAACGCCGCCACCGTGAACAAGGTTTTCCACACGCACCTGAGGCGCTGGCGCGGCGGCGACGCCAGGGAGTTCTACGCCCCGGACGCGGACCCCTCCATCGACTTTGACCTGCCCCTGGCCCACGTGTCCGGGCTCGACAACGCCGTCCGGCCGCGGCACAGCGGGATTTTCCGCAGGACCTCCCATGGACCCTTCAGGCGATCCGGCCCGGCTCCGCGCCCGGCCGCGGGCACGGGCTTGAACGACCTGTACGCGGGCGCCGACTTCAGGGACATCTACATACCCTGCGCCACGGCCACCGGCGCGGGCCAGACCCTGGCCCTCTTCGAGGTGGACGCCTATTACCAGACCGACATCAACGACTATGTCTCGGACACGGGCATCAACGCGCCGACCTTGAACAACGTGCTGCTGGACGGTTTCAGGGGCAAGGTGAAGAACGACAACGACGAGGTCGAGGTGGCCCTGGACATTGAGATGGCCGCGTCCATGGCCCCCGGCCTGTCCGAGATCGTGGTCTACGAAGGCAACCCCTCGGATTTCATCCCCGACGACATCCTCAGCTCCATCGCCAGCCCGCCCAGCGGCGTGCCCCTGTCCAAGCAGGTCAGCAGCTCCTGGACCTGGACCGGCGGCTCCCCGGACCCGGAAATCCCGACGCTCTTCGAGGAATTCGCGGCCCAAGGGCAGTCCTACTTCCAGGCCGCCGGCGACGACGGGGCCTATGTCACGGGGGATCCGGACGCCACGGTTCCCGACCCGATCATCGACACCTCCATGATGACCGTGGTCGGCGGAACCAGCCTGACGACCTCGGGCCCGGTCGACGGCACGGCCGGCGCCTATGTGTCCGAAACGACCTGGAACGATTCGCCGGGACCGGCGGCGACGGAAACGCCCGCCACCAACGCGGTGGGCGGCGGCGGAATCTGCACGGCCCTGCAGATACCGAGCTACCAGGCGCCCTTCATCAACGCCCAGAACGAGGGATCCAACAAGTTCCGCGACATCCCCGACGTGTCCATGGTGGCCGACTCCATTTTCCTGGAGGCCGAGGACGGGAAAAGCTTCTCGGCCGGGGGCACCAGCGCCGCGACCCCGCTGTGGGCCGGGGTGCTGGCCCTGGTCAACCAGCAGATCGCCCCGACCACGGTGGGCCTGGCCAACCCCCTGCTCTATGGGGCGGCCTCGGCGGGCAGCTATGCCGCGGATTACAACGACATCAAGGACAACAGCACCAACAACTACTGGAACGGGCCCGCCTCGGGCCTCTATCCGGCCGTGGCGGGCTATGACCTCGCCACCGGCCTGGGCAGCCCCCGCTGCGGATTGTTCGCAGCCTTGATCGCGCAGGTGACCCTCAGCCCCACGCCCGATGTCAGCCCCACATCCACGGTCGTGCAATCGCGGACCTTCACCGCCTCCCCCACGCCCACCCGCAGCTCGACCGGCACCAGGACGGCCACGCCGACGCCCAGCTCCAGCGCCACCGGGACTTTCACCCTGAGCGCCAGCCCGAGCCAGACGCCCACGGAGTCGCCGAGCAGGACGGCGAGCCCCACGGCCACCCTGACGGACAGCCCCACGCAAAGCGCCACGCTCAGCGCCAGCGCCAGCCCGAGCCTGACTCCCACGCAATCGCAAACCTGGACAGCCAGCTCCACGGCCACGCCGACGGACAGCCCCACGGAAAGCGCGACCCTGAGCCCCAGCGTCAGCCCGAGCCAGACGCCCACCCAATCCCAAACCGGGACATCCAGCCCAACGGCGACGGCGACGGCCACCATCACCCCCACGTTCACCCAGACCCAGAGCGCCAGCCCCAGCCCTATGGTCACGGATTCCGCCAGCCCGACGGCGACGCCGCCTTTCAGCGCGACCGTGACCCTGAGCGCCACGCAAAGCGGCACGCAGACGGTGTCGGGGACCGCGACATCGACGCCGATGGACACGCCGAGCCCCACATCCAGCGCGAGCCAGACCGCCACCCCGAGCGCGACGCCCAGCCCGTCCTCCTCCGACTCGGGGACGCCGACCTCCACGTCCAGCGCGAGCCCCACCCCGAGCGCGACGCCCAGCCCGACCGCCACGGACTCGGGGACGCCGAGCGCCACCTCCAGCGCCAGCGCAACGCCGAGCGGGACGCCCAGCCCGACCGCCACGGACTCCGAGACGCCGAGCGCCACCTCCAGCGCCAGCGCCACTGCCACTGCTAGCGTGACGCCCAGCCAGATTTTCACGGACTCCGCGACGCCGACCTCGACGTCCAGCGCCACGGACACGGCCACGGTCACGCCGCTGCAGACCCTGATCCCGTCGGGGAACATCACGCCGACGCCGGTCTGTCCCGGCTGCCCCCAGGGCGTCATCGCCGTGCCCAACCCCGCGTCGTCGCAGATCACGGTGTACGCGCCTTGGACCGCCTCGTCCCCCGGACGCCTGGAGGTCCTCGACCTGGCCGGCGGCCTGGTGTATTCCCGCGACTTCGGGGCTCCGGCCTCGGGCGAGGTCAGCGAACAGGTCAACATCAGCGGCTGGGCGGGGGGCGTCTATTTCGTGGCCCTGAGGTCCGGTGGGGCCGGCGGGCCCCTGGTGGGAATCTTCAAATTGGCGGTGGTCCGCGGCGGCCACCCGGGCGGCCTCCTGCCCTAGAAACGCAAAAAGCCGGCCCGAGGGCCGGCTTTTTGTTTTGTCGGGAACGTTCTTTTTTAGGCGCGGTCCTTGAAGGGGTTCTCGAACAGCGCGGCGCCCTTCAACTCGTGTTCGATCTCCAGCAGGCGGTTGTACTTGGCGATGCGCTCGCTGCGGCAGGCCGAACCGGTCTTGATCTGGCCCCCGCCCATGGCCACGGCGAAGTCGGCGATGAAGGCGTCCTCGGTCTCGCCGGAACGGTGCGAGATGACGTAGGAGAAGCCGGCCTTGCGGCACAGGGCGATGGTGTCCATGGTCTCCGTGATCGTGCCGATCTGGTTGACCTTGATCAGGACCGAATTGGCGGCCTTTTCCTTGATCCCGCGGGCCAGGTACTTGATGTTGGTGACGAAGAGGTCGTCGCCGACGATCTGGACCTTGGAACCCATGGTGCGGGTCATCTCGGTGAAGCCGGCCCAGTCGTTCTCGTCGAGGCCGTCCTCGATCGACACGAAGGGATACTTGGCCGCCCAGTCGGCGTACAGCGACAGCATCTCGGCGGTGCTCTTGATGCCCTTGCCGGACTTGGCCAGGTTGTAGCTGCCCTTCTCGAAGAAGGAGCTGGCGGCGGGGTCCATGGCCAGGGCGATGTCCTTGCCGGGCTTGTAGCCGGCGGCGGCGATGGCCTCCACGATCAGGTCGCAGGCCTCCTCGTTGCTCTTGAGGTTGGGCGCGAAGCCGCCCTCGTCGCCCACGGAGGTGGCCAGGCCGCGCTTGTGGAGGATCCCCTTGAGCGCGTGGAAGGTCTCGGTGCCGTAGCGCAGGGCCTCGCCGAAGCTGGGCGCGCCCACGGGCATGACCATGATCTCCTGGAAATCCACGCTGTTGTCGGCGTGCTTGCCGCCGTTGAGGATGTTCATCATGGGGACCGGCAGGCGCGTGGCGCCCGGGCCGCCCAGGTAGGCGTAGAGAGGCAGGCCGGCGCTGATGGAGGAGGCGCGGGCAACGGCCATGGACACGCCCAGGATGGCGTTGGCGCCCAGGGCGGCCTTGTTCTCCGTGCCGTCGAGCTTGATCATCGTATGGTCGATGAGGGCCTGCTGGAAGGGGTCGAACCCGACCAGGGCCTTGGCGATCTTGTCGTTGACGTTGGCCACCGCCTTCAGGGTGCCCTTGCCGCCGTAGCGCTTCTTGTCCCCGTCGCGGAGTTCCACGGCCTCGTTCTCGCCGGTGGAGGCGCCCGAGGGCACTCCGGCGGTGGCTTTCACGCCGTTCTCAAGCTCGACTTCCACCTGCACCGTGGGGTTGCCGCGCGAGTCGAGGATTTCAAGGGCATGGATGGAGCGTATCTTCCTGTTCATGGAGACTCCAATACAAGGGTTGGACGGGTGGGGCATAAAAAAACCTCGCATAAGCCGCGAGGAAAGCTAGATTATGGTGCCGGGGCCTGGGGCGGTCAAGACCGCTCAAGGCGAAGGGTTTCCGGGCTCAGGCCTGCCCGTACTTGTCGCGGAAGACCAGCTCCTCCAGGGGCATGCGCGCGCGCCAGCCCTCGGTTTCGAGCATGGGCTCCTCGGGGAAGCTCTCAGGGTAGCCAACGCAGAGGTAGGCCAGGGGCACCACCCCGGCGGGGATCTCGAGGATCGCGGAGAGGCGCTCGTTGTCCACGATGCTGACCCAGCCCACGCCGATGCCCTCGGCGCGCGCGGCCAGCCACAGGTTCTGCACGGCGCAGCAGGTGCTGAACAGGTCGGTGTCGTAGATGGAGGAGCGGCCCAGCACCTCGCCGCCCCGTCCGCGGTCGCAGGTCACGCAGATGTTCAGGGGGGACTCCAGGATCCCCTCCAGTTTCAGGGACTTATAGAGCGCCCGCTTGGCGCCGGAGTACTTCTCGGCCGCGGCCCGGTTCTGGATCTCGAAGCTTTCCTTCACCTGGGCGCGGCGTTCGGGGTCCCGCACCAGGATGAAGTTCCAGGGCTGCATGAAGCCCACCGAGGCGGCGTGGTGCGCGGCCTTCAGGATCCTGCCCAGGGCGTCCTCGGGCAGGGGATCGGGCCGGAATTTCCGGATGTCCCGCCGTTTAAAGATCGCTTCGTAAAGATCCATGCGGCATTGTAGCATTTCCGGCCCGCGCTTGGCTCCCCTGCGTATCCTGAAAAAAGCCCTGAGCCCGTGCGCTTATCAAAAGGAAGGCATGCGTCCCAGACCCATCCCCGTCTTTGTGGCCGCCCTGCTGTTCGGGTTTTGCCTGCTGGCATGGTCCCGCAGCCTGCGCGCGGAAACGCCCGAGGAGCAGCGCTTTCGAGCCGCCGACGGCGTGCGCCTGCGCGCCGATTGGTGGCACGGCGCCACTCCCACGGCGCGCTTGATCCTGGTCCTGCCGGGCTTCGCCCAGAATAAGGCCACCGGCACCATGCGTTTCGTCGCCGGGCTGCTGACGCCCACGGCCGACGTCATGGTGCTGGACCTGCGCGGCACCGGGGAAAGCGACGGGGAATTCAGCTTCGGCGCCGAGGAGCCCCGCGACGCGCAGGCGGCCCTGGCCTGGGCCAAGCCCCGTTACGGCGACGTCACGCTGCTGGGCTTTTCCCTGGGCTCATACACGGCCTTGCGTGCCTGCGTCGAGGGCCCCTTGCGGCCCCAACGCGGACTGCTGGTGTCCCTGCCGGTCCGTTTCGAGGGTGTCATCACCAGTGGGGGCCTGTGGACCTTCCTGACCAAGGGCCTGTGGGCGCAGAAAAAAGACGTCATGGCCGTCCCCGAGAACGCCGACACCATGTTCCGCTGGGGTCCCCTGTTCCTGCACAAACCCAAGGCCCCGGCCTTGGCGGCGCACGCCACGCTGCCCCTGCACTTCCTCGTCGGCGCCGAGGACCAGTTGGTCTTCCCGTGGACCAGCCGCCTTTCCTATGACGCCGTGCCCGGCACGGCCACCTGGACCTCCTGGCCGGACGGGCGCCACGCCGAAGCCATGGCCCTCAAGCATCCCGGGGATTTCACGCGCTGGGTGCGGGCTTGCATGGATTTCCACGGGACAGGGAAGCGGGCCGACCCCTTTGGGGTGCCCCGCTGAATTTTTTTGGGACGACAGATGTTATGGGGTCTTCATAACGGGAGCGCTATGCGCGAAGTCACCATCAGCCTGCCCCCCGGGGTCGGACTATAAACTGGACAAGGCGGCGAGGGACCGGGGCCTAAGCCGCAGCCGGTATATCCGGGAACTGATCAAGAGCAATGGTTTCAGGGAACAGCTTGATCGGGCCCGCAAGCGTACGGTTCCGGTTGCCCGAAAACGCGGTATCTATGCGGATGAGGACGTTTTCAAAGTCGTTTCATGACGCTTTCCGTCGGCGGACCCGAGCGCTTTTTTGCGATTGCGGCTATCCTATCCCAGGGGATAGGATAGCCGCAGGAGAGCCATGAAAAAACACCAGACCCATCCCGCCATCCTGAAACGCCTCCAACGCGCGCACGGCCATCTCCAGGCCGTTTTGGCCATGATCGGGGCCGGGCGCGAGTGCGTGGACATCGCCCAGCAGCTTCAGGCCGTGGAAAAGGCCGTGAAGAACGCCAAACAGGAGCTGATCCAGGACCACATTGAGCACTGCCTTGAGGACGGCCCCGGCCGGGGGTCCTCCCTGGCGGAACTCAGGGAACTGGCCAAGTACCTGGCATGAGGCGTTTTCGGGCCTGGATAGGGTCCCTTCAAGGACGCCAGCATGACTGAATCATTGCCCCTGGGCTGGCTGTACCTGCCCGTCGCCTTTGTGCTGGGCGCCCTGCACGCGCTCGAGCCGGGGCACGGCAAGTCCCTGGCCGCCGCCTACCTGGTCGCGGGCGAGCACGACCGCAAGGACGCCGTGGTCCTGGGCGTGGCCACGACCCTGTCGCACACCGCCGTGGTCTTCCTCCTGGCGGCCTGCGCCCTGGCGCTCAGGAATTTCTTCCCTGAGGCGGCCCTGGAAAACGGCATCGCCATGGCCGGGGCAGCCATCCTGCTGGTCATGGGCTCCTGGGTGGCGCTGGGCGCTATCCAGGATCTCCGCCACGGGCACAGCCACGGGCATGACCACGGGTACGGGCACAGCCATGGCCACAGCCATACGCCTTCGGCCGGGCAGTCCCATGCCAAGGGTTTCTGGGGCGTCGCGCTGCTGGGCCTCAGCAACGGCGTCCTGCCCTGCCCCGGCGCTCTGGCCGCGCTTTTGGTGGCGGTCTCCATGGGGCGTCCGGCCCTGGGACTGGTCACGGTGCTGACTTACAGCCTGGGGCTCGCCGCGGCCCTGGCGGCCATGGGCGTCGCCGTGGTGGAGGCGGGCCGCAAACTGCGCAGCCTGCCCGCCTCGGACGCGACCCTGCGTTGGGCCCCGTTGGCCAGCGGCATGCTGGTCGCCGGCACGGGGCTTTTTTTGATGCTGCGGCTTTGGTTCGCGAAGGTTTAAGGGGCCCGCGTCCGTCCCTTGGGCGCCGGTTTTAGGTAATCAATTTTTCGGGCCATGAAGGGCCTTCGGCATGCGCTCGCATTAGATTTATTCCCAATTTCGGCCCTTGGTCCTTTCTTTTTTTGATTCCGGAATAAGTCGCCCTTTTTCGTCTTTGTGTACGTGGACCCCTGCGCGGCAGGCCTCCCTTACGTCAAAAACGGGCTTTTGCGCATTTGAAACCTAATAACGAGGCGGCTATGACGAAACACTTGCTGGCGTTCATTTTGTTAGGCGCCTTGGCGCCCGGGCTCCGGGCCGCGGAAGACGTCACAGCAGCGGCGGGCTTCGCCTTCCCCTCGATCCAGGACGGAGCCGGCGCCCGGGCCATCGCCCTGGGATCCACCTATGTCGGCATTGATGAGGGATCCACGGCCCTTTTGTGGAATCCGGCCGGCCTGGGCGCCCTTTCGGAACCGGAGATCGCCGAGAACCACAATTCCGCGATTCTGGGTTCGACGCAGGACATCGCGGTGGTCGCCCTGCCGATCGGAGAGGAAAACGGCCTGGGCCTGTCCCTGAACTATGAAAACGACGGCACCTTCGACGGAAGGGACAGCAGCGGGGACGAGACAGGAAGCTACTCGGCCGACGCCTATGGCGGCAGCCTGGGCTGGGGCGCCGGCGTCGGTGGGGGCCTGTACCTGGGCTTGGACCTCAAGTATGAGCAGGAAAGCCTTGGGGGCACGGACCTGGACTCGTTCGCGGGCGACTTTGGGGCGCTTTGGAACTTCTCGCCGCTGTTCAGCCTGGGCGCGGCTTACGACAACGTCGGGCCGGCCGTGAAGGGATGGCAGATGGACCGGGGGCTGAACGTGGGCCTTTCCTCGCACTTCTACGACAGCGACTCCTCCCAATGGCTGGCCGCCGTTTCCGGCCAGTGCCTGAGCGACGGGGACAGCAGCCTCCACTTCGGCATCGAAGACACCTTATACACGCTGCTCAGCCTGCGGGTCGGCTACGCCTACAGCGCCTCCAACTCCGACTATTCGGACCTGCTGGGATGGACCTTCGGCATCGGGCTCGCCATCCACAGGGTTAGCCTCGACTACGCCTATGTGCCCCTCTCCGACCTCGGCTCCATGCAGCGCGTCAGCCTGAGCTACGCCTTCGGCGGCCAGCAAATCCAGCCCAACCCTGACACGCAGCCGAACCAGCCCCCCGCGGCCGCGCAGCAGTGATTTTCGCCCGCTCCCACGCACCGGAAATACCGGCCCTTCGGCCGGCCCCTGTCCCCACCACGAAGCATATTCGGGAGCCCCTCATGAAGAAGGCCCACATCGTTCTCGCCGCGCTCACCCTGTTCGCGGGCCTTGAGGCCGGGCTTCAGGCGACGGCCACGGCGACGCCGACCGCCAGCCCCACGGCCAGCCCCACTTTCACCCCCTGCCCCCAGAAGCCCCTAAATCTCGGGGCCGCATGCGGTTTCGGGGTCTTGGCCGGCGCCGCCTTCACCAACACCGGGACCAGCGTGGTCAGCGGCGACGTGGGCGCCCAGACCGAGAGCATTCCGGGGCTCACCATAGCGGGGACCAACCAGCAGGACAATGTCCTGACGGCCTCGGCCTTGAGCAGCCTGGACAAGGCCTACACCGCCGCGGAGGCGCTACCGTCCGTGGTCTTGGGCAACGATTTGAGCAGCGAGGGGACCGTGGGGCCGGGGGTGTACGGCATCGTGGGCGCGGCCAGTTCCGACAACAACACGACCCTCGTCCTGGACGCGGCGGGCAACACCAGCGCGGTCTTCATTTTCCAGATCACCGGCGGTCTGGTCACCGGCACCGGTTTCGCGGTCTCCCTGACCGGAGGCGCCCAGCTCCAGAACGTGTTCTGGGTGGTCGAAGGCCCGGGCGGAGCCACCCTGGGTCCAAGCACGAACTTCGCGGGAACGCTCATAGCCGGCTACGCCATCACCCTGAACACCGGCGCCAATATCCAGGGAAGCGTCTTGTCGGACGGCGGCGTCGCCAACGGCGCGATCACCATCGACGGAGGCAGCGACATCACCGATGAGACCTGCCCGGAACCTGCCCTCACCGCGACCTCCACGGCCTCGCCCAGCCCGACGCGGACGCCGGACGTGACCGCCACCACCAGCTTCACGGCCTCACCCAGTTCGACGCAGACGCCGAACGTGACCGCCACAGGGACCTTCACGGGGTCGCCCAGCCCGAGCTCCACGCCGAAGTCCACCGCGACCTTCACGGCATCGCCCAGCCCGACGTCCACGGCCGATGTGACCGCCGGGCCGAGCTCCACGGCATCGCCCAGCCCGACGCTCACGGCCGACGTGACGTCCACGGCCACGCCCACCGTGTCAGCGACCTTCTATCCCACGGTCGTCAGCACCCTCACGGCCATCCCGCTGGGAGACGCCGCGGATTTTTCCCTCATGGCGCAGACTGAAATCACCAATACCGGCGCCAGCAGCACCAACGGATACCTGGGAGTGAATTCCGGCATCAGCATCAGCGGGTCGGGCACGATCGCCGAGCAATGCACGGATTACACCGGCAACAGCGGCTTCATGGCCCCGGCCGAGACCAGTTTGCTGGCGGCATACAACGACGCCCAGGGGCTGACGCCCACGGACATCATTGGAACGCGCAATATCGGGGGGAGCACCTTCCCGGCGGGAGTGTATGAATCGGCCTCATCCATATTGTTGAACGGGACGATCACCCTGGACGGCAACGGCGACAGCAACGCGGTCTTCGTGTTCCAGGCCGCCAGCGGCCTCACCGTCGCCGTGGGCAGCCAGGTGATACTCGAAAACGGGGCCCAGGCCAAAAACGTGTTCTGGGCGGTCGGAAGTTCCGCGGCCCTCAAGACCGACGTCGACTTCGCCGGGACGATCCTGGCCTACACCTCCATCACCGTCGGGGAGGGCGCCACGATCAACGGAAGCCTTTTGGCCCTTCACGGCGACGTGACCCTCGAAAATGACGCCATCAGCACCTACCTTCCTTACACGTGCAGCGATTTGACCGCCACCCCAATCCAGGCAAGCACGGCATCGGCCAGCCCGACGCACACGCCCTTCGAGACGTCCACGCCGACCTTCACGGCGTCGACCAGCCCGACGCACACGCCTTTCGAGACGCACACGCCGACCTCCACGGCGTCGACCAGCCCGACGCACACACCCTTCGAGACTCCCACGCCGACCTTCACGGCGTCATCCAGCCCCACGCACACGCCCTTCGAGACCAGCACGCCGGTCACGACCTTGGTCGGCACCCCTAGGGCCACCCCGGTGCCTGCGTCGCACTCCTATTTCTACCCTTCGCCCTCCAGGGGAAACATGGCCTCGGTGGCCTACGACATGAGCGACCAGGGGAACGTGACGATCAGGATCTACAACCAGGCGGCCGAACTGGTGGACAGGATCGACGATTCGCGGTCCGCGGGCTGGCAGTCCTCCACCGTGAGCGTGGGCAGGTTCGCCCCGGGCATCTATTACTACGTCCTAAGCATGAACTACGCTTCAGGAGCGACCGAGATCGACCATGCGCGGGGCTTCGTGGTGCTGCACTAAGGGTTCACTAGGAAGGCTTGGACCGGCTCAGACGTAGTCGCCCTTGGTGTCGCCGGGGCGCAGCGTCAGGGCTTTCCCCGTTTCCAGCAGGCTCTTGAGGCTCGAGAGGATGGCCGGCCAGCCGTTGTTGAGCCCGTGGAAGGTGTCCTTGCGCGGGTCCAGGTCGCCGGGCTTGAGCCCGCTGTGGGTGAGGTAGAGCCGGGTCCCTTCGCCGTGGGAGTGGATTTCAAAGGTGGCCGTTGTGGGCCAGGCGTCCTCCGTGGTGCCGTGGGCGGGGCCGTCAAAGGTGTACGACAAAAGGCGGGGCTCCTCGACTTTCAGGACCCGGCCCCAGAGCACGTGTTTGCCGTCGGGCCCGGGGACGTGGATCTTCGAGCCCGGCTTCCAGTCCGTGTCAAAACTGACGCCGAAGAAGTATTGCTTGGTGTATTGCGGGTCCGTCAGGGCTTTGAAGACTTGGTTCGGCGTGGCGCGCAGGTAGCTGATGTAGACATAGTCGGGCTGGGACATGGCTCCTCCACGATTAGGGCGCGGCTCGCCCGTCCCCTCCATTGTAAAGTCCGTTGGGGATTTTGCCCCGCCGATTTTCACGGCGGATTCGGCCCGTCCAAGGCTCCGGGGATGGCCCGGCGTCTATGACGCAGGTCATAGAGCCCTTGGTACCCGCTTGATTCGATGGAAATTCCGCGGCCAAGAGGCCAGACTAGTCGGGTTCCCACTCCCCTCGGTGCCTCCCCATGTCCCCGGAAACCCTTCACCGCTTCCAGTTCGCCTTCACCATCACCTACCACTATCTTTTCCCGCAGTTGAGCATGGGCCTGGCGCTGCTCATTGTGGCGCTCAAGACCCGCGAGCGTTTCTGGGGCGACGCCGAGGCCGGCAAGGCCGCGGAATTTTGGACCAAGATATTCGGCATCAATTTCGCTTTCGGCGTGGTCACGGGCATCCCCATGGAATTCCAGTTCGGCACCAATTGGTCGCGCTTCAGTGAGGCGGCCGGAGGGGTCGTGGGCAGCACCCTGGCCCAGGAAGGCGTCTTCGCCTTCATCCTGGAATCCTCCTTCCTGGGCCTCCTGGTTTACGGGCGCAAAAGGATCGGGCCCACGCTGCACTGGTTCAGCGCCGTGGCGGTCTGCCTGGGCGCCTGGATCTCCGGCTACTTCATCACCGTCACCAACGCCTGGATGCAGCATCCCGTGGGCAGCCACGTGGCCCCGGGCGGCATCGTCCTGGACAGCCTGGGCGCGGTTCTGCTCAATCCCTGGGAGCTTTGGTCCTACCCCCACGTCATGCTGGGCGCCTGCCTGACCGGCGCCACGGTCATGGCCTCCGTGGGCGCCTATTACCTGCTGGAGCGCCGGCACGAGGACCAGGCCAGGCTCTACCTGCGCTTGGGCGTCGGCGCGGGCCTCCTGGCCGGACTGGCCTTGGCCTTTCCCACGGGCGACGGCCTGGCCCGCACCCTGTCCCAGGACCAGCCCGCCGCCTTCGCGGGCATGGAGGCGCTCTTCCACACCCAGAGCGGGGCGCCCCTGGCCATCATCGGCCAGCCGGATGTGCAGAGGCAGAGCCTGGACAATCCCATCGAGCTGCCCCATATGCTCAGCTTCCTGACCTACCGGTCCTGGGGGGCCCCGGTGCAGGGCCTGGACAAGATTCCAACGGGGCAATGGCCGCCCGACATCCCCCTGCTTTATTACGCCTACCACATGATGGTCGGCCTCGGCACCGGTCTCATCGCGCTCATGGGCCTGGCCGCCCTGGCGCTGTGGACGGGACGGCTCTGGGGGCAGCGCTGGCTCCTGTGGCTGATCCTCCTGGCTGCGCCCTTCCCCTACATCGCCAACACCTGCGGCTGGCTGACTTCCGAGACCGGCCGCCAGCCCTGGATCATCTACGGGCTCATGCGCACGGATCAGGCCTTTTCCCCGCAGGTCAGCTCAGGCAACGTGCTCTTCAGCCTGCTGGGATTTCTGGGGCTCTACTCCCTGCTGTCCCTGCTTTTCTTGGCCTTGATCGGAGGGAGCCTGAAGCGCGGGCCCGGATCCGACGGGCATGGAGCCTGACATGGACCTGGGCGGACTGTGGTATTGGCTCCTGGCCGGCATGCTCATCGTCTATGTCGTGCTGGATGGATTTGATCTGGGCGCGGGGGCTGTGATGGCTTTGGTGGCCCGGGACGAGCGCGAACGCAGCCTGGTCCTGCGCAGCCTTGGGCCGGTCTGGGACGGCAACGAGGTCTGGCTTCTGGCGGCGGGAGGGGTGCTGGTGCTGGCCTTTCCGAGGGTCTACGCCGCGGCCTTTTCCGGCTTCTACCTGCCGCTCATGCTGGTTCTGTGGCTCTTGACCTTCAGGGCCCTGGCGATCGAGCTGCACCACCATCTGGGCTCGACCGTGTGGCTGCCTTTGTTTGAACTGGCCTTCGCCGCCGCCAGCTCCGTGCTGGCTTTGGTTTTGGGCGCGGCGCTGGGCAACGTCGTGCGAGGAGTCGACGCCGACGGCCAGGGGCATTTCTTCCTGCCCCTGTTCACGGACTTCAGCGCCCGGCCGCCTTTGGGCATATTGGACTGGTACACCCTGCTCGCCGGGCTCACCGCCCTGGTGGCCTTGGGAAGGCATGGCGCTTTTTGGCTGAACTGGAAGACCGGGGGCCCGGTGCAGGCCCGTGCCCAAGGCCTGGCCCGCGGCCTGGAGCCGGTGCTCATCGTGCTGGCCCTGCTGCTCACCGCGGCAACGGCCTTTGTCCAACCCATGGCCCTGCAGGCCATGGAGCTGCACCCGGGCTGCATGGTCTTTCCGGCCTTGGCCTGCGCCGGTCTGTGGCTCAGCCACGCGGCGCTCAAGCGTGGAGCGGAACTGAGGGCCTGGACGGGGTCGGCGTTTTTCCTGGCGGGCCTGCTCGGTTGCGCGGCGGCGGGGCTCTACCCCACCTTGCTGCCCTCGGTCGTGCCCGGACAGTCGCTGACCGTGGCCAACAGCGCCAGCGCGGACTACACCTTGGCGACGGGCCTCATCTGGTGGCTGCCTGCCATGGCCCTGGCCGCCCTGTACTTCACGATCCTGTACCGCAGCCTGCCGAGGAAGTTTAGGGACTGAAGGGAAGCGGGCGAAAGCGGCGACAGTTCCTGGCGACAACGGAGTTTTTTGATCCGGCTTTTGCGGAGAAATTTTTTCGATTTTTTCACTTAGGCAAATATGAGGCGGTCTTGCCGACCTTAACTCTTGTATTTTGTATCGTGCACCGCGGGAGTTCCACCTGGTTGGTTCCGGACTGTCGCCAACGGCGCCCGTCTGGCATACACTTTTGCCGTTGATCGACCTGCGTCTGACCACCCTACTCCATAACAGCCTGCCGGGAAAATTCGACGATTAAGGGGGATGCATGAAGGTCTTGCCCGATGTTGTACGGCGCTTCGAATGGCTGACGGCCTTGGTGATCGGCATCAAGCTCGGGGCCGCTGTCCTGGCTTATTTCCACCCCGAATGGAACGGCAGGACCTTCTCCGCCAATTTTTTGAACCTGGCCTGCTTTCAGGGGCTGTCTATATGCTGGGCCTGGTTCCTGACCTACTTCATCACCCGCGGAAAAAGCAGGGCCGCCAAATGGGTTTTTGTCGTCCTGTGCGTTTTCTTCCTGGCCGGGTCCGTGATGATGGACCTTATCGTGAGGCGGATCCCGGCCCTGAGCTTTGCCGCCACCCTGATGGATCTCCCCATCAGGGTGTACATGGCCTGGCTCCTGTTCACGCCGGAATTCGAGAAATGGTTCCGCAAATCCCGCGGCCTGGACGCTGCGGACCCCTTCCCTTGGGTTCTCGGCGGCCTTGGAGTTCTATTCTTTGTTTTGCTGGTCGCCCTGATGATGCGGACCTTCATGGGAAAGTCGGCGGTGAACAAATCGCTGTCGCAGATGTACCTGAAACAAAGCATCGCCGCGATCGAATACTACAAGCAGGTTCACGGACTTTATCCGACGGCGCTTACGGACTTGGACGGAACGAACAGACAATATTTTTTGGACGACATCAGCGCGGGTTACCATTTTCCGCCGCAGCTGCACCCGCAGCTGCATCAATACAGGCTTTTTCCGGGCGGCAAGCACTATGTCCTGTTCGACGTCGGGCCCGACGGGGTTTCAGGCACGGCGGACGACGTTTATCCGCAGGTGGCCTCGTATGAGGCCGGGCACATCGGGTACCTAAAACAGTAAGGGACGATATTTTTGGGAACTTTGTGGACATGCCTAGCGTCTCTAGGGTATATCCCTAGTGACACTAGGCGTATAGTCAAAATCATTGCCGGCTTCCACCAGCGAGAGGACCGCCATGAATAGCCCCGAAAAGAGATCCGCCCCCAGCTTCACCAACGGGGTGCCCCTGCTCCTCATCCTCAAATTGCTGGCCCAAAAGGAGATGTACGGCTACGAGATCGTGAAGTCCATCCACCAGGCCACGGGCGAGGCCCTGTCCTTTCCGGAGGGCAGCATCTATCCGGTGCTGCATTCCATGGAGCTCGACGGGCTGGTGAAAAACGCGGAACGCACGGTGCAGGGCCGCAAGCGCCTCTATTACAGCCTCAGCACCCGCGGCAGGAACAAGCTCGAGTCGCTGACCACGGAATGGCGAAAAGTGTCCTCGGGAGTCAACCTGGCGCTGGGATGGGGGGCCTGAGCATGGGGACCACGATGGAACAGTTACGCGAAGATCTGCTCCGCAGGGGCGTGCCGGGAACGCAGGTGCGCCGCACCATCCGGGAATTGGAGGATCATGTGGCCGACGCCCGCCTTGATCTGGAATCGCAGGGCAATTCGCCCGCGCGGGCCCGGGAGCTCGCCTTGGAGCGTCTGGGGGAGGCCGGCACGCTGGCGGAATCGATCTGCGGCGAGCTTGGCCAACGCACCTGGCCCGGGCGCCATCCCAAGCTTTCCTTGGCCCTGCTTCCCCTGGGGATCCAATTGGTGGTCCTGGTCCTTTGGGTCATTGCCTTCTATGCCCTGGGCAAATGCGCGCAGCACTTGTTTCTTTCGGGAACCATGGATTTCGCCCGCTACCAATCCCTCTTGTCGATCTCCGCGGGGGCCCTGTACCTGACTGCGACGGCCTTGGGCGCGGCCTTCCTGTTGTGGCTCCATCGCCGGGGCAACGGGTCCTTGGGCTGGGCGGGTCTTTCCATCGGGCTGCTGTCCCTCCTCTCCCTGATCTGCAAATACTATCTGGGGATCAGCCCTGAACCGGGGAAATCCGTCCTATGCATCGGCCCCGTGGGCAATCCCGACCCATACCATCCGGGCGGACTGGATTGGCTGCGCTTCGCCGTGCCCCTGGTCCTGATGGCCCTGATCTACCGGGAGAACATCGCCCACAGGCTCCGGCGTTCTTAAAATACCCTGATTTCCGGCCAGGCCCTTGAAAAAACGGGCCTTTCGGCGGATTTGGCCCCGGGGAGCCGTATCAATGCCTTTGATCCGTTGGATGGCGCTTTTCTTTTGTTCCCTTGCCCTGGCTTCCTCCGGGACCCTGGCCGCGGAACAAGGTCTGTCCGCGACGCCCGCTGCGGCCGCGGTCCAGGCGCTCACCGGCTCCGCGGCCCGATCGGATTTGGTCATGGAGCCGGTGCTGGTGCACGCAAAACGGGACAGGGCCCGGCCCCTGCCCGATTGGCTGAAAAAAGAGCTGAATTCCCCCCTGAACCCGGCCCCCACCCCCACGGCCTTTGAGAAGAAAATCGCGCCGACGGTGCGGACGGCCCAAAATTTTTGGTACATCGGAATATTCGCCGCCATCCTGGTGGGCGGCATCGCCAAAGAAAAATAGCCAAATCAATGTGGGAACCGACGCATGGTCGAATTCAGGGATTTTGGGTGGCTTGCGTTTTGTCCTTCCGGAGTCCGGCGGCCATGCGCGTGAACAGGCGCTCAAAGATCCACCACAGGGCCGGCACGGCCAGCAGCCCCAAGCCGGCCCACACCGCGCAGCCGCGCAGTCCTATCCATCCGTATTCGCGCAGCACCGCCCAGGGCGCGCTCCTCATCCGCCCCGGCAGGCCGGACAGGTCGAGGTTCAAGGGGCCGCTCCCGAAGGCCCAAGCGCCCAGGTTCAGGAATGGGATCAGCAGAATCAACTGAAGGGGATACACCAAGAGGTTGGCTGCCTGGAGCACCGCATGGTTCAAACGAAGAAGGGCCCCGGCCAGCAGGCACAGCCCTATCGTCGCCCCCAAAATCGGGACCAGGCCCAGCCAGGCTCCCAGGGCCAGGGCCAAGGCGGCCCGGCGCGGGGACAGGCCCCGCGTGAGCTGCGCCAGCACCTGGTCCCGTGTCTTGGTCCAGGCTTTTTTCAGGAAAGCCCCCGGCCCTGGTCAAGCCGAAGGAGGACTTGGTGCGCGTGTGCTTTGGGCATGGCGGGTCCATGATCCGAAATTAGCCCTTTCTTGCCAATGCGCGTATTTTTCGGATTTTCGTGGGCCCGTCGGCGCGGGGATCGGCTTCGTGTATCATAGCCTCCTCCCGCGTTTCAAGGACGGAACCAGTCGTGCCCCTGCGCATCTTCTATTCCAGCCGCACCAACGACATGGTGGACCGCCTGGTGGAGTCCCTGCGCCAGGGCGGCTTTGACCCCGGCCTGGCGCGCTGCGTGCTTCTTCCGTCCAAACCCCTGATCGAACGCGTGCGGGTCAAGCTCGCGCGCAGGGCCGGCGTGGCCATGGGCGTGCATTTCACGCTTCCCGCCGCCTTCACCGACACCGTCTCCGTGGCCCTCGGCCTGCCCCCTTTGCACGCCTCCTGGACACCCGAAGGCATGGCCTGGCGCGTGTTCGAATTGCTCGGCCCCCTGGCCCAGGAACAGCCCCGTTTGCGGCCCGCCTGCGCGGACCTGCGCTCCCGCCTGGCCCTGGCGCGCGAGATCGCCGACCGTTTCGACCAATACATGCACTTCCGTCCGGACCTGATCGCGGCCTGGGACCTCGGCGAGACCTTCAACCAACGCATCAAAAAACACAAGCACCTGGCGGCCCTGTTCAGCGAGGGCCTGCCGGAAAGCAGCCTGGCCGACGAGGCCTGGCAGATGCTGCTGTGGAGCCGCCTCAAGGCCTCCATCGGCGACGCCCCCCACCCCAAGGCCCGCATGGACCGATTGGTGGAGCTGACCAAGGACGGGGATTTCAGCTCCCTGGGCCCGGAAATCGAGGTGCTGGCCACCGGCCCCCTGCCCTATCCCCTGCTGCGCCTCCTGCACGCGCTCTCCGCGCGGCTGTCCGTGAACCTGGGCGTGCTCATGCCCAGCGCCGAATACCTCGACGGCATCAAGACCAAGGTGGCGCAATGGGGGGCCGGCGAGGACGAGGACCTGCAGGTGGAGGCCCACCCGCTGCTGGCCCAGATGGGCAGGCAGAGCATCGAGGCCTTCAAGGGCCTGATGAGCCTCAGCGAGGAGGGGCAGGAGGACAGCTACAGCCCCGAGAGCGAGGACGGTCGTCCCACTCTGCTGGCGCGTTTGCAGGACGACATCCGCCGCGTGCGCCAGCCCGACCCCCTGGAGCGGCCCGTGGATGAGCGTCCCCTGCGCTCCCTGCGCGTGCACCGCTGCTACGGGCCCCGGCGCGAGGTCGAGGCCCTGCGCGACGAACTCCTTCGCGCCTTCGAGGACCTTGAGGACCTCCAGCCCGAGGAGGTGCTCATCCTGACCCCGGACCTGGAGCTGTACGGCCCCCTGGTGGAGGCGGTCCTGGCCAAGGGCCTGGAGCCCCGGCTGCCCCTGGCCATGGCCGAGCAAAGCCTGGAGCGCAGCGACCCCCTCTTCAAGGCCCTGCGCGCCCTGGTGGAGCTGGCCTGCGGGCGCGGCGCCCTGAGCGAATTGCTGGCCTTCCTCGACCTTCCGGCCCTGCGGGAGCGCTTGGGCGAGGCCGGCGCGGACCTTTTGGCGGCCCGGCTGCGGGCCTCGGGCATCACCTTCGGCTTCAACGCGGCCCACCGCGGCGCTTTGGGCGCGGGCAGCAACGGCACCGGCACCTGGAGGGCCGGCCTGGACCGTCTGGCCGCGGGCCTCTGGCTGGGAGAGGCCCCCGCGGCCGCGGACCAGGCCAGGGAAGCCCTGCTCCCGGTGGCCGGGGAGATCGGCAACAATGTGGCCGAGTTCGTGGAGGCCCTGGCCTGGTGCGAGGGCCTTTTGCGCGTCCTCCTGGAATGGCAGGAGGAGGCCAGGCCCCTGGACTGGGCCGCGCGCATCGAGGCCGCGTACAAGGAGCTCCTGGAGAGCCCCGCGTCGTCCTTGGACAGCACCAACGCGCTGGCCCTCATGGAAAGCCTGCGCCGGGCCGGCCTGGACCACGGTTGCGTCCTTCCCATGGACGCGGCCTGCGTGGCGGACCACTTCCGCTCCCAGGACGCCGAGGCCACGCGCCGCGTGGGCGACGTGGGAGGCCGCATCGCCTTGGGCGGCTTCAAGCCCCTGCGCGCCCTGCCCTGCCGCGTGCTGGCGGTGCTGGGCTTGAGCGACAGCGCCTTCCCGAGGCGCGGCCAGGCGCCGGCCTGGGACCTGCTCTCCGCCAAGCACATGCCCGGGGACCGCGATCCGCGCAAGGAGGACCGCCAGCTCTTTTTGGACGCGATCCTGGCGGCCCAGGACCGCGTGATCCTGAGCGCGCCCGCGCGCAGCCAGATCACGGACAAGGCCGCGCCGGTTTCCGTGTGCCTGGACGAGCTCGGACGCGCGGCCCTGGCCACGCTCTGCGCCGCGGGGACAAGCAAGGAGGGGCTGGAGGCGGGGCTGAAGGGCATCGTCCTGGACCATCCTTTGCAGCCCTTCAGCCCGCGCAACTTCGAAGGCCCCGAGCCCTCCTATGACGCCGGCGGCCTGGCCGTGGCGCGGGTCCTGGCCCAGGCGCGGGTGGAGGAGCCCTTTGCCGGCCCGGGAAGCGAGGCCGCGGGCGCCAAGGACGCTCCCGCGGACCTCGAAGCGCTGATCGCGTTCTTCCGGGACCCGGCGCGGGCCTGGCTCAAATCCCTGGGCCTGAGCCCGGCCCAGCGCCAGGACGAGGCCACCCAGGACGACGACGAACCCGTGGACATGGACGCCCTGCAGCAGTGGAAGCTGGCTGAGCTCGCCCTGGCGCAGGCCCTGGACGGGCCCCAAGAGGAGGCCTTTTTCCTGGAGCGCCTGGCCGCGGACCGCGTCCTGCCTCTGGGCGCCTTGGGGCAGCGCGCCGGGGCGCTTGCCCTGGAAAGGGCGCGCGTCCTGGCGGCGGCCCTGGAGCAGGAAACCGGGGGCCCGCCCCGGGCCTTCGCCTGCAAGGCCATGCTGGCCTCGGGGCCTTTGGAAGGCGTCCTGCACCGCGCGGGCCCCGCGGGCCTCAAGCTGCTGTGGACCAGCAGCGCCCTGGGAGTCCCTCCGCGCGGAAGCGTGGACGCCAAGGCGGCCCTGATCCTGGAGGCCTGGCTCAAAGCCTGTTTGGCCTCCGCGGCCAAGGACCGCGGCCCCATGCTGGTGGCGGCCTTTGACAAGGAGTCCAAGGCGCCCGTGGTCCTTGAACTCCCCGCGCCCGAGGAAGCCGAGGCCCGCGCCAGCCTGGAAAAACTCCTGGACCTGCGCGCCCGAGGCCTGACGCGGCTTTTCCCCTTCGCCCCCGAGACCAGCGCCGCCATGGCCCGCGCGGCCCTGGAAGGCGGGGACGTGCTGGAGGCCGCGGAAGGGGAATGGCTCGGCAACGAGTGGCGGCCCGGCAGCGGGGAGGCGCCCAAGCCCTCCTATGCCCGCGCCTGGCGGGGGCAGGATCCCTTGAGCGCGCCGCTCTTTGACCCGTGGATGGCCTGCGCGCTCGAGGTCTGGAAGGCTCCCTTGGGCTGGTGGAGCCAGGCCAAGCTGCGGCGGGGGCCGGCATGAGCGAATTCAAGCTCTGCGAAACCGAGATCCCCCGCGGCCTCTCCGTGATCGAGGCTTCGGCCGGCACGGGCAAGACCTGGACCCTGGGGCACCTGCTGCCCAGGCTCCTCATCGACGGCCGCATCGACTCGATCGACCAGGCCCTCATGCTCAGCTACACCGAGGAGTCCACGCGCGAGCTGGCCGAGCGCGTCCGCCACTACCTGGGCGGCCTGGCCCAGCTCCTGCTGGACCAGGATCCCCACCCCTCCGCGTCCCCGGACCTGGCCGGCCTCATCCAAGCCGCGGCGGCCGCGGCCGCGCCGGACCAGGAGGGCCTGCGGCAGCTGCTCGAACTCCTGGCGAAAAAGAAGCCCGAGGCGCAGCCGCAATTGGTGCGCAACATCCTCAGGGCGCAGCTGGACTGCGACCGCCTGAGCGTGTCCACCATCCACGCCCTGTGCCAGCGCGTGCTCAGCGACGAGGGCTTCCTCTGCGGAACGCCCACGGGCTTCGAGGTGCTGCCCGACCTCTCGGACCTGAAGCTGGAAGCCCTGCGCGACACCTGGCGTTCCCGGCTCGCCTCGGACCCGGCGCTGGCGGCCCTGGCGGTGCGCGAGGGCTGGAGGCTGGACCGGGACCTCAAGGCCTGGAACCTGCTCGACCTCACCGACAGCGGGGTGCTGCACGGCGAACCCAAGGAACTCGACGCGGTGCTGGACGCCCTGCGCGGGGCCCTGGAACGCATGCGTGCCTCGGCCCAGGACCTGCTGAGCCTGGAACAGATCCTGGCCGGCGACGTCACCAAAAACAAAAAGGCCGAGGCCCTCGACGCCAAGGGACGCCTGCTCCTGCTGCAAGGCATGGACCCGGCTTTGCCGGGCTTCGAAGCCCTGGACCAGGTGGAGTGGCTGGGCTCCGCGGACGAATGCCTGCGCAAACGGATCAACAAGAATGTCGAGCCCGCGGAACGGATCCGGGCCCTGCCCCTGGTGGCGGCCGCCGGACTGGCTGCCCAGGCACTGCATGAGCTGGACTGGGCCTGGCGCAAGGAGGCCCTGGCCGCGGCCAAGGAGCGGCTGCGCAGGCGCCTGCTCAAGGCCAACGCCCTGTCCTTCAACGACCTCATCACGCGCCTGCACGAGGCCCTGCAGGGGCCCGCCGGGGGGCAGATCGCCGGGCGCCTGCGCAAGCGCTGGAAAGTGGCCCTGGTCGACGAAAGCCAGGACAGCGATCCGCGCCAGCTGGCCATCTTCGAGAAGATCTTCAACGCCCCGGCCGAGCTGGAGCAGTCCCTGGTGCTCATCGGCGACCCCAAGCAGTCCATCTACGGCTTCCGCGGCGCGGATATCGAAGCCTATGAGAACGCCCGCGACCGCCGGCCCAGGATCCTGGTCAGCGAGCTGGTCCGCACCCACCGCAGCGCCGAAGGCCTGGTGGCGGCGCTCAACCGTCTCTTCGACCTGCCCGATCCCCTGGGCAGCCCGAAGCTGCGCCTTCCCAAGGCCGAGGCCGTGAGGAGCGACGCCGAGCTGCCCCTGCCCGACGGGGAACGCGCGCGCCTGGTCGCGGCTTTGGTCGGCGAGGGGGACGCGCCGCTGTGGTCCCGGTCCGGCCGGCGCGTGCAAGGAGCCGCGGAGGCCGCGGCCCGGGCCGTGGCCGCGCTCCTCGGGAAAAAGGCCGGCCGGGAACGCGTGGAGCCCGGCCAATGCGCGGTGCTCACCCGCAGCAACACGCAGGCCCAGGCCGTGCGCGAGGCGCTCGGCAAGCTGGGCGTGGCCGCGGTGGTGCGCGACGACGAGGACGTCTTCGCGGGGGAGGAGGCCGCGGACCTGGCCCTGGTCATGCGGGCCGCCTTGAAGCCGGCGGCCAGGGGCTTCCGGCGCGCGGCCTTGGCCACGCGCATGCTGGGCTTCACGGCCGCGGACCTGGGCGGCCTGGACGAGGAGCGGGAGCGCGCATGGCAGCTCCGCTTTTCCTCCCTGGGCGACGCCTGGCGCCGCGGGGGGGTCGCGGCTTTCCTGGCGGCCCTGGACAAGGACGGCGGCCTGTCCAAGGCCCTGGCTTGCGGGCCTTTGGGCGAACGCCGGCTGACGGACCTGCGGCATCTGGGCGACGTCCTGCAGGCGGAGGAGGCCGCGCGGGGCCTGGCGCCGGACCGTTTGGTGGAATGGATGCAGGCCGCCATGGCCGGCGCCGGGGAAAGGGTGGCCCCGCCCCAGCGCCTGCAGCGCCTTGAAACGGATTCCTCCGCGGTGCAGGTGCTCACCATCCACCGCGCCAAGGGCCTTGAGTTCGACTACGTCTTCTGCCCCTTCCTCTGGACCGCGCGGGTTCCGAAAGCCGGGGAAATGAGGGTGGCCAAACTGGGGGGCAGGCGCGGCCTGGCCGACCCCTCCCATTTGAAGGGGGAGGACGCCGCAGCCCTGTGGGCCGAAGCCGGCTGGCTGAGCCTGGAGGAGGAGCTGCGCCTGGCCTATGTGGCCTTGACCCGCGCCCGGCGCAGGATCTGGCTGCTGGCCGGATACATCGGCTATTCCAAGGGCAACGCCATGGTCCCGCCCTCGGCCCTGGACTGGCTGCTGCGCCAGCCGCGCGAGGAAAGCCGGGAGGCCTGGTATGCGCGCATGGCTGAACAGAAAAAGCCCTTGTCCGCGTCCGGCTCCAAGCGCGCGCATCCCTATCTCTGCGAGCACGGCCAGCGCCTGGCCTGGCTGGCCCAGGATCCGCGCATCCAGTGGGAAGCGCTCAGCCTTGAGGGGAAGCCCTACCAGGCACCGCCGGCAGGAGTGGCCGAGCTCAGGCCTTCCTTGGCGCCGTCCCTGAAGCTGCGGGTCTGGAGGCTCACCAGCTACAGCGGGATTGTGCGCGGGCCCGGGCAAAGTCCGGACCGGGACGTGCACGACCGCGCGCGCGAGCCGGAACCCGCCGAGCGCACGGGCCCGGACGTGGCGCTGGCGGCCTTCGCCCGCGGAGCGGAAGCGGGCGAAGGCCTGCACCAGTTGCTGGAAGCCTGGAATTTCCAGGGCCCCGCGCCGGACCTGGTCCGCCGTGTGCTCGAGCGCAACGGCTTGGCCAAGGCCACGCCCTTGTTGGAGGACCCGGTCCAGTGCGTGGAGGCCTTCCTGCCGGACTTGGCCGGCGCCCTGATCCCGGGCCTGGGAAGCCTGGCCCAGACAGCGGACCAGCCCGGCCTGTCCGAGTGGCACTTCGTCCTGCCCCTGGCCCAAGGCGGCCTGGATGGCCGGGCCTTGGCCGAGGTCTTTGCCGGACACCCTGACGCGCGCATGCGGGACTATGCCGCGTCCTTGAAGGGACTCGCGCCGGAAGCGGTGCAGGGCATGCTCCAGGGCTACATCGACCGCCTGGCGAGGAGAGGGAAGCTTTGGGCCGTGGTGGACTGGAAGAGCAACCACCTGGGGACCAAAGCCGCGGACTACACCCAGGAAGCGCTGTGGGCCTGCGCGACGGCGGACCACTACGTGCTGCAGGTCCACCTGTACATGGCCGCCCTGCGCCGCTACCTCCTGCAAAGCGGGGGCGGGCACCGCGTGCACGGCGCGGCCCTGGCCTTCCTGCGCGGGATGCGGGCCGGGACCTCCGAGGGCATCCTGTTCTTCCCCGCGGACGAGGCCTTCCTGGCGCGCCTGGACGGGCTCTTCCTGGGAGGCGCGGCATGAGCCTGCCCCTCCTGAATCTCCTGCGTTCCCGCTGGAACCTGGAAAGCGGCGTGCTTGAGGCCGCGGCGGACTTGGAAGCGGCCTGGGACCTGGGTCACACGGCCCTGCGCCCGCCCGAGGCCCAGGCCAAGGCCCTGAAGTCCTGCCTGGCCGTGGCCAAGGACGCGGCTTCCAAGGAGCCCCAGCCCCTGGTGTTCCACCACGGGCTGCTGCAATCCTGGCGTCACGCCCAAGCGGAGCGGGAAGTGGCCGGGGAGATGGCCGCCTTGGCCCTGGCGCCCTCCGAGCCCGTGGGGGAAAGCCTTGAAGCCGCCTTCCTGGAGCTCTATCCCGAGCCCTCCGAGGACCAGGCCCGCGCTGTGCGCATCGGGCTCGACAAAAAGCTGGCCCTGGTCACGGGCGGCCCGGGAACCGGCAAGACCCACACGGTCGCGCGCATCTTGGCGCTCAAACTCCTGGCCCGTCCCGGATTGCGCTACGCGCTCTGCGCGCCCACCGGCAAGGCCGCCCAGCGCCTGGCCGAGTCCGTGGGCAGGGCCGCCGACCACTTGAGCGGCGCGGCCGCGGCCGCGGCGCCCCTGTTGCGTGAAGCGGGCGCGCATGCGGGCACCCTGCACCGTTTGCTGGAATGGCGCCCGGATGAGGACCGCTGCGGCCGCAACGCCGCCCGCCCCCTGGCCCTGGACCTGGTCATCGTGGACGAGGCCAGCATGCTGGACCTGATGCTGTGGCGCGCCCTGCTGCGGGCCCTGCCCGCGGGCGCCGGCCTGCTGGTGCTGGGCGATCCCTTCCAGCTGGCGAGCATCGAACCCGGCCGCGTCCTGGGCTCCCTTTTGGAGGCCGGCGCGGCCAAGCAGGCCCTGGCCGCCTGCGCCTGCGAGCTCAAGAAAAACCGCCGCTTCAGCCGGGAACGGGGCATCGGCGCCCTGGCCGCGAGCCTGCGCGCCCGGGCGGCCAAGGCCGGAAGCGCGGATGCGGTGCTGGCGGCCTGCCCCCTGGCCACGGCGCAAAGCGCGGAAGTCGCCCGCTACGGCCCGGAGGCCTTGGACCAGGCCCTGGACTCCGTCTGGCCCAAGGTGCTCGCGCTGGCCCTGGCCACGGAAGCCGGGGCCGCGCTCCAGGCCCTGTCCGAACTGCGCGTCCTGTGCGCCCTGAACGAAGGACCCTGGGGAGTGGCGGGCCTGAACGAGCGCGTCCAAGGGCGTTTGGCCGGGGAAGGCCACTTGCGCACGGCCTATCCTGTCCTGGTCAGCGTCAATGACCCGCACAGCGGACTGTTCAACGGCGATCTGGGTGTGCTGCTGCCCGGGGCGGGCGGGGGCAGGGCCGTTTTCCAAGGCCCCTCAGGCCTGGTGAGCCTGCCCGCGGCCCAGCTCCCCAGGCACCAGAGCGCCTGGGCCATGAGCGTGCACCGCTCCCAGGGCAGCGAATACGCGACGGTCCTGCTGGTTTTGCCGCCCGAGGCCGGCCTCACGGACAGGATCCGCGGCCTGCTGTCCCCGGAACTGCTCTACACCGCGGTCACGCGGGCCACGCGCAGCGTGCTGCTGTGCGCGGACGAGGCCGCGCTGCGCGCGGCCTGCGAGCCGAAAGAGGCGCGCCTGACCGGCCTGTCCCTGTGGCTGGCTTAGCGTTCGTCGTTTTGGGGCCGGAATTTTCGTCCAAAAGAAAAGGCCGCCCACGGGCGGCCTTTTGACTGAGAGGAACAAAACAATGGGTGGATGGGACTTATTCCGTGTTGTGGACGCGTTGCCCGGACCTTTTTCCCAAGCACCCAAAAAACAAGGAGCTGCTCAAGCGCCGGTATCCGGCATGGATGCGTCACTGAGGACGGGCTTTGTTTCCGCAGCTTTGGTCTCAGCGGTTTGTTCCGCGGGTTTCCCCGGGGCTGTCATGGGTGCCGGGGTCATGCAGCATGTTTCCAAATATGCTTCCAGCAGGTATTTTTCGCCGCGTCCTATCCAGCGGGACACCACGATGGCGGCCGCGCAGAACAGGAAAACAATGGGCGTGATCAGCAGGGCGGGATGGCTGCGGTATGCGGCCTGGGAGGGCAGGAGGGTCCAGCCCACCCCGGCCAGGGTCAGGGTCAGGGCGAGGAAGAGGTATGGCTGCGGGCTGAAGTGCCCCAGGATGACGGAGCCCTCTTCGCGCTCCAGGACCACGCCGTGGAAGACCGGGGCGAGCGAATCCCGGTAGTTCCGAAGCTTTTTCAGGGTCAAGCGCGCGCCGTTCAGCGTGACGCTGACCGGCGGGACGCCGGCATACTCCTCCAGGAAGGCGTCGACCTCGGCGCTGTTTTTGAGCCTGCCCAGCAGGTCTGCCGGGCTGTAATTGGAAGTGAAGCGGTCTTCCATGCATTCCCCCTTTGGAACGGCTTACACGATTATGCGCCAAAAAGGCCTCATCGGAAGCCTTTTTTCACGTTTCCCTGCAGGGGAGTCCGCGCTATCGTGGATGGGAAGGCGATCAAGGGCCGGCGGGGGGACGATATGAGCGCGCGATTCATTGTGGATCTCATCCAGAACCTGGGCATCGCGGCCACGGCCGTGGGCCTGGTCATGGGCTATTTTGAATACCTGCGCCAGGGGCGCCAGCGCCGCGCGGAGAAGTACTTCGAATTGGTGCGTGATTTCTCGAAGTTCGACGCCATCCTCGACCTCCTGCGCACGGACAGCCCGGCCCTGAAAAAGCTGAAGCCCTGGCAGCGCGAACGCTTCCTCGGCTTTTATGAGGACCTCGCCCTGCTGATCAATTCCAACCTGATCCAGGAGCACCTGGCCTTCTACACCTTCGGCTACTGGCTAGACGTGGCCTGGAACAGCAAGAACTTCTGGGAGGACCAGAAGAACAGGGAGGACAGCTACTGGTTCCTCCTGCGCCAGCTCCATTTCCGCATGGAGGCGCAGCGCGACCGCTACAAGGCCTTTGTGGAGCGGCACGACCGCCGCGAGTCCTTCGGCAGCGTGCGAAGGACATTCAGGTTCTGAGGCTGCCATGAGCACCCTTGCCTATCCCGGTGACGCCCGCTATGAGCCGTCCCTGCCGGCCTCCATCCTGTGGTTCCTGTCCGCGCTCCTGTTCCTCGCCTGCCTCTACCTGCCGGCGGAGCTGTTCGAATCCAGCAAGACCGTGGACCAGGGCTGGTTTTTCCTGGTCTTCGGCCCCTGCGGCCTGGTCTTTCCGTCCAAGCTGGGCCTGCTGGGCTGGCTGGCCAACCCCTTCTACCTCATGGCCCTGCTGCAGGCCCGCATCAGGGTCGGCTTTGTCTTCTTCCTTTTCGTGGGCCTAGCCCTCTTGGCGGCTTTTTTCAGCGTCCCCGTGTTCAACACTTATCCCGTGCCCGTGAACCAGGTCATCGTGGGCGGCCCGGACCTGATGAGCCCCTTGGCCGGGTACTGGCTATGGCTGGCCGCCATGGTCGTGCTTTTGGTCAGCGGCCTTGTCCGCGCCGCGAACCTGCGGGACCACGCCAACAGGATGGCGGGCTCCATCCCCCAGGTCGCGCACCGGCACTAGAAGACGAATTTTGACGCCAAAAGCCCCAGCCGGGCCGGGTCCAGCTGTTCCGGGTAATTGAAATACACTTCCGATGTCACGCGTTCGTCCCGCAGTCCCAGCGCCATGAGCACTTCATACAATTCCACGACCATGTTGCCGTTGCCCACCAGATGGAAATGCAGGTTCCCCACCGGCCCCAGGAGCGCGGGCATACTCTCGGTGACGTGGCCCCGCAGGCCGGTCCAGGCCGCGTCCGGCCGGCTGAGGCTGAAGTGCCATTCGAAATTGGGGTGCTCGCGGGCCAGGGCACCCAGCTCCTCGCGCAGGCAGCAGTCCTGGGCCTCCCGGAAGCCCGCGAAGAGCTTGATGGGCAGCTTGAGGCCGCGGGCCAGGGCCATCTGGCTGAAGCCGAACAGCGGGCCGATGCCCGTGCCCGTGGACGCCAGCACGATGCCCTCGGCCAGGGGGTCCACTTCGCCCGAGATCGGATGGCCGCCCCTGCCGGCCAGCTGCATCTCCGATCCCGGAGACAAGCCCGCCATGCGGGGCGTCATGCGTCCCTGGGGGATCACGCGGTACAGGAATTCGAGGGTGCGTTTCTCCGGGTCCGCGCGGCTGACCGTGTACGCGTGCCGGTACGCATCCGCACCCTGCCTGAAGGAAAGGCCGACCACGGTGCCCGGCTCGTGGTCCAAGGGGCTTTGGCCCGGGACCTGGATCTTGAGCCAGCGGTTTCCGCGGCCCGCCGGGCTGTTTTCCAGAACGCTTACAAGACTCATGCAAACCCGCCTTCGGTGTTTTTTTGGTTTTGGTCCAAAGCTGTCAGGCAGTGTACTGGAAGCGCAGCGCCCCCGTTACCCTAAAGGCCCCCGCAAAGAGGGCTTTGCGCCCCCGCGGAAGCTGGAGGAGAATATCAGCCGCCCCCGCATCCGCCCCCCGCGTCGGTGGAAAGGAACTCCATGCAAGCGGTCCTCAAGAAGCTCTTTTTCAAGGGACAGGCCCCGGCCCTGGTGCTGAACGCGCCGCCCGAGGCCAAGGCCCTGGCCGCGGCCTTCGGCCCTGGCGCCCTGTCGAGGCCCAAGGGGAAGGCGGCCTTTGCGCTGGCCTACGCTGTGGACAAGGCCGCCGCGGCCAAGCTCGCCAAGGCCGCCCCGAAGTTCCTGGAGGAGGGGGCCCTGTTCTGGGTGGCCTACCCCAAGGGAAGCTCCAGGAAATACAAGGCCGACATCAACCGCGACACCTTGAATACGCTGATGGAAGGGTTTGGGTTCGACGGAGTTTCCTTGGTGGCTTTGGATGAGGACTGGTCGGCCATGCGCTACAAGGGGGGATCATGGATGTCCAAGCGGAAATCGTGATAGAGCGTCCGGTCGCCCAGGTGGCGGCCTTCGCCAGCGACCCCACCAACGCCCCGCTTTGGTACGGCAAGATCACCGAGGTGAGCTGGGAAACGGCCTTGCCCTTCATGGTCGGGACCAGGATCGCCTTCGTGGCGAACCATTTGGGCAGGAAAATGGAATACACGTATGAGGTCAAGGAGTTCGTCGCCGGCAGCCGGCTGGTGATGGAAACCGACGAAGGCCCCGCCTGGATGCGCACGACCTACACATGGGAGCCGGCCGGCGAAGGCACCAGGATGTGCCTCAGGAACCAGGGCGAGTCCTCGGTTTTCGCCAAGCTGGCCGCGCCCCTGATGGAGGCGGCCATGAAGAGCGCGCTGTCCGAGGACCTGGCGAAGCTCAAGTCCGTGCTGGAAGCGGCGCCGAAATGAAGGCCGACAAAGCCACGGCCGAGCACTACACCTGGGGGCACGGCTATGACGGCTGGCGCCTGGTGGACGGCCCCGAGCTCAGCGTGATCCTTGAAAGGATGCCGCCGGGCGCCTCGGAGGAGCGGCACTACCACGGGAGCGCCCGGCAGTTTTTCTTCGTCCTGAAGGGCAGCGCCACCATCGAAGCCGGGTACGAAACCGTGGTCCTGGGGCCGCAGGAGGGGCTCGAGGTGGCTCCGGGGCTCGCCCACCGGATCTTCAACCGGTCCCACGAGGACCTTGAGTTCGTCGTTTATTCGAACCCTTCGACCCGGGGCGACCGGCACTTAAGCGAACCCTGACCCCCCTGTTTGTCCCCGCGCGGGCCGGCCCCTCATTTGTCCGGCGTGCTCACCCGTATGCGGTTGCCGTCGGCGTCCTCTGCCATGAAGTTCACGGCGCCGAAATACATCAGCTGGGGCGGGAGGATGATGCGCATGCCCCGGCCGGCCCACTGCTTGTGCAGCGCTTCGAGGGCCTCCTTGCTGTCCACGATGAGGCAGAGCTCGCTGGAGATCCCCTTGTCCGCGGCGGGCTCGACCGTGGAGCGCAGGAGCAGGCCCAGCTGGACGCCTTGGGCCAATTCGAAAATGGCGAAGTTCGGGGACAGGGACTTCGGGGTCAGGCCGAGGATTTCGGCGTAGAAGGAGGAGCTCCTGGCCGGGTCGGACACGTAGAGGATCACTTGCGTGAGGGTGGTCATGGATGCTCCTGGAAGGGGGGTCGGTCCGGATCGCTTGGTGCCAGGAGCTCAGTGTAGGCCCTGGGACCGCCAGGAAATGGCAGCAGTCATGGATTCGCTTTGTAGCCCCCTTGGTTCCGCCATTCCCGCTGCAGGTCCGCGCGTTTTGCCGGGTAGCGGCTGTCCAGGACCTCCAGTTTCCTGATCCGATTGGTTTGGAAGTGGCGGAAATCCTTCCTCAACTCGCACCAGGCCGCCAGGATGCGAACACGGTCCGAATATCCCAGGGCCACAGGCCAGAGGACTCTCTTGCTGGGACGGCCCCCCTGGTCCAGGTACTGGATCGAAAGTTTGCGTTCCTGCCGCAAGGCCTGGCGGATCGCGCCCAGATCGACGCTGTCAGCGGCGTCCTCCATGGGGGGGATGATCCGCAGCGCGGAGAGCTCCAACTCGTCCCGCCGCTCCGCGGGCAGGACCGCGCCGATTTTGGCGAGGGCATTGCCGGCCGCTTCCGCCAGGCGGGGATCGGTCCTGCGTTCCACCCAGCGGCTGCCCAGCACCAGGGCTTCGATCTCCTCCTCCGTGAAATTCAGGGGCGGAAGGGTGTAGCCCGGCCTGAGCAGATAGCCTACGCCCGCCTCCCCTGCTATCTTGGCCCCCTGGTTCTGCAGGGCCGCGATGTCGCGGTACAGGGTGCGCAGGCTGATGCCCAGTTCCTTGGCCAAGGCCTCTCCGGACACCGGGAAGCGGTGCTTGCGGAGGATTTGCATCAGGGCCAGGAGTCGTTCGGCGCGGGACATGCACGCATTGTACCCCAGAATGCTGCCAAAAAGTGGCAGTATTGATTCGGGTGCGTCCCCGGGTCCAAAATCCAGGCAGGGCCTTATCCCATTCGCGAACAGGGGCGGTGCATGGCGGTGCTCATCCGGCGGGCGACACTCCAGGACAGGAAGCTTTGGGCGGCCATGCGCTTTGAACTATGGCCTGAAGCGGGCCTGGCCGAGCATTTCAAGGACCTGCCCAAATGGGCCCGGCGCCGGCGCTTCGGTGCCTGGATCGCCTTGGACAAGGCCTTGCCCGTGGGCTTTGTTGAGGCCTATGTCCGCGACTTCGCCAATGGATGCGAAGGCCAGCCGGTGGCCTTCCTGGAGGGCATCTGGGTCCAAAAGGCCTACCGCAGGAAAGGGATCGGAAAAAGGCTGCTACGGAGGGTGGAGCAATGGGCCTTGGACCAGGGTTTGGCGGAACTGGGCTCGGACGCCTACGCAGGGGACAAGCTGTCCCACCGCAGCCACCGCGGATGGGGCTTCAAGGAGACGGAGCGGGTGGTCTATTTCAGGAAATCCCTGGCGGCTCCGAAGCGCTCCAGATAGCCATCCACGGACAAGGACATCTCGGAAGGGAGGCCGTCATGAGACCCCACATAATCACCCTGGGCTATAGCGACTTGAAGCGCTCGCGCCATTTTTATGAAAAGGGGATGGGGTTCAAGGCCTCCTCGGCCAGCAAAGACGGCATCGTTTTCTATTCCACGGGCGCTTCCGTGCTGGCCTTGTATCCCAGGACTTCGCTGGCAAAGGACGCGAACGTCGACGCCAAGGGCGGCGGCTTTTCCGGGGTGACCCTGGCCTTCAATGTCGAATCGAAGGAAGAGGTGGCCAAGATCCTGGGCCTGGCCGCGAAGGCCGGCGGCAGCGAGGTCAAAGCCGCCCAGGACGCGTTTTGGGGCGGGCACAGCGGCTATTTCGCGGACCCGGACGGACATCTCTGGGAAGTGGCCTGGAATCCCTTCATCGCCTTTGACGAGAACGGGAACTTGAAACTGCCGGACTGAGATCCGCCCTGTTTAGGTCCGAAAAGAAAGGAGTGTGACCGCCATGCTACGGAGCATCCCGTTTCTTTTGTTCGACGGCCAGTGCGCGGAGGCCATGGACTTCTACCAAAAGTGCCTGGGCGGAAGCCTGACCGTGACCAAGCTCGGGGATTCGCCCATGAGGGACATGCTCCCCCCTGAAAAGCACGGAAGGACGATCAACGCCCATTTGAAGAGCGGGGCCATTGAAATCTCGGCCTCGGACTGGATGGCCTCCCCGGCTTTCAATCCCGTGCGGGGCAACATGTCCGCGATTTTCGTGCTGGGCGGCGCTTATGGGGAATTGAAGGCCGTGTTCGACAAACTTGCGCAAGGGGCTGAAAAGGACAGATTCCAGGAATTGCATACACTGCCCATCGGAACCTATGGGCAGTTCTACGACCGTTTCGGAGTCCAGTGGATTTTCAAAGGGGATGCTAGGGTATAGGGGTCCTGGGCCGGGGCTTGGATGGATAGCCGTGGGGAGATGCCGTGCTTGAGCTCAAGGTGCGCGCCTGGGCGGGTTTGGCCGCCTTGGTCCTGGTCATGGCCGGCTTCCTTTTCCTGCCGGCATGGACCGTTTTGTATTGGCAGGCTTGGGTCTTCCTGGCGCTCTTTAGCGCGGAAACGGCGGCCATCACGGCCTACCTCATGAAGCATGACCCTGATTTGTTGGAACGCAGGGTCAAGGCGGGGCCCATCAGCGAAAAGGATCCAATACAGAAACTCATACAGTCCGTGGCCTCGCTGGCCTTTGTTTCAATATTATTGATATCGGCCTTGGACCACCGCTTCGCATGGTCCCGGATGGGGACCTTTTTCACGGTTTTGGGGGACCTTTGGGTGGGCGCCGGGCTTTTGGCCGTGTTTTTTGTTTTCAAGGAGAACACATTCACCTCGGCCACGATCGAGGTTGGGGCAAAGCAGACGACCATATCCACGGGACCCTATGCCCTCGTCCGCCATCCCATGTATGCGGGCGCCTTTGTCATGCTTCTCGGGGTGCCCTTGTCCTTGGCGTCCTGGTGGGGGCTGTTTGCCGTCCTGCCCCTGATCGGGGTGATTGTGTGGAGGCTTTTCGCTGAAGAGGAATACCTGGGAAAAAACCTGGAGGGATATTTGGAATACCAAAGCAAGGTGAAATACCGGCTTGTGCCTTGGGTTTGGTGACCTGGAGGCCGGCTCGCGATGGGCGGCAGGAGGGAAGGAGGCCCCCAAGCTATTTGGCGCAACAGTGAACCTTCAGCGCTAGAATGGGAAATCTCTGGGGCGGGGGGGAGACATGCTGGATTATGGCCAAGTGGCGGTGGCGGGAATTGTTGGCGGTATTTTTGGGGGCGGAGTGACCCTGATTTTGAGGAAATTCAGGAATGAGGCTGGTCCGACGCCCCTTGAAACCCCGAAACCCGGGGGAATGAGCATCCACAAGCTCGCGGTCGCTTGCGTGATTTTTTCCGGTTTGGTCACGATTTTCGCGTCCTTGGCGAATTGGGCCGGGGGCAGCATGTGGTCCCTCATCGACGTATGCATTATTTTCGGGTTCGGTTTCGGCTTATTTAAAAAAATACTCTGGAGCAGCGTGCTCCTGTCCATTTATTGGACCTGGAATTTTTTCACTTTTTCATTGGCGCATTCCAAGGGGCTCGGCCTTTTTGTCGCGGCCTTCATTGGGGTGGTTTATTGGCTGGAATCCTTCGATCTATACCGGAACGGTCCGCAATCCTGATTTTTTCCTAGCCCTTCGCCCGGATGATCCAATAGACCCCGCTGAGGTCATATAATTTATAGCGCGCTGTTTCGGCCCGCTCCTGCCCGGCGTAGCTGAGCATATAGGCCTGCAGGCGCTCCTTGTCGGCCCATCCCACGAAGAGGGCGCTGTGCTCGATGTCGCCGTAGGAATGGTTGACGAAATAGAGCCAGTCCCCGGGCTGGATCAGGCCGGCTTGGGCAAAGGGGCCCCTTTTCCTGGACTTGAAGACGATTCGGCGTTTTTCCGACGGAAAGCCCGCCCGTTTCCAAACCTCGTCGATGTAGTCCCAGCATCCGCCGATGAGCACGGTGTGCTGCTCCACGGTCATGATCCTGGCCTGGGCCAGGATTTTGGCGGCGGAGGGCAGGGCCGATTCTTCAGCGCTCTGCAGCGTGTTCCCGTCGCACCCGTCGCGGAAGACGCGCGGTGATAAGGTGGAAGATGCGGCGGCCAAGCTGGAAAAATGGAGCAGCGCCGCCGCCAGGCCGAATTTCAGCTTCATACTAACCCCGCGATGAACCGGTGTTGCTCTAATAGAAACGCTTTGCATGGGGTTTTGGTTTCCGTCACCGGAAATCCGTTGGCGGACAAGGCTTTTATATTAATTCATACAAAATATCAGGCTCGCTCCAAAGAAATATCCCAAATCAGGTCAATTTCATTGCGTTCCAAAATGCATTCCTACTATAATCCCGCCCGATGCCTGGTGGCAGGGCATATCCTTTTTTGGAGATTTGAATGCGTAAAATTGTGCTCCTCGCCCTGGTGTTGGGCTCGCTTGGAACCGCGCTGTCCGCGGATGTGCTGGAATTCACGCCTTTCGCCGGCTACACCTCCCTCAACATGGGCAGCGTGAACAAGGCGCAGGCTTCGTATGACGGCATCATCCAGGAAGCGATTTATTCGTCGTCGAGCAGCTATAGCTTCTCGAACTCCTACCTGAGCGGCGCATGGATGGTGGGCGGCGATCTGCTCACCAAGCGCCTGACGCCCTGGAAGAGCCTCAGCCTGGGCCTGCGCGGGGAATTCCTGGGGACCAACAAAGCGACCGAGAACGTGGGCCTCGGCACCGAATTCATCGATTATTCGGAAAGCGGCAGCCTCTCCAGCTTCATGCTGGGCGGCCGTTATGACCTGCCCGGCGCGAACCATGGGCTGAAGCTTTCCGTTGGGGCCTTCGGCGGCCTCGGATACGCGGCCATGGCCCAGGATTTCCATGTCAATTCCGGTGGTTCCGCTTACGACCAGAACGGCCTCTATTGCGGCGAAGGCTTTGTCGGAGACGTCGATTTCCGCTTGGACTGGACCATTCCCGGCCTGACCTGGCTCAAGGTCAACGCGCAGACCGGCTACCGCTACGCGAGCTTGGGCGATCTCCACAACGGCCACGGCGATCCTTTGGAAGGCCCGGGTAAGTACCTGAACCAGCTCGAGCCCTCCACCTATCCCCCGCAGCCCGCGGTGGACGTGGATTTCAGCGGCTTGACCGTCGGCGGCGGTCTGACCTTCAGTTTCTAAGGCTTTAGCCCGGACGCAGATCCGGTTCAGTTCGGAAAAGCCCCTCATCAGATCCGGTGAGGGGCTTTTCATTTGTGCGGAGCAGACATAATGGTTTGCTTAAAAAATGACAAGTTCGCTTGACATTGAGTTAAAAGACAAGTATACTTTACATTATGAAGAATCGACTGCCCGAACTTCGAAAGAAAGCCGGCATCTCCCAGGCTGAATTGGCCGAGAAGATGTCCGTTTCCCGCCAGACGATCAATTCCATCGAGGTTGAGCGTTATACGCCCTCGCTGCCCCTGGCCCTGGCGCTTGCCCGCTTCTTCAAAGCCACCGTAGAGGAGGTCTTCTCCAATGACTGACGACAAGCGATTGACCAAAAGGCGCCGCACGACGGCCGTCAGCATCGTACTTGGACTGGCGGTTGCCGGGGCTGAAGCCTATGGAGGCAACACCTATTCGGCGATATTCAGCCTGGTGTTGTTCGCCGTGATCGCCACCTGGCAATATTTTGCCAAGGGCGACTTCGCCGACACCATGCTCCAACTGGATGAACGCCAAAAGTATGTGGTGAGCAAGGCCCGGGAGCTCACGGGAGTGGTCATGACCTGGATCCTTGTCGGCTGGGCCATGTTTGACTTCGCCCACGGGATTTTCACCGGGCCGGTCATAACCTTATGCGCGCTGTCGGGGGCCGTGTTTTTGGTGTCCGTCGCCCTCGTCCATTACCGGTCCTAGCCGTTCCCCCATAAATCTCCGCTCAAAAGCTTTCGAGGTGCTCAATGTTCGGCAGACCTGAATGGTTCACCTACAGGACCTTTGGCTGGGGCATCAAGGCCAAGACCTGGCAGGGCTGGGTGTATTTGGGTGTCTTTGTGGCTCTCATCGTTGGTCCTAATTTCCTGCCGATAGGCCCGAGTCTGAAGAGCATGATTACTAAGGTCGTATTGGCGTTGGGTTTGATCGACGTCATCACCATTTGGGTGCTGTTGGACAAATTTCACGATGAACGGGAACAGCTCCATCAACTCATCATCGAACGGAACTGTTCCCTGGCGGCGGTGAGTTCCTTGTGCGCGATCATGGCCTACCGGTGCTGTCAAAACCAAGTCATGCCAGCGACGGGCATGTTCCAACTGAACACGGGGAGGTTCCCCTTCGATCCCCTGCTGATCGTGATGGCGCTTGTCATGGCGCTGACCAAATTGGCTTCGACGATCTACCTGTGGTATAGGAAATAAGCGTCGAGAGAGGGTCATCACTTCGTTGTCGCCCCCTATTCTTGGGCAACTATCTTGGACTGACCCGGACATTGCTGAGAAACCACTTAAAAAGCCAAAGCGTCATCCATGGGATCGGTATGATCAGGACGCAAGCCGCAATCGTAGCCAAGGTTCTCCAGAGAATCTGTTCTCCAGTTCCAACAAATTCAAAATTATAGGAGTCGTGACTTATGTTTTCAAAGAACCAGCGCGCGAAGCCGGCGGCGACCCAAGCCCAACCGATGATGCTTATCATGGAAAGGACAAGAAGGGCTGTTCTTCCCAGGTATTCAAGATAAGTGCCCAGGAAACGAAGTCGACTCTCTGGGCCCAGCTCAATACTGTCAACGACCCAACGTATGATCGAATAGTGCAAATAAATGACTATTGGAATAAGTGCGACGAGCAAAATCCATGAGTGCAGAAATGACAATCCCATTGCGTCCAAATATTTGATTGGAATCGATCCTCTAATATCGATAATCCCAATTAAAACGAATGCCCACCAAATTTCTTGAATTTTTCCGACAAAATTTTTTGAAATTCCATTTTCAAATTCAATATGATCAACAATCCAACGGTAGTAGCTTTTTCCCACCCAAGGCGCGGGCACCATAAGATATTGAGATAAGTCGAGCCAAAGGGTCCAACCAAAAAGCGGAAGGGCTTTGCCCGAGAAGCCCAGACCGTCGCTGCCCTGGATTGAACGTTTAGTCGATGAGGCCAAGGTCATTCCTCCGCTATGGGTGGAGTCGCCTATAACCAAGACACTTTCAATCAACGTTGACCTATCTTCGGCGCGGATCCCGATCCCTATCAACGGGATTGTACCATTATTCAGAGCCCTGAGGACCGATCTCAAAGCTACGCCGTTGCGTAGTTACGATAGGCTTATAGCGGCACTTTATTGTTCCTTATCTAAGGAAAAACCGTGAATCTCGCGCTCTGGATCGTCCAAGTTCTTTTGGCCCTGTCCTTCTCTTGGGCCGGGGTCATGAAGGTATTCACCTATGAGAAGGCCAAAGCCACGCTCCCTTGGGTAAAAGACGTCAGCCGGGGCCTGGTGCTGTTCATTGGAATCAGCGACCTTGCCGGCGGCCTGGGTATAGCCCTACCCTGGGCCACAGGGATCCTGCCGATCTTGACCCCCATAGCTGCGTGCGGAATTGTGCTCATGATGATTTTGGCAGGTGGATTCCACGCCCAGCGCAAAGAACCCATCGGAATTGCGTCGAACGTCGTCTTCGGCGCTATGGCTGTGTTCGTGGCCTGGGGCAGATTTTAAGTAATGTAAAACCCAATGGGAGCGGTAAGTAAAACAAGAAGCCCCCCAATAATTACAATGGTTTTCACAGACGTCTTCAGTAGGCGCTATCACAGTGCTAACAAACCTGCATTTGACCACCAATCCCCTAAAAGCCTTCAGAGACAGGCTTAAAACCGATTCTGGCCACAAATAGAGGGGTTCTGGGAGGTTAGGTCGTTGGGCGAGATGTATTGTTTCTGAAGAAATCTGCGATCTGTTCTTTGGTCACCAAGCTCTGAGCGGCGTCCAAGACGAACTTTTCAAATTCATCCTCGTCAGCGGTCACTTCGAGTCCGTTCACTTCCAGAAAAACAGCGGAAGCCAATGCGGCGATGCGTTTGTTTCCGTCATGGAACGCATGATTCTTTACCAGATGCAGAAGGTAAGCGGCTGCCATCTCATAGAGGCCTTGTGAAAATATTGATCTCCGAAACCTGACTCAGGTTGCGCAAGAGCCGAAAAAGAAGCATCCCTTCGTCTTTGACGCCGAGGATGCCGCCAAATTGCTCGATTTGCAGCTTATGAAGCGCAAGGACCGGGTCGAGGGTCAGGAATTTAGGCAGCGGATTCACTTCGCCAAATTCGTCATCATTTTCTTGTACCGCTTGTTGATGCCCGCAGCGGCACGCATAACCTCACCGTCAGCAGCCCGAGGCGCTTTCTCTTTGAGAAAACGGATGTTCAAGCCGTCTTCCTTCGGAGTGATTTCGATCTGGCTGTTGCGATCAAGTTCGTAGAGTTCGGCGATGGGTTTATCAATGATGAAACCCAGGCTGCCCCCGATTGCGGTTAGGTTCTTTCTCATGATTTCACCTCCAAAGCTATTATACCACGGCATAAGCATTATACTATAATCCTTATGGCTGGGTTGATGTTAGAAGAGCGAATCATTAAAATCCTTCAGTGACAGGCTCAAAACCGATTCTGGCCCCAGTTAGAGGGTACCCTCAACTGTGCGACAAGATGTCGTGTATTGAGTAGCGAGCTGCTTTTCCGCCTTTGCTGTTTGGACCATTTACATCTTCCTGAATTAACAATGTGTCGTTTCCCTTAATAGTGAATTTTGTGTCCGAATACCCCACTCGGACTTCTCCAGTTTTTTTGCCATGGGTTGGTATAACTTCAAGAGATAGAAACATTGCGCTATGGAATCCTCCTCCGAGAAGAACACAATACTTCGAATCGGGAGTCCAATGAAAATCTGCTATCCAATAGGCATATACAAAAGTCCCCTTTTTTTGAATTTTCCCACAGACCCTTCGTATCGACAGGCGAATTTATTGGTAGCACCCCAGCGGATCCTAAACCACCATTGTCCTGGCCCTCAGGATTTCCATTTTTATCATATATACTATAACTATTACGCACTTCGACCAACTTCCAGCGTCCATCGGGAGACACTGAAATTCTTTTCCAGCGGGAACTCACATGTAGTATTTCGTTTCCCATTTTTGAGATAAAAATTGGGCTTAAATGACCACCGAATTCTGGATCCAAATCGTCACCAAATATGCGAGAGCTAATACAGAAAGGGAAAATTCCCAACAAGGATAGAATCAGTAGTGACTTGACCATATATCCCTCGCAGTGACCCTTCATCGTACCCAAGGTCCCCTGGCTGACTGATTTTCGGTCTACCCCCTCCAATTGGTTTCGGAGGGCGATTTGGTTTCCATTTTGATTCCAGGGATAAGTATAACTTTCTTGGGTCCTGTCCACCCTACCGTCCTCTCCCCATAGACCCCCGATTTATAAGATTCAGCATCTATTGAGGCGCTAACAAAGTGCTAACAGATTTGCGCCCGATCTGTACCCGCCAAAAGGGTGTCTTTGAAAACCCTTGGTATCACTACTTCGATTTTGGAGCGGTAAGTATAACAAAAAGCCCCCCAAAGGCAGGCTTTGGAGGGCTCTTGTAGTGAATACCCCTTGCTAGGTATCACTATATTGGTGGGCTTGGAGGGACTCGAACCCCCGACTTCCTCCCTGTGAATGGGCCTTATTACTAAAAACCGTTGTTACTACGTTATTTTTCTCATTATTTCCAAGGGGTTCATAAGGAAGGAAGTCGGAGCTAAAGGGATGGAACCGCACGGACGACCACAGGGATTAGGGTCTTTAAAGGCAGGGAGAGGGCTTATAGGGCCTGTGGGACTATGTACGAGTAAGGGATTGAGGGTGCTTCCCGCCAAAAGACCATTGGGGGAGAATGGGGCGACTCTGGGGGAATTGAACGTGCCGCCTATGTCACGTCAATAAGGGGGAAGTGTGCATCCATCTGGTTTGCCGATTTGCGCATGGGTACTTTGGGCACTTTCAATCGGTATCCTTCTTTCAGACTGGTTTCTTCGGAGCAAATTCGCACTTCCTTATCTTGGCGCTTCCTTAAAACTGAATTCCAAGGAAAAGTTCCATCTGAAACTCACGAATACCGGGAAAGACCAAATCCAGGGGGTTGGAACTACAAATGTGTTTGACGACTCTAAAAACCACTGTGTGTGGATGCAATGCAAATTCCAGAACAATCGGAGTACCTTAGGTCTGATAAGGAAGTGGAACTATAACTCGGTTACGTCAGAGATTGAATCTGAAGAGACTCGCCTTTCGGTTGGGGTAGTAGCAATAGTACCGCTTTCAATTGGTTTCGCATTTTTTCTATTTCAATCAATTAAATTTCCTTTTCAGTCAATATTTTTTGTATTTATAGCCGCTGTGGTTCCTATCATCAACTGGGTAATAGCTTATAATCGTCTCAAGCGGGAATCAGATTGGACGCTAGAAAAAATCACTGAAAGCGGAATAAAGAATCAAGTACCCAAATCTGATTCAACCAAGGAGGTCGTGATATTCAAGGTACCTTTTGGGAAGCATGCTTTTTATCAGTTCATTTTTCTAATAATTTGTGCAATCATTCAATTCGTTGGGAAAATTGAAATGAGCAACCCTTATTTTATGTTAACGGGAATCCATTTCATCGTTACCGCCATCTATTATCAATACCGTACACGGACTGCCTTCGATAACCATTTTCGCGGGGAATTAAAGAGCGATTTTGGAAGTGTAGATGTGGCTACCCTATTCTTTGGAAAAAAGGTGGGGGATCAATCAGGAGACTACTTAAAACTAGTTGCGGAAATTCGCAGAAGTATTTATCTGACCCTGTGCATCTTCTTTAGTACCGTAATCGGTGCAATTGCCTTGGAAATATTACAAACAGCAATGCGAAATAACGGCATCATCTGTAGTTCCATTAAATTCTAGCGTGGGGATAACGTGAATCTATATTTACTAGATTGCGCATACTTCGGTTTTGGCGGGGCATTGATTCTTTATGTGCTGGGACTTATTGCCTTGCCACGACTAATGGATATATCGGTCACTTATATCGCCGTTCTGAGGTTTGTGACTCTGATGGCATCGGCATTGGTAGTGGCGGTTTCCGGTATAGGTACAGTATGGTTGCTGAACGAACTTGGGGTTTCTCAAGAAGTGAGAAAAGGGAATTTGCCACTGTATGGATTCGCGCTGGGGTTAATTCCGGTTGCCACGGTGGAGATTCTGGTTCTCGTGAAACAAAAACGGATACTGGATGACATGAAGCGTAGAGGAATTTCGATACCCAAAAGCAAGAAGCTATTCTGACACTTTATACGGTAAGACTTTTACGATTTGTAGCCAGGAGGTTTGATATGGTGGAGGGGTTTACGCTAAGGCCGAACATCAGGATGCGAATGGCGCCTTTTCTTTCCCTGCCTTTGCTAGGCGCATCAGTAATATTGATGTGTGCGCACGATTGGCTCCACGGAATTTTGGTGATGGTTGTGAGTGGCAGTATATCGATAATCGGGTTACTTCAATTGAAGAATTCATTTTTCAGAGTAGATGAACGTGGATTCGAGTATTCCGACACCTTTGGTAAAAGACAAATAATGCAATGGCGTGACGTAACTGAGTTGAAAGCACCTGCATTCGCGTCCACCCCAATTACAATTTGTTCGAGAAGCCTAGTGGTGGAAGTACCCGTAACGCGATTTCCGCGAGGCATAACATCCGGAATAATAGAGATGGTTCAACGTGCGGCCCCCAACGCCAAGCTTGGCAAGGAACTGGACAGATTCAGAGCTTCCAAATTTTCGGTCCTCAATGAGTTTAAGCGATTCCGATAAAGCAAAAGGACCCACCCGTTTCTGAGTGAGTCCTTCTGATGTATCCTTGCCGTTCACGAAGTGGTGGGCTTGGCAGGACTCGAACCTGCGACTTCCTCCCACGGAATGACCAAAGACAATTTCAAGATTGGAGAGGCCACCTATCATTTCCCAGAATTCAAGAAAGACGTTGAAACAGCTCTAATTAATTACTTTGGGGCAGATTCGATTTCAAGAAGCAATAAGACTATCAACGTTCACGCAAACACATCAAGAGTTGATGCGGATGTGACGCCCGTTTTTGAACACAGAAGGTATAACAAAGAAGGTGGGTACATCGAAGGTGTTGCACTCTTAACGGATAGCAATCCCAAGTGGATAGTCAACTGGCCAGAACAGCACTACAACAACGGAGTCGAAAAGAACAAGGATACTTCTATGGTATTTAAGAAAATTGTAAGGATACTGAAGAGGCTTGAAAACAAATTGGTCGAGGAGAAGAAACTTTCAGAAACCCCAGGATTTTTCATTGAGTGCTTAGTTTGGAACGTTCCTAATGACAAATTGGCAGGCGAAACCTATGAAGAGATTGTGAAACAGTCACTGATTCACATTTTCGAAAACACCAAGGATGAAAAGAAGTGCGAAGAATGGGGTGAAGTAAGCGAACTGAAATATTTATTCAAAGGCTCGGCAAGGAATCCAAATGAAGCAAAGACGTTTTCATATGAAGCTTGGAATTATCTGGGGTATGGGAAATGACTCAAAGCGTAAACAGCAAATGGTTTTCTAGAATCGCGATAGCACTTACCGTAGTGATATTCCTTGGTTCGGTTGCCTTCAACAATTTAGACTTAAGTAAAATATCCGATGTTATCAAAGGTATCTCGACCACAATTTCGCTCGATTTCCTGATTTGGTGGGCATTCGCGGAGTGGCTATGGAAGCTAAAGGTTCTTCACGGATGGTTGGTAGAAATTCCGAATCTCAATGGCACCTGGAAAGGCGAACTTCATTCGACCTGGATTGACAAAAGGACAGGAAGGCAAATTTCGCCCATTCTAACACTACTAACAATTCGACAAACACTAACTAAAATAAGCTTTGTGATGCGAACTGGTGAAATGACCAGCCGTAGCTTCTCGGAAGGATTCAAAGTTGATAGAGACGCACAAGTCTGTCAAATGACGTATCTCTATTCTTCTGAACCATTGATGACTGTCCAACATAGAAGCCCCAATCATCTGGGTGCGGTAGTGTTAGACATATCTCAAGACGCAAAAAGCCTTTCGGGTATGTATTGGACACAACGAGATACTAAAGGCACCATGAAATTTGGCCATGTATCTAAAGATAGGTTGGATAGTATTGGTGATGTATTCAAAGCAAAAAATTCAAATGAACCGAAGCACCAATTGGCTTCCAAAGGAAAACGAAAGAAATAACTTCAATGCAACGAGGGATAAAAATGGGCAAAGTAAAATTTAGTCCCATAGACATTGAGTCGTTTAGACTGGGCTTAAAAGAAAACTTTCCGAACACATTTATGACAATGATAAGTATTATTCAGGGTGTTGCTCTATATTTCTTTGTCGACCATTTCAGGCAGAATCACGTTAGTTGGACGCTTTTGCTAATGTCACTGATTTCATTTGTAAGCATAGTTTCTGTCTTTTTCTACTATAGCTGGTTTATCTCAGTCACTTACCGCTTGCCGGATGTCAGAGAAGCGCTAATACCATTTCTAATTGGTTTCGCGGAGAGCATGTCTATATCCTACATGGGAGACATGAGAAATTGGTGGTACTGGTCGTCAATATTTATGTACGTAGCCACTATTGCCTTTTGTAACACTGCACTTGGCATCGAGATAACCCATTACGATGGATTCCCAGGCGCCCACAGTCTTATTGAAAAGGAGGTCAATAAGAACATCTTTATTTCAACAGCTATGGCCTCACTTGCTCTGTTGGTTCACCTTCTATATTCCTTTGGAGTCATCAAGGAATACCAAATTGACATCGATGCCTGTATCCTCTATTTGGTACTTACTTCGTTCTTGGTATATACATCGCACAGATATTTGCAAAATCTATTTGAATTAACAAATATAGAGGCAACGCCAAAGGAATCAAAACGCGTCCCGAAGAAGAGAAAGAGTCGTGCGTTTGACTAACGTCCTATTTCCTTAAATATTGAGCAAACAATTTCATCCCGGCCGCCATGTGCCCTTGCTGAAGCTCCCTGGCGTAGACCTTGTGGATGGTCCGTATGTCATCCCCAAGAACCCTTGCCACAACTTCAAGCGGCACCCCTGCCCTCAGCTGGTCCACGCATGCCGTGTGGCGTAAATCGTGGAACGTGAAATTGATGACCTTGCCTGTCCGCTTGTCAATTTTCTCAATCTTCGCCTTGGTGATGGCGAGTCGATAAGCTTTACAGACATCGAATATGGGCTTACCCCTGCGGGTGAAGAGGAACTCATTTGGGTCAGTTTTGCCCTTGGCTCTCCTGGCAAAGACTTCAGCCATATCGGGGAAGCCTGATAGGTCAATTTCGGTCATAGAATCCGTCTTAGACCTGTAGAATTTCAGGACCTTGGTCTTGGGGTCATAGTCCCGCACCCTCAATCCCCCAACCTTCTTCCCAATCCCGCCAGAGTAACGGGGGACCCCTATTATCTCGCCTTTACGCATTCCCAGGCGGAGTGCCACGAATACTATATCGTGGAGGGTCTTTGGGTCGATTGCATGGGCATCATTCTGAGGAATCAAACAAGCCTTCAAAAGTTTGACCTGTTCCTCAGGGGAGAGAATCAATTCCCTTGGCTTGCCGGGCTTACAGATATCGACTTTTACAAAGGGGTTGGGACCCCGAAAAGCATCCCGCTTGATACCAATGTTCAAAATGTGTCGAAGCGAACCCATGTATTTGTGAATCGTGGACTGGGCTAGGCCCCGCTCAAAAAGGCTCTCCTGCCAGTCCTCAATAAAGACAGGAGTGAATTCGCCAAGCAATCGAGTGCCGAATTCCTTTTCCAGCATCGAGTAGGTGTACTTCTCCTTCCGGTCATAACTCAGCGTGGCCTTACCCTGAAACGTGCGCATGTCCTTCAAAAAGACATTGAAAGGTGTGTCCCGGACCCCTCCAACCCGATTTCCAACCCGCAGCTCGTGTTTCCCCAGTTCCTTTTGGGCGGTAAGGAAATCCTCGGTTCCAGTAGGGAAAGTCTGGTTACGCCATTTACCTTGAACCTTAAATTTATCGACAATGAGCCACTTGCCGACTTGTTCCGTTTTGGGTCTACCCGTCTCATCAAAAATAGGTTTGCCCCTGGAATCGGTAACTGGTTTGGAGCGCCGCCAAAGATACGCCATGTCCTACTCCTCAATATTCTTCAGGAAGTAGGCAAGTGCAGGTCCGGCGGATCCCTTCATCGTCAACGCCGTCAGTTATGACGTAAATCTTGATTCCGTTTTTGAGGTGAAAGGCGCTCAGGATTCGGCCGCCGGATTGAAGGCTCCGCATGTTCTCCAGAATATCTTCGGAGCAAAGGCAACCCGCTTCCAAGGCCCAATGTTTTGCAAGGTAAGTCGCGGGAACCTCGCCCGTTTCGAGAAAGGCGTGGAGGGCGCCGGGGGTAAGATAGGTATTTTCCCAGCGGTGTTTAGCTTTGATGGTCTCGACTGCGGTGGACATGGCTTATCTCCTATGTGAGTTATAAACCATCAATGACGCTGAACGAGTCATCAGCCAACGACCATTTACGACCAATTTGTGATGCAAAAAAGTGCCTAAAACGCTTATCTAGGCCCTTTCGTGACACTATTTTGGATCTGTTTAGAAAGGTTTTTTATCTAAAAATTCCCTTATACGTTCCACTGTCCAAGGCCTCACCACTTCCTCTAAATCAATGGAGTCAGTCTCAATCAATGCCATCTCTTCCACCCTCTTGGCCCGTTCGTAGTCTGTTACTGGCCCTTTCACAAGGATGGGTTTTAAGGTGTATGTCGGTCTCCCAGCCTTATCCCTACACCGAATCAGGACGTCAATATCGGTAAATAGTCTATCCGGATCTGGAAAATCTATCGCATAGTCCCTCACAAGGTCTTCGAGTTGCTCACGAATGGTACTACCGAAATCCAGAACCTTTATTTCTCCCGAGGTCCTATCAATAACCTTCATGAAGTTACGCTTTTTCGCAACATTACCTCCGATGCATAGAGGACAACCAGATTGAGGACATCGAATTGAGATTCCGTTTACCCAATGTATTCCGACGCTACGAAGTTTTCTGGAAAAAAATCTAACTTTGTTAGGCCCTTCTTTGAGTCTTAAAATGCCCTTGTTTCGATCAAATGGCAATGTATGAACTATTTCCGAGTTAAATAAATTTTTTGATTCTAGATTGATTTGCATAGCTTGCTCCTGAGAGTGACTAAATATTAAGATACGAATAAATAAGTATTTTTCAACTCGTGCGAATATTTTATTTCGAATGGGTATTAATGCCAACTTCCCCTGCCAATAAAGCAGAGGAAGAAAAGCGATAACTACCGAAGATTTAGTTTTCTAAAATTCGATCGTACCTAAAACTTTGGTTCTCATAACCGACTCTTGACTGAATAGGGTCATGTACGCCTGTTTGATTTCTAAAACTGCTTTTTCTGCCTTTAAGGTATTCGGGTGCGCAAGAATAAGGATTTTGGTACTTTCTCGCTCAATATGTCCATCCTTGCAACGCCACTGGCCCGAAACACTGCTTTGAACCGAAAAACCCTGAGGAAAGCGAGGTGTCACTACAGATTCCAAAAAATAGTTCATTTCTCCCTCAGTTACAACTCCTGCTGGTGTTGATTGCCCTAGATAAAGCATATCTAAGATCGCAATAGCTGGTATTCTGATTTCTTGAAATTTGACAGAAATACGGTTCTTTCGGATCTTGTCGACAGAAGGTCTTACGGTCGAGGTAGTTTGGATCATTTGATCTCCAGAAGGTAGGTTGAAGGCGTTGACAGTGCCTATATCTGCTTTCGTCGAGTTAGAGGCCCGCCATTAAGGCAGGCAGGGATCAATCGGAGTTGTTGGAAATTCTGTCTGTTTTTAACCTCCTTTCATCATTCACGACTGTTTCTAGGAGTGAATTAGGCTCATTATGACAGGTCGATGAATTATTGTCGAACGAGGTTCCCTGCCAGCGAATAATTTAAGTAAATTTATTAACTTAAATTGAAGTATTGGTCCAGCTAGAGCTCTATTGCTAGTAAAGGGGAATTCGGAAATTGGCTGAATCGATGGAATCCCTACGATGCATTTTGAGCCTTTTTGGGGCAAATCTGTTCCTGCTAGCCTGAGTGGTGGAATCCCTTGGGAGAATTACATATTTCGGGTAGGATAGGTCACAAAAATATATTTTCAAGCAGTTCATTGACAACAAACGGAAATCTCTTACATCCTTCCAAAATTGCCTTAAATGGGCCTAGGTGACGTTCCAAGACCTTTAAATGTATCCTCTTCCCCTCCCGCCCTAAACCCTAACTGGCGGCTTCAAAAGGACTATAGCTGTGGTTCAAGCGAAAACCCCGAACCCCCTGCAACAAGAATGGGGTTGGGTAGCGGTTTTAGATTTAAACCCACTTTTCCCAACAAAAACCCAACTTGGCTATCTTTTTTGACAATAAATCTAACTAAAGATTATCAACACTAAACAGACTCAAGAGTCTTATCCTTGAGTCTGTTTGAAAGTTGGCGAAAGGTTGAAGACCTTTCGCTGAACTATAAGGGCCTCAGATAAATCTTGAGGCCCTTAAGATTCAATGATTTTTAGCATTATAATTTCTTTTTAAATCTGAACATAGTACTACTATCCTATCCCCGTCCTAATTGTGAATTTACGCCGATTCAATTTGGACTTATGAATTCCAAAATCTATCAGCAACCCCGCCAATAATTACTATGTCTTTAGCGGTAAAAGAGATAACTGTTCTCTCTACTTCGGCAACATAACCTCCTTGCCTTTTTTGAGGTCTAGTAAGTCAGGCCCCGAACAAGCTATTCACTCGTTCTCAGCTCAAATCTTCTGAAGATATTGAGGATAAGTCCATTTGCGGAGGCTAAATGTCCTAGCTGCAATTTCCGGAAGCAAGCCACATCCCACTAAAAATAAAAAACCCTAATCCCATTGAAATCTTTGGCAGATTCGGCGTGGGGACTAGGGAAAAAACGGAATTGCGTTTTTATTAGTCTATGCATCACGCCACGGCTCTGCCTCAGCCAACTTATTATTTAGTAACAATATTATACCGAAATTGGAAAATATTTCCAATAGTCCGCTAAATTTTATGAGATTCCTTGACTGGGTAGTTCAATTTTAATATCCGATCTGAGGTACATCTGAATTTGGCTAGTTTTAAAAACTCAGGACTTATATCAATTCCAATCCCTCGACCCAATCCCAACGCCTTTCCTGCCAAAAGAGACTGTCCGCTACCAATAAATGGATCGAGGATGGTCAACTTTTTGCGTTCTATAGCGTCAGTAGGGATGTAGGTTCGGCACATATCGAAACACAGGTTAAATGGGGCTATCGCGCAATGCCTGGATGCCTCGGGGTCTTTTGCGCTTTTAAATCCTCCAACTTCATACAACATCACGTTATTTCTGATCCCAAAATCCCCTATCACAAATTCCTTGTCGCTCTTGACGATTTTATCCCCGTACCCTTTTCGAGTTATCGCCTTACATCGTTTACCTTTTTGGGAATTAGGCTTGTCTTTAATGGGTGAGAAGAAACGGGGCCTATTTGTCGTTCCAGGCTTAACCATGCAAAAGACATACTCAAAAACTTGGTTATAAGTGCATCCACGAATTCCAGGGTAGGGGCTGGCATTCTTGTAATAAATGCAGGTATCAAGAAGGGATAGTTTACATACATCCATAAAATGAAGTGCGTGACGCCAACTCATTCCAGTTTCGCAAAAGTTCCTACTGGCATCGCCCTCTATCCAAACCATTACGCCGTTGGGTTTAAGGACACGTGTTAACTCAGCGGCAATGTCAGGGAAAGGGAATGTGAAGCCGTGGTACTTTCGCATACCGACGTCATTTGGGCATGTGTACGGGGGGCTCGTGAGGATGATATCAACTGAGTCTGAGGGCACTTTGGCTCTCAAAATATCGGCGCAGTTACCTTGATAGAAATTGAAGTCCATTCATATTTACCAACTTTCAGTTATTTTTTAGGCTTAGTTTCATCGACAAACATCCATGATTTACCTAGGGGAGCTTCGTAAGGGGGATCTCCATGAATGCTCTTGGGCTTATTGGGGCCGTTTACCTTGGGGAGTTTTGGGACAGTAGTTTTGGGTTTGAGAGGTGATTGACCAGCTGGCTTTCTATTATCGGTACGAAGCTCCCAACCAGACCTGACCCTTCGAGCTGCTTCTTTCCTAATGTATTTTGTATAATTAGATTCAGCCTTGGTTTTCTCATCCTCGGCGTCTATTTCCTCAAGCATTTCGTAATCAAGGTCCTCGAGTTCGTCAATATATCTCGATAGCCATTTTTCTTCTTCACGTATATCTCTCATGTCTTATGCCTCCTTATTTTTATTGCCTTCGGATAAATGGATTTCTATAAAAATTTGATCAATTTTGGAGGCACTTGAACATGCAGAATAAATTAACTGAGTATGAACAGAAGGGGGAAGGTATATGCACAGACAGAGGTTAAGGGATTTTTCGGATATTTTTGTCCAATAGGGCTAAAAATTTTTTTGTTCGTAAAAATTTTGTCCATAGATTTTATGATTGGGGTCGTTGGTCATTTGGGCTGAAGCTAGAGCAAAAGGTGAGTTTCTACCATCGACGGACGCAAAAAATAAAAGTAGTTGTACCTCAGAAAACGAGGTCTTTAATTTAATTTGAGGTTATTTGCAGATTATCAATGTAAAATTGAATTCCTGTCGACCCTGATCCATTTTCGTCTAAGATTACAATTTGCCAGAATCCATTTATGGTGTTGCATATTCCTGTTGATATAGGAACGGAAATATGAGTAAAACTTGTTTGATTTAAACCTGAAATAGAGGGCCAAATGCAACCTCCAGCATTGTATTCGCCGATAATTTCTTCACCTGCCGAAAATGCAGGCCCCAGCTTTAGATCGAATTGAATGTGACCGGATGCATAATTACTTGCATTAAAGGCATTGCTATAAGGAATCTCAAAAAAAATACTCGACGCAATATCCCCTGAAATCGTCTGTGAAATTGCGAGAACCGAAGAATCTCCTGAAATACCATCAGTGACTGAAACCGTTGAAAATGAATTTGATGGACTACTAAACATTGTTAATGGCTGTCCCCACCACTGTGAAGCTAGCACGCCATTCTTCCATAGAACTTGAGTTGTAGTCGCTCCGGAACCAGCAACGGCGGTTTCAGTTGCAACTACGGCAACTGTGGTTTGCGTGGCGTGAACTGCTACAGTAGTTTCATTGGCTGCTACGACAACAGCGGTCTGCGTTGCAATCACAGCAACCGCCGTCTGAGTTGCTTGAACTACCACCGCGGTCTGAGTAGCAGGCGGAAAATTACCTGCTGCGGTCTGCGTTGCCTGAATAGAAATAGCCGTTTGTGTCGCATTAGGTGTGGCGACGGGTGTGGACGCTGGAGTAGCAGTAGAGTTCCCACTAGGACCTACCGGATTTGAGTGAGACCCGCATCCACAAAGACAAGACACCACGGCTATCAAGCAAAAAATTGAAAGATCTTGTTTGATCGAACTCATAACTCTCCCATATATGTATTTGCTATATCCTATAAGTCTAATGCTCTTTATATGTACTGGCTACATCTTTCTGAGTTCAAAAACAGGCTAACTTGGAGGTATGACTACTTTCCAGACAGAACTCTTCAAAGCTGCCAACGCCCGCATCTCCAAAAACGTCCATCGCCTCGTCAAAAAACAAGGATGGACCATTGAAAAACTTGCCTTCGATTCGGATCTTGATAAGGGGAATACCTACAACATGGTAAACGGCAAAATCAACTTTACGTTAAGGGCGGTCTGGAAAATGAGCCAAACACTTCAAGTCGACTTATCTGAGTTTTTCAAGCCCTGACGATTCCGCTTATAAGCCTCAAAAATTCGTTCCAACCTATCCAAGCTCACTCTTTCCAACGCCTTTATCCGTTCTTGCCGCCTCTTTAATCTGGCCTCAAAATCCGCCTTATCGATGTTTTCCATGATAAAGGATTCGAGTTTGACGTATGCAATCTCGATTCGGCGCAAGTTTTCATTATAGGAGTCAAAAAATCGCTTTCGTGGGTCGGCGTTGGCTGGATTGACGACAGTTGCATGGAAGTCGTGGAAGGCGTCACTGTCTATTCTTAGCTTTTTTACCAATCGCCTAAAGTTGGACATCGGAGCACTCCTTCTTTGGAATGTCCGTATTGGTGCCGCTGATGCAAGAGGTTGTAAAGTGAATTTAGGCCCGTTCGATTACATAGTCACCAACCAAAACGGCGACATTCCGAACCAAATATTCGTACGCGGACGGAAAGGTTTGGTGGTACGTGGTAACGAATCCTTCGGCCGTTTCCACGATGAGTTTGAATGCTTCGATTTTCTTGTTCAATTTTTCTACCTTTCCGAGTGGATTCTTATATAGACAGAACAGCTTCGTCTATCTGCTCCTCGCGGAAAGACAAGTACGATGCGCAACTGTTTACATTTTTTTGGCCCATAGCCTTAGCCGTGAGGAAAATATTTTGATTTAATTTGTCGTAGATCTTGCCACAGAACGTCTTACGCATAGTGTGGGTCGCAAGCTTTCCCGTGAGATTCAAGGACCTGTATGCTTTTTTCAAAACGCACCATGCGCCAATCCGCGTGAGGGCTTTATTTTGACCCTTCGCGCTTAGAAACAAAAATGTTTCATTTTGAGATTTACCCAATCTCTTCAATTCTTCGATTCTTTCAGCGATCGCAGCCTTGGCAATTGGATGGAGTATCACGCATCGACCCTCAATTTTCTTTTTCATATGCGCCCTTGCAACGCCCACCCTATCTGCCACTTTGCCGCCCTGTACCAAATCGCCAACTTGGAGGCTTAAAAGTTCGCTAATTCTGAATCCTGATTTGATACCCAACAAAAAAAGACACCGATCCCGTAACCTATTCTCGCCAGTGAAGCTTTCTAGAACTTGACTGGATTCTTGGTCGGTAAGTGGCCTGCAACCCTTCATGATTCCCTCTGAGTTAATGTTTACATGAATATTCAAACGCTGAAGAGCTTTTCAGCCAAGGATGAACGTATAAAAATGCGATCTTACATTTTGATAAAAGGTAAGATGGGAGTAATGAGGTTTGTTCCGATGGGTGGGAACCGAGAAACGCCTTCAATTTTAGGGTTCCACCATGAGGAATTTCGTAGATGCCATCTACTTGGTTCCGTCCCTTGCCCCAAGCCTGTCCAAAGGCAACCTACGCCAATTTGAGGCCCCTCTAATCTCGCCCCGAATGAACCTAGGTGAATCGGAGAAGCCCCCAATCCCCCCTTCCAAGCTCACCTGAAGCCCGCTTTATAGGTCTAGAAGGGTTTTGTAAGGGTTTTTATAGGGACTTGTTCCTGTTTCCCATTTCAGGCACAATTCCCCAACCTCAAAAGGAGCCTACCCCATGCCCGAACCCCAAACCGAATCTCCCGCCCAAGCCCCCTCCAAACCCACAAAGCGCAAATACACCCGCAAAGCCAAGAGGGGTCCCGGAAGGCCTCGCAAAGATGAAGTGACGCCTAAAAACCTTGTTGGGGCCGTAAAGCCAAAAAGGGGCCGTCCAAAGGGTTCAGGGAAGGTGGGTAGGCCAAAGGGAATGGGGAAGAAGGACAAGCGGGGTCGTCCCAGAGCTTCAGTGGCTTCCAAGGGATTGATTGGAGGTTTGGTAGCTAAGGCGGTCAAGTCGGCTTTGAAGTCCCAATCAAAGACCCTGAAGGCGCTAGTTCGAGGGTTAGTGGCGAAGGAAGTAAGGAAGGCTTTGAAAGCGGCTTTACGATAGTGGAATCGGACACGCGTCATCCCGGCAACGGGGTGGCGCTTAGTTTTCGCGCAAATTGAAATTAGGGGAGCGAAATGACGGCAACCTTGGGCATAAACGAAATTAGACAAAGGGCCGCAAAATTTGTTGTGGAGTGGGGTGACGCAAAAGAAGAAGATTCTGAAGCAAAGCCATTTTGGATTGCACTTCTGGCAGTTTATGGTATTTCACCTCGCCGGATAGTTACCTTTGAAGCCAAGATTAAGAGAAAAAAATCAGGAACTGGAAAAATTGACGTATTTATTCCCGGTCTATTACTAGTAGAACATAAGTCAAGGGGTCTTGACCTAGATATTGCTTGGGAACAAGCCAAAGGCTATGTTGCTGATATTAAGGATGACCGTGATTTACCTAGATGGGTTATAGTTAGTGACTTTGCAAGATTTTGGGTTTACGACATGGAGTATAAAGAGGACGAAACGCCGATAATAAAATTCGACATAAAAGAATTACCCGAAAAAGCGGAATACCTATCCTTCTTGGCGGGGTATGAGGCGTCACCCGTCAATCCCGGTCTTCCCGTCGATCAATTAGCCGCAACAAAATTAGGCCTTCTTCACGACCAGTTATTAATGTCCGGATACGGCGGTCATAATTTAGAAAGGCTATTAGTTCGACTGCTTTTCTGTATGTTCGCAGAAGACTCAGGCGTTTTTCCAGAAAAGAAGCAATTTCAAAAATATTTAAAGAACTCCACCAGAGAAGATGGTTCGGACTTGGGAGCAAATCTTCAAATTCTATTCCAAATACTTGACCAACTCGAAACTAGCCGCCAAAAGGGCCTAACTGAAGAACTACAGGTATTTCCATATGTAAATGGAGGTCTATTTCAAGAAACACTCTCAATAGCAGTTTTCACAAAGCAAATGCGGAATACCCTTTTGGACTGTTGTGCCCTCGATTGGGCTAAGATTTCACCAGCTATTTTTGGAGCATTGTTTCAAGCCGCAATGGATCCTCTTTCGAGAAGAAACTTGGGTGCCCACTACACAAGTGAAAAGAATGTATTGAAAGCACTAGAGCCACTTTTTATAAATGAACTCTGGAAAAAATTCAAGGCAATTAACGGACATCCAAAAAAACTGGAAAACCTTCATAATGAAATCGCGAACATAGAAATACTTGATCCTGCCTGTGGATGCGGAAACTTTTTGATTGTTGCCTATTCAGCATTAAGGACACTTGAACTTGAAATACTAAAAGCGATTTACAAAGACAAGGCAGTGCAGATAAAGCTAGATATTCGAGATATTCTAAAAATAGACCTTCGTAAATTTCACGGAATTGAAATTGAAGAATGGCCAGCAAGAATTGCTGAAGTGGCAATGTGGCTTGTTGACCATCAATTAAATCTAAGGCTCTCGGAACTGGGCCATGCTTTGGTGCGTTTACCGTTAGACAGAGGGGCGCATATTGTTAATGGAAACGCACTTACAGGTGACTGGGCTTCCATAGTAAAACCGAGCGAACTGACTTACATAATTGGGAACCCGCCCTTTTCGGGGGCAATGGTAATGGGAGACAAACAAAGGACAGATGCAGAAGTGGTTTTTAGTGACCTGCCCGGAAGTGGCGTATTAGATTTTGTTTCATGTTGGTATTGGAAAGCTGCAAAATTCATTCAAGGGACCAATATAAAAGTCGCATTTGTATCAACAAATTCTATTGTTCAGGGAGAACAGGTTGCCCTTCTATGGAAGCCATTAGTAGAAAGGTATCGAGCTAATATCAAATTTGCCCACAGAACCTTTAAATGGATGAACGAGGCAAGGGGCAAAGCCGCAGTTCACGTTGTAATTATAGGATTTGATGTCACAAACCCAGCCCCTGGTCCCATTTGGAACTATATTGACCCGGCGGGGGAGGGACAAGCAATTCTAGCTTCAAATATCAATCCATATCTTATTGATGCGCCAACTGTTTTTGTCACGAACAGGGATAAGCCAATATGTAAAGTTTCGCCAATGCGTTTCGGAAGTATGCCAAGGGACGGGGGCCACCTTATTCTTGATTCGGGGGAACGAAAGGCTATCATCAAAGAATATCCCGAAGCCAAACGATACATCAGGGAATACCTCGGAACAGAAGAATTTTTAAATGGCGGAACCAGATATTGCCTTTGGCTTGTCGGGATAGATCCAAGTGAATTAAAAGCAATTCCGCCTATATTGGAAAGGGTGAGAAAAGTAAAAGCGTTCAGGGAGGCAAGTAAGGCAGAGGCAACCAGGCGCTATGCATCAATACCAACCCTTTTCTGCCAAAATGCTCACCCCGACGGAAGCTACCTATTTGTTCCAGGGGTGTCATCAGAGCGAAGGGAATATGTTCCAATTGGCTTCATGGATAGTTCGGTAATTACTAGTAATTCAGCATTTGTAGTTCCAAACGCCACCCATTACGAATTTGGTGTACTGTCATCGGTTATGCATATGGCATGGATGCGAACAGTTTGTGGGCGCTTGGAAAGCCGATACAGATATTCAAAGGACGTTGTTTATAATAATTTTCCGTGGCCTAAAGATCCATCCGAAAAGGAAAAAACTGTAATTGCCGAAATTGCTAAAGCTATCATAGCCGAACGCGCGAGACACAAAACAACCTTAAGTGATTTGTATGATCCAGACTTGATGCCCCCAGCATTAGTGAAGGTGCACAAGGCGTTAGATATTCATATAGACAGACTTTATAGAGTAAAACCTTTTACAACCGAGGAAGAACGCGTTTCTTATCTTTTTAATGAATATACCGATTTGATAGCTGATGCTGAAGAGCCGAAATTGCCAAAATTGGAGATAAAGAAGAGAAAGGGTAGACTATGAAGGAACCGGATATGTTTTACACGAACAAGTATTTGAAATTGGTGGAGAAGGAATTGTTCGAATAAGTGGCGTAAAGGAGAGGGAAATGGACAATGCAATTTGGACTGGGATTGTCGGCGTGGTCGGAACCCTTGGAGGAAGTTTCCTGACTTATTATTTTGGTGAACGAAGTCAAAAACGGCAGATAGAATTTGAAAAAGAGAAGATGAAGGAGGATAGGCTTCGGTGGCAGTTTACCTTTCTTGTGGAGAAGAAAATTCAGAAGGTTGAAGAATCCTCCGAGACTTGGACCGTCATATCCGGAGCATTCTACACGCTCATGGTCACGTCTGAATATGGCGCGACGAAGGATGATACTGTTATGGCGGTCCTTGAAGATGTTCAGGGAAAAATAACTGCTTTCGAAATCGCAATGGATAAGGTCCGATTGTATTTGACCGAAGCTGAGTATTCTGAAATCGAGAATGAGTTCATTGATAAACTGCAGGACATATCGATGGCCCTGGAAATCGGAGACTTTGAGAAGGCCAGAGTTGAATTCGAGAAGTTCGACTTGGCGAAGCCTGTCAAGATTTTCAGGTCAGTAATCAATCCGAGAGAGACATCGGCGTAATGAAAACTGACATTGGGGAATATGTAGTTGGCGCGTGGTTGAAAATGATCGAGAAATGCGATTTTGTGGACTACAACGTTCATTTTCCAGGCGGAGGCCGTGAAGGTCTCAACGAAATGGATATTGTGGGTCTCAATTTTAAAAAAAAGACGGCTTATCTTTGCGAGGTAACGACGCATGTGCGAGGTATTCAATATACGGATAATAAGACCACTGTTGAGAAAATAATTAAAAAATATGAAACCCAAAGGAGATATGCTCGAAAACACCTAAAATCTTTTCCAAAAAAGAGATTTATGTTTTGGTCCCCAGTAGTTCCAGTTGGTTTCATTACTGACCGCCTTCTAAAGATTCACGAACTTGAATTGATGATAAATGGAGATTATACAGAGCAAGTCCGTAAACTAGAAAAACTAGCAAGGAAGCAAAAGCAGGATACGAATAATCCGTTCTTTCGTATGCTACAGATTATGGCAAGTTTGAGAAAAGACAAAATGAAGAAGTTTTCCTAGTGGGTTGATAGGAGGGTATGATGGAAGAAATTAAACTGGTTGACGTACTGAGAATCGAAAGACCGAAGGAATATAAGGCTCATTTTGCCATGTATAACAAAAAAAACGAACCGCTCGATGTATTTGTTCGAGACCAAAACGAATGGAAAGGATGGACTGAATATAGGCCATCAAAAAATGATTTCAATCGGCGCTACATATTTAGCGTTATGAGTTTTTATCACGAGAAGGACGTTTGGCTATTTGGTGGTATCTGGGAAGTGCTTGAAAGGAATGGATCTGGCTATAAAATCAAGTTGACGTTGAAAGGCGAGGAGTACATTGGTCGGCTAAAATTGAAATTGAAGCTTTCTGGAAGACAGCCAAGAATAAAATTTGAATCGGTTTATGAAAATCTCGTCGTGAGCGAAATATTAAAAGAACGTTATACAGGCGAGACTTTTTCTAGCTACGAGAATATTGATTTAATGTTTTCAAAAATTATTACGATAATTAAAAATGAGAAGCCTGATTGGAAGGCAGCATTGGGTAGCGTTAAGGGTGTTTATCTAATTACAGATACTTCTAAGGGGAAGCGCTATGTCGGTTCGGCTTATGGTGACGTCGGAATTTGGTCGAGATGGAGACAGTATGTTGAGACGGGACATGGGGGTAATGATGCCCTGAAGAAGCTTATAACAGAAAAGGGTTTCGAATATGCGCTTAGAAATTTCAAGTTTACCCTACTCGAATATAGGTCAATGAAAGTTGATGACCAAGAGGTGATTGACCGTGAATCATTCTGGAAGAAGGCATTGCTTAGTAGAGGCGACCTTGGTTACAACGGAAATTGATTCTTCAATTGAAACTAATATGCCTGACAAACTCTCTTTTTTCGGAGTCATCCTCTCCGTTCAGCCCTGCATTCGGCTGTTGCGCTCCTATGACGAAGTGCCCCGTCATTACTCAGGTTAATAAAGTTAGGTACTACGGATTGAGGCCAAATGGTTCTTCTTGCTTGGATATGCAAAGAGGGCCAAATCCATAATCGGAATGAGATAGGAGAAATTCATGATTAATTTGAACGATATGTCAATAAGAGTACGTACAAATTTTAAAAAAAATCTAGACAGCGTCCGTTCGCTTGTTAATTTTGATACCATAGTAATTGATTATGCTTTAGAGATAGTGATGAAACTTCACGAGAGATTAAAAGCCAATAATCAGAATCCAGCAGCGAATGGAGAAAATGATATTTTGGCGCTTCAGAATATTCAAAATCATCATTCGCTTGAATCCAGGTATGGAACAATTAGAAATCAATGTGTTGTTTTGCTCGTTTCTCATTTTGGTTCAGCAGTAAAAGACGTTTTTACAGGTGCTTTCGATATTGCGGTTCGAGAAAAGAAACTTGGAGCAATTACTTCGGAGTCGCTAAAGGTTACTGTGGAGGAATTGGCATCTTTGAATTTTAAGGAACATGGATCTTGGGCGTGGTTTTATCTAAAGAAAAGCGAATCAAGCTTTCAAGACATGAAAAGCATAAAGAGACTTTTTGAAAATGCCTTTGGTATTAATATTGATAAAAATGAAGATGTCGATAATCTAATATTTGGGCAATCAGCTCGACACGCTATAGTACATAATGCCGGAATTATAGATGAATCCATGATTTCTCAGATTTCCGGAGCAAAACAAAGAAAATTAAAATTAGATATTTCGTCTGGTGAACTTTTAAATTTCTCTAAAGATGACATCGAAATATTAATGACATCCATGCAAACATATATTGACGTTCTTTTTTCTAAAATTAATGCTATTCTGTAAACAGATCAATTTTTGAGTTCGAAAAATATTCGATACATGGGAGGGAAGGTGACTCAGAATTCCGAGAAAAAAAATCCAGAATTTCTGTATAGATTTCGTTCTTGTGAGCACCTACTTAATCACGGTGAGCTAGAGAAGCAGGAGATCTATTTTGCTGATTCTCCAAGTCTCAATGATCCAATAGAGGGCTATCTCGACATTTTTTGGTTAGGTGACAAGATACTATGGACTAACCTCTTCAAGAATTATATATATTGTATAATGTATTGTCGCCTTCTGATCTCAAATGCAACAATGGGCTATATTCTTAAAGATTCAGATATTCCCATTCTCCGAACTTCTGATGATTTCAAAGATGAAAAATATCGTAGTATGTTGGGAGAAGTTTGGAAGAAATTTTTTGAAAATGAAAGTATAAATAAATTAATTATAAATTTGGGGCTGAGCGATAGAAGGATAAGAAGGCATGAGCTTATTTTCTATTTGAAAAATATCCATACTTTTGTTCTTATGCTATTTTCATTTATCGATGGAGGAAAATATTCTATTATTGATAAAAATAAAGTTGAAACTAGAATATATGAAACTTTGAAAAAGCTCGAAGATTATCCAAAAGCAGAAGACAGCAATGCTGAAAGATATGAATCCGCATATAAATTTGGAATGGACCTTGATGATCAAAATGATCTTGTAAGATTATACAAAGAACCAAAGTTGCTATCCGAGATAAATAAGAGATTTATATTGTATGAATTTTCTAAGAAATATATCGAACGCACCCAGTCACAAGTATATCCAGAATGGTATGCTGCTTGTTTTACCGAGAACATTGAAAATGCATCGCTCTGGGGACATTATGGGGACGGACACAAGGGTATTTGTTTGAAATTTAAAACGAAGGAGATGAAGGACAATCTAATTGGACTATGTTTAGATAACGAATTCAGAAAAAACAAAGTGTCTGGTTCAGAAATTATGCGATTTTATAGAGTGTCTTATCAGAGTAAATATCCGGAAGTAAATTTCTTCCATTCTTTAGGAAGATTAACTGGACCAGTGTTGGTAAAGCACTGGTACTACGGCGATAGTAATAACATTAGTCCTTACGTGACCGAAATAGTCAAGAACGACGAGAAATGGAGAAGGGATTATTGGAAAGCATTTCATTTAAGCAATACGACAAAACTCGGTGAATGGGAATACGAGGGAGAATGGAGAGTAGTTTTGAGTAGTTCGTTTTATGATCTTTCAAAAAAGGAGACAAGATTATTGAAATATAATTTTTCTGATTTGGAAGGTATTATTTTTGGATTAGAGACTACAATTGAGGACAAGCTAAAAATATTTAGGATTATAGGAGAAAAATGTGATCAAAATAAAAATTTTAATATTAAGTTCTATCAGGCTTTTTATTCTCACAAAGATGGAAAAATAAAAATAGAAGAATCGGAACTCTTGAAATTTTTACCGACAACGAGCTGAAGCTTCGGAAAAACAAGAAGCCCAGATCCTTTCGTCACTGGGCATCTTGTGGGGAAATGACCTTCAAAACTTTACCCTTGTCCTTCTCTGCGGCTTTCGGTGGGCCTTAAAAGTTACCTTTTTCCCCGTCGATGTCTTAAAGCTAACGGGACGCTTTGTTTTTGTCTTTTTACCTAACGCTAAGAAATTTGCCATTCGTTTCACCTCCCTTCAAACCAGCAATAGAGCTATCAAAGCAATGCTTCCGATAGTGCCCCATCCCCGGACCTGATAACTTGCGCTGACTCCCTCTGTTGCTTCTAAGGCCGTATGTTCGCAATTGTGGACAAGGAGGTCGTATCTTTTGGGATTACCAGCTTTGGCTTGGAGAGCGGCCATTACCTTAGGTCGTTTTTCAGGTGGACACTTTTTTTCAATGAATACCTGTCTACCCGCGCGGAATTCTTCAAAGGAAACGAAATGCTCCCCTTTGCCGGGCATGTTATGTAGCACCCAGCCACCGCCATTGAATACGCCATAGTGTTTTTTAAGCAGAGACCAGCAAAAAATCCTGTCTCCAAGCTCAAGGTTTACGGTCCTACTTTGATTGTTTGACTGCATTGCCTATCTCCTTTACCGCTTTGTAGAGCAGGTAGCCAACCGCCGCCGCTACCCCAATGACGAGTAGACCAGCTATGATTGCCTTTATACCCTTGTCCTTTTGAGCCCCTTTTTTGAACTTTTCCAGCATTTCGGTCTGGTAGGGCGTAGCGTCGGCAACTCCACGTTCCCACTTGGAGACCGTCATCGGATGGACCCCCAGCATTTCGGCCAGTTGGGGTTGGCTGACACCCAGGAGTTCACGCAATTGGATAATCTGATTTGGCTTCATAAGCCAAAACTTACCATAAGCTGAAAGTTAGTTCAAGATATTTTTGTACTTAATTAGGGGACCAAGGGATGAGAGAGTCATTGGGTTTAGAGGTGATGTTGGATAAGAGAATACACCCACGGCACCCCCAGCCAAAGAAGAGCTGAAGCCAAGAGCACCCAATTTCCCTTTTCGTACTTTTTCTTTAATTTGAGTAGTTCGGGCTTGTCCTCATAATACTGCTTGCTCAGCCATTCTGAAGGGAGGATGAATGGCCGAAGGTTCCCATTTTTGCATCTTCTGAATTCTCGCAGAAGACCATCCAAATCGCCCAATCTTACGAGTCCGAGCCCAGAGACAACTAAGAAGCCTCCAATGCCCCAGATATAAAGAAAAATTTGTTTCACCTTCCCCTCCCGAAGTCCCTCAATCCTACCCAATCAGCTTTGTTCAGTAGGAAGCTCCAGAATCTTTTCTAAGGTCTTCAGTCTGGCTTCTACGTTCGCTAGGTCGCCTTGGCTCGGTTTCTTGCCTTCAAGCATCGCACCGACTACTTCAATGTCGCCAATGGAACTCGACACCCCATTTGGGACATGGCTGTGATAAAGCGCACTTGCCAGACCTTCGAGGCGTAAGGCCAAAGGGAGGATATCGATGGTGCCGCCTCGGAACATGGCTATATGCTTTTGGATGAGGTCGAGTTGACGTTCTTGGTACTCTGGCGATTCATCAATGTCCCTTGGCATTCAACCCTCCGAAGTTCCTCAATCCTACCCAATCACCCCCGTCCCATCCATCCCTTCAGGCTTGTAACCCAATTGGTTAGAAGGACGAAAAAGCGAAGTCCCTCCGAGATCCTATAATCGTGATGCCCTTGTGACGAATCCTCATGCCACCAAAAATCGACCAAGCCCGTTTTCTAGGGACGGAAAACCCTTCAACCCCTATGACCCTCTCCCCAAAAACAAAAAGCCCTCTCCAGTTACCCAGAGAGGGCTTAAAGTCCCCAAACCCCATACAGGGCCTGAGTTTATTGGTGGGCTTGGAGGGACTCGAACCCCCGACTTCCTCCCTGTGAAGAAGGCACTCTAACCAACTGAGTTACAAGCCCGAACCGCCCCTTGCAGGGCTCACAGTGGGTCCATTCTAAACCATTTCCCTGCAAAGGGAATGGCCCAAAAAGGGATGAAAAGGTAGCCCAGGCCGGGCTGGGCGTCAAGGGGCCCGCTCCGCTTGCCTAATCCCCTCCTTCCCGCCAAAATAAGGGCCCTTCCCGGTCGCCCAAGTGCCGGATGTTTTGGAGTCCCAGCTTGAAGACATACCTCGACATGCTGCGTTTTGTGCTGGAGCACGGCGAACGCCGTGAGGACCGCACCGGGACCGGCACCCTTTCGGTCTTCGGATACCAGAACCGCTACGACCTGGCCGCCGGCTTCCCCCTGCTCACCACCAAGAAGGTCCACTTCAAGAGCGTGGCCCATGAGCTCCTGTGGATCCTCAAGGGCGAGACCAACATCAAAAGCCTCAAAGAGGCGGGCGTGGGCATCTGGGACGAGTGGGCCGACGTTGAAGGCGAACTCGGGCCCGTGTACGGACACCAGTGGCGCCACTTCGGGGATCCCTCAGGCAAGGGCGTCGGCGGCGTGGACCAGATGCGCGAGCTGGTCGAGCTTATCAAAAAGAGCCCCCGTTCCCGCAGGCTCGTGGTCAGCGCCTGGAATCCCCTGGATGTCCCGCGCATGGCCCTGCCGCCCTGCCATACCCTGTTCCAATTCTATGTCCACACCGACGGCCGCCTGGACTGCCACCTGTACCAGCGCAGCGCGGACATCTTCCTGGGCGTGCCCTTCAACATCGCCAGCTACGCCCTGCTGACCCACCTGGTGGCCCAGGCCACGGGCCTGAAGCCCGGGACCTTCGTGCACAGCTTCGGCGACCTGCACCTGTACCTCAACCACCTGGAGCAGGCCCGGACCCAGCTGGCCCGCGAGCCCAGGGCCCTGCCCCGCCTGGTCCTGAACCCGGCGGTCACGGACCTCTTCGCCTTCAAGTACGAGGACATTGGCCTTGAGAACTACGACCCCCATCCCGCCATCAAGGCGCCGGTGGCCGTGTGACGCTGACCCTGATCGCGGCCCTGACCTGGCCCGGACGGGTCATCGGCAAGGACAATACCATCCCCTGGAAGCTGAGCGAGGACCTCAAGCGCTTCAAGGCATTGACCCTGGGGCATCCGGTCATCATGGGCCGCAAGACCTGGGACAGCCTGCCTTTCAAGCTGCCGGGCCGCAGCAACCTGGTGCTCAGCCGCAGCATCGGCGACATCGCCGGCCCCAAGGCCGTGGCGCCGGACCTGGTCTGCACGAGCCTGGACGCCGCCTTGACGCTCGCGGCCCAGGAGCCCGGAGGGGAAGCGGTCTTCGTCATCGGGGGCGCCTCGGTGTACGCGGAGGCCCTGCCCAGGGCCGACCGCCTGGCCCTGACCCTGGTCCACCACCCCTTTGAAGGCTCGGTGCTCTTCCCGGCTTTCGACCCCAAGGAATGGACGGAAGTCTTCCGCCTGAGGCAGGTCGAGCGGGGAAGCCCGTCCTTTGCCTATGAATTCGTCGACCTGATCCGCCCCCAAGGAGAAGCATGAAACGCATCGTCAACAAGCTCCGTTCCGAGGACCATTCCGAGAAGGAGATGCTCAAGCACGAGCAGGACCGCAAGCCCATGTACAGCGAAAGCTGGCGGGTCCTGCGCATCCAGGCGGAGATCGTGGACGGCTTCGAGAACCTGCGCGACCTGGGGCCGGCGGTGAGCGTCTTCGGTTCGGCGCGCACCAAGCCCGACCAGATCGAGTACCGGACCGCGGAGAAGCTGGGGCGCAAACTGTCCGAGGCCGGCTACGCGGTCATCACGGGCGGCGGTCCGGGCATCATGGAGGCCGTGAACAAGGGCGCGTACCGCAACGGCTCGCCCAGCGTGGGGCTCAACATCGAGCTGCCCTTTGAGCAGCACCCCAACGTGTACCAGGACCTGAACCTGGAGAACCGCTACTTCTTCGTGCGCAAGCTGAACTTCGTGAAGTACAGCTTCGCCTTCGTGTACTTCCCGGGCGGCTTCGGCACCTTTGACGAGCTCTTCGAGGTGGCCACCCTGGTCCAGACCAACAAGATCGAGCCCTTCCCCCTGATCCTGGTGGGCTCCCATTTCTGGGGGCCTTTCCTGGACTGGATGAAGCAGCACATGGGCCGCTCCGGCTACGTGGACCCCACCGACCCCCAGCACTTCCGGGTGGTGGACACGGCCGAGGAGGCCCTGAAGCTGGTGAAGCAGGCCGCGGCCAAGGCCGGCATCAAGGTCAAGCGGAGGCCCAAACTAGGGAGCCTGAGATGAGCCTGGTCGCCACACCGGTCCCCATGACGGGCCTGCCCGTGAATCTGCCCGTGCAGACCCACCAGATCGAGTCCCTGCTGTGGAACTGGCTGCTGCCGGCCCTGGTGGTGATCGGCGCGGTGGTGGTCGCCATCGGCGCGGGCCGGGGCGTGGCCCTGCTCAAGAACGAGGCGCCCGAAAGCCCGCGCCAGAGCCTGCGCTACCTGCTGCGCGGCCTGGTGGAGGCCGTGGTATACATCGGCATCCTGTCCGGAACGCTTTTCCTCTGGCATTTGCTCCAGGAAACGCGGGGCGTGGACATGATCCTGCGTTTCGGCTCCGCCATGGCCCTGATGTGGGCGGGCTTCGTGGTTATGGACGCCTTTGAACGGCACCTATACGGCCGCTTCCACAGCCTGGGGCGGCCCAGCGCCGTGACCGTGATCCCCCTGTTGGACAAGGTCGCCAAGGTCACCTGGGGACTGCTCATCTTTTTGATGTTCCTCGACAACATGGGCATGAACGTCAAGGCCCTGCTGGCGGGACTGGGCGTCGGCGGCCTGGCTGTGGCCCTGGCCGGCCAGAAGACCATAGAGAACCTTTTCGGCGGCCTGGTGCTGGTGCTGGACCAGCCCGTGCGGGCCGGGGACTTCTGCGGCTTCGGGGACAAGCAGGGCGAGGTGGTGGAGATAGGGCTGCGCTCCATCAAGCTGCGCACCGCGGACCGGACCCTGATCAGCGTGCCCAACGGCGAGTTCTCCCAGCTGGTGCTTGAGAATTTCGCCAGGCGCGACCGCATCCGCTTCGACAACACCTTTACCCTGCGCCTGGACACGGGCATGGACGCCATGAAGCGGGTGGTAGACGCCTTTGAAGCGGTCCTGCAGGCCGATCCGCGGATAGACACGGAGCTCAGCCGGCGGGCCCGCTTTATCCAGGTCAGCACCAACAGCCTCGACGTGGAGGTCTTCTGCTACTTCAACGGTTCGGACTGGGAGGAATTCATGGTCTGGCGCCAGGGCCTGCTCCTGTCCCTGATGGGCGCCATGGAGCGCGAAGGCGGGCGCCTGGCCTCCCCGGTCCAGTCCGCAGTTCCAGGGCTTGGATCAGCCCATTGACATAATTTTTTATTTAATTATAATGATATTTGTGATTCGCGAATCGCGATTAACGAATATCCGAGGCTAAACCATGAAACCCCAGGATGTCGTGGTTTTGGCGGCATTGCTGTCGAGGCCGGCCAATGAACGGGAAACGCTGGCGGTTTTGGCCAGCCGCAGCGGCCTCAGCGCGTCGGAAACGCATGCTTCTTTGAAACGGCTTAGGGAGTGCCGGCTCATCGACGGATCCGATGACCGGCCTTGGAAGAGCGCGGTCATGGAATTTTTCGCGCACGGGCTTCGTTATGCCTTCCCGGTGCGACCCGGCGGCATTGTTTATGGCCTGGCCACTGGATCCTCCGCCCCGCCGCTGAACTCCAAGTTCGCGGCCAATTCCACGGCTTGGGTGTGGCCCTGGGAAGGGGGCAATCAAAAAGGGGAATCCATCCGGCCGCTCTATGCCACAGCACCGCGCGTGTGCGCCAAGGACCCCGTCTTGTGGGAATGGCTGTCCCTTTTGGACGCCCTTCGCGCGGGCGCGGCCCGGGAACAGAAGGCTGCCCTGAAGGAACTGGAGGATAGGTTAGGGGTTCCGGCACTATGAAAGGGCCTTTGGAAATGATCGAGGAAGCCGCAGAAAAACTGGAGGCGATCCTCCCGGAACCGGTTTTTGTGGGCGGCGCGACGCTGAATTTATATTTGGGTGAAACTGCATTCGAAGAACCGCGAGTGACCGAGGATGTCGATTGCGTCATCGAAGCGGCGACAAACCTCGAGTATTAACGCTTTGAAGCCAGTCTCAGGGAGATGGGCTTCAGAAATTGTGTCGATCCAGGGGACCCCATCTGTCGATGGTGGGTGGGGGCCGTGAAAGTGGACTTCATGCCCTTGGACGCGGCGGCCCTGGGCTTCACCAATCCCTGGTACCGTCCGGGCCTGGCCAGGACGATCAAAAAAACCTTGCCTTCGGGGCGCACGATCCGCCTATTCTCGGCGCCGGATCCTATAGCCATAAAAATGCTGGCCCATGCGGATCTGGAACGGAACGGCCACGATCTCCGTTTAAACCAAGATTTCGAGGACGTGGTCGTCCTGCTTGGGTCGTCCGAGTTTTACCAGGGCCTGGCGGCTGAAATGTCACATGATGTGGGCCTTTTTCTGTCCGAAGTCTTTTCAAGGGTGATGCGTGATCCACAGTTTGATGGGGCCGTTTCTGCGGCTTTGGAGGCGCGTCAACGCGCTCAGGAACGGGGCCATCGGACTAAAAAATGGATCATGGATCTGGCCGAAGGCCGTCCCCAGGCATAGAACCGCATCCGGGCTTCTAAGTCCCGCGTATTCATATTAGATTAGTGTCCTCCTGAACAACCCCCTGCTTTCCGGCCGCCATGTCCAAGGAAAAGCTCGTCATCATCGGATCCGGCATCGCCGGCTTCACCGCGGCCATCTACGCCGCCCGCGCCAACCTGAGCCCCCTGGTCCTCAGCGGCCTGCCCCTGAACCAGTCCGGCGGAGTGCTGGGCGGCCAGCTGACCACCACCACCGAGGTGGAGAACTTCCCCGGCTTCGAGCACGGCATCCAGGGCCCGGAGCTGATGGCCATCGTCCAGAAGCAGGCCGAGCGCTTCGGCACCCGGGTGGTGCAGGACCATGTCCAGTCCGTGGACTTCAGCAAGCGCCCCTTCGCCATCAAGACCGTCAACAGCGGTGACTACGAGGCCGACAGCGTCATCATCGCCACGGGCGCAAGCGCCAAATACCTGGGCCTCCCCAGCGAGCAGCGGCTCCTGGGCCACGGCGTCAGCGCCTGCGCCACCTGCGACGGCTTCTTCTTCAAGAACAAGGAGCTCTACGTGGTGGGCGGAGGGGACACGGCCATGGAAGAGGCCACCTTCCTCACCAAGTTCGCCTCCAAGGTGAACATCCTGCACCGCAAGGATAGGTTCCGGGCCAGCCCGATCATGCTCAAGCGGGCCCAGGACAACCCCAAGATCAGCTTCAAGACGCCCTATTCCGTGGCCGAAGTCCACGGCGAGAACAAGGTCGAGAGCCTGACCCTGCTGCACGCCGAGAGCGGGGCCAAGGAGCAGGTCAAGGCCGAGGGCCTGTTCCTGGGGATCGGGCACCAGCCCAACACCCAGGCCTTCCCGACCCTGGACAAGGACGAAGTGGGCTACCTCATCTCCGACGAGCGCACCCAGTGCTTCGAGGGCGGAAAGGCCGTCCCGGGCGTCTTCGCGGCCGGGGACGTGTCCGACCACCGCTACCGCCAGGCCGTCACCGCCGCGGGCAAGGGCTGCGCCGCGGCCCTGGAGGCGATCCGCTTCCTTGAAGAGCAGCACGGCTAGGCTGAAGGCTTTTTCATCGACGAAATGAGGCGACCATGCCCAACCAGAAGCTCGTAGACGCGCCCCGTATCCAGGGCATCACCCGGGGGGCCCTCCCGGCCTCGCGCAAGGTGTACGTCAGCGGCGCCTTGCACCCGGACCTGCGCGTGCCCCTGCGCGAGATCTCCCAGACACCCACCTTTGTGGGCGCCGGGGGCCAGCGCAAGCCCGTGGCCAACCCCGCGGTGCTGGTCTACGACACCAGCGGACCATACACCGACGCGGAGGCCTCCCTGGACCTGACCCGGGGCCTGCCCGCCATCCGCGCGCCCTGGATCGCCGCGCGCGAGGACAGCGAACAGCTGGCCTCCATCAGCTCCGCGTACGGGCGCCAGCGCGAGTCCGACCCCTCCCTGGCCGGCATCCGCTTCCCCAACCTGCGCGCCCCGCGCCGGGCCAAGGCGGGCGCCAACGTGTCCCAGATGCACTACGCCCGCAAGGGCATCATCACCCCCGAGATGGAGTTCGTGGCCATCCGCGAGAACCAGTGGCGCCGGGACTTCGTGGCCGGCCAGCACCCCGGCCAGTCCTGGGGCGCCGCCATCCCCTCCAAGATCACCCCCGAGTTCGTCCGGGAGGAGGTGGCCCGCGGCCGCGCCATCATCCCGGCCAACATCAACCATCCCGAGCTCGAGCCCATGGCGATCGGCCGGAACTTCCTGGTCAAGATCAACGCCAACATCGGCAACAGCGCCGTGGCCTCCGGCATCGAGGAGGAGGTCGAGAAGATGGTCTGGGCCACCCGCTGGGGCGGGGACACGGTCATGGACCTCTCCACGGGCCGCAACATCCACGAGACGCGCGAGTGGATCGTGCGCAACTCGCCCGTCCCCATCGGCACGGTCCCCATCTACCAGGCCCTGGAGAAGGTCGGCGGCAAGGCCGAGGAGCTGACCTGGGAGCTCTTCCGCGACACCCTGGTCGAGCAGGCCGAGCAGGGCGTGGACTACTTCACCATCCACGCCGGCGTGCTCCTGCGCTACGTCCCCCTGACCGCCCGCCGCGTGACCGGCATCGTCAGCCGCGGCGGCAGCATCCTGGCCAAGTGGTGCCTGGCCCACCACCAGGAGAACTTCCTCTACACGCACTTCGAGGACATCTGCGAGATCATGAAGGCCTACGACGTCAGCTTCTCCCTGGGCGACGGCCTGCGCCCCGGCTCGGTGGCCGACGCCAACGACGCGGCCCAGTTCGGCGAGCTCGACACCCTGGGCGAGCTGACCGTGAAGGCCTGGGAGCACGACGTGCAGACCATGATCGAGGGCCCGGGCCACGTGCCCATGCACCTCATCAAGGAGAACATGGACCGCCAGCTGGCCGTGTGCAAGGAGGCCCCCTTCTACACCCTGGGGCCCCTGACCACGGACATCGCCCCGGGCTACGACCACTTCACCAGCGGCATCGGCGCGGCCATGATCGGCTGGTTCGGCTGCGCCATGCTCTGCTACGTGACCCCCAAGGAGCACCTGGGGCTCCCCAACCGCGAGGACGTGAAGGAGGGGGTCATCACCTACAAGATCGCGGCCCACGCCGCGGACCTGGCCAAGGGCCACCCCGGCGCCCAGCTCAGGGACAACGCCCTGAGCAAGGCCCGCTTCGAGTTCCGCTGGGAGGACCAGTTCAACCTGGGGCTCGACCCGGAACGCGCCCGCGCCTTCCACGACGCAACCCTGCCCCAGGACGCCATGAAGGAGGCGCACTTCTGCAGCATGTGCGGCCCCAGCTTCTGCAGCATGAAGATCACCGAGGACGTCCGCGCCTACGCCGACAGCCTGGGGCTCGGAGTTGAGGAGGCCCTCAAAAAGGGCATGGAAGAGAAGAGTCGTGAGTTCGTGGACAAGGGCGCGGAGATCTACCAGAAAGTCTGAGCGGGGCCCCCGCGGGGGACGGGAAGGAACAAAAAGGGACCAAGCCCTGCGGCTTGGTCCCTTTTCTTTGCTCCGACGGGCGAAGGCCCGCCCCGTTTCCCGGCCCTTAGTGGTTCTGGATTTCCTTGCTGTTCTGGTTCTCCTGCTGGTTCAGGGTGTTCTGGTCCTGCTTGGTGATGTGCCCGCCGTCCTGGGCGGCCATGTCCTTCTCTTCGTGGCGGATCTCGCGGTCGTGCTTGTGCAGCCTGGCGGCTTCGCGGCGGCTCATCTTGCCATGACGGACCTTGCGGCGGATGCGCGCGTTCTGCCTCTTCAGGCGGCGGTTCACCTGGCGGCGGCGGGGATGGTGATGGACCACGTGCGCGGGGGCCGGCGGGGTGTCCGCGGCCAGGATGCTGGTGGCGCCGCCGACGAAGAGCAGGGCAGCGGCGACGACTGCGGTGAGGAATTTCATGGCGTTCTCCTTTGAAGATCCAAGCCCAGGGCACCATGCCGTGGACTTCGCTCTTTCATGGACCGCCTGAGGTCTGGGGAGGCCCTTCGGCATTTCCTCGTCCATGAGGTGGAAGGCTCAAAGCCCGATGCCCCATGGAGCTGCAATGTCCGTGCCAGGGGGGAGCGCTTTGTTTCCAAGGGTTTTTAGACGTTTTTTGCGAACAAAAAACCCGCTTTTTACCGCAGTGCGGCAAAAAAACCGCACATGCATGCCGGACAAAATTCCCCTAATCTTCCTTCAGCAACTGGATCCGCGCGTTCTCCAGGAGCGGCCCCAGCAGCGGATGGGCCAGGTCCTCGGGGCTGCAGGCCTCCCAGGCGCGCGGGTCGAAGCAGTCCCCGGCCAGGAGCGGGGCCGAGCCCAGCTGCCCTTCGTGGCGCGCCAGGACCAGCTCCAGGCTCCGGTCCACCAGCACCGGCAGCTCGACCACCTCCACGCGCAGGTCGAGCTGCTCCAGGGGGATCTCCCCTCCGTCGGCCCTGGGCCAGCGGCCGCTGGCCTCGTAGGGCCAGCGGACCACCTCCTTGTAACGCTCGGCGTCCTCGCGCTTGAGGAAGTGCAGGCCCGCGGCCGGGGCGGTTTCGCTGAGGTTGTAGAGGCGATACAGCTTCACGGTTCCTTTTTCGGCCCCGCCCGCGGGCGGGGCCGCAGGTCAAAAGCCCATGTTCTCCAGCTTCACCAGCTCCTTGGGCACGCCCTTCTCCAGCAGCAGCGTCTTCAGGTCCTTGTTCATCTGGTCCGGCCCGCAGATGAAGTAGTGCTTGTTCATCGGCTCGGGCACGTACTTCGTGATCATGTCCCAGCCCAGGCGGCCGCGTTCCCCGGCCCAGTGGTGCTCGGGCGGCAGGCGGGTGTAGCTGAGCACGATCTCGGCCGCCGGGTTCACCACCATGTGGTGCTCCACCAGCTCCCTGTGGTAGATGGTGTCCTCTTCGGTCTTGTTCGCGTCCATGAAGGTGATCTTGTTGGGCAGCTTCAGGAAGGTGGAATAGCGCAGCATGCCCATGAGGGGCGTGATGCCCACGCCCGCGCCCAGCAGCACGATATGGGGCTGGGTGGCCGGGTCGAAATAGAAATGGCCCAGCGGGCCGCGCAGGCCGAACACGTGGCCGGGCTTGAGGTCCTTGAGGAACTGGGGGAAGGTCCCCTGGATCTTGATGGTCAGGTCGATGAAGTCGCGGGTGGTGGGGCTGCTGGCCACCGAATAGCTGCGCGACATCTTGACCTCGCTGGTCGGCGTCAGGTGCAGCTGCACGAACTGGCCGGGCTTGTACTGGATGACCTCGCCGCCCGCCTCGGGCTTGATGCGGTAGGTCAGGGTGTCGGGCGTCTCCTGTATGAGCTCGGTGAGCACATAAGGGATGGTCGGAGGGGGCATGGTCTTTGTTCCTTGGAGCGAGGTTAAGGTTCAGAGCCCTTTGAGGTATTCCAGCACGGTGCGCACCGGGATCCCGGTGCCGCCGGCGGGGTTGACGCCGTCCTCGGCCTTCAAAAAGGCCGGCCCGGCGATGTCGAAGTGCACCCAGGCCTTGGTGGTGACGAACTCCTTCAGGTAGAAGGCCCCGGCCATGGTGCCGGCCTCGCCGCTGTTGCCGATGTTCTTGATGTCCGCCACCTTGCTCTCGATGTGGCTGCGGTAGGAGTCGGGCATGGGCAGCTGCCAGAAGGACTCGCCGCAGCGCTCGCCCAGGGCCTTGAAGCGGGCGCAGAGGCCGTCGTCGCCCAGCACGGCCGAGATGTTCATGCCCAGGGCCACGATGGCCGCCCCGGTGAGCGTGGCGAAGTCCAGGATCACGTCCGGCTTCAGGCTTTCGGCGTAGAGCAGGCCGTCGGCCAGGATCACGCGGCCCTCGGCGTCGGTGTTGAGCATCTCCGCGGTGCGGCCGTTCTTGTAGCGGATGATGTCGCCGATCTTGATGGCGTCCGCGCCGGGCAGGTTCTCGGTGATGGGGGCGCAGGCGTGCACCTCCACGGGCAGCTTCAGCTTGGCGGCCAGGAGCCCCAGGGCCAGCACCGTGGCGCTGCCGGCCATGTCGCACTTCATGTCCAGCATGCTGCCGGCCGGCTTCAGGGACAGGCCGCCGGAATCGAAGGTGACGCCCTTGCCCACCAGGGCCACGCTCTTGCGCGCCTTGCCCGCGGGCTTGTAATGCAGGTGCAGGAACACGGGCGGGTTCGCGCTGCCCTGGTTGATGGCCATCAGCCCGGCCATGGGCCAGGCCGCGATGGCCTTTTTGTCCAGGACCTTCAGGCTCACGCCGGGGACGCCCTTGGCCAGGGCCTGCACGTCGCGGGCGTACTTTTCAGGGTACTTCTCCGAGGGCCCCCGGTTGACCAGGTCGCGCACCAGGCACACGGCCTCGCAGACCAGGCGCTTCTCGGCCAGGACCGCTTCCGCGCCGCGGGCCGCGCCGTCCAGCACCAGGGTCCTGAACTCGGTCTCCTTGGCCTTCTTTTCGGCGTCTTTGGCCGAGGGCTTGCCCTTGGCCTCGCTGAACTTGTAAAGGCCCAGCCAGGCGCCTTCGGCCAGTGCCCCGGCCTGCTCCTTGTCCGAGCCCGCGGGCAGGCTCAGCACCGCGCTCTCGATGTTCAGGTCCCGGGACTTGCGCGCGGCCGCCTGGCCGGCGCGGCGGAAGGACTCCAGGGTCGTGTCCTTGGCCTTGCCCAGGCCCAGCACCAGGTGGCGGGAAATGGGGTCATAGAAGGCTTTTTCCTTCTGGCCCGTGAAGCCGTCGGCCTTGGCCGCGGCGGACACGGAAGGGTCCAGGCCCGGGAACTTGGCCAGGGGGCTTTCCTCGTGGATGAGGATGATGTGCAGGCCGGGATGGGATTTTTTTGCGGGGGCGGCGACGATTTCGATCAAGGCGACCTCGAAAGGGCTGGCGAAAGGGGCTGGGCAGTGGAAAACTAGGGACCTCGAGGGCGCGTCCCCACGCCGCAAGGGCGGCACAGGGTGGCCCCCAGCCGGAGGTGCCTATGCTCTACCCAAGCTTGCTTGCTGTCCATATTGTTTCGGGCATCTTTTGGGGGGGCGGGGCCATCATCAGCGGATTTTTCTTGGTGCCTTCCGTCATCGCCGCGGGCCCCGGGGGCGGCGCGGTCATGGAGCACATGGTCCAGCGCAAATTCTCGATTTGGATGACCGTGGGGGCCCTGGGCTCGGTGCTGACGGGCCTGACCCTGATCAGCATCGAGGCCATGAACAGCCCGGCTTGGCTGTGGTCGGCGGAGGGCATCTGCCTGGAACTGGGCGGCCTGATGGCCCTGGGGGCCTTCGGCATCGGCATCCGGGTGCAGAAGCCCATGGTCGAGCGCATGGCGGCCATCGCCGCGGAGGCGCGCGCCAACGGGGGCCAGCTCACGGACCAGCAAAAGGCCGACTTGGGCGTGGCCAGGACCCGCATGGCCAGGGGCGCCCGCGTGGCCTCCTACCAATTGCTGGCGGCGGCCGTGCTCATGGGCGTGCACGGCCTGGTCGCCCAGATGGCGCTCCGCTGAGCGGCGCCGGCAGGGCCGCTTTTCCGGGCTTCCGCTGAACATGGAGGCCAAGCCCAAGGGCACCCGCACCGGCTTCACGACCGGCGCCAACGCCACGGCCTGCACCGTGGCGGCCCTGCTTTGCCTGCTGGATTCCAAGGAGCGGACCGCGGTCCGCATCACCCTGCCCGAGGGCCAGACCCCGGAATTCGCCATCGCCTGGACCCGGCGCGGGCCGGACGGCAGCGTGACCTGCGCCGCGGTCAAGGACGGCGGGGACGACCCCGACGCCACCCACGGCGCCGAGATCAGGGCCACGGTGAGCCTCAACCACCTCCCCGGCCAGGTGCGCTTCCTCAAGGGCGAGGGCGTGGGCACCGTGACCAAGCCCGGCCTGGGCCTGGAGGTCGGCGGCCCGGCGGTCAACCCGGTGCCGCGCCGGATGATGAGCGAGCACGGCCTGGGGATATTGAGGGATTTCGGCCTGGACCAGGAGGGCCTGGACATCAGCGTCAGCGTCAAGGACGGCGAGGCCATCGCCCGCAAGACGCTCAACGCGCGCCTGGGGATCCTGGGCGGCATCAGCATCCTGGGCCGCAGCGGCATCGTGTACCCCTACAGCACGGCCGCCTACGTCGCCTCGGTCGAGCAGGGCATCGAGGTGGCCGTGCACCAGGGCTGCGACACGGTGGTCCTGACCACCGGCGGCCTGACCGAGCAGTTCGCCATGGAGCTCATGAAGGACCTGCCCGAGGCCGCCTTCGTGCAGATGGGCGACTACGTGGGCAAGGCCCTGGACCACTGCGTGAAGCTCGGGGTCAAGCGCGCCATCCTGGCCGGCCAGATGGGCAAGGTGGCCAAGCTGGCCCAGGGCGAGGTCCATACCCACGCCCGCAAGTCCGCGGTGGACCTGGCGCTGCTGGCCGATCTGGCCCGCTCCTCCGGCGCGCCCGAGGGGACCGCGGCCCTGATCGCCGCGGGCACCACCGCGCGCTACGCCTATGAGCTGGGCAAGGACCAGCCCTGGCTTCCGGCCTTCCTGGACAGCCTCTGCGGACGGGCCGCCCAGGTGGCCAAGGACCACGTCCAGGCGCAGGGCGGAAGCGTGGAAGTGGAAAGCTGGCTCCTGGATTTCGAAAAGGCCGTCCGGATCGGGTGGGCCGTCCGTTGAACCCCATTGCTGGCTTCGTCTCACGGAGGCTTCGATGAAGAAAATCCTCAGAATCCTGGAACAGCGCCTGGCCAAGGTGCCCAGGACCCTGATCCTGCTGCTGGCGGTCCTGGTCCTGCGCAATCCGCTGATGGACGGGCGCTATTCCGTGTGGGCCTGGTACTACAAGATGCCCCTGGAATTCCTGCTGCTGCTCTGGGCCTGCCTGGCCTGCGACGCGGCCATGCGCGTGCTCGGCCACAGCGACGACGCCGCGGACGGGGCGCCGCTTGCCTAAAGTGCGGGTCATCGGCGTCTCGGACGGGGGGCTCGACAAGCTGGCGCCCGGCGCGCGCCAGGAGCTTGAGGCGGCCAGCTTCCTGGCCGGGGGCGAGCGCCAACTGGCCTTCTGCGCCGCCATGGACGTCAAAAAGCTGGTCTTCAAGGGCGACCTCAAGGGCCTGGCCGAGCGCCTGGGCCTGGAGCTGGAGGCGCCCGGGGCGCGGCCCGTGGTGCTGGCCAGCGGGGACCCCCTGTTCTACGGCGTGGGCCAGTTCCTCATCCAGAAGCTGGGCGCGGACCGGGTGGAGGTCCTGCCATCGCTGAGCAGCATGCAGCTGGCCTTCGCCCGGGCCGGCCTGAAGTGGGACGACGCCTTCCTGGTCAGCGTGCACGGCCGGCCCCTGGACAAGCTGGCCGCCCTGCCCCCGGACTGCCGCAAGGTGGGCGTCTTCACGGACCCCGACAACGACCCGGGCGCGGTGGCGGAATACCTCATGCGCCTGGGCTGGGACGCCGGCTCCGCGGCCTGGGTGGCGGAGAACATCGACGGCCCGGACGAGAAGCTCACGCGCTCGAGCCTGGGCGAGCTGGCCGGCCTGCGCTTCGGGGAGCTCAACGTGGTGGTGGCGCAGCGCGCGCAGGCCCCCGGGCCCCGCGAAGCCTACGCCTTCGGCCTGGACGAGGCCGACTTCGCCCAGCGCAAGCCCGAGAAGGGCCTCATCACCAAGGCCGAGGTGCGCGCGCTCAGCCTCTCCAAGCTGCGCCTTTTCCCCGGTGCCCTCACCTGGGACATCGGCGCGGCCACCGGCTCCGTGGCCATCGAGGCCGCCCGCCTGTCCCGCGGAGGGCGCGTGTGGGCGGTCGAAAAAAACGCGGACGACTGCGAGAATGTGCGCGAGAATGTGCGCCGTTTCAGCACCCCTTCGGTGCTCTGCCTGCACGGCGAGGCCCCCGCGGCGCTCTCCGAGATCCCCGCGGCGGACGCCCCGGACGCGGTCTTCGTCGGCGGCACGGCCGGCCGCATGGACGCCATCCTGGACGCCTGCCTGGCCCGCCTGAAGCCCGGGGGCGTGATCGTGCTGAACACGGTGACCGTGGAGAACACGGCCGAGGCCCTGGCCTGGTATGGGGCCAGCGGCATGCGCTGGGACTTCCTGCAGGTACAGGTGAGCCGGGGCAAGGCCATCAAGACCCCCTCCCAGTCCCTGCACCGCCTCGACGCCCTCAACCCCGTGACGATCTTCTGGGGCGACAAGCCCCCGGCGTCCCCGCCGGACGCGGTCTGAGCTTTATTTTCCAAGGAGCCCCAAGCATGCAAATCCGCAAAGCCAAGATGAGCGACCTGCCCGACCTGCTGCGCCTCTACGACCACCTGCGCGGGGGCCTGGCCTGGGTCAAGCGGCCGCCCATGGTCGCCACGGAAAAACACAGAAAGGCGCTGGGGCTCCTGATCAAGGACCGCGACTGCCATGTGCTGGTGGCCCAGGAGGGCAGGAAGATCGTGGGCACCTGCACCCTCTACATCCTTCCGCGCGTCTACTGGTCCGGGAAGCCCTGGGCCATCCTCGACAGCATCGTGGTCTCCGAGGAGAGCCAGAGCAAGGGCCGCGGCACCGACCTGATCAAGCACGCCATCGCCCTGGCCAAGAAGGGCGGCTGCTCCCAGATCAACCTCACCAGCAACACCCGCCGGACCCGCGCCCACCGCTTCTACGAGACCCTGGGCTTCGAGCCGACCTACATCGGCTTCAAGATGGGCTTTTAGTGGAAGGGACGCCCTTGAAAGTCGCCCTGATCGCCATCACCAAGCACGGCATCGAGCACGCCCGCGTGCTCAAGGCGGCCCTGCCCGGCTGCGAGCTCTGGGTCAGCGAGAAGCAGAAGGCCCTGGCCCCGGACGCCGACGGCAACTTCGCCGCCATCAAGGACTTCACGGCCCAGGCTTGGGGCCGCTACGACGGCCTGGTCTACGTCGTGAGCCTGGGCGCCGTGGTGCGCACCATCGCGCCCTTCCTCAAGGGCAAGGACGAGGACCCGGCCGTGGTGGTGGTGGACGACTCCAAGCGCTTCGCCATCAGCGTGCTCAGCGGCCATGTCGGCGGCGCCAACGCCCTGACCGAGGCCGTGGCGGGCGCCCTGGGCGCCCAGGCCGTGGTGACCACGGCCTCCGACGTGCGCGCCACCCTGACCGTGGACATCCTGGGCAGGGAACTGGGCTGGACCATCGAGGACAAGGCCAACGTCACGCCCGTGAGCGCGGCCGTGGTCAACGAGAAGCCCGTGGCCCTGGTGCAGGAATGCGGCGAGAGGAACTGGTGGACTAGGGCAAGCCCCCTGCCGGCCAGCATCAAGGTCTTCAACAGCATCGCCGAGGCCCGCGCCGCCGCCCCCTTCGAGGCCTGGCTCGTGATCAGCGACCGGAGCACGGGCGTGCTGCGGGCCGAGCTCGAGAGCCTGTGGGACCGCTGCGTCATCTACCGGCCCAAGACCCTCTGTTTGGGGCTCGGCTGCGACGCGGGCGCCGACTTCGGGGAGGCCTGGGCCCTGGTGGAGGGCTCCTTCGAGTCGGCCGGCCTCAGCCTCAAGAGCGCGGCCGCCCTGGCCAGCATCGACCTGAAGGCGGCCGAGGAGGCCCTGCTCCAGGTCGCGGAGAAGCTGGGCCTGGAGCCGGTCTTCTACAGCCGCGACGAGCTCAACGCCAAGGGCGTGCGCAGCCCGGCCAACCCGGTGGTGGAGAAGTACACCGGGGCCGTGGGCGTCAGCGAGCCCTCGGCCATGCTGGCGGCCGGCGCGGACGCGCTGGTCCTGCCCAAACGCAAGAGCCAGCGCGTGACCCTGGCGGTCGCGCGCAAAGTGTTCGTCTAGGCCATGGCCGCCGGACCGGGATCCATCTGCATCATCGGCTTCGGCCCGGGGGCGGCCGAGCACCTGACCCCCGCGGCGCGGGAGGCCATCGAGCGCTGCGACGTCTGCATCGGCTACCGCACCTACATCGACCTGGTGCGGCCCCTGCTGGCCGGCAAGAAGATCGTGGCCACGGGCATGACCGAGGAGATCGACCGCGGCCGCAAGGCCCTCCAGCTGGCCCGCGAGGGCAAGCGCGTGGCCATCGTCAGCAGCGGCGACTCCGGCGTCTACGGCATGGCCGGGCTCACCTACGAGGTCCTGCAGGAGAACGGCTGGGACCCCGAGCAGCCCGACGTGGAGGTCACGGTCGTCCCGGGCATCACCGCGGCCTGCAGCATCGGCGCGATCCTGGGCGCCCCCCTGAACCACGATTTCTGCAGCATCTCCCTGAGCACGCTCCTGACGCCCTGGGAGGCCATCGAGAAGCGCCTGCGCGCCGCGGCGGAGGCCGACTTCGTCACGGCCCTCTACAACCCCAAGTCCGCGCGCCGCGACTGGCAGATCGTGAAGGCCCAGGAGATCTTCCTGGAGCACCGCCTGCCCACCACGCCCGTGGGCGTGGTCAAGAGCGGCTGGCGCGAGGGCGAGATCGTGGTGCGCACGACCCTGGACAAGATGGCGGACCAGGAGATCGGCATGCTGACCACCATCCTCATCGGCAACTCCCAGACCTACTACTTCAAGCACCTGATGGTCACCCCGCGCGGCTACCGCCGGAAGTATGACCTGGAGACCAAGGGCGGCGACCTGACCGCCATGAAGGTGAAGGCCGTGGAAGCCAAGGCGTGAGCGACCTAGCCTACAAGGTCATCGTCCCCGTGGCGCTCGTGTGCGTGGCCACCCTGGCCGGAAGGCGCTGGGGCCACCAGGCCACGGGCCTGGTGGGCGGCCTTCCCATCATCGCCGGCCCCATCCTCTTTTTTTACGCCCTGGAGCAGGGCAGCGCCTTCGCGGCCCAGGCGGCCGTGGCCACGGACCTTGGCCTGGTCAGCCTCTGCGCCTTCCTGCTGGCCTACTGCTGGCGTTCCTGGTCCGGGGGCACGGCCCTCAGCAGCCTGCTCATGGGCTGGGGCGCCTTCGCCGCCTTCACCGTGCTGATCGACGGCGTCTCGCGCAACCACGCCGTGGGGCCGCTCAAGGCCCTGATCTACGCCCTGGCCACCCTCTACCTCAGCCGCCGCAGCCTGCCGCCCCTCGAGGAGCAGGGGGAGGCGGCGGCGCTGGACCGCCTCAAGCCCGACCCCTGGGACCTGCCCCTGCGCATGGCGGCCGCCGCCCTGCTGGTGCTGTCCCTGACCGCGCTGGCCGACCGCCTGGGATCGCGCCTGGGCGGCCTGCTGGCGGCCTTTCCCGTGGCCAGCAGCGTGCTGTCGGTCTTCGCCCAGCGTCAGGGGGGTAGAGAGGCGGTGCGGGCTGTGATAAAAGGTTTTCTTCTGGCCCTCAACTCCTACGCCGTGTTTTGCGCGGTGCTGGCCCTGGGGCTGGCGGCCCTCGGCGGCATGCTCGCGCCCTGCTTCGCGCTGGCCGCCCTGGCCGCCTGCCTGACCCACATGTTCACCGTGCGGCGCGTCCTCAAGGGCCCCGCGCACTGAGTTCCAGGAGCCCGGCCTCCCGGCCGGGCCCCGCCTTATCCACGCCAGCCGGAGGTCCGCATGCCCCGCGGTAACATCAAGATGCTCTACTACTTCTGTTACGGATCCCCGCTCATGGACCGCAGCCTGGACCGCCGCGTGGACAGCCTGCGCCTGGAGGGCCAGGGGCGTTTGGACGGCTACAAATTGAGCTTCACCCGCGAAGGCTCCAAGCCCAACCTCGAAGCCGCGCCCGGCTCCAAGACCTGGGGCTGCCTCTACCTGGTCGAGGAGCACAAGCTCCCCGAGCTGGACAAGGAGGAGCCCGGCGGCGTGCGCACCACCGCCACGGTCTCCTTCGAAGGGAAGCCGGAAACCTGCGTCTTCTACACCTACCCGCCCAAGGCCACGGCCAAGCCCTCCAAGGAATTCGTCGAAGCGTTCCGCGCGGTCTATGTCCAGGCCGGCCTGCCCCAGGCCCAGATCGACAACACGCCCGGCTTGGCGGCCCTGATCCAATAGATGCAGCCCCCCATCGCCTTTGTGGGCGCCGGTCCCGGCGATCCCGAACTCATCACCCTCAAAGGCGCCCGGCTCCTCGCCGCCGCCGACCTGGTCGTCCACGCCGGCTCCCTGGTGCACCCGGACGTGCTGAAGCACTGCCGCGCGCAGGCCAGGCTGGTGGACAGCGCGGCCCTGGACCTGCAGGCCATCACCGCGGCCATGGTGGAGGCCTGGCGCTCCGGCTCGACCGTGGTGCGCCTGCACTCCGGCGACAGCTCCATCTACGGCGCCACGGCGGAGCAGACCAAGATTTTGGACGCGGCCGGGGTCCCCTGGGAGATCGTGCCGGGGGTCAGCAGTTTCCAGGCCGCGGCCGCCCTGCTGGGCGTGGAGCTGACCCTGCCGGGCGTGAGCCAGAGCGTGATCCTGACGCGCGCCGAGGGGCGCAGCACGCCCATGCCCGAGGGCGAAAGCCTGGCCAAGCTGGGCGCCAGCCGGGCCACCCTCTGCCTCTTCCTGTCCGCGGGCCTGGCCAGGAAGATCGAGCAGGACCTCGCGCCGCACTACGGCGGGGACTGCCCCGTGGCCGTGGTGGTGCGCGCCACCTGGCCGGACCAGCAGATCCTGCGCTGCCGCCTCGACGGGCTGGACGCGGCCCTGAAGCTGGCCAAGGTGACCAAGACCGCCATGATCATCGTGGGCCGGGTCCTGCTGAAGGACGGCGAGGCCAGCAAGCTCTACGACAAGGCCTTCACCCATTCCTACCGCCGCGGGCAGGCCGCTTAGCCCCTAAAGATTTCGCCTCACCGCGTCCCCCGCCCGTGCCCCCCCGCCACGTTTTGGAAGCCCTATGCCCAACCGCCTGATCCGCGAAAAGTCGCCCTACCTGCTTCAGCACGCCGAAAATCCCGTGGACTGGATGCCCTGGGGCGAGGAGGCCTTCGCCCGCGCCAAGGCCGAGGACAAGCCCGTGCTGGTGTCCATCGGCTACAGCACCTGCCACTGGTGCCACGTCATGGAGCACGAAAGTTTTTCCAACCCCGAGGTGGCGGCCTTGATGAACCGCAGCCTGGTCTGCATCAAGGTCGACCGCGAGGAGCGCCCCGACGTGGACCGCGTCTACATGAACGCGGTCACGGCCCTCAGCGGCCAGGGCGGCTGGCCCCTCAACTGCTTCCTCACCCCCGACGGCAAGCCCTTCTACGGCGGCACCTATTTCCCGCCCCGGCCCGCCCACGAGCGCCCCAGCTGGGCCCAGCTGGTCGACGCCATCAGCCGCGCCTGGAAGGACCCGGACGGCCGCCGGCATGTGAACCAGGATTCGGAGAAGCTGACCCAGGCCCTCCTGCGCCTGGAGAAGCCCACCGAGCCGGCCCAGGGCCTCAACGCCCAGGCCCTGGAGGCCTGCCTGCCTGAGTTCCGCCAGTCCTACGACCCGGACCAGGGCGGCTTCTCCGGGGCGCCCAAGTTCCCCATGCCCGTGAACCAACACTTCCTGCTGCGCCTGGCCGCGCGCCTGGCCCAGGAGGGGAGGGCCGGCGAGGCCGCGGAGGCCGCGGACATGGCCCTGGCCACCCTGCGCAAGATGGCCCACGGCGGCATCCACGACCATTTGGGCGGCGGCTTCGCCCGCTACAGCACCGACGAGCGCTGGCACCTGCCCCACTTCGAGAAGATGCTCTACGACAACGCCCAGTTGGCCATGAACTACGTCGAGGCCTGGCAGCTGAGCGAGGACCGCTTCTTCGCGGACACGGCCGAGGGCATCATCGGCTACGTGCTGCGCGACATGCGCTCCCCTGAAGGCGCCTTCTACAGCGCCGAGGACGCCGACTCCCTGCCCGCCTCCGGGCCCGAGGCCGGCCGCAAGCGCGAGGGCGCCTTCTATGTCTGGACCAAGGCGGAGATCGACGCGGTGCTGGGCAAGGAATCCGACCGCTTCTGCTCGGCCTACGGCGTGGAGAAGGACGGCAACGTCTACGAGGACCCGCACAACGAGTTCCCGGGCGCCAACGTGCTGTACGACCGCCGCGGGACCCTGGCCGCCATGGCCGGCTTCGGCGAGCTGCCCGAGGCCGAGCAGGAGCCGCGCCTGGCCGAGTCCCGGCGCCGCCTCTTCGAGGCGCGCGCCAAGCGCCCGCGGCCCCAGCGCGACGAAAAGATCCTCTCCTCCTGGAACGGGCTGATGATCGCGGCCCTGGCCAAGGCCTCCGCCGCCCTGGACCGGCCCGACTGGGCCGCGGCCGCGGAGAAGGCCGCCGACTTCTTCCTGGCGCGCATGTGGGATCCCGGCCGCGCCGGCCTCTGGCGCCGCTACGCCGGCGGGGAGGCGGCCGTGGAGGGCCAGGCAGACGACTACGCCTTCCTGGCCTGGGGCCTCCTGGAGCTGCACCAGGCCACGCTGGAGCCCCGCTGGCTGAAGGCCTGCGCGGAGCTCTGCGCCGCCGCCAGGCCGCGCTTCTTCGACGAGAGCGACGGCCTCTATTTCTGCGGCGGCAAGAGCGGCGACCCGCTGCTGCCGGCCCGGGTCAAGGATTCCCACGACAACGTGGAGCCCGCGGCCGCCAGCGTCTTCGCGGACCTGCAGCTGCGCCTGTGGGGCCTGGGCGTGGAAGGCCCCTGGCGCGCGGACGCGGAAATGACCCTGAAGGGCCACCTCAAGGACCTCTTCCGCTCGCCCCGCTCCCTGCCCTTCATGGCCGCTGCGCTGGACCGGGCCCTGAGCCCGCCCCAGCGCCTGGTCGTGGCCGGCGACGGCTCCCAGGCCCGGACGCAGGCCCTGCTCAAGGTGGGGCGCGGCCGCTGGCTGCCCGGCCTGGACCGCCTGCTGGTGGAGCCGGGCAGGCCCTTGCCGGACTACCCCGGGGGCTTCGCCCTGCGCCAGGGCCTGCCGGCCGCCTACCTTTGCCGCGATTTCACCTGCCGGGCCCCCACCACGGAAACGGCCGAGCTTGAGGAACAGCTGGGCTTGCGGAGTTGAGATGACCTGGGTCGTGCGGGACTTCATGCGGCAGGTGGCGGAGAACCTGAACCAGCAGGGCTACCGGGTGGACGCCCTGTCCGACCCGCGGCCCCTGGGCAAGGAGGGCGGGGTCTGGCGCTGCGACCTGCGCAGCCCGGAGGCGGGCATGCCCCCCAGCGTCATCGTCAAGCAGACCGGCGAGGCCTGGCCCTGGCGCTGGCAGGACTGGGCCTGCCAGTTCTTCCTCAGCGACCTGCCCGGCACGCGGGGCCTGGGCCCGGAGTTTTTCGCGGCGGACCAGGAGATCGGCTACTACATCCTCGAGGACCTGGGCCTGGGGAGCGACCTGGGGCTCGCCATCGCGCGGCCCGACAGCCGGGGCCTGCTGGCCGCGGGCCTGATGGCCTGCTCCCTGGCCGGCCTGCACGCCGGAAGCTTCGGGCGCGCGCGCGTCTTCTCCATGCTGCGCGGGAACCTCCCCGGACACCGGCCCATGCAGGACGAGCAGGGCCCCTGGCGCCGCGGCGTGGACAGCACGCTGGCGAGTTTCCCCGGGGGCCTGGCCGCGGGGCTGGCGCAGGTCCTCGATACCCTGTCCGCGGAGATGGAATCCCCCCTGGAGTTCCTCAGCCTGACCCACGGCGACTGGCACGCCACCAACGTGTGGTACGGGGACCAGGGGCCGCGCCTCCTGGATTTCAGGCGCGGGTCCTTCCGCCACGCGCTGCTCGACCTGGCCGCCTGGGAGTGGCGCTGCGGCATGCACGTGGCGGCCGCGGAGAACCTGTGGCGCGAATACAAGAACGAGCTGGCCCGCCTGGGCGCGGACCGCGGCGAGCGTTTTTCCGAGGCCCACGCCCGGGCCCGCGGCTGGATGGGCCTGTGGCACCTGTCCCACGGCGAGCGCGGCCCCCTGGTGCGCCGCCTGCTGAGCCAGGCGGCGGAGCGGCCCGACCTGGCCCCGCTGGCGGAGCTGGCCGGCATGGTGTGAGGGTCGCGCGGCCTTCCTCCGGAGGAACCCCATGGCACTCCGTCTCCAGTTCCTGGCCCTCGTCGTCCCCCGCGAACGGTTCAAAGGCTGCCGCGGGCTCCCGCAATTTTTGGACCATTTGAATCCGGGATCCGGCGTTTTTTTCGAAACCGCTTGGTATGACCGCCGTCTCTTCTGCGAAACCGCCATGAGCGCAGGCGACGCCGAGGGTCTGGCCGCGAAGTGGGTGGAGGCGGGCCTCGCGCCTTCGGACCTCTGCCTGGCGGCCTCCCGCCGCGGACCCCTGGAGGCCTGCGCCTGGCTGGACTACTCCATGGACGACGACTGCGTCTGGATGAAGGGGACCGAAAAAGGCGAAATCGTCGGCGGCGCGGCCCAGATCGACGAAAAACGGCGGGGCCTGGGGATTCTGGAGGCCGCCGGAGAAAAGGCCTATGCGGCCATGTACGACTCGAGGCATCCCAAGGACGATTTCGACGACGCCCACGCGGCCCTGGCCGGGGCCCTGGAACTCGCCCGCTTCCTCCACCGCCCCGACGCGGTGGAACGCCTGGGCGCCCGCATCGCCCACATCGAGTCCGTGTACAAGGCGCAGTTCCGCGGATTCTGAAGGGGGGCCGCCGCAAAAAAAAGCCCCAGGCATGAGCCTGGGGCTTTTTTATTGGGGGCCGAGGGCCCTCTTGTTCGGAACCGGGCTTAGACGGCCTTGCGCGGGGTGTTCATGGGCTTGTGGCTGCGCGGGCCCTTGGGCACGTACGCCATGCCGGCCACGGTCTGGGCCTTGGGGCGCTCGCCCGGGCTCTTGGCGTGGGCCTCGGGATCGGCCTCATGCGCGGCGGCTTCGGCCTCGGCGACCTTGGCCTTGGCCGCGTTGCCTTCGGCCAGCGTCTTGCTGGCGGCCTCTTCATCGGCACGCAAGTGGCACTTCTTGTATTTCTTGCCCGAACCGCAGGGGCAGTCGTCGTTGCGGCCCGCCTTGCGCAGGCGTTCCGCGGCTTCGTTCACGGGCATGGGGTCTCCTTGAGGAATACGATAGTTTAGGGCCCAATGCCCTCCGGGGGCAAGGGGGGCCTTGGATCGCGTGGCGCCTGGGACGGCGGCCTGTTACACTGCCTTTTACGCCCCGGCCCTCCGGGCCCTTCTTGCGAGGACGCCATCCGCCGCTTTTGGCGACCCGTCAAACACAACCTCATCCTGGGCCTCCTGGCCCTGCTGGACCGCCTGATGCGTATGCTGCCCCTGGGGGCGGCGCGCGCCCTGGGCTCGGGCCTGGGCCGCGTTTTCTACGCCTGCGTCCCCTACGAGCGCCGCAAGACCCTGGAGACCCTGCGCCGGGCCTATCCCGGCAGCGACCTGGCCTGGCGCAAGGAGACGGCCGCGGCCGTTTTCGGCCATCTGGGCCGTTCCGCCGCGGAGTTCTTCAGGCTGTCCGCGCCGGAGTCCGCGGGGCCGGACGCCTGGGTGGCCGAGGTGGAGGGCTTCGAGCATCTCGAGCGGCCCGTCCGTGAGGGCCGCGGCGTGGTGGCGGTGACGGCCCACTTCGGGCATTGGGAGCTCCTGGCGGCCTGGGTGGCCCGGCGCCTGCCCACGGCCGTGGTGGCGCGCCAGGCCTATGACCCGCGCCTGGACGCCGTCCTGACGGCCCGCCGGGAGCGCAACAAGATCACGGTCTTCGGGCGCAACACCTCGGTGCGGCCCATCCTGCGCTGGCTGAACGAGGGCAAGGTCCTGGGCGTCCTGGCCGACCAGGACACGGGCGTGGATTCCCTCTACGTCGAATTTTTCGGGCTGCCCTCCAAGACGCCTTCGGGCCCGGCCGTGCTGGCCCAGGCCACCGGCTCGGACCTGGTGTGCGGCTTCTGCTTCCGCAGGCCCGACGGCCGCTACCGCCTCGTGTTTTCCCCGGCCATCCCGGTCCCGCCGCGGGCGGGCGGTGGGGCGCTGGAGCTCTGGGGCGTGGTGCAGGAATACACCCGCCGCACCGAGGCGGCCATCCGCGAGGCCCCGGGCCTGTGGGCCTGGAACCACGCCCGCTGGCGCAGCGACAGCGCCAAAGCCTCCACCGGCTGGGATCCCCGCCTGGCGGCGGGCTGCCTGGAACGCATCGCCGCCCGCCGTGCGGCGGCGGGCCGGGCGCCGCAGGCCTGAGGGCCCTGAACATTGGGCTGTCCCCGGCGCGTCCGGGCGGGCTAAAATCGCCTCCGGGGTGTGGGAAACCCACACCCCGTTCGTTTTGCATGAGGGCGCGTGGACCTTTCGACCTTCCTCAAAGCTGGGCGTCCCACCCTCCTTCCGGCCGCGCTGGTGTGCGCCTTTTGCCTGACCCTGGCCTGCGGCCCGGCCCCGACAGCCCAAGGGCCCGCGGCCCCGGCATCCAAGAAAGAGCAGGAAAAACCCAGCCTGCTCTTCCAGGGCTTCAGCGCCCGCGCCTCCCACGACGGCGAGCTGGTGTGGGAGGCCCAGGCCGAGCGCGCCCTGGTCAACCACACGGGCCAGCACGCCCACGCCGAGGTGGTCACCATGGTCTACTTCAGGCACGGCCAGGTGGTGTCCCGCGCCCGCGCCGACAGGGCGGAGATTGACCTGAAGGACTATGACATCCAGGCCTACGGCGCCGTCGAGGTGCATTCCAGCGAGGGGGCCATCCTGCGCACGCCCCACCTGGACTGGGACAACCGCGAGCAGAAGATCTCCAGCGACTCGCCCGTCGAGGTCCTGCGCGGCCACACGGTGCTGACCGGCCGCGGTTTCGTGAGCGACCGGGACCTGCGCGACGTGCGCATCCTGCACGACGTGCAGGCGGAGGCCGTCAGCGTGGAGGACCTGCGCGAGGAGTCGAAGACGTGGCGCCAGCCCTGAAGGCCCTCGCCTTGGGCTCGAGCCTCATCCTGCTGGCCGCCTGCGCCGGCCCCCGGCTGGCCGCCCACAAGGGCGCGGGGGTCAAGCCCGTGGCCGCGGTGCCCAGGCCCCAGCCCACGCCGGAGCCCGCCTATCCCCAGTCGCGGCCCGTGGACGAGGCCCGCCCGGTGAAGGTGCGCTCGCGCAGCCTGCGCTACAACCGGGCGACCCAGGAGACCGTGTTCTACGGCGGCGTGACCACCACCCAGGACAGCACCGTGATCCTGTCCAAGGAGCTGCGCAGCCGCGACCAGGGCCGCAGCGCCCGCGCGGACGGCGGCGTGCTCATGACCGACTCGGTGCGGCGCTTCAGCATCCTCACGGGCGAGGCGGACTACACCGACCTGCTGCGCGAGGCCTTCCTGTCCGAGGGGGTCCACCTGGTCAGCGTCGATCCCTACGGAAATTCCATCACCGTCACCGGGCAAAGCGGCGACTTCTCGGCCGTCAGCCGCAGCGCCCGGGTGGACGGCGGCGTCACCGTCCTGCGCGGGCCCCTGCGCGCCAGCGCCGCCAGCGCCTTTGTCTACGACGGCGGCGCGCAGCTGAGGCTGCAGAAGGACGTGCGCGTGGCCATGGGCTTCAACCGCCTGCAGGGGGAAGAGGCGCTGTTCGACGACAAGAACCACAGCCTCGACCTGGAGGGGGACGTGCGACTGCGGGTCATCCCATCCCAATTGCGTTCCGCGGCCGCCGCGCCCTGGAGCCTCAGCCCGACAGCCCAGGAGGGCCAGTGAGCGTAAAGATCTTGGGGACCGAAGGACTGTTCAAGAGCTACGGCGGCCGCAAGGTCGTGCAGGACGTCAGCGTCGAGGTGAAAACCGGCGAGGTGGTGGGGCTGCTGGGCCCCAACGGCGCGGGGAAGACCACCACCTTCTACATGGTGGTGGGCCTGGTCCGCCCGGACTCCGGGACGGTCTTCATCAGGGAGAAGGGCGGCGAGACCGCCGACATCACCCGCCTGCCCATGCACGAGCGCGCCCGCCTGGGCGTGGGATACCTGGCCCAGGAGGCCAGCGTCTTCCGCAAGCTCACGGTGGAGGAGAACCTGCTCGCCATCCTCGAGATGAGCGGGCTCAAGCCCGAGGAGCAGGCCCGGCGCACGGGCGAACTGCTCGACGAGTTCGGCCTGCGCGCGGTGGCCCACCAGAAGGCCTACACCCTCTCCGGCGGCGAGCGCCGGCGCACCGAGGTGGCGCGCGCGCTGGCCCTGCGCCCGGCCTTCATACTCCTGGACGAGCCCTTCGTGGGCATCGACCCCATCGCGGTCACGGACCTGCAGGCCGTCATACGCCAGCTCAAGGCCCGCGGCATCGGCGTGCTGATCACGGACCACAACGTGCGCGAGACGCTCAGCATCATCGACCGCGCCTACCTGCTGTTCCAGGGCAAGGTGCTCATCAGCGGAGGGGCCAAGGCGCTTTCCAGCGATCCCAAGGCCCGCAAACTATATCTGGGCGAAAGCTTTAAAATGTGAGCGGGCCCGTCCCGCGGCGCTGGGGCTGCTGGCCCTGCTGGCGGCCGCGCGCCTGGGCGCCATGGGCTTCCTCCCCAGCCCGCAGGACCGGGCCCTGTGGGCCGCCTCCGACGCCTTCCGCAGCGGCGACTCCGCGGCAGCGGCCGCGGACCTCGATCCCTGGGTGACCCGCTCGGCCGAGGCCGCGCGCGAGGACCTGGCCCTGCGTTTCCTGTCCCAGGACTACGAAGGCGTGCTGGCCCTGGACGCCGCGGTGCCCAAGGCCGCTTCGGACGACGAAGCCCGCCTGTGGGTGGCCCGCAGCGACGCGGCCCTGGCGCGCTGGAACGACTGCCTCGCGCGCCTGGCGCCCCTGACGCAGGGAGCCACCCGGCCCTGGGCGCTCTGCCTGCGCGCCGAAGCCCTGGCCGCCCTGGCGGATCCCGCGGCCCAGGCGGCCTTCAGCGACGCGCTCAGCGCCACGGCCGGCACCCGCCTGGACGCCCTGTGCTCGGTCGAGGCCGCGGAGGAGGCCGCCGGCCGCTACGACTGGGCTTCGGAGGAAACGCTGTATCTGCGCGCGGAACGCGCGGACCCGGCCTACACCCGGGTGGACCTGCGCCTGGCCGAACTCTACCTCTGCGAGGAGCGCTGGTCCGAGGCGCGCTTGAGGCTGGAACGCGCCCACCGCGTGGACCCCCTGGCGGCCGAGCCCGCCCAGGACCTCGACGCCCTGCTCAAGGAGCGGCCCCAGGAGCGCACGGTCCAGCAGAGCGACCTGGACGGCCGGCTCAAGCTCTTTGACCTGCTTTCCAATCCCGTGGTCCAGCCCCTGCCCCAGCGCGCGGGCGAGCCCAGCGTGCGGGTGGGGCTGCTCACGGGCGTGGACGCGGTCCGTTTCCGCGTGGGCGGCGCCATGGTCGACGAGGCCCAGGGCCTGACCCTGGCCGCGGAAAGCTCCTGGGTCGCCTGCGAAGGCCCGGGCGAGACCTGGACCCTGGCCCCGCTCGATCCCAATCCGGCCCCGGCCCGCGTGCTGTCCGGGCCCCTGCGGCTGAGGCCCCTGGACCCCTCCTCCACCTTCGGCCTCTTCGGCGTTGAGCACGGCGGCGGCTATTTCTTCGCCGGCAGCGAGGACCGCTACTACCGGGGCCTGCTTGAGATCAGCGAGAGGCCGGACGGCCTGCTGGTCGTCGACGAGCTGGGCCTGGAATCCTACCTCTGCAGCGTGGTGCCCTCCGAGGTGCCGGCTTCCTGGTCCGCGGCCGCCCTGCGCGCCCAGGCCATCACCGCCAGGACCTTCGCCTGGGGCGAGCTGGGGGACTTCAAGGACGAGGGCTACGACCTGTGCCCCTCGGTGGCCTGCGCCGCCTATTCCGGCGTGGGCGTGGAGAACGCCCGGACCACCAGCGCGGTGACGGCCACGGCCGGGCTGGTGATGGAGAGCGGCGGCGGCCGGCTGGGCTCGGCCCACTTCATGGACAATTCCGGGGGCCACACCCTCCCCGCGGGCGACGTCTGGTCCAGCCCGGATCCCGACAGCGTGGGGGTGCCGGACTGCCCGGACCGGGCGTCCGCGACGCTGAAGCTCTTCCCGCTGTCCCCGGCCGGGCTGCTGCACTACATCGACGACCTGGGCAAGGACGTGCAGGGATGGCCCGACCACGAGGGGCATTCCCTGTGGCGCTGGACCCTGCGCCTGACGCCCGAGGACCTGGCGCCCAGCGTGGACCGCCACGGCGCGGTGGGACGGCCGGTGGACGTGCAGGGCCTGGACCGCAGCCAGGGGGGCTACCTCCTGAGGGTGCGGGTGGTCGGCGACCGGGGCTCCTATGTGGTGTCGGGCGACCGCATCCGTTCGGCCCTGAAAGGCCTGAAATCCGACCTGTTCTATGTCGAGGCCCGCTTGGACGCCCAGGGCCGCACCGTGGCCCTGCTCTTCCACGGCGGCGGCTGGGGCCACGGGGTCGGCATGAGCCAGTCCGGGGCCGAGGCCATGGCCCAGGCCGGCCTGGACGAGCGCTCCATCCTTAGGCATTATTTCCCCGAAGACCGGATCCATAGACGCTACACTTGGTGACGCGTTTGACCGACCTCCGCCCAGATTTCGAAGCAGCGGCCCGCCGTTCGCGGCCCGGCCGATGAGCGCCTTGCGCAAGGTATTCTCCGGGGCGCAGCCCGGCGTGGACCGGGCCGCCCTGGACGCCGCCCTGGATCTCGGATTCCAGGCGGGAGGATGGGTCCCCAAGGGCCGCGTGGCGGACGACGGCGCGGTCCCCCCGCGCTACAGCGTGACCGAGACCGGCGGCCGGGACCGCACGCAGTGCGTCGAATGGAACGTCCGCGACACGGACGCCACCCTGATCCTCACCACCGGGCGCCGTCTGGGGGACGACGCCCAGGCGGCCATGGACCTGGCCCACAAAATGGAAAAGCCCGTGCTGGTGGTGGACCTGCTCCAGCCCCGCAACCTGCCCAGCATCCTGTTCTGGCTGGACTACGGGAAAGTGGTTTCGCTCAACGTCGCCGGCCCACGCGAGAGCGAGGTCCCCGGGATCCGCGCCATGGCCATGGAATTCCTGAAGGACCTGCTCATGGCCGTCAAGGAATCCTGAACCGCACACGATAAAGGACCGCCATGACCCCTTTGCTGCCCATCCTTTATGCCGTCTTCATCGGCCTTGCCCTTATCTGGCCCCTGGCCTTTTTCGGTTACCGCTTTTATGTGGACCTGGTCGCTGCGGAGACGGAAAAACACGCGAAGCAGGCCCCGGGGCACTAGGGGCAAGTATGCTCGCGACGATTTCAAGCAAAGGGCAGGTTACGATACCAAAGGCAATACGGGAGGCCCTGGGGCTAAAGTCCGGGGACTCGGTCGCCTTTGCGGTCAAGGACGGGGCGGCAGTTCTCCGCCCGGTCCGGGCCCGGACCATGGACGATCTCCAGGCATGTCTGCGTATGTACGCGGACAAAGGACCCGACATCAGGCATGGACATCGGGAAGCCCTGGCCGAAGCCCTGTGCGCGCGCAAAAGAAAATGGTTCCGTTGATGCCGCCGACCGAAGCACTGGTTGAACTCCGTCCCTAAACGAATCTCGCAAAGAAAAGGCGCCATCCGACAGGTCGGATGGCGCCTTTTCTTCGTGGGGTCGATGTCATGCTCGCCTTAGCGCACTTCCACCTGGCGCGGCTGGGCGCTTTCCTTTTTCGGGACGGTGATGGTGAGCACGCCGTCCTTGTATTCCGCGGCCACTTTCTCCAGGTCCACGCCGTCGCCCAGGTTCAGGCGGCGTTCGAAGCTGCCCCAGCTGCGCTCCACGCGCAGCCAGCTCTGTTCGGCGTCCTTGGGGGACTCCGCCTGGTGCTCGGCCTTGCGCGAACCGCTCACGCTGAGCACCCCGTCCTCGACGCTGACGGCGATGTCTTTGCGTTCCACGCCCGGCAGGTCGGCCTGCACGGTGTAGGCGTCCTTGCCTTCCTTGACGTCGAGCGAGGGCGAGAATTCAGCCAGACCGCCGCGCGCGTGCTCGTTGAAGAGGCGCAGGAAAGGGTCGCTGACGCCGCCGAAATTCTGCCAGCGGCCGAGGGCGCCGGCTTCCCGCGCGAATGGGATCATGTACATGGTCTTCCTCCTTGAGTTTCAAGCCCCGGCGTTTGGATAGGGCCGGAGTCTTTTTTTTGGATTCTGACCTAAGTAATGCAAGCGGCGTGCCAGTCCAAGGAGCCTTAATCTGCCTGATTGGCGCCCAAGCCCCTGTATTGTTTTCGCACAGGGGGCGTATCAAAATGAAATCCTATGCTTCGTTTTGGGGCGGGGCCGCGCTTAAAGCTGGCTTGACAAGGCGGCCATTGTTGACGGAGATAGATTGACGCTGAATCATAAAGGGGGAGGCGATGAAACATTCCTGGCAGATTTGGGTGGTCCTGGGGCTGATGGTCCTGTCTTTTCTCGCCTCCATCCCGGGTGTGATCCAGCCCGACCCCCTGGAAGTGCAGGTGTTTGACTGGTGGGGCCGCGGTTCCTGGGTGCTTTTGTTCAACGGGATATCCAGCCTTGCGATCCTCCTGGCCTTGGTCGCCTTTTTTGTGCGCAAGCCCTGGAGCCTTTCGCTGGTCCTCAGCGGCATCTGGGTCCCCAAGGTTTTCAGCGCGATCTATATGGGCATCATCCTCAACAATCTCGGCGATTTTGAGGCGCTCATGCCCAAGCCCGCCTTGAACAGCGCCGCCGGGATCAAACTCATCCAGGCGCATGTCGAGCAGATCATTTTCACCTGGGGATTTTACGCGGCCCTGGCCGCGATATTCGCCTGGGGAAGCATCCTCACGGCCCTGGTCTGGTGGAAGCGCACCGAGCTCCAAGGCTACGAGTAGGGTTTTTGGGAGAAAATTGCGGGCTTTCCCGTTTTGGCCCCAAACTTGCACATTCTGAGCCCAGGAGGAACATCCCATGAACCTGGATTCATTCACCGTGAACGCCCAAAAAGCCGTGGCCGCGGCCCAAGCCGAGGCGCTTGAACAGGGCAACCCCCAGATCGAACCCAACCACCTCTTGAGGGCCCTTTTGGGCCAGTCCGACGGGCTGGTCGGCCCGGTCCTGCGCAAAATCGGCGTGGATCCCGCAGACGTGGACCGCGAAGCCGAGGCCGGACTGGCCAGGCTGGCCAAGATCCAGGGCCAGTCCGAAGTCGGGGCCTCCAGGGAGCTGCTGTCCGTGCTGGAGGGGGCGCAGAAGGAATCCGCCCGCATGCAGGACGACTATACCAGCACCGAGCACCTCCTGCTGGCCCTGGCCGACGCCAAACTGCCGGCCTTGGCGGGCCGGCGCGTCACGCGCGACGCCGTGCTGCAGGCGCTCAAGCCCCTGCGCGGCCAGAGCCGCGTCGCCAGCCAGGCGCCCGAAGGCCAGTTCCAGGCCCTGGAGAAGTACGCCCGCGACCTCACCGCCGCGGCCCGCCAGGGCAAGCTTGATCCGGTCATCGGCCGCGACGAGGAGATCCGCCGCGTCATCCAGGTGCTGAGCCGCAGGACCAAGAACAACCCGGTCCTCATCGGCGAGCCGGGCGTGGGCAAGACCGCCATCGCCGAGGGACTGGCCGGGCGCATCGTCAGCGGGGACGTGCCCGAGGGCCTGCGCAGCAAGCGGGTGCTGTCCCTGGACCTGGGCGCGCTGGTGGCCGGGGCGAAGTTCCGCGGGGAATTCGAGGAGCGCCTGAAGGCCTTTTTGAAGGAAATCACGGCCAGCCAGGGCGAGATCATCCTGTTCATCGACGAATTGCACACCCTCGTCGGCGCGGGCGCGGCCGAGGGCGCCATGGACGCCAGCAACATGCTCAAGCCGGCCCTGGCGCGCGGCGAGCTGCGCTGCGTGGGCGCCACCACCCTGGACGAGTACCGCAAGCACATCGAGAAGGACGCCGCCCTGGAGCGGCGCTTCCAGCCCGTCTTCGTGGGCGAGCCCTCGGTGCTGGACACCATCTCCATCCTGCGCGGGCTGAAGGAGCGCTACGAGGTCCACCACGGCGTCAGGATCCAGGACGCCGCCCTGGTGGCCGCGGCCACCCTCAGCCACCGCTACATCAGCGGGCGCTTCCTGCCGGACAAGGCCATCGACCTGGTGGACGAGGCGGCCAGCCGCCTGAAGATGGAGATCGACAGCCTGCCCACGGAGCTCGACGAGGTGGACCGGCGCGTGCTGCGGCTCCAGATCGAGAAGCAGGCCCTGTCCCGCGAGAAGGACCAGGCCTCCCGCGAACGCGCCGAGGCCGCCGGCCGCGAAATGGCGGAGCTCACCGAGCGCAGCGCGGCGCTCAAGGCGCGCTGGCAGTCCGAGAAGCAGGCCATCTCCGGCCTGCGCTCCACGCGCGAGGAGATCGACCGCGCCCGCGGCGACGAGATCCGCGCCGAGCGCCAGGGCGACCTCGACCGGGTGGCCGAACTGCGGCACGGGGTCATCCCTGGCCTGGAGAAGTCCATGCGCGAGCGGGAGGAGGCCCTGAAACGCCTGCAGGCCGAGGGCGCCCTGCTGCCCGAGGAGGTGACGCCGCAGGAGGTCGCCGAGGTGGTGGCCAAGTGGACGGGCATCCCCGTGACGAGGCTCATGCAGGGCGAGAGCGAAAAGCTGCTGCGCCTGGAGGAGCACCTGCACGGCCGCGTGGTCGGGCAGGACGAGGCCATCAAGGCCGTGGCCAACGCCGTGCGCCGCAGCCGCGCCGGCCTGAGCGACCCGAAGCGCCCCATGGGCGTCTTCCTCTTCGTCGGGCCGACCGGGGTGGGCAAGACCGAGCTGGCCAAGGCCCTGGCCGCCTACCTCTTCGACGACGAGCAGATGCTCGTGCGCATCGACATGTCCGAATACATGGAGAAGCACGCCGTCAGCCGCCTCATCGGCGCGCCCCCGGGCTACGTTGGCTACGACCAGGGCGGCCAGCTCACCGAGGCCGTCCGACGCCGCCCCTACAGCGTGGTGCTCTTCGACGAGATCGAGAAGGCCCATCCCGACGTGTTCAACCTGCTTCTGCAGGTCCTCGACGACGGGCGGCTCACCGACGGCCAGGGCCGCACCGTGGACTTCAGGAACACGGTGCTCATCATGACCAGCAACGTGGGCTCCTCGCACCTGGCCGAGGTGCTGACCCAGACCGACTCAGAACTGAAGCTGTCCATACAGCAGGACCTGCGCACGGTCTTCAGGCCGGAATTCCTCAACCGCATCGACGCCATCGTGCCCTTCCACCGCCTGGGCTCGGCCCATCTCCTGCGCATCGTGGACATACAGCTCAAGGACCTGCGTGAACGCCTGGCCGAACGCAAGGTTTCCTTGGCCGTGACCCCGGCGGCGCTCAGCCGCCTGGCCGACCAGGGCCTGGACGCCGTCTTCGGCGCGCGGCCCCTGAAGCGGGTCATCCTCAACGAGATCACCGATCCCCTGGCCCGGGCCCTGCTTGAAGGGCGCCTCCTGGAGGGCCAGACCGTGACCGTGGACACGGCCCACGGCGGGGGATTCAGCTTCAGCATGGCTTAAGGTGTGTTCCCGCAGGGCGTAAAAAAAGGGACGGCGGTTTTTCCGCCGTCCCTTTCGCGTTCCATCAACTCATCGGAGGTGGCGCCATGTCGTCCATGACCCTTTGCCTATGGTTTGACGGGCAGGCCGAGGAAGCGGCCCAGTACTACAAGTCCATCTTCAAGACCAAAGCCAAGATCACCGAAATCACGCGCCACGGGTCCGCGGGCCCGGGGCCCGCCGGGACGGTGATGTGCGTGCTCTTCGAGATCAACGGCCAGAAGTTCCTGGGCCTCAACGGCGGCCCGAACTTCAAGTTCAACGAAGCCCTCTCCGTCATGGTGTTCTGCAAGACCCAGAAAGAGCTCGACTACTATTGGGGGAAGCTCGGCGAGGGCGGGCAGGAGATCCAATGCGGGTGGCTGAAGGACAAATTCGGGCTGTGCTGGCAGATCGTGCCCGAGGGGATCTGGGACTACGTGGCGGGGAAGGATCCCGAGGGCGCGGCCAGGGCGATGACGGCCATGATGGGGATGGTGAAGCTGGACCTGAATATCCTGAAAAAGGCCTACAAGGGATGATCCCGGCCTAGTGCGTCCCGGATTTAAGGTACTGGATGCAGCACAAAAAAACGGCCGCGCTGACCAGCTCGGCCAGGTAGGGGATGCCGGATTTCCAGCCGAGGATGGGGGCCTCCTTCGCCCGCGGGTCGGACAGCTTGTGGAGCATGGAGGTGGTGATCATGCTCAGAAAGCAGTATCCCGCGAAATAGTACAGGCCCCGGCAGGGGATGACGTGGGTGGAGCTGTCGGACTTGATGGCGAAGCAGGCCAGGAGGATGGCCGCCACGAAGACGTCCGCCATGGACCATTTGGAGAACACGGTCAGGAGCCGGTTGATGCCCGCGTTGGTGGACGGCGAGGAGGCCAGGCTGCCGTAGATGGTCAGCGCCATCTTCAGCAGGGGCGTGACGACGCTGAAGATGAGCACGAAGGCGCCGAAGGCCCAGTGGCCGCCCTTGAACAGGGCGATGACCACCGCCGAGATGCTGCGCACCTGGTGCTGGATCACCGGGGTGATCCCGAGGAATTTGACGGGGATGTCCGTGTAGATCACGAGCGCCGAGGTGCTTATCCCCACGGCGAAGAACACGGCGGAAACGGCGGTCAAGGCCCACAGAAGGTTGCGCTTGGTCGCGGAATTTTTTTTGGAGGCGACCAGGATCAGGTAGGCGAGGCTGAGGCCCATGAGCACCCGCGACCAGAAAATCGCCCGGTCCTCCTCCTCCGCCAAACGCTGGTTCAGGTCCGGGAGCGCGCCGAGCGCGGCGTTGGATTCCTGCAGGGTGGGGAAGCCGAAGTTGTCGCGCAGGTCGTTGATGACCAAGGGCCCCAAGATGCTGTGCCGGTGCTCGAATTGGTCCGCGGCCTGGGCGCCCTCGTTCCCGAGGCTGGAGCGGCGGCAGATCTCGTCGAAGTATCCGGTGGAGGCGTTGGTGCGCGTGGAGACCTGCCAGGCGGCGAAGCCGGCGAAAAGCAGATACGCAGCAAAGAAGATCCGTTGCCAGGTCGAAAAAACGGGGGTTTCCATGCGCCATTTTACCCCAGTCGCCCGCGCCACAGCAACAGGACTGAGCCGTTTCCCCGGGTTCAGCCCCTTTAAACGCGAAGGACCCGGCCTTTCGACCGGGTCCTTCGCGTATCCGTAACCGAACCGTTACCCGTCGCCCGGGCGCCTCCCTAGGGGCCTAGTGGCCGGCGGGCGCGGCGGCGGGGGCCGTGGTCGCCACGAGGCGGCCGTACTTGTCCACCAGGGGCAGTTTGGCGGCGCTCCATTCGGGGTAGCCGCCCCAGAACACGGCCACGTTCTTGAAGCCCTTGTTCACCAGGTCCTGGCACAGCGAGTCGGACAGGTGGCAGCCCTTGCCGTGGCAGTAGGCGATGATGATCTTGGCCTTCTTCAGCCTCTTGGCGTAGATGGCGTACTGCTTCTCGAAGTCGCCCAGGGGCAGGGGCAGGGCGCCCTTCAGGTGGCTCTGCTGCCATTCCAGCATGCTGCGGCCGTCCACCAGGATCGTGCCCTTTTTCTTCAGCAGGCGCTGGGTCTCAGCCAGGGTGATGTGGGGCCACTTCATCGCGTAGACGCTGTCCGTGAAGCTCGGGTCGGGCGTCACCGGGGGGTAGGACAGGGGCGTCAGGTTGGCCGAAGGGGAGGCCGCGGGCGCGTCCGCCATGGCCGGGACCGCGGACAGGGGCAACGCGACCAGCAGGGCCGCCAGCAGGGCCTGGGAAAAACGCATGGTGTTCCTCCAGATAAGAATTAGCCGGGTTGAATCTGCGAAAGCGGGAAAAGCATAACCCGCCTTCGGGGGGGCCGCAAGACCCCGCCTTGCCCAGCCTGCGGCGCTGGCATACCATGTCGGACTTCACCTTATTCCCGCGAGGATCCATGGCCCGCCGCCCCAAGACACTTGCAAGCAGCCAGACCAGCCCCGCCCAGGCCTTGGGCCGGGACGTCCTCAAGAAGGTCCTGCCCAACGGCCTGACCCTGCTGGTGAAGCCGGTGCGCAGCGCGCCGGTCGTGGCGGTCAACGCCTGGGTCAGGGCCGGCTCCGTGTGCGAGCGCGAGGCGGAGCGCGGCATCAGCCATTTCATCGAGCACATGCTGTTCAAGGGCACCGAGACCCTGAAGGTGGGCGAGCTGGACCGCATGATCAAATCGTCCGGCGGCTACAACAACGCCCACACCCGCTACGAGAGCACGGACTTCATCGACATCCTGCCTTCGGACAAGCTGTCCGTGGCCCTGCGGACCATGGCCGACGCCCTGCAGCACAGCACCTTCGACGCCGAGGAACTGGGGCGGGAGCGCCAGGTGGTCCTGGAGGAGCTGAGCCGGGCCCAGGACAACCCCGGCTTCGAGGCCTGGAACCGGCTGACCAGGATGGTGTTCAAGCGCCACCCCTACCGCTTTCCGGTCATCGGCTTCAAGGACCGCCTGCAGCGCATGGACCGGGCCCTCCTGACCGGGTACTGGAAGCGCTGGTACCTGCCCCGCAACGTCATCGTGGTCGTCGTCGGCGACGTGGACCCGGGCGCGGCCATGGCCGAGGCGGCCAAGGCCTTCGGCGGCTGGCGCTGGAGCGGGCCCCGGCCCGCCCCCCTGCCCAGCGAGCCGGCCCAGAAGGGCCTGCGCTTCGAGGAGGCCTCCGGCGACATCCAGGGAAGCATGGCCGTGCTGGGCGTGCCCTCCTGCGCGGAGCTGGACCCCGACGCCCCGGCGCTGGACATGGGCCTGGCCATCCTGGGCCAGGGACTCAGCTCGCGCCTCAACCAGGAGGTGCGCGAGCGCCTCAAGCTGGTGCACGGCGTGTCGGCAGGGGCTTTCAGCGGAGCGCATCCGGGCCTGGCCTATGTGTGGGCGGAATTGGAGCCCCACCAGATCGTCGGGGCCCTGCGGGCCGTCTGGGCCGAGGTAGCGCGCATGCACCGCGACCTGGTGAGCCTAAGCGAGCTGGAGCGCCAGAAGCTGCGCCTCGAGCACGACGAGGCCTCCGAGGCCATGAGCATGGAGGGCATGGCCGGCAAGCTGGGCTACTACGAGTGCCTTGGCTCCGACTACCGCCTCGCCGACGAGGACACGGCCCGCATGCGCGCCGTCACGCCCGAGGACGTGCGCCGGGCCATGCGGAAGTATTTCCGCGTCGACCGGGCCAACCTGGTGATCTACCGCAGCGACAAGTCCGCCGCCACGGGCCTGAACAGGGAGCGCGCGCAGGCCCTGCTGGAGGGCGCCGGCGCCTCCCGCGCCAAGGGCGCCGCGGCGCCCGGCAAAGGCTCGGCCCTGGCCGGGGGCCTGACCCGTTTCAAGCTGTCCAGCGGCGGCACGCTCATCGTCAAGCCCGTGCACCACACGCCCCTGGTGGCGGCGCAGTTCAGCTTCCCCTCGGGCCAGCTCATCGAGGCCCCCGGCCAGGCCGGTTCCCTGAACCTCCTGGCGCGGACCTGCCTGAAGGGCGTGCCGGGTATGGACGCCGCATCCATGGCCAAGGCCATGGACGACCTCGGCATGGGCCTGGGCGCGGGCGCCGACCCGGAGCGCTTCAGCGTCTCCCTGCAGGCGCTCTCCTCCAAGATCGCGGAGTCCATGGCCCTGGCCGGGCGCTCCCTGCGCGAGGCCGAGCTTCCCGAGGCCGAGGTCGCCAAGGAGCGCGCCCGCGTGCTCAAGGACATCAAGGACAAGAGCGACTCGCCGGACGAATTCGTCTCGGACCTCTTCAGCGCCCTCCATTTCGGCCCCGGCCATCCCTTCGGCCGGCCCTTGGACGGCGACAAGGGCACGGTCGGCGGCCTGCGGCGCGCCCAGCTGCTGGCCCTGAAGCGCAAGGTCCTGCGGCCGCAGGGCATGCTGGCGGTGGTGGTGGGCGACATCGCGCCGGAGCGCGCTTTGGAGCTCTTCGAGGCCGAGTTCGGCCGCGGCGTGTGGAAGGGAAGCGCGGCCCCCAAGGCCCCCGTCCCGCCCGCGCTCAAGCCCGGCCCCCGGCGCAAGGAGGCCAGGCTCCCCAAGAAACAGGCCCACCTGGTCATGGGCTGGCCCTGCCCGCCGGTCACCCACCGCGACTATCCGGTCCTGCGCCTGGTGAACTCCGTGCTGGGCGAGGGCATGGACAGCCGCCTCTTCACCGAGGTGCGCGACAAGCGCGGCCTGTGTTATTCGGTCCACAGCAACTTCGACCGGCGCCTGAACCCGGGCTCCTGGCGCGTGTACGTGGGGACCCAGCCCGCGACGCTCAAGGAGGCCGAGGCGGTGTGCCGTCAGGTGGTGGCGGCGATGGCCGGCGGCGGGCTCACGGCGGCCGAACTGAAAGGGGCCAAGGCCTACGCCAAGGGCATCTTCTCCGTGGCGCGCCAGGACTTCGGCACGGACGCGCGGGTGATCGGCAACTACGAATTCTGGGGGCTCGGCGCGGAGGAGGTCGAGCGCGTGGCGGCCGCCCTGGACGCCGTGACGCTGGCGGACTGCGCCCGCGTGGCCAAGCAATGGCTCAAGCCCGACCAGGCCGTGGTCGCCGTGGTGAAGCCCTAGCCGTGAAAGCCTTGGACGGGGCCCTCAGCGGCGCGAGCCGCGCCCGCCTCATCAGCCATGCGGTGGGCCTGGTCTCCTACGAGGCCCTGGCCCTATGCGGAGCGGCCGGGGACCTGGCCTGGGTCGCCGGACTGCAGATGATCCCGGCCCTGCTGTTTTTGGAGCTGGTGTGGGCCCTCTGCGACCTGCCGGGCCGGCGCTTGAAGCGCCTCGCCGGCCAGCTCAGCGTCGCCGAACTCCTTCCGCGCCAGGCCGAGGCTTTGTCGGCCTTCCTCAAAGGGCTCGCCGCGCGCGCGGCCCGGCGCGCGGCCGCGGTCTGGCTGGGGGCTGGGCTCCTGCTGTGGGCCTGCGGCGGATTGACCTGGATCGGCCTGCTGCTGCTGGCGGCCTTCGGGGCCCTGCCGACGGCCCTGGCCCAGGCCGGACTCTGCGGCGCGGTGTGCCGCAAGGCCCTGGCCGAGGGGGGCGTCGAAGCCGGAGGCTGCTGGCCCCCGTCCCTGGAGGGCTTGAAACCCTGGCCTTCCCTGCGGCGCCGTTTCCTGGTGGCGCTCGGCGGATGCCTGGCCGTGGTGCTCGCGCCCTTGGCGGCCCTGGCCGCCCTGAACCTGGCCGTGAGCGTCCCGGTCCTGGCGGTCCTGGCCCTGATGGCGGCGCTGTGGGCCTGGGCCTGGGCCGAGGACCTCAGGGCCCATTTTGATCCGGCCTTGCGTGGACTGGCCCAGGGCCTGCGCCGCCTCGCGGGCGGAGATTTCGACGTGCGGCAGGCGCCCGTGGGCGCCGACCCCTTGGGTGAGGCCGCGGTCCAGCTGGGGCAGGCCGCCGCCGCGCTGGATCGGCGGGAGCGTTCCTTGAGGGCCTTTGGCCCGGGCCTGGATCCGGGCCAGGGGGCCGCCCTGCTGGAGTCCCTGGCCCCCGCGGCCCAATCCCCCTTCGTGGCGGTGCTGTCCGTGTGCTGGCTGGGGGCGGACGCGTCCCTCAGCGCCCTGGAACCCGCGGCCAGGCTGAGCGCCCTGGGCCGCTTCTATCACTGCGTGCAGGACGCGGTCCAAGGCGCCCGCGGGACCCTTGTGGAGATCGGCGGAGGCAGGGTGCTGGCCGTCTGGGGCGCGCCCGGCGCCAGCTTAGACCCGGCCGCGAGCCTGGGCGCGGCCCTGGCGGCGGCGTGGAGCCTGAAATCCAGCTTGCCGGTGGCCTCCAGCCAGTACCGCCTGCGCCATGCCGGAGCCATGGACTGGAGCCTGGCCCTGGCCTCGGGCGCGGCCACGGCGGGCGCCTGGGGTCCGCGGGACCAACAACGCTGGGCTTTGGTGGGCGGCCCTTTGGCCGAGCTCAGGCGCTTAGGTCTCCGGCCGGGCGGCCCCTGGCTGGATGAATCCAGCGCCAAAGCGGCCGCGGCTCCCTATGTTGTGAAAGCCCTTGGGGAGGCCTGGGAGCTGGTGGGCGGCCAGGAATAGCGTTGTTTTTGAGGTGTTTTCGGGGAAGATGGGGCATGGCATGGACCGCGACGGGCTTGCCTTGACAGCGACCCGCCTGAGGGACTAGGCTTAACGGCAAGTTTACAGGGAAACTCTGTGGGGGGTCCGCGCGTAGGTATTGGTGAGGGATCCTACCCTGGAGAAAATAACCTCGGAAATCGAGAGAATGTTTTTTCTGAAACCCCGCGTGGATCATTGCCGCGCAAAAATGGAGGCTGAAATGTTCGGACCCAAGAAGCCCTGCGGCTGCTAAGCCGTTCACGGCGCATCGCCGTGCCTTTGAAACCCGGCGCGCAGGCGCCGGGTTTTTTTATAGCCTCCGTTGTGACCGATGGCTTGATCCATTAGACTGAAAGGCCCTATGGCTAGCACAGAGATCGACTACACCGCCGAAGGCCAGGCGGTGGACCTGGAATTGATGCGCGGACTGGCTCTTGGCGGCAAGAGCAGCCTGGAGCTGGAGTTTTTGGTTTCCAGCCAGTCCGCCGGCAAGGCGGACTACCAGGCCCTGGCCCTGACCGTGGCCAACCTCAGCGTGCCGGACGAGGACGCCAAGGCGACCTTTGAACGGCTGATCGTCCACCAGGAGCGCATGCAGGCCGCGCTGGGCCGCCACGTCGGCATGAAGGCCGCGGCCATGGACCTGCTGGAGAACGTCGAGCGGGCGCTCAAGGTGGAGGCCGACAGCGCCTCCCCGAGCTACTGGCAGCTCGAGCAGATGGCCTACCGCGACCAGCTGACGGGCCTGCGCAATTTCCGCTTTTTCTCGACGCGCATCGTCGAGGAAGTCCAGCGCGCCAAGCGCTACCGCCACCAGCTGTCCCTGCTCATGCTGGACATCGACCACTTCAAGAAATTCAACGACACCCACGGGCACCAGGCCGGCAACCACGCCCTGCAGCACCTGGCGCGGGTTGTCGGCGACACGGTCCGCGACACCGACAGCGTCGCCCGCTACGGCGGCGAGGAATTCGCCTTCATCCTGCCCGAAACCAGCAAGCGGCTGGCCTTCGAGCTGGCGGAGCGGGTGCGGGCCAACGTGGAATCCAGCCCGGTGGTCCTCCAGGGCCACCACCACAAGATCACCGTCTCGCTGGGGCTCGCCACCATCCCCCGGGACGCCTTCAGCTGGCAGGCCCTGGTGGAGGCCGCGGACCAGGCCCTGTACCAGAGCAAGCAGAGCGGCCGCAACCGGGTGACCCTCTTCGCCCCGGGCAACAGCGTGGTGTTCCGCTACCGTCCCGAGGCGGGCGCGCGCATCGGCAGCTGCAGCGTGGTGGGCAACTTCAACGGCTGGGACCCCCTGGCCGACCCCATGAACGCCCAGGAGGACGGCGCCTTCTGGCTCAAGGTGGGGCTGATCCCCGGCACCTACGAGTACAAGTTCGTGGTCAACCAGGAACAGTGGATCGCCGATCCCCTCGCCCCCGAGCGCATTTCGGACGGATACTGGGGCCACAACAGCATTCTGCACCTCAAAGGGTGACTTTTAAGGCCGTTCGAATGGACTCCGTCAGGCATTCCCTGAAACTCTTCGCCACCGACCTGGACGGCACCGTGCTCATCGACCGCGGCGTCGAGGGAAGCCACGCCACGCCGCGCATCAAGGCGGCGTTGCGCGCGCTCCAGGACGCGGGCGTGGTGGTGTGCCTGGCCTCGGGCCGCATGCACGAGAGCATCCGCATCATCGCCGCGGAGATGGGCATCCGCGGCCCCATCATCAGCTACAACGGCGCCATGCTGCGCGGGGCCGACGACGAGATGCTCGACAGCCACACCCTGGACCCGGCCCTGGCCGAGGAGGTGGTGGCCCTGGCCGAGGCGCAGAACCTGCCCCTGAACTACTACCTCGGCGGCGTGCTCTACGCGCGCCGCATCCAGCCCTGGTGGGACCTCTACCACGGCCGCACCTCCTCGCCCATGCGGGAAGTGGCCAGCCACCGCGAGCTGGCGGGCTCCTCGCCCTACAAGCTGCTCATCTACGCGGACGCAGCGCGCATCCGCTCCCTGCGCGACAGCCTGGCGCCGCACTGGTCCTCGCGCTGCACCCTGATGATCACGGCCGACGAGTACCTGGAGATCCTGCCCCTGGGCGCGGACAAGGGGCGCGCGCTGTCCCTGTTGGCGGGGCACCTGGGGCTGCAGGCGGGCCAGGTGGTCGCCGCCGGGGACGGCTGGAACGACCTGGGCATGCTGGGCTGGGCGGGCCTGGGCGTGGCCATGGAGTCCGGGCGCGCGGAGCTGCGCGCCACCGCCGACGTCGTCGTCCCGGGTCCCGAGGACGACGGCCTGGCGCGTTTCATCGAAGAGCGGCTCCTCCCCCTGGAAGGGGCCGCCCGTGGATAGGCCGGCCCAATGGGCCCTGGTGGGTGCGGCCTGGTTCCTGGCCCTGTCCGTGGCCGTCTTCGGCTACCTGGCCTGGCAGCGCCTGGAGCGCGTGGCGCCGAGCAGCCCCCAGGAGACGGCCGCGGCTGCGGTCTGGGCCGTGCAGTCCGACGGAACCGCCCTGTGCCCCGTCACGGGCGAGCGGGTCAGCGTCGGACCCGACACGCCCAGGGTGACCTACCTGGGCCGCACCTACTATTTCTCCGGGGAGAAGGACTCCAGCGGCGTGGACGCGCGCACCCGCTTCCTGATGGACCCCGAGTCCTGGCTCCAGCACCGTCCGGCGGCGCCGTGAACGTCCGCCGCCAGCACGACCTCGATTCCGACAGCCCCCAGCGCCTGGCCCTGGTGCCGCCGCTGAAGGTGGTGGAGGTCCTGCGCCCCAGGCCCGGACAGCGCTTTCTCGACGTCGCCTGCGGCACCGGCACCTTCTTTTTCCCGGTCTTCGAGAGCATGCTCGGCAAGGGCGTTTTCCTGGCCGCGGAGTGGGACGAGGAGCGCCTGCGCCGTTTCCTCACCCGGCTGGAAAGCTACGTGGAGCACCCCGGCTACACGCGCATGGAGGTGGTGCGCACCAAGCCCGAGCGCCTGCCCCTGCCCGACCGCTGCGCGGACCTGGTGCTCATGGCTCAGGCCTACCATAACCTGGCCGACCGGGCCGCCTACCTGCTCGAGCTGAAGCGCCTGCTCGCCCCCGGAGGCACCCTCTGCCTGCTGGACTGGCACCCGGCCGCCGAGGATCCGGCCTCGGCCGGGAAAAAGACCCTGGGCCCGGACCATTCCGCCCGCGTCTCCGAGCAGCAGGCGGTGCGCGACCTGAGCGCGGCCGGCTTCCGCTGGCTGGTGGCCCACGCCGGCTTCGCCCAGCATTGGTGCCTCACAGGCAGGGTTTGAACGAGCCATGACGATCACGATCGCGCAGCCCAAGGAAGGCCTCGAATCCCGCGTCGCCAAGCCGGCCCGCGTCATCCTGTACAACGACGATTGGCACACCTTCGATGAAGTCATCGGGCAATTGGTGAAGGCCGGCGCCTGCGACGCCGCCGAGGCGGAGCTCCACGCCTGGAGGGTGCACACCGAGGGCCGTTCCCTGGTCTTCCATGGGGCCCGCCGGGACTGCGACCGGGTGGCCCAGGTCCTGCGCGAGATACGCCTTCAAGTGGAGGTCGACTGGGATGATTGAGCGGGGAAGCCTACGCGACCAGCGCGGCGCCCTGGAAGCCCTGGCCCGCTGGCTGTCGGTGCGCGGGGGCTTCGAGCCCCTGCCGCAGGTCCTGCCGGGCACGGCCTCCCTGGCCCTGGGCCTCTTCGACGCCTGCCTGGCGCGCTTCGAGGGCGGGGACCTGAGGGTGCACGCCCTGCTGGCGGACGAGGGCGGCGACCTGGGTTTCGCGGTCCATCGCGCGGAGAGCTTCCGGGCCTCCCTGAAGGCCGCCGAGCCCCTGGTGCGGGGCCGCCTGAAGGTCTGCGTGTGGCTGATCGTGGCCGACGCGGCCCGCGCCGCGGAACTGCGGGGCGTTTTTTTGCGCTTCGAGGACGGGCATTTCCTGGCCAAGACCGTGGTGGGCCGCGGCATCCTGTGCGTCGGCAGCGGCGAAGGCGAATTCAGCGGCCGTACCCAGCCCAAGCCCTCGGCCAGGGAGCTGGCGGGCGTGCTGCTCGACGCGTCCGCGGACCCGGGCCCGGACGAGGCCGAGCGGGTGCGCGAGGCCCGGGAAAGCGCGGCCCTGAACCGGCACCGCGACGAGCGCAGCGCGGCCATGATGCTGAGGCCCGGGCCCTCGCCGGCCACCTGGTCCCTGATGGCCGTCAATGTGGCCTGCTACGCCGCGCAGATGTTCGTGGCCGGGGGCCTGGTCGGCCAGGGGGTCAGCCCCGACGTCGCGGCCAGCACGGCCATGCTGAAGCTCGGGGCCAATGAGCCGGGCCTGACCCTGCAGTCCGGCGAATGGTGGCGGGTCCTGACCAGCGCCTTCCTGCACGGCGGCTGGTGGCACCTGGGCATGAACATGTACGCGCTCTTCCTCGTGGGCGCCGTGCTGGAGCGCCTGGTGGGCCCCTGGCGCTTCGTGGCCTTCTACCTTTTCGCCGCCGTGGTGGCGGGCCTGGCCAGCGCCCTGCTGGGGACCGCGGGGTCCAGCTCCGTGGGGGCTTCCGGCGCCATCATGGGCCTCATCGGCCTGCTGATGGCCCCGCGCTTCAAAAGGGACCCCCGTTTCCCTGAATTATTGGCCGGCCGGCTGTTCCAATGGCTGGTACGGCCCGTCATTTTCGTGTTCATGCTCGGCTTGGGCCTGCGACTCTTCGACGTGCCCCTGCTCCTGGACAACGCCGCCCATCTTGGGGGCTTGCTGGCAGGGTTCGCTTTGGGGTATCTTTGGCCCTCGTTTTTGGTGCGTCCCACCCGCCGGCGGGCCTGAAATCCCGCCCCAGCGCCCCTTAACAAACAGCAAAGGAAGTCATGGCCGTCGCCCAGCGCAAAGACCTTCATAATTTCGCCATCATCGCCCACGTCGATCATGGCAAGACCACGCTTGTGGACGCCATCCTGAAGCAGACAGGCGTCTTCCGCACCAACGAGCACGTCATCGAGCGGATGATGGACTCCAACGACCTGGAAAAGGAGCGCGGGATCACCATCTTCTCGAAGAACGCCTCCTACCAGTACAAGGGCGCCAAGTTCAACATCGTCGACACCCCCGGCCACGCGGATTTCGGCGGCGAGGTGGAGCGCATCCTGAAGATGGTGGACGGCGTGCTGCTGCTGGTCGACGCGGCGGAAGGCCCCCTGCCCCAGACGCGCTTCGTGCTGAAGAAGTCCCTGGCCCTGGGCCACAAGCCCATCGTGGTCATCAACAAGATCGACCGCCACGACGCCCGGCCCCATGAGGTCCACAGCATGGTCCTGGACCTCTTCATCAGCCTGGAAGCCACCGACGAGCAGGCCGAGTTCCCCTACCTCTTCGCCTGCAGCCGCGCCGGCACCTGCCGCCTGCAGATGGAGGACCTCGACTCCGACCTGCGCCCCCTGCTGGACATGATCGCCGCGAAGGTGCCCGGCCCCGTCGTGGACCAGGAGGCGCCCTTCCAGATGCTGGTGAGCAACATCCTGTACAACGAGTTCGTCGGCCGCATCGCGGTCGGCCGCGTCGCGCGGGGCAGGGTCGACAAGACCACGCCCCTGGTGCTGATGAAGGAGAACAAGAACATCAACGGCCGCACCACCAAGCTGCTGGCCTTCGAGGGCATGAAGCAGGTCGAGGTCGACGGCGCCTCCGCCGGCGACATCGTGGGCCTGGCGGGCTTCGAGGACGTCTTCATCGGCGACACCCTCTGCGCCGCGGACAGCCTGGAGGCGCTGGAGCGCATCCACGTCGACGAGCCCACCCTGAGCATGACCTTCGGCGTCAACACCAGCCCCTTCGGCGGGCAGGAGGGCAAGTTCGTCACGGCCCGCCACCTCAAGAACCGCCTGGAGCGCGAGCTGCTCAGCAACCTGGCCCTGCGCGTGGACACGGGCGAGGGCGAAGGCAGCTTCGTGGTCAGCGGGCGCGGCGAACTGCACCTGGGCATCCTGATCGAGACCATGCGCCGGGAGGGCTTCGAGCTGGAGGTCGGCAAGCCCCGGGTCATCATGCACCGCGACGAGAACGGCAAGCTGAAGGAGCCCTACGAGCGCCTGATCATCGACATGCCCTCCACCGTGATGGGCGGCGTGCTGGAGCGCCTGGGCTCGCGCAAGGCCGAGATGCTCAACATGACGCCCTTCGGCGACAACCAGGTGCGCGTGGAGTTCAGCATCCCCAGCCGCTGCCTGCTTGGCTTCCGGACGGACTTCATGACGCAGACCCGCGGCGAGGGCGCCCTGCACCACGTCTTCGACCGCTACGACGACTTCAAGGGCGACGTCGAAACCCGCCACGTCGGCGTGATGTGGGCCACCGACCCCGGCGAGAGCAACGCCTACGGCATGTTCAGCGCCCAGGAGCGCGGCGTGATGTTCATCGAGCCCGGCGAGAAGATCTACGCCGGCATGATCGTGGGCGAGCACGCCCGCGAAAACGACCTCGGCGTCAACATCTGCCGCGCCAAGCAGCTGACGAACATGCGCGCCTCGGGCACGGACGACGCCCTGACCCTGACGCCCTCGCGCAAGCTGAGCCTGGAGCAGTGCCTGGAATACATCGCCGACGACGAGCTGGTCGAGGTCACCCCCAAGACCATCCGCTTGCGCAAGAAGATCCTCGACCCCAACGAGCGCAAGAAGGCCGAGAAGAGCCGCGGCGACAAGGCCAAGGCCCAGGCGGGGAAGTAGGCTAAAGGGGCGGCGCGCGTGGACCTGGACGACATCGACGGGCCGCTGGCGGGGGAAGCCCAAGAGGGCGGGCTCCGGCCCGACGGAGGGGGCGACGGCTCGGACTGGAGCGCGGCGGCCTTCATGGCCACCCAGCCTCTGGCCGTGCCGGCCTCCGAGGCCGTCCTGAGGGTGTGCGAGCGCATGGCCAAGGCCCGCCTCGGCCAGGTGCTGGTGGTGCCGGATTCCTGGACGCCCGGCTCCGCCGCGGACCTGCCCCCCGAACCCCTGGGCATCTTCACCGAGCGCGACCTGATCCGGGCCTTTGTCCAGCACAAGGACTCGGTGATATCCATGCGGGTCGGCGATCTGATGACCGCCCCGGTGGTCACGATCGGGCCTCAAGAGGACATCCTGCACGCCGCCGATTTGATGACCCTGATGCGCATCCGGCGCCTGCCCGTGGTGCAGGGCGGGCGCACCCTGGGGCTCCTGACGCGCGGCCGGGTCATGGACGCCCAGAGCCGCCGCCTGGCCGACATGGCCCACCAGAACCAGGTCCTCAGGCGCAGCGTGGTGCACGACTCCCTGACCGGCCTGGCCAACCGCGTCTTGTTCGACCGGGTGCTGGCCAGTGAATTGGCCGGCATGGAACAGCGCCCCTTCGGCGTGTCCGTGCTGGAGCTGGACATCGACCACTTCAAGCGCGTCAACGACACCTACGGCCATCCCACCGGGGATCTCGTGCTTAGCCGTTTGGCCGGGGTCCTGCGGGAGACCCTGCGCCGCGCGGATTTGGCGGCCCGGGTGGGCGGCGAGGAATTCGCGGTGGTGCTGTCCCGCGGCGGGGACAAGCCCGAGGCCGTGGCCGAGAAACTGCGCGCCGCCGTGGAAAAGGCCGTTTTCGGCGAGGCGGACAAGCCCCTGAAGATCAGCATCAGCGTGGGCTGCGCCACGGCCAGGCCCAAGGAAGGCCCCGCGGAACTGTTCAAGCGCGCGGATGAGGCCTTGTACCAGGCCAAAAACACCGGGCGCAATAAAGTGGTGATGGCGGTTTAGTCTGATTGGGTTGGTATTTTTTTGACGAAATTTACCAAATCAAAGCGTTCCTAATTCATGGTCGGAGGACCCTATGCCCGTTAAAACTCAGAAACCTGGAAATAGCCGGGGCTTGTTCGTCGCCAAGGCGAGGTTGAAGGCGGCTGCGGCCAAAAAGAAAAAAATGCGTATCGAAGGCTTGGTCTCTGCGATGCCTAAAAACCACCGTCCCCAGGAGGTCGGTTTCGGCCCGGCGCGGGGCAAAGAGGCCTGGTAGCCTAGCCCTGCGCCTCAGTCACGTCCTTGATGCTCGCCTCGACGACCTTCAGCAGAAAATCCAATTCCGTCAGTGAAATGCACAGGGGCGGCATCAGCACGATGACGTCGCCCAGGGGCCTGAGGATCACGCCGTATTCCCGCGCGCGGCGGCAGACCTTCGCGCCGACGGCCTCCGCATAGGCGTAGGGCCTGCGCTTGGCCTTGTCGCGCATCAGTTCCAGGCCCGCCATGAAGCCGACCTGCCGTACCTCCCCCACATGGGGCCGCTCCAGCATCCGTTCCAGGCCCGCGGCCATAAGCCCGATTTTCGGCTGCAGGCGGCTCAGGGTCTTCTCGACCTTGAACAGCTTCAGGCTTTCCAAAGCCACGGCGCAGGCCAGGGGATTGCCCGTGTAGGTGTGGCCGTGGAAAAAGGTCTTTTGTTGGGCGTAGGGGAAGAGGAAGCCCTGGTAGACGCGCCGCGTGGCCAGGGTCGCGGCCAGGGGCAGCACGCCGCCCGTGAGGCCCTTGGCCAGGGCCATCAGGTCCGGGCTCACGCCCTCCTGTTCGCAGGCGAAGAGGCTGCCCGTGCGCCCGAAGCCCGTGGCCACCTCGTCGGCGATGAGCAGCACGTCGTGGCGGTCGCAGAGCCGGCGCAGGCCCCTTAAAAAGCCCGGGGGCGCCTTGAGCATGCCGGCCGCGCCCTGCATCAGGGGCTCCACCACCAGGGCCGCAACCTGGCCGGATCTCTTCCGGAGCAGGGCCTCCAACTCGGCCAGGGCCCTGGCGCCTTCCTTGGGGTCTCCCGCGCCGTAGGGGCTGGCCACCTGGAGAGTCTTGAACAGCAGGGGCCGGTAGACACGGTGGAAGAGGCCGATGCCGCCCAGGCTGACCGAGCCGATCGTGTCCCCGTGGTAGGACTGGGACAGGGTGATGAAGGACTTCTTTTTGGCGCCGGCCCCGCCCTGGTTCTGCCAGTACTGGAAGGCGATCTTGAGCGCGATCTCCATGGCCGTTGAGCCGCTGTCCGAATAGAAGACCTTTTCCAGGCCCTTGGGCGCGGCCTGAACCAGGGCCGCGGCCAGCTCTATGCTGGGTTCGTTGGCCAGCCCAAGGAGGGTGGAATGGTCGAGCTTGTCCATCTGCCGGTTCAGGGCCGCCTTCAGCCGCGGGTGGCCGTGGCCGTGCACCGTGACCCAGAGGCTGGAGACGGCGTCCAGGTAGGGCAGGCCTTCGCTGTCGAACAGCGTGGCCCCCTCGCCCCGGCTGATGACCAGGGGCTCGGGATCGGCCAGCCAGTCGCGCATCTGGGTGAAGGGGTGCCAGACAAAGGCCTTGTCCTGGGCGATCAGTCGGCGGGTGCGGGCCGTGGGCATGGGCGATTCCGGAGGCTGTTAAGAAGGGGCCGGCTTTGGTACGCTGTTTGGCTCAGCCCTTAGACCTAAGTCCAAGGCCCCATCATAATCTCGGCGTGCTTCGCGGCACAAGCCGGCTTATCCTCCATCGGCGTCCATGCTCAAACCGCTCTTCATCTACAACACGCTCGCCGACGGAAGTCTGCGCATCCTCAACCCCATGGTGGGCGAGGAGGTCTGGACGGTCCCGGGACGCAGCCAGCGGCCCTACGCCAACGACCTGCGGCGCCCCCCCGATCCCATAGACCCCGGGCTGGACCGCGACGCGGTGTGCCATTTCTGCCCCAAGAACAGCGAGCACACGCCCGCGGAGAAGAGCCGGGTGGTGCGCGAGGGCACCGGATTCAAGGTGCTTGAAAAGCAGACCGCCGAACAGGCCCTGGCCAAGCCGGCCCTGTTCAGGCGCGTGCCCAACCTGTTCGAGATCGTGCCCATGGAGTTCTGGAAGCGGAACTACGGCTTCAAGCTCTCGCCGCTCCAGAGGCAGTGGAAGGACGCCTACCTTTCCACGCCCAAGGGCCGCGCCCACGTGCTGGGCGTCATCGACGAAAAGCTGGAGCACCAGGACAAGAGCGCCGCCGAGATCGCCGCGACCCCCGAGGACGTCAAGTTCGAGCTCGCCGACGCCTTTTTCGGGGGCAGCCACGACCTGATCGTCAGCGGCGCGCATTTCCGCGAGGGCGCCACCAGCGTGGCCGACCTGCTGAGCTCCGGCAGCCTCAGCCGCGAGGAGCACTTCATCTACCTCAGCTTCACCCTCAACGCCGTCAGCGAAATCCACCGCGAAAACCCCTTCGTCAAGCACGTGGCCGTGTACCAGAACTGGCTGGCCCAGGCCGGCGCCAGCTTCGACCACCTGCACAAGCAGGTCCTGGGCGTGGACACCTGGGGCGCGGGCATACACCGCCGCCTCGAGGTCCTGCGGCGTTTCCCCCCTTTCTACAACCAGGTGCTCCTGGCCACGCTCAAGTCCCGCGGCCTGGTCCTGGCCGAGAACGGCGTGGCCGTGGCCGTGGTCGAGCCCGGCCACATCTATCCCTGCCTGGCGGTCTACAGCAAGTCCGCGGCCTCGGACCCCTCGGGTTTGAGCGCCGAGGAGCTGACGGGCTTCAGCGACCTCCTGCGCGCGGTGCACGCCGCGGCCGGCTCGCGGGTGCCCTGCAACGAGGAATGGTACTTCCGGCCGCGCAGCGCCGAGCTGGCCATGCCCTTCCATGTGCTGGTCAAGTGGCGCGTGAACATCCCGGCAGGCTTCGAGGGCGGCAGCGAAATCCACATCAATCCGCTGTTCCCGGAACAGGTGCGCGAGCGAGTGCTGCCGGGCCTGCGCGAGATCTCCGCCCGCGGCGAGCTGCCCGGCGCGGCCGTGGGGCCGGACTGCCCCTGCGAGGACGGGTGCCTGCGTTACGACAAGGCCCCGCCGCGCCGGTGAGCCGACTTTCCGCGCCCCTCAACGAGCGACTGGGTCTGTTCCTGGCCGCGGCCCTGCTGGGCTTGAGCCCCCTGCCCCTGGGCTGGATGCTGCTGGCCCAGGGCCGCGCGGCCTCAGAGGCCAGGGTCGACGCCATCGAAGTGCGGCCGCTGGAGCCGCCGCCCAAGATCAACCTGGGCCCCCACCTGCCCAAGGGCTGCGTCCTTCTCCTGAAGCGGCCCAAGGCCGGCCCCTGGAGCGTCCTGGTGGAACAAGGGCAAGCCGGGGAACGTCTGGTGAAGGTGGTCAAGGCGCTCAAGCCCGGGACCGCGGCCTGGGTGATCCGCGGCAGCGCGCCGCCCCTGGACATAGGCTGGCCCGCGCTGGGCGTGGCGCGCCGGCGCCTCGAGCTCGAGACCACGGCCTACGACCCCGGCCCGGGGGACAATTCCCGCGCCTGGGTGGGCGTCACCCGCACCGGGTCCCGGGCCCGTTTCGGCATCGTGGCCGTGGATCCCAGCGTCATCCCCCTGGGGACCAGGGTCTACATCGAGGGCTACGGCCCGGGCCTGGCCGCCGACATCGGCGGCGCCATCAAGGGCCGGCGCATGGACCTCTGCTTCAACACCAGTTCCGAAGCCCGGGACTGGGGCCGGCGCCGCAGCCGCGTCTGGATCGTGGATCCCGCGCCCAAGGCGGACCGCGCGGCCCTGCGGCTGGCCCTGGCCGGGCTTTGAAGCCCCCCAGGCCTGTGTTATAAATGGGGGCAGGAGTTTAGCCGGTTGGGGCCGGATCCGAGGCCCCTTGAGAGGACGCCCATGTCGAAGAAAAACAGGGACGAGCACGACAAAACGGCCGCCGCCCCGGTCCCGGCCCCGCGCTGGGCCGATTATTTCTGGGCCAATTGCATTTTTTTCGCGTTTTTGGCGGTCCTGCTCCTGGTGGTGCGCCTGAGCTGCATGGCGCCCGAGGACGCCCAGACCCCGGCCATACAGTACGTCCTCGACACGACCCTTGAATTCCTGTTCTTCCTGTTCGCGGGAGGCTTCCTGCTGGTGACCCTGTTCGACGCGGCCTACGAATTTTTCGCGGGCAAGGCCGAAGCGCCCGCCTCCGCCGAAGAAACGCCGAAGGCATGAAGCCGGCACGGAAGGCTCCTTCGCTCTGGTTCGGCCCGGCCCTCCTGGCGGCCGGGCTTCTGCTTTCTGCGGGCCACCTGCGCGCCGACGCTGTCCCGACCGCTTCCGTTTCCGCGCCCGCGCCGGGGCGCAGCATCGCCCCCGCCGGGGATAGCGACAGCTCCCAGGCCTTGAGCCCCTCCGCGGCCGCGCCCGCCGCGGGCCAGGACTTCGCCGCCGACCTGGACGAGCAGGATTCCCGCCTGCGCGCGATGGACCGGCGCCTGCGCGAGCAGGACGGCCTCCTGCAGGACCAGGCCCAGCGCCTCAGCGGCGTCGCCGGGGCCCTGGACGACGCGTCGGTCGCCTTGTCCGCCGGCGCCCGGGCCCAGGAGCGGCTGGTCCGCGAGCTGGACGCGGTGAGCGACCGGGTGCAGCGCCTGGAGAGCAAATCCCTCAGCCTGGAGGAGGGCCAGGCCACGGCCGCGGTGTCCGCCTCCTCCTCCGACGCCCGGCAGCAGCAGCTGGCCCTGGACCTGGCCGCGCTCAAAAAGGAGCTCGCCAACAACACCGAGGCCCTGGCCTCGGGGCTCAAGGAATTGAAGGCCACCCGCGAATCCCTGGCCAGGCTGGACAGCCTGGCGGAGCTGCTGGGAATGGTGAAGCGCGACGAGGAGAGCAACGACGAGGAGCTGGTCGAGATGAAGCAGACCCTCCAGAGCCTGGAGCCCTCGCCCTCCTCGCCCAACGCCGCCTGGTGGGACGCGGTGCTTTCGTGGAAGTATTTGCCGGCCGTGGCGACCGGCATCGGCGTCGTGGCCCTGGGCGTGGCGGCCTTCAATCACTGAGGCCGTGACGGCATGCGCGCTTTAGCGCCCGCGGGCCTGGCCTTGCTGGCCGTCCTCTGCGGGGCCTGCGCCCAGCGCGGCACCCTGATCACCCGCAGCGCGGTCTGGCCCTCCAAGGTGCCCACGCCCTTGCCCTCGGACACTCCCACGCCGACGCCGCCCCCGATGCGCACGGTCAAGGCGAGGGGCGGGGACTGCCTGTGGAACCTTTCCCGGCGCTGGCTGGGCACGGGATTCCGCTGGCCGGAGATCGCGCAGGCCAACCATCTGATGCGCCCCTGGACCATCGCCGCGGGCCAGGCCCTGCAAATCCCCCCTTCCGGCCCCAAGCCCAAAGCCTCCCCCGTGGACTTCGCGCGGGAGGAAGCCCGCCGCTACGGATGGGTGCAGCAGTCCAACCGGGCCTACACCGTCGGGGAGAAGCTCACCTTCGCGGTGCAGTACGGCGGCCTGACGGCCGGCTACGCCACCCTCAGCATCCCCGAGGTCCTGACCCTCGACGGCAGGCCGGTCTTCCATATCGTGGCCGAAGCGCGCTCGCTGCCCTTTTTCGACGCCTTCTTCAGGGTCCATGACATCCTTGATTCCTACAGCGACGTGGACTACGGATTTTCCTGGGGCTACGAAAAGCACATCCGGGAGGGCGGCTTCAAGGCCGACGCCAGCTACAACTACGACCAGCGCCGCGGGCTGATCCTCGAGCCGGCCAAGGGCACGCAGGCCTTCCTGCCTCCCCGCAGCCAGGACGTGCTCTCGTGTTTCTACTACTTCCGCACCCAGCCCATGACGGTCGGCTCCGTGGTGGACATCCCGGTCACGGCCGACGACATGAAGAACTACCGGCTCACCGTGAACGTGCTGCGCAAGGAGCGCGTCAGCACCCTGGCCGGGGACTTCGACTGCGTGGTGGTCCAGCCGCACCTGTCCTTCAAGGGCGTGTTCCGGCAGAAGGGCGACGTGTTCCTGTGGATCTCGGACGACGAGCGGCGCCTGCCGGTGCTGATACGCAGCAGGATCATCATCGGAAGCATCAACATCAACCTGCAGAACGCCCAGTGGGTGCGGACTGAAACGGGGGCGGTGAATGAGCAAGCCAAAGGGAAGGGGCACTAGCATGGCGAAGCCGGCGCGGGCGTCCTCGAAGGGCGACGAGACATTCATACGGGAATACCTGGGCGGCTCCATCCTGGCCAAGGTCAAGGTGCTGGAGACCCTGGTTCCCTCCCTGGAGCGCGCCGGGTGCGTTCTGGCCGATTCCATGGCGCGGGGCGGCCAGTGGCTGATCTTCGGCAACGGCGGCTCGGCGGCCGACGCCCAGCACCTGGCCACGGAGATGACCGGGCGCCTGCACAGCTTGGAGCGGCGGGGCCTGCCGGCCCTGGCCCTGACCACCGACAGCTCGGCCCTGACCAGCATCGGCAACGACTACGGCTTCGAGACCGTGTTCAGCCGCCAGGTGGAGGCCCTCGGCCGCAAGGGCGACGTGGCCTTGGGGATCACCACCAGCGGCAACAGCCCCAACGTGCTGCGGGGTTTGCGCGCGGCCAAGCGCCTGGGCATGGCCACCCTGGCCTTCAGCGGCAAGGGCGGCGGCGCGGTGGCCAAGAAGGGCGCGGCCGACCTCTGCCTGACCGTGCCCACGGATTTCACGCCCCACGTGCAGGAATGCCACGGCGCCATGGGCCACATCCTGTGCTTCCTGGTGGAGCGCGAGCTCGGACGCCGCGGCCATTTCAAGCGGGCCAAGCATGGATAACGCCTTGCTGAGGGGCTGGGTGCCCAGGCTGGCGGGCAAGCGGGTGCTCGTCATCGGCGACGTCATGGCGGACCACTACGTGTGGGGCCGGGTCGAGCGCATCTCGCCGGAGGCGCCCATTCCCGTGGTGCACGTCTCGCGCGAGGAGGTCAAGCCCGGGGGCGCGGCCAACGTGGCCAACAACATCATGGCCCTTGGCGGCAGGGTCAGCCTGGCCGGCATCGTGGGCGCGGATTCCATGGCTTCGACCCTGCGCTCCCTGCTGGGGGCCAAGGGCATCTCCACGGACGGCCTCATCGAGGATCCCGGGCGCCCCACCATCGCCAAGACGCGGGTCATCGCCCAGAGCCAGCAGGTGGTGCGGGTGGACCGCGAACTGCGCGGGCCCCTGGAGGCCGACATCCAGGACGCCTTCCTGAAGTCCTGCCTGCGTCAGGTCGAGGACTGCGACGCGGTGCTGTTCAGCGACTACGCCAAGGGCGCGCTCAGCGCCGGCCTGGCCGCGGCGGTCACGCGGCGGGCCCGCGAGCTGGGGAAAGTGGTGGCGGCGGACCCCAAGCCGGCCAATGTCGACTGGTTCCACGGCGTGGGCATCGTCACCCCCAACCAAGGCGAGGCCTCGGCCGCCAGCGGCGTGGCCATCCGCAACGACGCCAGCGCCCAGGCCGCGGCCCAGGTTCTGATGGAACGCCTGTCCAGCGAAGCGGTCCTGGTCACCCGCGGGGAGCACGGCATGACCCTGGTGCAGGCCAAGGGCGGCGTCACCCACATCCCGACGAGGGCCCGCGAAGTGTTCGACGTCACCGGCGCGGGGGACACGGTCATCGCGACCCTGACCCTGGCCCTGGCCGCGGGCATGCCCGTGCCGGAGGCCTGCGCCCTGGCCAACGCCGCGGCCGGCCTGGTGGTGGCCGAGATCGGCGTGGCCGTGGTGAGCCCGGCGCAGCTGGAACGGGCCCTGGCCTAGCCGCAAGCCCGCGCGCGGCGGCGTTTGAGGAGGTGCGGCCATGGCGGAAAGATTCCATCCGGTCCGGAATTTCACGGCGGCCTTCAAGCGGCCCCGCTGGCGCTGGGCCCTGGCCTTGGCCCTCGTCTCCGACGCCTTCAGTTTCGGGCTGGAGTTCCTGAGCCTGGGTCTGGCCGAGTTCCCCCAGATCCTGGTGGACCTGGGGACGGCCGCGGGCGTCGCCGTGCTGGTGGGTCCGCGCTGGAGCCTGGCCTTGCCCCTGCTGGCGGAGGCCTTCCCGGCCAGCTCGGTCTTTCCGAGCTGGGCCCTGGCCGTGGCGGCCTGGGCCGCCCTGGAAACAGAACCCAAAAACGAGGCGCCGCATGGGACTTAAGTGTGTTCAGGGGAGCTTAGCCTGATGGGCCAGGTGCTTTCGCGGGAGGCCTTGGCCTCGGAATCCGGGCGCCTGAAGGCCTCCGGCGCCAAGCTGGTATTCACCAACGGCGTCTTCGACCTCCTGCACGTGGGGCATCTGCGCTACCTGAAGGCCGCCCGGGCACTGGGGGACGCGCTGGCCATCGGCCTCAACGCCGACGCCTGCGTTAAGCGCCTCAAGGGCGATCTGCGCCCCATTCTGCCGCAATCCGAACGCGCCGAGCTCCTGGCCGGCCTCGCCTGCGTCGACTACGTCTGCATTTTTGAGGAAGACGATCCGCGCGCGCTCATCCAGGCCGTGGTCCCCCATATCCTGGTCAAGGGCGGGGACTGGCCCGTCGACAAAATCCTGGGCCGCGACACGGTCGAGGCCGCCGGCGGCAGGGTGCTGAGCCTGCCCTTCGTTGAAGGCCGCAGCACCACCGCCATCGTGCGCGACATCGCCGCGAAGTACGGGCAGGGCTTCAAGGAATAGGGCGGGATTCGGCGTCGGAAGGAACAGGCGGCCCGCCGTTCCGGGACTCCCGTCGGGAGGAAATGGACGGGTTCGATTTCGATGCATGGGGTCATCGAGTCGAAAATCGGATTTGTCCGGGAGAAGGTTCTTCTTGATGCGGATCTTGCCGGTCCCTATGGCGTGACGGCTATGGTGCTGGGCCTTCGCCGGTTCAAAGCCGTATTTGACGCCGTGCGTCCACTGATGGCGTCCCCCGAAAAACCCAAACACAGGATCGGATTCTGATGCCCCCCACCCTCGCCTTCATCCCCGCCCGTTTCGCCAGCTCGCGTTTCCCGGGCAAGCCCCTCATCGACCTCAAGGGCAAGCCCATGGTCCAGAGGGTCTGGGAACAGGCCCGCAAGGCCAAGGGCGTCGACGCGGTCTATGTGGCCACCGACGACGCCCGCATCGCCGCCGTGGTGCGCAGCTTCGGCGGGGAAGCCATCATGACCCCCCGCTCCTGCCCCAGCGGCACGGACCGCATCGCCGCCGCCCTGGGCAAGCTGGGCCGGGTGCCCGACGGCGCCGTCGTGGTCAACGTGCAGGGGGACGAGCCCCTGCTGCCTCCGGCCATGGTCGAACAGGTCGTGTCCGTCCTGAAAAAGTCCAAGGCCCCCATGGCCACCCTGGCCCGCGCCCTGGGGCCCCAGGACTACGCCAAGCCCGACGCCGTCAAGGTGCTGTGGGACGCGAAGGGCCTGGCCCTGTACTTCTCCCGCAGCGCCATCCCCTTCCACCGGGACCGGCCCGGCGTCCTGCCGCGCGCCGGCGGACTGCGCCTGGGCCTGCACGTGGGCCTTTACGCGTACCGCTGCGGCTTCATCAAGCGCCTCGCCCGGACCCGCCCGAGCGCCCTGGAGCGGGCCGAAAAGCTCGAGCAGCTCCGCGTCTTGGACATGGGTGAACGCATCGCCCTGGGCTTCACCCGCTTGACGAGCCTGGCCATCGACAGGCCCGAGGACGCCCGCGCCCTCCGGCGCCTGCTTTAAGGCTCTTTCTTAAGTTTGTTTTTTCCTGTATAACGAACTCCCGAGTGCCCAAGGCGCTCGGGAACCACGCCAAGCATCCGCGGGCGCGCTCCCCCGGGTTCTTGGCGTGGTTTTTTTGTGGCCCGTCCCCCACCTCCCATCCGCTTGGACAAGCAGCGCATGCCCACCAAATTCGTTTTCGTCACTGGAGGCGTGGTCTCCTCCCTGGGCAAGGGCATCGTGGCCAGCTCCCTGGGATCCATCCTCGAAGGCCGCGGCCTCAAGGTCCAGAACATGAAGCTGGACCCCTACATCAACGTCGATCCCGGCACCATGTCGCCCTTCCAGCACGGCGAGGTCTTCGTCACCGACGACGGGGCCGAGACCGACCTGGACCTGGGCCACTACGAGCGCTTCACCCAGGCCCGCCTCAGCCGCGCCAACAACACCACCACGGGCCAGGTTTACAGCGCCGTCATCGCCAAGGAGCGCAAGGGCGAGTACCTGGGCAAGACCGTGCAGGTGGTCCCCCACATCACCAACGAGATCAAGGACCGCATCAAGGCGCTGGCGAAGGACAAGAGCCTGGACGTCGTCATCGTCGAGGTCGGCGGCACCATCGGCGACATCGAGAGCCTGCCCTTCCTCGAGGCCATCCGCCAGATGCGCACGGACTGGGGCCGCGAGCACTGCGCCTACGTGCACCTCACGCTGGTGCCCTACATGAAATCCGCGGGCGAGCTCAAGACCAAGCCCACCCAGCATTCGGTGAAGGAGCTGCTGGGCATCGGCATACAGCCCGACGTCATCGTCTGCCGCACCGAGCACCCCTTCTTCCCCGACACCAAGTCCAAGATCGCGCTGTTCTGCAACGTAGACGAGAAGGCCGTCATCGAGAACCTCGACCTCGACACCATCTACGAGATGCCGCTGTGGCTGCGCAAGGAGGGCCTCGACGACCTCCTGTGCAAGCGCCTGGGCCTGCGCACCCACGTCTCCAACCTGCACGCCTGGGAGAAGGTGGTCGCCACGGTGCGCCGCCCCTCCGCCACGGTGGACATCGGCGTGGTGGGCAAGTACACCGAGGTGCGCGACGCCTACAAGAGCATCAGCGAGGCCCTCACCCACGGCGGCATCGCCAACGGCGTGCGCACCGAGATGCATTGGATCGAGGCCGCCGACCTCGAGAAGGGGCCGGTCCAGGCGGCCAAGATCCTCAAGGGCATGCGCGGCGTCCTGGTGCCGGGCGGCTTCGGCCACCGCGGCATCGAGGGCAAGATCGAGGCCATCCGCTGGGCCCGCGAGCGCAAGGTCCCCTACTTCGGCGTGTGCCTGGGCATGCAGACCATGGCCATCGAGTTCGCCCGCCACGTGCTCAAGCTCAAGGGCGCAAACTCCACCGAGTTCGACGCGGCCGGCCCCTACCCCATCATCTCCATGCTCGAAGAGCAGAAGAACGTGAAGACCCTGGGAGGCACCATGCGCCTGGGCGCCTACCCCTGCCGCCTGGCCAAGGGCAGCAGGGCGGCGGCGGCCTATTCCGAGAAGATCATTTTCGAGCGCCACCGGCACCGCTACGAATTCAACAACGAGTTCAGGGAGGCCTGCGCCAAGGCCGGGGTCCTGTTCAGCGGCGTGTCGCCCGACGGAAGCCTGGTGGAGATCATGGAGCTGAGGGACCACCCCTGGATGCTGGGCGTCCAGTTCCATCCCGAGTTCAAGAGCAAGCCGACCCACGCCCACCCGCTGTTCAAGGCCTTCATCAAGGCGGCCCTGACTTTCAAGGCGCGTTGAATGGACGCGCCCGGCGGGAGGCGCGGCCTGCTGAAGCCGGAAAAGCGCCTGCAATGGAAGCAGGAACAGCCGGCCTCCGGGGCCAAGCCGGCGCCGAAGCAGGCGCCCCCTCCCAAGCGCCCGGCGCTGAAGGGCCAGCCCTCCAACGCCCTGAGCCAGTCCCAATTCACCCTGGAACAGGTCCAGAAAATGGCCGCGGCCAGGGGCCTGTCGGTGGAAAAATTGCTGGCCCAGATGGTGCAGCAGTATTTGAAGGAAGACTAGGCGGGAGTGTCTCCAAGTTTTGCCTATTGGAATCCAAGGGCCCTTGTCGCCTGCAATGAAATTCGTTTCAAAACCAATCGTTTTTGTCTATAATTCAAACTCCTGAAAAGCGCGACAATCTAAGAGGAACACTGTTTTGACCTTTGCGACGGACTTTCTTTTTAACCGTCGAAAGCCGTTCTTGATTGCCGGACCCTGCGCCCTGGAAAGCGAAGCGCTGGCTCTGGAAGTCGGGCAGGAGCTCAAGCGCATTTGCGCGCGCCTGGGGCTGTCCTTCGTTTTCAAGTCCAGCTTTGACAAGGCCAACCGTTCGTCCCTGGACTCCTACCGGGGGCCCGGCTTGGGCCCGGGGCTGCGCGTGCTGGAAAAAGTGCGTTCGCGCCTGGGCGTGCCGGTGCTGACCGACGTCCACGAGAGCGGCCAGGCGGCCGCGGTCGCCGCGGTGGCGGACGTGCTCCAGGTGCCGGCCTTCCTGTGCCGGCAGACCGATCTGCTGCTGGCCTGCGGCGCGACGGGCAAGCCTGTGCACATAAAAAAGGGGCAGTTCGTGGCCCCCTGGAACATGGGCGAGGCGGTCCAGAAGGTCCGCAGCGCCGGGGGCAAGCCCCTTCTGGGCGAACGCGGGACCAGCTTCGGCTACAACAACCTGGTGGTCGATTTCACGGGCCTGCCCCAGCTGCGCGCCTACGGCGTGCCGGTGGTGTTCGACGCCACCCACAGCGTGCAGCTGCCGGGCGCGCTGGGCAAGGCCAGCGGTGGCCGGCGCGAGCAGGTGGAACATCTGGCCTGCGCCGCGGCCGCGGTGGGCGTGGACGGCTACTTTTTCGAGACGCATCCGAGGCCGGACAAGGCCTTGAGCGACGGGCCCAACATGGTGCCCCTGAAGGATTTTCACCGCGTGATGAAAAGGGTGCTGGAGCACGACGCCCTCACCCGCCGGCATCCCGGCCGGCCGGCCGCGGCCGCCAGAGCCGGGAAGCGGCCTTGACGCCCGGGACCCCCGCGGCGGCCCCCGGCGCCCTGGCCGTGGACATTTTTTGCGACGGCGCGAGCCGTGGAAATCCCGGCCCCGCGGGGGCCGGAGCGCTGCTGCTCCTGGGCGGCGGAGGAAAGGTTTTGGCGCGCGTCTGCAAGCCTCTGGGGCGCGCCACCAACAACGAGGCCGAGTACGCGGCCCTGTTGCTGGGTTTGCAGGAAGCCCGGAGATTGAACGCGTCGCGGGTGTCCGTGTACGCCGACAGCGAGCTCGTCATCAAGCAGCTGACCGGCGTCTACAGGGTAAAGCATCCCGTCATGCGTGAGCGCCACCAGGAGGCCATGCGCCTGTTGGCAGGGTTCGAAGCATGGAGCGCGACGCACGTGCCGCGTGAACGCAACACCGAAGCGGACCGCCTGGCCAACCAGGCCCTGGACTCACCCCACGGCAGGCCCTGACAACCCTGCCCGAGTGCCGGCGCCTTGTTCGCCCCCAAGTCCGTTTCGGATCCCGATTCCCGCCCGTCGCCGTATCGTTCCGGCGCCGGGCCTTTACGCCGCTTTCGCCGCCCGGCCGCCCTTTGGGGACCGGGCATGGGGGACGGCCATCATCATGATGCGTTTCACCCGATCCTTTGACCGCCTGCGCACCGAGCCGCGGCCCCTCCTGGGGCTGTGGCTGCGCTTGCGCGCGGCATTGTGGGCGCCGATCCTGCGCGCCCTTGGGTATGGTGGGGCCATTGAAAGGACACAATGCAATTCCTCAAGCGTTTCTTCGCCCGGCCGTTCGATCCGGCCGCGGCGGCGGAACAGGCTGTGGCAGCCCTCCAAGGCGCCCTCGGCCCCGAACTGGTCAGCGTGGTCGCCTTCGGCTCCTGGGCCGTGGGCGAGTATGTCGAGGGCCACAGCGACCTGAACCTGCTCGCGGTCACCCGGCGCCTCGACGCCGAAGTGATCAAGCGCCTGGCCCCCGCGGCCGGCGCCCTGGTCGGCCCCAAGTGCTACATCCTGTATTTCAGCCAGGCCGAGCTCAAGCGCCACGCCGAAGCCTTCCCGCTGAAGTTCCAGGACATGGCCGAGACGCGCAAGGTGCTCTTCGGCGAGGATCCCTTCCTGCGCCTGGACATCAACAACCAGCGCCTGGCCGAGGACCTCGAGAACGAGTCGCGCAGGCTGCTGGTGAAGTTCCGGCACCATTGGCTGCGCCACCAGCCCGCGGCCGTGCTGGCCGCCGACACCATCAGCGTGGTCCTGCCCGTGCTGCGGGGCATGCTGCGCCTGAAGAAACGCCGGCCGCCGCGCCAGCGGGTGCGGGTGATCGAGGACGCCTGCCGCCAGTTCCGGCTCAGCCGCCACACGCTCCTGCAGGCGCACGACCTGCGCTACGGCCGCAAGAACGCCGGCCGCATCGACGCGGTCGGGCTCCTGGACCGCCTGCTGGTGGAACTGGAACGCCTGGCGGAATTGTGCGTGAAGTTCCGCGAAGAGGAATCCGGGGCCGCCCCGGCCGAGCGCCCGAGGCAGGAGCGCGGCGAGCGCGGCGCTGAGCGGGACCGCGGGGCCGACCGTGAGCGCGGCGGCGACCGCGAACGCGGCGGGGACCGTGAGCGTGGGGCGGACCGTGAGCGCGGGGAACGCGGCGAGCGGGGCGATCGCGGAGAACGCAGGGACCGCGGGGACCGGGACCATTCCAGCCGGCGCGCCCCCCTGGGCGGGGACCGCAACAAGCGCCTGGCCGATGTGCGGCAGATGGTCGCGGACGCCTCCCTCAAAAAGCGCTGGGAACCCAAGGAGCCGGACCGCTTCGCCACGGACGACATGGCGCGCGACACGGCCCTGAGCCTGGCGGCGCGTTTCGCGTGGGACAGGGCCTGGCAGAGCGACCGGCGCGCCAAGGGTTATGTGGAGGTCAAGCCGCCCGAACCCGAGCCGCCCGCGCCCGAGGATGAGACGCCCCAGCCGGCGCAGCCGCCGCTGAGCACCGAGGAGGCCGCCGCGGCCGCCTGGGCCGACGAGGTCGAGGACGAGGCGGACAGCGCCGCGAACGCGGCGGCCGACGCCGCAGCAGAAAGCGGGCCCGAAGCCGGACCCGAGCCCGCCTCCGGATCCGAGGGCGGGCAGGAGCCCGATCTTGAACCTGAAGAGCGGGCCGAAGACGAAGCCGGCCTGGACAAGATCGCCGGGAACGGGGCCGCACGCGCGGAATAGGGCGGCTTGTTGACGAGGAGAGGAGACACAAGGATGTTGAACTCGCTTAAAACCTCGGTGAGCGTGCTGCTGGGGCTGGTTCTGGGCTGCCTCATCGTGGTCCCGACGGCCTGGTACGGGGTGCGCATAGGCGCGGACTCCCTGCGGCAAAACGTCTGGAACAGGCTCTCCGCGGTGCAGGACCGCCAGCAAGCCATGGCAGACCAGGCCCTGAAGCTGCAGCCCATGCTTCAGCGCTACGGCGTCTTCGACGGCAAGGATGTGTTCAAGGACGTGGAGAACGAGCGCAGCCTGCTGGCCGGCGACGCCTCGCTGGAAGGCAAGCTCGAGCACGCCCAGCGCCTCGAGGAGGCCCTCCTGCGCAGCGAGCGCGTGTGGGTGCAGTCGGGGAAGAAGAAGGCCCGCCTGGCCTCCGAGCAGCCCTGGAACGACTACGGCCGCGTGTGGGAGCGGCAGAAGCGCCTGCTGGTGGTCGAGGAGTCCGAGCTGGTCGACGCCGTGGACGAGCTCGACGGCATCACCGCGCGCTGGCCGGTGTCGGTGCTGCTGGCGCACAAGACCTTCGCCGGCATGACCGGCGGCATCCTGGGCTCGGCCTCGGGGGACGCTGTCTTCCTCGCCCGCGTGGGCCTGGATTGGCTGGGCTACGAACTGCGCCGCATGGCGGCCCTGGTGGGGCAGCAGACCCCCCCGCCGCCCCCGGTCTGGGGCTGGAAGCCCGCGGTGGTCCCCTCCGACGGGGGCTACGTGGAGAGCCTCCCGACGCCGATTTTCCTGGCCGACGCGCCGCTGCCGGAGGGCGACTACCAGGAGATCCAGTATTCGCAGACCGTGCCCGCGAACTACGCCAACGTGGAATTGAACCAGGACAAGGCGGTGCTGGAGAACAGCGGCGCGCCCGCGGCCTTCAAGGCCCCGACGCCCAAGCCGCAGACCACGGTGGTCTACAGCGCTCCGAATTAAAGAGCTTCGACGGACCGGGTGATCGCTGCCCCGGGGAACGCAAGTTTCATGGGGGAGAGGAAAGTCCGAACTCCACAGGGCCGGGTGCCAGCTAACGGCTGGGGGCCCCTTCGCCCAAGCGGGGGGCAACGGAAAGTGCCACAGAAATGACACCGCCTCCCGGCGCAAGCCGGTGGTAAGGGTGAAATGGCGGGGTAAGAGCCCACCGCCCGGAACGTAAGGACCGGGGCACGGCAAACCCCACCTGGAGCAAGGCTGGTCGGGGAGAGAGAGGCCCGCTCGTTCGCATCCCCAAAAAGGCCGCCGGAGCGC
>DATHOE010000022.1:0-1390 GCA_035485275.1 bacterium
CGTGCCAGAGCCCGCCGTTTGCCAACGGTCTCAGTACCCGTACCCTCCGCCGCCGGAGCCCGATGAAGAGTTCGCGGCGGGGGCGTTGCCGGAGGTGGTGACCTCATGCCACAACCCGCCGAACGCGTTCAGGCCGTTGCCCTTGGCTTGCCCGGGGGCGGTGTCGCCGACGAAGGTGTACAGCGGGTGCCCGTCGAAGGTGGCCTGCGTCGAGCCGTCGGATCGCCTGAGGGTGCCGAACGGGCCCGTAACCCCGGGTGCTGTGGCCCGGCCCTGTACCGGAGGCCAGTTCTGCGCGCACGTCCCGTTGCACCTCGACGTGGTGGGCGTATCTGGGGCGAACGAGTACAGCGTGAGCCCCTTCGCGTTAGTCAGCACCCTCACGCCGCCTATGTTGGCCGTCTTCAAGCTGTCCGCGGTCGCCGCGGCGGGACTGCTGGTGCCGCTGTCGCTGGTGCTGCCGCTGGTGGAGGATGTGCCGGACGAACTGCACGCCGCCAGTACCGCCACTGCTGCGGCGATGGCCAGCAGTGCTGGCAGCATCCGGAGACGGTTCCGTGCTTCCAGCCGGGTGAGTGACCTGATCATTGCTTTTCCTTTTCTCATGGACCCGCCCGGCCCCTGCACCGGGGACGCTGACGATTCCGCTGTGTAACCGACGATTGGCGTCTCAGATGCCCTGGCGGCCCCCGCTCGCCAGGGCGGCGGCTCGGCGGCCCACAGGCGGGTATACGTGGCCGAGTCGCCAGGGCCTCTTCGGTAAAGAAATCTTCTTATTTCGAACGGGCGGTGGTGCAGAACCCTAGCCAGGGCAGTACCGAGCCTTCTATCCCCCTTTGGTGAGCCGGCGTCATATGGCTCTGGTGTTTTGCCGGGCTACTTGTCCGGGCTGGCCTCTAGCATCCAGGCCGACTGCTCGGGATCCGGTTGCGTCACGGTGGCGAGTAGCTGCCTGGTTTCGGCTTCGAGCTGGCGGATCAGCGCCAGATTGCGTTCGGCGTGCCCGTATGCCATGACTTCCTCCTATACGTCCTCACCATGGCAGTTGGACGGGGTTCCGTCTTTACCGCCGGCACTCAACTCAGATTTCCGCCGACTGCGGCCAGACAGGCAGCGGCTACTCCTTGCGGAACAGATTGTCTATTGGAGCCGTCCACCGGACAGTTCCCGCTGTCCGTCCTGTTCTGCGCGGATGACATTTCCCTATTCATAGTCACCTCCTGAAATGGCGCCGCTGTGGCCTTTTGCTCTTCAGCGGTTCCGGGCCTTTGCTGGGCCGTATGGGGAAAGCCTGCTGCCCGGCTGGCGCCGTTCCTATGGGGCGGGGGTGAGTCTTGGCCTGCGGGTCGCCACAGCGGGGCCTGGGGGTTAGCTGGAATCGCAGCCGGGT
>DATHOE010000023.1:0-40472 GCA_035485275.1 bacterium
CGTGATCCTGAAGGTGGCCCAGATCCTCACGGTCAAGGGCGGCACCAACGCCATCGTGGAGTACATCGGCCCCGGCGCGCGCAGCTTCAGCTGCACGGGCAAGGGCACCATCACCAACATGGGCGCGGAGATCGGCGCCACAACCTCCTTGTTCAGCTACGACGAGAGCATGGGCCGCTACCTCCGCGGCACGGGCAGGGCGGCCCTGGCCGACCTGGCCGACGCCAACAAGGACCTGCTGGCGCCGGATCCGGAGTGCGAGGCCGAGCCCGAGAAGCACTACGACCAGGTGGTGCGCATCGACTTGAGCGCCCTGGAGCCGCACGTGGTGGGGCCCCACACCCCGGACCTGGCCAGGCCCGTGAGCCAGATGGCCAAGGACGCGCGCGACAACCACTATCCCTTCGAGCTGAAGGCCGCCCTCATAGGCAGCTGCACCAACTCCAGCTACGAGGACATCAGCCGGGCCGCGGACATCGCCCGCCAGGCCTCGGCCAAGGGCGCCAAGACCACCTCACCCCTGCTGATCACGCCGGGCTCCGAGCAGATCTACCGCACCATCCAGCGCGACGGCCAGATGGCCAGCCTGGAGAAGGTGGGCGCCACGGTCATGGCCAACGCCTGCGGACCCTGCATCGGGCAGTGGAAGCGCGACGACGTGAAGAAGGGCGAGGTCAACAGCATCATCAGCTCCTTCAACCGCAACTTCCCCGCCCGCAACGACGGCAACGACGCCACCATGAGCTTCATCGGCTCGCCCGAGGTGGTCATGGCCTACGCCCTGGCGGGGCGCCTGGACGTGAACCCCTTCACCGAGGAGTTCAGCACCGGCGCGGGGGTCAAGCTCAAGCTGGTGCCGCCCCCGCCCGTGGACGACCTGCCCAAGGACGGCTTCGTGCCGCCCACGGGCGGCTACATCGCCCCCTCGGCCGACGGCAGCAAGGTGCGGATCATCGTGGACCCGAAGTCCGACCGCCTGCAGCTGCTGTCGCCCTTCGACGCCTGGAACGGCGAGGATTTCTTGGGGCTCCCGCTCCTGCTCAAGGCCAAGGGCAAGTGCACCACCGACCACATCTCCCCGGCCGGGCCCTGGCTGAAGTACCGCGGGCACCTGGACAACATCTCCAACAACATGTTCCTGGGCGCGATCAGCGCCTTCACGGGCAAGCCCGGGCAGGCCAAGGACCAGGCCAGCGGCGAGTGGAAGGAGCCGCAGGCCGTGGCCCGCGCGTACAAGGCCAAGGGCCTGAAGTGGGTGGCCATCGGCGACGAGAACTACGGCGAAGGCTCCAGCCGTGAGCACGCCGCCATGTGCCCCCGCCACCTGGGCGCGGCCGTGGTGCTGGTGAAGAGCTTCGCCCGCATCCACGAGACCAACCTGAAGAAGCAGGGCATCCTGCCGCTGACCTTCGCCAACCCCGCGGACTACGACAAGGCCCTGGAGGACGACACGGTGAGCGTGCTGGGGCTGGCCTCGCTGGCGCCGGCCAAGGACCTGACCGTGGTCTTCAGGCACAAGGACGGGACCGAGGACAGGATCCAGGCGAAGCATTCCATGAACGAGGACCAGATCGGCTGGTTCAAGGCCGGTTCGGCCCTGAACCTGATGAGCAAGATTTAAGGGGCCAAGACGGACAAAAAGGCCCTCCCCGAAGGGGGAGGGCCTTTTTTATTGCCTAAAAATTCCGGACCTTTTTCTTACTGCGCAGCGGCCGGCGACACGGAAGCCGCGGCCGCCGTGGGGCTGGCCGATTGGTCGGCGGCGCTCGGGGTGGGGGTGATGTGCGCAGCGATCTGCAGGGTCTTCAGGTTCTCGGCCAAGCGGCTGGAATCCACGTTGTCCGCGTTCAACTGCGCGATGCCCTTGGTGTACGTCGCGATGGCGTCGGCGCGCTTGCCGCTGTTCACCTGGGCCGCGCCCAGGTCGTTCCAGGCCGGCTCAAGGTCCTTCATCAGTGCAATGGCCTTGTTGGCCGCGTCCTCGGCTTCCTGGTACTTGGCCAGGTTCAGGTAGGCCGTGGCGAGGTCCAACTGGCGGTACGGCTCGCGCTTGGTGGCGCCGTTCTGGGCCACCTGCTCGCCGATGCCGTTGAAGTAGGCCACCGCCTCCTCGAACTTGCCGTCGCTGAGCAGTTCCTTGCCGGCCTTGAGGGAGCCCGGCGCGTCGTTCGGGGCCACCGTGGCGGCCGTGCTGCTGTCCGCAGCTGCGGTGGAACCCGTGGCCGCGCTGGGGCTGGCGGCCGTGGCTGCGCCGTCGTCGGCCCGCAGGACGCCGGCCATGGACAGGCCTGCGACCAGGGCCAGGATCAGGTTGTTTTTCATCGTCATTGAATTCTCCCGCGGGGCGCTGAATCCGGCGATGCTGCCGGAGCGAACGGATGTGCTTGGCTAGGGGCAAAATCCCGGTGTCCCGTCCCCGTTTAGGATGAACCGGAGATCCCGTCCCGAAGCCGCCTCCGATGGCGGACCTTCCCAAAACAACAAAAAGATCATAAGCAGATCAGGGCGCAAAGACAAGGAACGACCCGGCATCCCCAGAATGCAGAAGCCCATGTCTCGAAAGACACGGGCTTCTGTGATTGGTAGCGCCTACGGGGCTCGAACCCGTGATCTCCGCCTTGAGAGGGCAGCGTCCTAACCAGCTAGACCAAGGCGCCATGCAAAGATGCTTTAACGGCAAGGGTTTTTGAGGTCATACGGCAAAGGCCAATATGCCAGCTACCGCACAACTAGCAAAAACAAAGGCTAGTTAAAGGATAGCTAGAATAGGCAAACAGGCTGAGGTGGTCAAGGGGGAAATGGCTGGGCTACTATTGCTGATTAGGTGGTTTTTTCCACCAAACCCATATTGGCGCAACCAACACCGCAAGGCCAAGCAATCGCCAGAACCAACCCAAGGACCTTCAAAACAGGCGGCTACCCACTCTGCCAGTATTTGCGCCGGTATGAACAACTCGCCTCCCACACAGATCTACTGTCAAGCGACAACTAAATCAATACAAACCTAAACTTACATGATAACTATTTTCACTCTATCTCTTGGACATTTGGTTGAGAGTAAATTCTATTCCATTTTATATCACCACAGTCAATTTTAGAAATTCCAGTGTTGTACCAAGAATATTTTCCCTCCATCTCCGTTCCATTTCCTACCAATACTACTGTAAACGTCCCTCCACCCTTTAAATGCCTATTTCTATTCCAAAATCTAATTGATAAAATATCTCCTTGAATCATCCCGTCCAAGTCGAGCATTTTTTTAACATTTATTTTTTCACCTTTCTCTTCGTAATAAATTTTTCCCTTCAATTTCCATCCATATTGCTTCAGATGCATGGTAAATGTCATAACGCTTTCAGTATACTTTGCTGCATCAATGGACTGCCAACTCCCAGAAACGCTAGGTACGTGTCTAGATGTAAATTCTAAATAATAGTCACTAATATATTTTTCCCACAGAGCTTTGATAGCCAAACTAAAAAAAGCAATCACAACACTTACCACAATGCCAATTTCTATTTGATTCACTAAGTCACCCATTATTTCTTTCCTTTCCCATGCGATTTTTTTCTGTTAATAATCTATTAATAAATTTTCCATATATTCTACCAAACCACCTTGCCAATGTCACCTGGATGCTTTGCTGGCAAAATAGCCAAACGGTAAAGAGGTAAGGGCGGTCAAGGGGAAAGTGGGCGGGGCTACTCTTGCCAATTTGGAGGTTTTTCCACCAAGCCCACATTGCCGCAACCACGACAGTAAGGCCAAGCAATCGCCAAAACCATGCCCAAAGACCGTCAAAACAGGCGGCTACCCACGTTGCCAGTCCCCATTTCAATACACTTAATGGGCCTCCCGTTTTTTATTTTTTGTTCTGTACTGTATTCGTGATAAACGCTTCACCTCTGCCTCACGCCCAGCGATCCAATCTACGAGATCTCGAATCGCGTTCTTCAAAGTTTTTTCAGAATATCCCTTGCCTTTACTAAGGTTACATCTTGCACAAGCAACTCTCATGTTTTCAATACGTTCAGTACCGACGCCTCCACCTATGTGTGGAATGATATGGTCAATGTGCCAGCCATTCATTCCACGCTGATCAGATTTCCACTTTTTACCACAAATATGGCATTTCATTTTGGAGGCAATCCAAATTGAATATACCTCCTCTTTGGTAAATCTCTTTTTTCTAGGAGAAATATAAATTGGTCCTGGGCCACCGGGCGTTTCCGGTATTTCGCTTTCATCATTTATTTCCTCGCTCATACTCATCCTAACAACGTCAAGATCAATATCATCGTAGTTTTCCAAGGGATAACGTAGTGTGTACAAATTGTACGTCACCTCATATTTATTGCCATGCCGCCTAACTGCCAAGTAATGTGTTGCCCCACAAGCCCGACAATCCAATGTATCTCTGTTTACAGTTGAAAAGAAAATAGTCACAGGCACAGCACTTAGCCCGCATCTTTGACAAGGCAACATCTTCATCATTGTGCGTTCTTTGATTTTCTCCCTCATGTTCTTTACCCCAAATGCTAGTAAACCTGCTCATGTCACCTAGAAACCTGAATTTTCCAGAAGCTGCTTGCTAGGAACAAAGGAGCTAGAAACGCCAGAATGTCCAGCGGACTATTCTTCATCGCAGAACTTCTTTATCGCATTTCTTACTTTCGACATATCCATACCCTTATCCTCAGAAAACCTCATCATATCTTCTTCTATCGAAATCCAAAGTCTTCGTGCCTGACTGTTGATATCCTTGATTCGTTTAAGCAATTTATCTCTATTCAAATTCAAATCCCACTCGTTCCGGTTCTGCTCAGACTTATTATCAAAATCACATCAATCCCTCTCAGAGATCAGCTATTCTACCGCCCAAAACCTCGGCCCTCCAGGGCCGTCTTCATCCCCGCCTAGAAACCACCCTTCTCAATATGGGCGCTAATAGCATCGGATCAGCAATGCCTCTAGCAATTTCAAAGCTTTGCCCATCTTTCGTCCCAAGTACCGTCCGCAACACGACAAATCCATTTTGGTCATGCTTTGTTCCAACCCCAACTGTCCCAATTGAATCGATCGAATAAACATGATGCTGGCTCGGTGTGTCCATCATGACTCGCCCTTGTTCAATCTCAATGAAGTGTACGCCGTCCTTTCCTGCCCCGCGCCGATTCCTCTTTTTGCCGAACTGCAAAGGCAAATGCAGGTCTTGTTCACGAACTGTAAGATGGTCCAACAGAAGTTCTATAAGCCTATCGATCTTCGCCAATTGGAATTCCAGCGCTAGGATAGTTCCGTCCTTTCCGAAGACCCTAAACCTTTGCATGATAAGCATATTAGAAGTTTCTATTTTTAAGATATCCCGCCAAACAATTCCTTTGGATCTACCGAATCTAAATTCCGTGATGCCGTTTTTGTCTGTGGATACCTGATATCTATAGTGCCGTAGTGTATGAACAACTAGGCACACAAGAAATACACCATTCATTGCCCCGATAAGTATCAAGGCTTGATGTGTCCGTGGGTTAGACCATTGACTAAATACTAAACCAAATCCAATTAGTGCCGTGACCGCCGATATGACAACGATAATCCACCAGCCGCTGGGCCACACAAACACTTCAGCATCATTTTCGATAGGTAGTTCCTGTTTAGATAAGCGAATCTTACCTACGATAGCTTTCATGAAGCCAGCGATCAGCAAACCTACGACCAAAATAATCAGTGGTACGGGCGACGCCATCACGGTCTCCAGCAGCTAACTGCTTCAGTACCAGTTTTCATTTTATTTGAGCCAAATGGGCATATTCCGCCAAAAAGGCATCAAGTTTCTGAAGGGCAGTCTCAGAATACTGATGAACCGAAAACCTTATCGTTGTTGAATCTGATTTCAATTTAATTCTCCACCCCCAGGCCCACCATTTATGAGCCCGCTCCAAGCCTCTTACTGACTGCATTTCTTCCCAATGGATATTTTTTACATGTCCAAAACCATTGCCCACGGAGATGCCTTTGGAGTCTATTTCGATAAAGGCATTTCGCTGAAACAAAGTTGAACCAATCAAGGCTCCTATGGCAAATCCATATGGGTACACAATCCGATTCTTATGAAGCCAAACTTCAAACAAATATAAAGAAAAAGTCAAAAAAAAGGCATTGATGATCGTTTTACGAAGCAAAGGACTGGCACGGAATGGCAACATGGTCTTGCTGCCATCTTTGCCAACAAGATCCTCGCTCATTTAGAACCCTCGCTTAAAGCAAAGTCTCCCAGGAACGTGACCTCGGGAAACTTGACCAGCCCAATCGCAACGACTTTCCCAGCAAGGGGTACGGCATCCTGGGCTGTGGTCATGGCCTTTGAAATTGCCGCTGAATCCAGACCCAAATTGATGGAACAGTGGAACACAATGTTCCCGACCAAATAGTAAGACCACATACCCTGAACTATATCCAAAAACCGCTTCTGACATTTGAGATGCGCATCAGTCAACGCCTGAGATCCTTCAGGAGCAAAAAAGATCACCCCTTCTGTCCCAGGGAAGGTGCCGACTGAATCCAAACGGATATCAAATGCCCTGAGGTCATTGGCGAGCGCCTTAACGGCAGCCTGCGCCTTATCGACCCGAGTATCTTCAAAAACCGCCAATGCCAAATGGGGTCTGGACCCCTTTTGGGCCATAGTATCTGGAAAGCCAACCTCATCGGCGACCATTTTGCAAACCTGCCGCACCCGACTATCCAAATCGGAATCGAAGAATAGTTCCACGGCGAACGGCATCGTTTTCCCCTAGTGGATTAACTTCAACTTTGACTCATACCGCTTCAACACTTCCTTTGCTCCCACCAGGTTATCCCGATTCCAGCTAGCATTCCATTTTGTTATGCCCCAATAGCCTTTGAAGCTGTCCTTCTTTCGGCTCTGGCCCTTTGGTTCAATACCCAACTTCCTTTTGATAAACCGCAGGCCCAAACGCCAGTGCCGAATCCAGGTGGGTGTGTCCAGAAGGATGATTTGGTCAGCCCTCTCAAAGGACGGCTGGCACCAACTATAGTAGACGCCTTCGATGACCCAGGATTCGCTATCAACGACCTTCGCCAATCTTCGATCACGTTCTCCTGAGTCACGGCGGACATCATAACCCCCGTCGGTATCGTCCCAGAAAAGGGCATCGAGTTCGACATGGGGAAGGCCGTGTTCAGTCGCCACTCGACGAGCAAGGGTCGATTTGCCTGAACCAGGACCGCCGATAATGTGAACTCTCCTTGTCATGTGCTAACGGGACAAAATATAAAATGTCACTGCGGCCACAAGAGCGCATGCAATCGCCAAAGGGACCACTAGTCTTTTAAGAATGCCTGCCCAAAATGTTTCAAGGGCAGCTTCGTCCATTGGCTCGGCCCTCGGATAAATCAATGGTTGTTTTCCTCTATGAATTGGCAACCCAAAAGGATTTGACTGGTCCGCGGGACGAGGCTCTGCCTCCACCAAAAGCGAACCGCACGAATGACAACGTTGCGCCCCATCTCTATTTTCGTTTCCGCATTTTTTACAGAATTTGATGCTCATCGCAAACAACTCCATAGAATCATGGCTGCAAATGCAATAGCCGCGATAGCTGAAAGTATATTTACCACCCTTCCGCCGGTGTCCTCCGCATCCAGGCTATCGGCGATTTTCTCCTCCAACAGATATTTAAAATAATAATAGCCCCAGCAAACAGACCTACAATAACAAACAATATTGCCGCAGAGCCTCCCTCACCGCCGCCAACCTATGAAATTGATACATAACCCCTCCGACCGGCCATGCTACCGCATCAGCTCCCTACCCTCCAGCTTTCTCCAAATCCAAAACGATCGCCGGCAGCCATCATCACCATTCCTGGTACATATCTATGGATTCGGAAGCGCAGCCAGCACATGGAAGACCCCGGAAGGGCGCGATTCCACCGCCGGCATCTGGGCGCTCAGCGAGGTGAGGCAAAAATAATAAGGCCGATTCAGGGTGAGGTCCTTGATCAGGATCGCCGTGCCCGTGATCGGATTTTGGTTCACCCTCCTGAAACCGCTTCCGGGAAGGTCGGACATGTAGACGTTGTAGCCGGATACTCCCGATGAGGGCCTTTGCCATCCGCGGACAACGATCTGCCCCCTGTCCCCCGCTTGGCGGAAAGGGGACTCGACCACGAGACAGTTTGGGTCGCTGACCGGAGCTCCGGCTGAAACCCGGATCGTCCAAAATTCGAGGATCTCCGAGCGGACCTGCAGGGGGGTAAGGGTCACGAAACCGGGGTTGCGCGGATCCTTCCGGGTGATGGCCGGGTCCCGGACTTCGATGGAATTGAATCTCGGGTTCCCGTCCCCGTCCGAGGTGAAGTCCCCGCCGTCGATGACCACCACATCAACGGCGGTCTGGTCCGCGCGGTCGGCCTCGTATTGCTCCTGGTCGGGCAGCCTCAGGAGCGCCAGCAGGGGATGCTGCGCGGACAGCTCAGCCAACAGGACTTGGGCCGTCGGATGGGTCTTCCAGTCCTGTGTTTTGGCCGTGAAAGGGCGGCCCAGGTCGTCCGCGGTCCAGTACTTCATGCTTTTGTTGATGATGTCCTGGACGTTCAGCACATCGTTGGTGCGCGTGCTGCCGTCCAAATTCTGCCCGAAAATGCGCCTGGAGATCTCCTCCTGCGTGACGTCCAGTCCGTAATAACGCAGGATCTGCTCCAGGCCCGCGGCCCAAGGCCAGCTGGTCTGGGTGCTGCTCAAATAGGCCCTGCTGAAACGGATCGGATCCACCCCCATCCGCGCTGCCTTAGCCGGCGCGGACCAGGACAAACACAAAACCGCGAACAAGGCCGCCCCGCGGCCTATTCTGAAGTCTCCCATATCCCCCCCGTTTTTTTCTGACGGATATTTTATACCGGTCGAACAAGATTGGAAAAAAATTAGCTCCCTAATCCGCCGCTAAAGCTCCCGGATTAGCAAACTCGTATTCATACAAAGTACTAGCCCTGTCCAGGTCTTTCACGGAACACATTCCCATTCATAATTCCGGTCGAAGATCACTGTTCCCTTGGGGCTTCCATCGTCAAGCACCCACAGGGTGGAACCGACTTCAGCGCGACCGGGAAGGGTCCTGGTTTTCGCAGGATCCTTGCCCTGGGCCTCCCCGTCCAATGCCACGGTGACATAGATCATTCTATTTCTCCGGCCGCTCCGCACTTCAAAACAAGCCGTCACTGTGGAGCGGTATATGGTGCCGTTTTCCAAAATTTTTTTCCGTTTGAGGGTTTGGGACAGGTACATGCCCGGGACCACGAATAGGGCCGCCAGGAGCAATGCCCAAGGAACCCAGTCTTTGAGCCCGGGCTTACGCAAATCCAGGCTGACAAAGGGGATACTGTCAAAATACCGGATCGGCAAAACACTGCCCATGGGTTCCAGGGCATAATCATCCTTATGGACCGTCAAACTGCCGTTTCTGGTGGTTCCGCTGCTGTCGACAAACTGGACATCGGCTTTGTACAGATAGCCGCCTCGCACATGATTCCCTTTGATAGCGACTATCTTCGCATCCGCTCGCTTGCCGAATATCTTGATGATCGGGGAGCCCAAAACGAAAGATAAAACGCAGAAAGGGACGAAAAAAATCAGCGCGATCGGGATGATGGTGTTGAAAAGCGCCTTTCTCCATCTGATCCGGACTTTTCTTGGAATCGCGCCGGCAATGGCCGGGCATCCGCAATTAGGGCAGACGCTGGCCCCTTCCTGAATCCCATGATGACAATTAGAGCAGAACATTGGGAGGTCCCCCGATAAAGCGGACGAAGAAACCAGTCGATTCCGACCAACTAAAATTGGATTGGCGAAACTTGTAAGGCTTGAATTCTAGACTTCGAAACCTTCTTCCTTATGGCGCTTAAACAGTTCGACGGTTTCAACGCTGGGAACCCCTGCGATCGCCCCAAGCGTCTTGAGCGTCGGATTGGTCGCCTCTGCCGCGTCCTCAGTGTCCCTCAGGCGTCGGGGCGTGATCCGCGCGGCTTGTGCCAAAGCTTCCTGGGTCAGATTCATCCGCTTGCGCATCCTGCGGATGTTGATGCCGATCCAGCAGGCGTCGCCGGGGATACGAACCGGGGGTGTTCTGAAGTCTTCACGACGCTCTCCCTGGGAACAAACCAATGATAGGAAATATAGTTCCCGTTGGCAAACTTCTCCTGCCAAGGTTCTTCGGCTGCATAAAATAAAAGACCGTCCCTTACGGGATAGCCTTTTATCGCTGATGAACCTTCGAGGACCCCCTGTCTAACATTAAGCCAGGGCGCCGCTTGGACGCCCTGGCTTATGCTTTCCCCGCCAATCCCGATCCTCGGGCTAATCAGGCTGGCCCCTGCCGCCTATATCTTCCCGATCTTCGTGAACTCAGGCGCGGATCCGGGCATGAACAGGCGCGCTATATACACCCCATCCGGCCAGCTGGAGCTGTCGATGGACAGGCTCTGCGGGCCGGCGCTGAGGCCGAACAGGGTATAGGCGCCGTGGGAGGGCCAAATCTGCCTGCCGCTCAGGTTGTAGATCGCGATCATGGCCCCTCCCTGCTGGTTTTGGTCCCACAGGAGCGTCAGCTCCCGGCTCACGGGATTGGGCACCGCGACGAGCCGGCCGGGGACAGTGGCACTGCTGGGGCTTGGCGTCTTCACCGGACTTCCCGGCAGCGAGCACAAGGGACAGCTCACGGCCCGGCTGGCGTCCGAGCTGTGGCCGACGGCCAGCAACTCGACCGTCTGGTTGAAGGTGCCCGAAGGGCAATAGCCGAAGCTGTAGGGCAGCATGTTGGTCCCTTCGGAGGTCGGCACGTCGGCGCCGAAGTCCGGCTGGGGGCTGTAGGAGCTGTTGTAATATTCCTGGCTTTCCCCGGAATAGCTGATCGGCGGCGACGCGCCCATGGTCAGGAAGTCCGCCAGAAGATTGCCCGCGGAAAGCCCGGGGACCGTGCTGGTGTAGCTGCTGTTGCAGCTGCTGGTGCCGGAACTCACGGTCGCCCCGATCGGCGTGGTCTGGTTGACCCCGTTGAAGGTCATGGCCGCGACGCTGTAGGCGCCCGTCGAATCCGGGAAGACCAGGTTGTGGGGGCCGGCGGGGGGATCCACGAGGTACCAGGTTTCCATGTCAGATCCATATTCGCCCGCGCTTTGGATGGCCCGGGTGAGGCTCAGTCCGTCGTAGGTCATGGACGTCACGTTGCTGCCCGCGGTCAGCTCGATATTGACCAGGAGCAGGGTGTCGTTTCCTGCCGCGGCGCTGACGTTCATACTGACGTCGCCGGAGTAATTGCTGCCCGAGGCCGTTGTGGCGCTGCCCAGGAGCGCGGGAGGGGCCAGAGCGGCCATGGGGGTGGCGGTGGGGCTCAGCGTGGGCGTCGTGCTGGGCCCGTCGGACAAGGAATGGGTGGGCGTCGCGCTGGAGGTCGCAGTCGCGGTGTTCAGGGCCGTGTTCGTGGCGGTCGCCGAGAAGGTCGCGGTCTGGGGCGTGTTCGTCCCGGTCGCGGTGGCGCTGGCGGCCGTCTGCGTGCCTGTGGGTGAGGCGGTCGCGCTGCTTGTACCGGTGGACGTCGGGGACGGGGTCAGGCTGGATGTCGCCGTGTCCGTCCCTGTCGGCGTGGACGACACGCTGGCGGTGGGGCTCGGGGAGCCCGTCGCACTGGAGGTCCCGGTGGCGCTTCCCGTGGGCGTGTTCGTCCCCGTCATTGTGGACGTCATGGTTTGCGGCGTGCTCGTGCCCGTCACGGTGGCGCTTGCGGCGGTCTGCGAGACCGTCGGCGTCGACGTGAGGGGGGTGGCGGTCGATGTCGCGGTCGCCGAGGCCGTGATCGCCGGGGTCTTCGTCGCGGTGGACGTCGCCGTGATCAGCGGGGTCTGCGTCGCGGTCGCGGTGGACGTCGGGCTGGGGCTTTGCGTCGACGTGGAGCTGGCCGTCAGGACGATGCCCGTGAAGCAGTCGGTCACAATGCGCACGCGGTAGTCGTAGGTGTCGGCGATGTAGAGGTTTCCGGAGCTGTCCAGGGTGCAGTCCCAGGGGCCGTTGAAGCCGGCGCCCACGGCCGGGCCCCCGTCTCCCAGTGTGTAGCCGCCCCCGGCCACCGTGGCGATGGTCCCGTTGACGGTGAACCTGCGGATGACGTTGTTGCCGGTGTCCGCAAGGAAGATGCCTCCCGAGGCGTCCTCAGCCAGGCCCTGCGGGACGCGGAGCGTGGCGAGAAGCGCGGCTCCCTCGTCGCCGCTGTATCCCAAGGCGCCCGTGCCCGCCACGGTGTTGATGGTCCCAGCGCTGACCTCGCGGATCCTGTTGTTGAAGGTGTCCGCGATGAAGATGTTCCCGCTGAGGTCCACCAGCACGCCCCTGGGTCCGCTCAATTCCGCGGAAACGGCGGGCCCGCCGTCCCCGGAAAATCCGCCGCTGCCGGTGCCGGCCACGGTCGTGATGATGCCGGTGATCAGGTCGACCTTGCGGATCCGGTTGCCCAGGGTTTCGGCGATGTATAAATTGCTCCCCGTGGGATCCAGCGCGACGGCGTAGGGGCCGTTGACTCCGGCCGCAGTGGCGGGCCCGTTGTCCCCGCTGGAGGAGTAGGCGCCGTCGCCGGCCACGGTGGTGATGATCCCGGCCGTGCTGATCTTCCTGATCCGGTTGTTGAAGGTGTCGGCGACGTAGACGTCCCCGGCCAGGTCGGAGCGCAGGCCCTGGGGGTTGGCGAAGGTGGCCGCGCCGGCCGGGCCATTGTCGCCGCTGAAGCCGTAGGCCCCGGTCCCCGCGAGGGTGCTGATGATCCCGGCGGGGCTCACCTTCTGGATGCGGTTGTTCCCGTGGTCCGCGATGTAAAGGTTCCCGCTGCCGTCGGCCGCGACCCCGGTGGGCTGCTGGAGCTGGGCGGAAGTCGCCGGCCCTCCGTCACCCCCGGAACCCGGGACCCCGTCCCCGGCGTAGGTGTTGATGTCGCAGGCCGCGTGCGCTGAAGCGGCCAGGAACAAAACCGCGCACAGTGAGAAGACCCCAGATTTTTTTTGCATGGCGAACCCCCAAAAGTTTTCCGACGAAGAGCGGCGCGATTCAAACGTGTGTTATTTTTTATTTCGAGCGGACTCTACGAAATATTTTCCATTTGTGTCAAATTAAAATCCGCTGAATGCATGCTAAAACATTGGTACTTTGTTCACATTGGTACATACAAAAGATCAATTAATCATTTTTCAGTTAGTGATGATAAATTAACGGTGTGTTTGAATTTCTTGAAAATAATACCAAGTATTAAACTTTATTCACCGATTTTTTCCGATATCCGCTCTGAATCATCCGTCCGAAATTATTTTTTCCATCCAGAGACGAAATTGCCCGTCCCCATTCCGGGGACCATGCCGGCGTATCGCGTCCGCGGAACATCAGCCTTCCCTGCCCGGCTCCGCTTTCTGCGCGTTCAACCATTCCTCGCGCTTCGCGGCGATGGCCTGGTCCAGCTCCAGATCCTGCGGGCTGGGGGCCTGCTGCCGTCTCAGCCACTCCTCTTTTTTCGCTGCGATGGCCGCGTCCAGGGCGGCTTCCTCGGGGCTGAGCGGCTTTTCAGACTGTTGCCGCAGCCACTGTTCCCGCTTGGCGGCGATGGCCGCGTCCAGCGCGGCTTCCTCGGGGCTGACCGGCTTTTCCGCCTGCTGCCTCAGCCATTGTTCCCGTTTGGCGGCGATGGCCGCGTCCAAGGCGGCTTCCTCAGGGTCTTGCGGTTTTTCCTTTTTGCTTCTGAGCCATTGTTCGCGCTTGGCGGCGATGGCCGCATCCAGGGCGGCTTCTTCAGGACTGATGGTTTTTTGTTTCTGCTGCCGCAGCCATTCCGCTTTTTTCGCGGCGACGGCCGCGTCCAATCCAGCTTCGTCTTCAGCCATGAGTCCACCTCGGTTTGGGTGATTTCATTGCGCTGATCCCGAACTCCCATCCATCATAAACCTTCATAGGAATTTTGGAAAAAATAAAGTTTTCGACCCGAAAAAGACCAAAACCGCGTTTATTGCGGCCCCCACTCGGATAACATACCATAGGCTCGAACTTGTCCCCGTTCTGTGAGGCCTTTCCCCATGGATTTCAGGAAGATCCCCCACCCCGTGAACTTCCGCTTCGCCGGCGCCCTGGCCGGAAAAGGCTCCACCCGCGCCTTCAAAGAGGCCGGCGTCAGCCTGCGCATCCGGGACCTAGGCGAGGACGTGTTCCACCTTGGGATGACGGGCCGTTCCTGGAAGGACGAGAACCTCCTGCCCCTGTCCTGGAAGGCCGCCGGCCCCAGCCGCCTGAGCTGGACCTGGCTGGACAAGGGAGGATTCTCCCTGGGGGACGCCCAAGGCGCCCGTTTGCGGGGCGAACCCGGAGCCTGTTTCGGGGTCTGCGGCAAGTCCTGGCTCCTGCGCTTTGTCCAGGAAGAGGCCATGCGCTTCTACGGTTTCGGGGAAAAGAACCTGCCTTTTGAGCGCTCCAAGGTGGATACCACGTTTTGGAACACGGACCTTTGGGCGGACTACACCCCCCAGCAGTGCGAGGCCGGGGAAACGGATCCCATGTACGTCAGCATCCCCTTCATGCTGATCAGGAAGCCGGGCGCCGTGGTGGGGGTGCTGGTGGCGAACCCCTTCCCTTCCTTCATGGGCACGGGCAAGACCATCGCCATCTCGCCGGGGGAGACCCGCGAGGATGAGAGCCTTTATGTCGGCGCCACGGACGGCCTGCCCAGCGTCTTTTTTCTCTGCGGGAACACCCCGGCCGAGGTGGTGGAGAAGCTGCAGCGCCTCAGCGGGACCACGCCCCTGCCGCCCCTTTGGGGCCTGGGGCACCACCAGTGCCGCTGGGGATACCAGACCTTCGAGGACCTGGACGGCCTGGACCGCAGCTTCCGCAAGCACAAGATCCCCTGCGACGGGCTGTGGCTGGACATCGACTACATGGACCGCTTCAAGGTCTTCACCTTCGACAAGAAGAAGTTCAGCAAGCCGGCCGCGCAATTGGCCGAGCTGCGCCGCCGGGGCCGCCGCGTGGTGCCCATCATCGACCCGGGGGTCAAGGTCGAGCGGGGCTACGGCGTGTACGACGACGGCCTCAAACGCAAGGTCTTCGCCCGCAACCCCGAGGGCGCGGTGTTCAAGAGCTTTGTCTGGCCCGGCAAGACGGCCTTCCCGGACTTCAGCCTGGCGCGGGTGCGCGAATGGTGGGCCAAGCGCGTGGAGGGCTTCGCCCGCCTGGGCGTCTCCGGCGCCTGGCTGGACATGAACGAGCCGGCCCTGAGCATCGTGGTGCAGGAGGACATGCTCTTCAGGGAAGGCAGCAAGCCGCACGCCGCCTACCACAACCAATACGCCCTGGGCATGGCCATGGCGAGCCGCGAGGGCTTCCTGCGGGCGCGCCCCAATGAACGCCCCTTCCTGATCTCGCGGGCCGGCTTCATCGGCAGCAACCGCTTCGCCGGCTTCTGGACCGGGGACAACTGCTCCAACTGGATACACCTGAAGAAAAGCATCGGCCTGACCCTGAACCTGGCCATCTCCGGGGCCCCCTTCAACGGGCCGGACGTGCCGGGCTTCGCCAATGACGCCTCGCCGGAGCTGGCCAGGGCCTGGTACAAGGCCGGTTTCCTCTTCCCCTTCCTGAGGAACCATTCCGGCACGGGCACCCGCAAGCAGGAGCCCTGGGCCTTCGACGCCCGGACCCTGGCCGTGGTGCGCCACTACATCCGCCTGCGCTACAAGCTGCTCCCCTACCTCTACAACCTCTTCATCGGCCAGGCCGAGCAGGGCAAGGCCGTGCTGCGGCCGCTGTTCTATGAATTCCCGGACAGCCAGGACTTCGACCGCGTGGACGACCAGTTCATGGTGGGTCCGGCCATCCTCCAGGCGCCCCTGGTGGAGGAAGGCAAAAAGGGCCGCAAAGTGCTCCTGCCCCAGGGCCACTGGTTCGACGCGGGCAGCGGGAAATGGCTCGCGGGCGGGCGCAGCGTGCGGGTTGGGAGCTCGGCCAAGGCGACCCCGCTCTATTTCCGCGACGGCAGCCTGGTCGTCACGCAGGCGGGCGAGCCCACGGACAACCGCAACAACCTCAAGGAGCTGGAGCTGCACGTGTTCCTGCGCCAAGGATCGGCCGAGGTGGACTATTGTTTTGACGACGGGGAGAGCTTCGACTACCAAAAGGGCGCCCGCACGCGCCTGCGCTTCAAGTTCGAACAAAAAGGTGGGCGCTTGAGCGGCTCGGTGGAGACCCTGGCCGCCGGCTTCGGGCCCTGCCGGGTGCGGGTGGTGCTCTACCAGCGCCCCAAAACCTTCAGCTTTTCGCGGGGCGGAAAGACCCAGGACCTGGAGCTGGCCCCCCATTCCTGGACCGCCAGCGGCGGGCCCCTGAAGGCCTGGATATCCGCGCCGATCCGCTGCGGGGTCTAGGCCGCCTTGGCGCCTCCCCGGGGCTTGCTCAGGACTGGGGGCAGCTCAGGCTGGGGGCGCCTTTTTTGTCGCAGCTGATCCGTTCGGTGTAGCTGACGCCGGCCGCGACAGAGACCGTGCACTCCACGGTCTCGGCGCCGTCCTTGGCGCGCGGGCCGCTGATTTGGATCCTGAGGGAGTGGCTTCCCGGCGCAATATTGGCGAACTCGAACTTGGAATTGTCCGCGACCGTGACCGGGGGCCCCTGATCCAGGGACGCGTCAAAGGAACCGGCCCTGGCGCTTTCGTCGGAACAAGTCGCGGCGTAACTATTGTCGACAATGATGATGCCCGAACCGGCCGGCGCGTTGCCCGAAGGCTGGCCCGTTTTACGGCCGCAAGCGCCCAGCAGGGCCGCCAGCAGGCACACGGCAAACAAGGGGAAAAACGGTCGCACTCAGCCTCCAGGGCCAAGGGCTCCGGGGCGAAACTCAGCCCAGATCGACCTTGACCGCCTTTTTTCTGGGCGCCGCAGGCGCCTTTTTCATTTTCGGCTCGCGCCCGACAATGACCCCTTCGGCATGCAGCCAGTCTTCCAGGGCCGTGTCGTGGGGCCGGCCGCGTTCCACCCAGCGCTCGTATGCCACCTCGTGGATCCGGGCGCTGAGCGCCGCGGCGCTGTCCGCGGCCTTGCTACTCTTCTTCGTCACCATGTTCGCCTCCAGAAAAAATGCGCGGGGAGGTCCAAAACACCGGATTAGAGTGTCAAAACACGGGAGGCGCCGGCCTAAGCCTAAGCCCGGCCTAAAACTACTTGTGGCGGCTGCGCTTGGCGCGTTGGGCGATCAGGCGCAGGCGGGCGGCGCGTTCCTTCAGTTCCTTGGACATGGCTTCCGTGGGGCTTGTTTTTTTGACGACGGCTTTAAGCACAGGCTCTCCTATGGGATGGAGCGACAGTATAACCCGCCAAGGGCCGCTTGTCTCGCGGCATGAAACCGCCTAAACCGGCTCCTCTTGCGGCAGGATCAGGGCCCGCTCCCCGACCGCCTTTTTGAAGGCCAAGCCGTCCCCTTTGCTGGCGGGCATGGTGCCGAAATGCATGGGGACCGCGTATTCCGGCGCCATGGCCTCCACGGCCCGGGCCGCCTGCTCCGGCCCCATGGTGGGGTGGAAAAACAGGACCTTCCCCACGGGCAGCAGGGCCAGTTTCAAACCCTGGAAAGCGGCCATTTCCTCGATGAAATCCGTGTCCCCGGCGTGGTACACCCGGCCCTCAGGCAGTTCCAGGATGAAGCCGGTATTGCCGTGGCTTTTGGGGTGCATGGGCTTGCGCAGGTTGTAGGAGGCCACGGCCCTGCCGCGGATGCCGGCGGCCTCGAAATTCTCGCCCGGGGCCACGGACAGCACCTGGACTCCCGCGGCCTTGGCCGTGACCCGCGCGGGCCCCACCAGGATGCTGCCGGGTTTGGCGATCTTTTGGATGTCCTTGGGCGAAAAATGGTCCGAATGATCGTGCGTCACCAGGATGAGGTCCGCGGGCACGGCATTCTTGAGGCGGTAGGGGTCGATGTAGATCACCTTGCCCTGGGATTCGATCCTGAAACTGGCGTGGTGCAGCCAGTGCAACCACGGAAACAGGGGCTGGTCGGTCGGGCTCATGGTCCTGGAGGAGAAATCCGCGCCGGGCGCGGAAATGCACGGACGGAAAAAACGGACATGAAATTATCAAATAACAGGGCCCACAAAATCAAGTTCCCCGTCAAAAACCCTAACGCGCTTTCTTGGCCTGCTCAAAGCATTCCTGGGCGAAATCCTTGCGCCCGAAGCTCTCATAGACCCGGCCCAGCTCCGTCCAGGCCGCGGCGTCCGTGGGCCGCACCCTGAGGTATTCGCGGTAGCAGCGCAGGGCCGTGTGCGAATCCCCTTGCTTGGACGCGTTGCGCGCCCGGGCCAGCAGGGCGTCCGCCGAGGCCTCCCGCACCACGTCCTTGCTCGCGACCCGGGCGCCGGCGCCCTTGTTGAAGATGGAATCCTTGTCCCAGCCCACCACCAGGCGCACATAGAAGCCGGAATTGTCCAAAAAGGCCTGGGCCCCGTTCATGTTCTGCAGGGTGCGGCCGGGCTGGCCCACGAAGACGCCGCTGGGATTGCCGGATTCCAGCTGGTTGAACCTCAGGTATTCGTAGCCCGCCTCCAGGCCCACGCTCAGGCGCGCAGGGGGCCAAAGGTTCACCAGCCGGTAGAAAAGGCTGCCGCCCAGGGTCTGGCCGTTGAAGTTGAGGGAGCTGAGGCTGCCGTTGGTCGACTCCAGGGTCTCCACGCCGGACACCTGCGCGTACTCCAGGCGGAAGCCCACCTGGTTGAGCCAGGAGGAGGTGGAGCTGGTGAAGGTGTCGAAACAGAAGACCGGAGCGATGGAGACCAGGCTCAGGGCCCCGGAAGGCACCTGCAGGTCCACGTCCCCGAAGGAATAGAGGTTCGACTCCTCGCGGCCCTGCTGGGCTCCGCTTGAGAGTTCCAGGGCGAAGGGGTCCGTGAAGCGGTATCCGGCCGTGAGGTAGGCTTCTCCCACCTCGCTGGGGATGAACTCCGCTGCGTTCTGGCTTCCCATGGCGAAGAAGTCGTTCATGTCCTGGTTGGACACCACCCGGGCGCCGAAGGTGCCGAACATATAAGGCCCAGTGGCCGCGGCCCCAGCGGGCAGGAGCAGAAAGCCCAGGCCGGCCAGCCCGGAACAAAACGCGCGGACAAGGCGCCCCTCGCGGCTCATGCGCGGGGCCTGGGCTCGGCATCCACGGCCGGATAAAAGATCCAGCCCGCGCGGGTCTCCACCAGCGTGGCCTGCAGGGGCCTGTGCGCGGGCAAGGCCGGCAGCCAGCGCAATTGGTAGGAGGAATAAAAATCAATCGCCTGGGTGCTTCCCCCGATCACCCACAAGACTTCCCCGGGGACCCGGGCCGGATGCGCCAGCAGGAGGTCCGCCACCTGGCGGGTCGGATCCAAGGGCCTTTGCAGCAGGCCCGCGGCTTCCCTTGCCAGCAGGCCCACCAGGCCGATCCCAAGCAGGACCACAGCGACCCAGGGCAGGAAGGCATTCCTGGCTGCGCCTGCGTGGACCGGGTCCGGGTCCCCTTCCCAATGCCGGACAAGGCACCAAGGCAAGCCCAAGGCCAGGCCCAGAAACAAGGACCAGAGGGGGTCCCAGAGCCGCAAACTGGACACGATGGCGGCCCCCAAAAGCCCGGCTTGCAGCAGTCTGCGGGCCCGGCTTTGCCCGCTGGCCAGCTCCAGGCCCAAGGCCAGGCAGAGCCCCGCTTCCAAAGGCAGAAGATAATTGATGGTTTCAGCCCGCACCAGGGCCAGGCCCAGGAACCAGGAGAGGCAGAAGGACCAGGTCCAGATCCGCGCGAAGGCCCAAGCCCTTTGCCCGGGCTCCTGGGCCATGCTTTGGCCCCGGAGGCCCGGGGCCAGGCCCAGGGGCACGGCCAGGCCCAAAGGCAGCAGGGCCGGCGCGCTGCGGGCAGCCCATTTCAGATAAAAGGAGGCATGGCCCTGGGGGTCGAGCTCGTTGGCGCGGCCCAAGGCCCGGCCCATCAGGTTGACGGACCATTCCTCGGACAGAAAAGAGCGGCCGACCCATCGGACATAGAGGGCTGTCCATCCCAGAAGGACCAGCAGGGCTGGAAGCCCCAGGGCCAAAGCCCAAGCGCGGCGGACCTTGGACGGCAAAGCCAGCATCAAGGAAGCGGCAAAGGCGGGGACCAGGGCCAGCACGAACCAGGATTTGAAGGCCGCGGCCAGGGCCAGGGCGATCCCGGCCAGCCAGGCGTCGCGGGTCTTCAAGCTGCGCGCGGCCCGCAGGGACAGGGCCAGGCCAAGCAGGGCGCAGCCGAGGAAGAGCGTGTCAAAGGTGAAAAAACGGGCGTGGAAGATGAGGTCGCCCTGGAGCGCCAGGGCCAGCGCGGCGCTGATACCGAGTACCAGGCGATCCAGGATCACGCCGATGAGGGCCAGACAGAACAGGGCCAGGCCCGCGCCCAGGCAGGTCCACAGCCGGTAGGGCCAGGACGCATAGGGCTGCCCGCTGAGTTCGGCCGTGGCCGCCGCCATCCACAACAACAGGGGCGGTTTCTCCACAAAAATATGGCCGTCCAATTCCAAAGGCCACCATTGGCCCCTCAGCGCCGCGGCCTGCGCCACGCGGGCGTGGGTCAGCTCGTCGACATCCTGGAGACGGGTTTTTTCGAGGCTCGGAAGGGCGCAGGCCAGCCAAAGGAACAGCACCGCAAAAGGGACCGCGAGGAAGGCGTGTTTATCGGATGCCATCGAGCTCCCAGTCCATGAAGGGCGGGGCCCCGCGCCCCCGCGCAACAATTATAGGCTGAAGCCCGTCTTGGTTAAACGCTTTGAATGGGGTTATGCCTACATGGTCCTAGTCTGGGAATTTTCTTTTTTTGCGGTCCTGGCCGGCGCGGGGATCCTGTCCCTGAAACGGAAGGCCCTGGAGGCCCCGGAGGCGGAGCCCCAGGATCCCCTGGGCGAATTCCCCCTGGCCTTGACCATGCGGGCCCGTCCCGTCATCACGGAACGGGCCCGCTTCCAGCACCTGGAGATCGTCGGCTCCTCCGGCACGGGCAAGAACTACCACGGCCTGCTGCCCATGATCCACCAGGACATGGCCCGCGGCGCCGGGCTCATCATCATCGACCCCAAGGGCGCCATGCGCCGGACCGTCGCGGCCTACGCCCGCGCCTGCGGCCGGACCAGGGATCTGCGCTGCCTGGACCTGGCCGATCCCGAGGGCTCCGACACCTACAATCCCTTCGCCGGCGGGGACCCGGCCCTGGTGGCCGAACGGGCGCACGCGGCCTTCTTCAGCGACGACGCCACCGCCACCTCCTTCTACCGCGACCGCGCGCTCAGCCTCTTCTACCCCTTTTTCGGGCTCTGCCGCCGCCTCGGCGTGCTGGCCACGCCGGAGCAATTGCGCGGCGTCGCCATGGACCAGGGCGCCCTGGCGGCCCTGGTCGCCCTGGCCCCCGGCGCCCCGGAGGCCCGCGACCTGCGCCGCCAGGCCTTGAGCCTGTCGCCCCTGGAATACTCCAAAAACCTGCAGGGCGTGGTCAACGCGCTGACGCCCCTGTGCACGGGCGCCTTCGCAAGCCTGCTCAACACCGGCAGCCCGGGCGTGCGGCTCGAGGCGGTGCTGTCCAGGGGCGGCATCCTCTACGCGGGCCTGGCCTCGGACCAATACCCCTCGGCCTTCAAGCGCGTGAGCACCCTGCTGCTGATGGACCTGCAGTCGAGCCTGACCAAGCGCTACGCGGCCGAGGCCCGGCCTGTCTTCCTCTACCTCGACGAGTTCGCGGACCTCCTTTACCCCCAGGTGCGGGCCCTGGTCGCCAAGGCCCGCGAAGCCCGGGTGGGCATCGTGCTGGCCCACCAGAGCCTGGGCGACCTGGCCCGCCAGGGCCGTCCCATCGCCGAGGCCATCTTCGAGAACACGGCCAACAAGATCCTGCTGCGCATGGGCGGGGCCGACTCGGCCGAGATGCTGGCGCGGCTGTCGGGAAGCGGGATCAAGGCGGAGCGCCCGAACTGGGCGCTCCGCCGCGGCGGCCTGAGGGGGGCCAGGACAGCCCAAAGCCTGAACGCGCACCAAGAGAAGCGGCCCCTCTTCCACCCCAACGACCTGATGAACCTGGCCGTGGGCGAGGCCTTCATGATCGTGCAGAACAGTGGCGGCCGCGAGCTGTACCGCGGCCGCCTGCGCAGCGCGCCGGAAGCCGGGCCCTTCAGGAAGAGGCGCCGGCGCGCGAAGGATCGGGCCCCGGCCCCGGGGCCCCTGGACCTGGCCGCCCCCGAAAGCGCGGACTTGCGGATGCCCAAGCCCAGCACGCCCCTGGCCAAGGCCGCCTTGGAGCGCATGCAGCGGAGCCGCAAGCATGCGCTTTGAGCCTACGGACCGGGACCTGGCCGTGCTCCTCTTCACCTGGCAGAACCGCTTCGTGTCCACGGCCCAGCTCCACCGCGCCTTTTGGCAAGACGCCTCCCCCTCCGCCGCGTCGAAACGCCTGGTGGCGCTGCGCGAGGCGGGCCTGCTGGGGTTCAGGTCCTTCGCCTGGCTCTCGGAACGCCTCCTGTACTTCCCCTGCCAGGGGGGCAACCGGGTCTTGGCGGACTGCGGACTGCTGGCCAAGGAATGGCTGAAGGACTTCCCCCGCCGGCCCGAGGACCTGAGCCCGGCCCTGCGCCACGACCTGAAGGTGGTGGACCTGCGCCTGGGGCTGGAGGAGAGCGGCGTCGACGGGCGCACCTGGGTCTCGGACCACCAGCTGCGCATGCTGAGCCGGGAGCCGGGCCCCCGCAAGCGGGTACCGGACGGGATCTTCGAGTTCAGCTTCAGGGGGATCCGGGGAGGCGGCCTGCTGGAATACGAGCACGCGCCCTACCGCCGACCCGCGGCCAAGGGCCTGCTCTCGCGCCTGCGCCACCGCTACGGAGGCCGCTTCGTGTTCCTCGTGGCCCGCGCCGGAGGCCGGGCCGACACCTTGCGGGCCTGGGCCAGGGAAAGCGGGATCTACGCGGACGCGCCAAGGCAGCTGGCCTTTTCGCACCAGGAGGCGGTGGCGGAGCTCGGTTTGGACGGCGGTTTTTTGGACGTGGAGGGCAGGCCCTGGGACGGAACTAAATGAAAAACCCTAGGACGGCGGGGCGGCGTTGGTCTGGACCACGTAGATGGGGAAGGTGCTCACATAGGTGTACTTGAGCCCGTCCGTCATGGTCATGGTGATGTTCACGGGATAATAGGGCGGCGGGTTGGAGGGGTTGTTCTTGTAGACGAAGGCCAGGCTGAAGCCGGTGGTGAAATCGACCAGGTCGCCGTTGTTGTCGTAGCCCTGGTACATCCCCTCGACGGTCTGGGAAAAGGGCAGGATCTCGTTGCCCACGCCGAGCTGGGTGACCGCCGAGGCCCCCGCGGGCGCCCCCTGGACCGCGGGATTGGTCACGAACTGCAGGTAGGGATCCGTGGCGCTGAAGGTGGCCACCACCGGGCAATAGGTGCCCGAACCGCCGACGTTGGAGATGCTGACCTCCATCTCCCACCAGTCCTCGCCCGGGCCGCCGGCGGTGCTGCCGTTGGTGAAGTCGCTGTAGCAGTTGAGGCAGCCCGAACTGTAGGTGTAGGTGGTGATGGTCAGGTTCGTGGCCGCGTAGAGCTGCAGGTTCGGCGCGCCGATGTTCTTGCCGAAAAGCTCCGGCGAAAACACGCCCACCGGGCCGTGGTTGGAGCAGCCGGACGCGAGCAGGGCGAAGAGCCCCACAAGGCAGCCGCCGGCCAAGCCCAGGAAGCCTCCCCGCGCCCTATTCAAAGGTGTACTCATAGTAGAGGCCGAGCTTGACCATCATGTAGGGGCTGTAGGCCGCGAGCAGGTCGTAGGCGAGGTTGGCGTCGATGCCCACGTCGCCGCGGTGCACTTTCGCGCCGGCCGTGGCGAAGAAGCTGTTGTTGCCGAAGCTGAAGGTGTCCTGGTTCGGGACCGGGCTGCCGTTGACCACGCCGCCGTTGACGTTGATGGCCTCGAACTTCCCGCCCACGCCGCCGTAGACGACCCAGTAATGGCCCAGGCGCACCGGCCAGGTCAGGCTCGTGGTCATGCCGTAGCCGAAGAGCGAGCCGATGGGGCTGGGCAGGCTCGGAAGGCTGGCGCGGTCCCACAGGAAGAATTCGGCGTGCACGATGTCGGCCCAGTTGACGTTGAGGTAGGGGCCCAGGAGGTCGCCCACCACCCCGCGGAAGGTGGAGTTCATGGGGTCGAAGGACTCGTAGCCCGCCTCGAAATTCACGCGGTAGGGGGAGAACTCGGTTTCGTGGACGTTGGACTCGAGCTGGACCCCGGGCTGCTCGAAGCCGAGGGGGCCCGTCTCGAGGCTGGCCGCGGAGACCTTCACGCCGGCGGTCGGGGAGGCCGGCTCCGGCTCCGGGGCTATGGTCCCGGAGGGAGGGGGCGGCGCGACGACCTCGGCCTGCTGGCCGTAGCCCGCCGGGGCGCTGTCGGAATAGGTGTTCAGGTCGCCGCGGTCCACGGCCGCCATGGGCATCTGCCAGCTGCGCACCCACAGCACCGAGTCCTTGCGGCAGTCGAGCAGCCGGACCGTGACGAAGATGGAGGATCCGACGATGCGGTAGTCGCCGCCGACCACGGCGTCCACGCTCAGGAGGCGGCCGAAGCGGCTGAGGGTGTAGGGCATGTTCATGTCGGCCTTGTTGCCGCCGACGCCGATCCAGGCGTCCTGGAGCTCGCGCGTGCTGGGCACGCCGTAGGGGGTGTCGTCCCGCAGGTGGGTGGTCAGGTCCCGGTCCAGGTGGTCGCAGAAGGGCGAGCGCTCGCCGGTGATCAGCTCACGGAAGCCCCCGGCGACCACGGATATGCTCGGCTTGCCGGACTGCACCATGAAATCGTTCAGGGGCCCGGCCAAGGCGGCCAGGGCGCCGCCCAGGAAGTCCTGGTAGGTCTGGACCGTGGGGGATAGCGCCGAGGCCGAGGCCGAGCCGCTCAGGGCGGCGGGCGCGGGGGCGCCGGCGGCCGGATCCGCGGCCAATGGCGCGGCCAGGGCCGCGCACAGGGCCAGGCCGGCGAGGGCCTTCAAGGAGTTTGAGGTCAGGGGCATCACGGCGCAGATTCTAGGCGATAGGGGGCCAAAAAGACACTCATAGGTCGTATTAAAGTGTATCCCCGTCCGCCCGGCCCGGGGCCCCGGAATCCGGCGCCTGGAGGCCCATGGAACGCAGGCTTTGCCTCAGCTGGGCGTCGTTGAAGGTGTAGTGGAAGACGCGCAGCCCGGAGGCCTCACCCGCACGCACATAGTCGGCGATGTCGTCCAAATACAGGATGTCCCGACCGGCCAGCCCCAGGGAGCGCTGGGCCGCGGCGTAGATCGCGGGTTCGGGCTTGCGCGCCCCGACCTCGCAGGAGGCCGTGATGCCCTCGAAGGCGTCCAGCACGGGAAAGGCCCGCTTGAGGTGGCGCAGATGCTCGGCGTTGGTGTTGCTCAGGCCCCAGAAACGGACCTGGCCGCGCAAATCCGCGATCAGCCGTTCCATAGGGACGTTCGGTTCGAACCAATTGTTCCACAGTTCCAGCCAGTCCTCGTAGCCCAAGGCCAGCCCCATGCGCTCCTGGAGCAGGGCGTGCCAGGCGGGTCCGTCTAGGAGGCCCCGCTCGAAGTCGTCGTGCCCGGTGGCGGGGTCCTGGAGCAGGCTGCGCAATTCCCCGGGGGCGCGGCCCGGGCAGGCGGCCTTCAAGCCCTCAAAAAACAGGTCGAAGCGCAGGCGCACCGTGACGTTGCCCAGGTCGAGGAGCAGGGCCTTGGGAGGGCCCTCGGGGTCCCGCGGCGAAGGCTTCAAGCCCGGCCCGCCGGCGGAGCCTCGGACTTCAACTGGTCTATCGCCGCCCGCTCCGAGCGCAGCCACTCCTGCATCCAGGCTGGCAGTTCGGGGCTGGGGGGCCGCTCCAGGCCCACCGCGCTGAAGAGCTCGCGGGTCGGGACCGGGCCCTTCTTGTCCACGATCAGGCCCTTCACCGCGCCCAGCGCGTGCAGGCGCCCCCGGCGCATGAAGCGCTGCTCGAAGTAGAACCACTTCTCGTCCAGGCCCACCATGCGGGTGTGGAGCTCGAAGGACTGGAAGGGCCCCAGGGGCTTGAAGTAGCGGCAGAAGGAGAGCGCCACCAGGGGCTGGCGGCCCTTGCGCTCCCAGAAGCCCAGGCCGCCCGCCAGCAGGACGTCCACGCGGCCGAGGTCCATGAAATTGAGGTAGCGGGCGTTGTTCAGGTGCAGGTTCAGGTCCAGGTCCGCGGGCCAGACCCTCAGCTTCAGGACCGAGGGCTCCAGGATGGACCGGCGGCCCTTGAAGCGGCCGCCCAGGAAGACCCACAGGAGGCGCAGCAGGTCCCCCATCAGGTCCTCCTGGCCTTGGGGTCCTTGGGCGGCTTGAGCACCGTGTCCTTGGGGGGGCGCCTGGAGTCGGTCTTGGGGCAGTCGAGGTTGTAGTGCAGGCCGCGGCTCTCGCGGCGCAGGCGGGCGCTGCGCACGATCAGCTCCGCCACCAGGGCCAGGTTGCGCAGCTCCAGCAGGTCGCCGGTGACGTGGAAGTCCCAATAATACTGGCGGATCTCGTGGCGCAGCAGGCGGATGCGGCGCAGGGCCCGCTCCAAGCGCTTGTCCGTGCGCACGATGCCCACGTAGTTCCACATGATCCTGCGCACTTCGTCCCAGTTCTGGGTGACCACCACCCCCTCGTCCGGGGCCTCGGCCTTGCCGCTGTCCCAGTGCCGGGGCTTGAACCAGGCCGGCAGCGGCTTGAGCTTGCGGCGCAGGTCCTCCTCGGCGCGGCGGGCGAAGACCAGGGCCTCCAGCAGGCTGTTGCTGCCCAGGCGGTTGGCGCCGTGCAGGCCGGTGCAGGCCACCTCGCCGACGGCGTAGAGCCGGTCCACGCTGCTCTCGCCCATGAGGCCCACGGTCACCCCGCCGCACTGGTAGTGGGCGGCCGGCACCACCGGCACCGGCTTCTTGACCATGTCGATGCCGTAGCGCAGGCAGGTGGCGTAGATGTTGGGGAAGCGCCGCTTGATCAGGCCCGCGGGCAGGTGGGTGACGTCGAGGAAGACGCACTCGTCGCCGGAGGCCTTGAGCACGGCGTCGATGGCGCGCGCCACCACGTCGCGGGGGGCCAGCTCCTTGAGCGGGTGGAAGTCGCCCATGAAGGCCCGGCCCTTGGCTGTGCGCAGGATGCCGCCCTCGCCGCGCACGGCCTCGCTGATGAGGAAGCGACGGGCGTCGGGGTGGTAGAGGCAGGTGGGATGGAACTGGCAGAACTCGAGGTTGGACACCGTGGCCCCGGCGCGCCAGGCCATGGCCAGGCCGTCGCCCGAGGCCACGTCGGGGTTGGTGGTGTAGAGGTAGACCTTGGACCAGCCGCCCGTGGCCAGGACCGTGGCCTTGGCCAGGCGGGTCTCGACCTCGCCGGTGGCCGTGTCCAGGACGTAGGCGCCCAGGACCTGGCCGCGCTCGGCGATGAGGTCCACGGCCTGCCGCCACTCGAAGATGCCGATGCCGGGCGTGGCCCGCGCCCGCGCCGTCAGGGCGCGCTGGATCTCGGCCCCGGTCAGGTCGGCGCGGTGCAGGATGCGGTGGGCGGAATGGCCCCCCTCGCGGGTGAGGTCGAAGGGCGAGTCCTTGGACTTGCCCGCCCGCGTGAAGCGCACTCCCCAGCGCACCAGGTCCGCGATGCGCTGGGGCCCCTCCTTGACCACGGCCTCCACGACCTCGGTGCGGCAGAGCCCGGCGCCGGCGCGGAGCGTGTCGTCGATGTGGCTGCCGAAGCTGTCCTCGGAGTCGAAGACGCTGGCGATGCCCCCCTGGGCGTAGCTGGTGTTGGTCTCCTCGGCCTGGCGCTTGGCCAGGACGGTCACGCTGAGGCCGTGCTCCGCGGCCTTGAGGGCCGTGGCCAGGCCGGCGATGCCGGAGCCGAGCACGAGGACGTCGCTGCGGTGGGTGGGCATGGGATCAGGCGCGCTCCTTGAATTGCAGTTCGATCAGGCCCTTGTACAGCCCGCCGGCTTCCATCAGCTCGGCGTGGCTCCCCTGCTCGGCCAGGCGGCCGTCCTTCAGCACCAGGATGCGGTCCGCCTCGCGCACCGTGCTGAGGCGGTGGGCGATGGTCAGGGAGCTGCGGCCCTCCAGCAGCACGGCCAGGGCCTGCTGGATCTCGGCCTCCGTGGCCGTGTCCACGCTGGCCGTGGCCTCGTCCAGGATGAGCACGGCCGGGTCGAAGACCAGGGCCCGGGCGAAGCTAAGGAGCTGCTTCTGCCCGGTGGAGAGGTTGGAGCCCCCCTCGGCCAGCTCGGTGTCGTATCCCTTCGGCATTGTATCGATAAAGGCGTCGGCGCGCACCTGGCGGCAGGCCCAGACCACCCGCTCCCGCGGGACGGAGGCGTCGGAGAGGCGCAGGTTCTCCAGGATGGGGCCGCTGAACAGGAAGGGGTCCTGCGGCACCAGCGCGAAGTGGCGCAGGTATTCGGCGCGGGCGTAGGCCTCCAAGGGCTTCCCGTCGAGCAGGACGCTGCCGGACTGGATGGGGTAGAAGCGCAGCAGCACGTTCACCAGGCTGGTCTTGCCCGAGCCCGTGGGCCCCACCACGGCCACCCTCTCGCCCGGGCGGACACGGAAGCTGACGTCCCTGAGGGCGGGGCGCCCGGGCTCGTAGGCGAAGGTGACGTCCCGGAACTCGACGTCGCCGCGGATGGCGCGGGCGGGCAGGGGCGCGGCCGGGTCGGACACGTCGGGATCGAGGTCCAGCAGGGCGAAGACGCGCTCCGAGGAGGCCATGGCGCTCTGGAAGGTGCCGAACTTGTCGGTCAGGTCGCGCAGGGGCTCGTAGAGCCTTTGTATGTACAAGGTGGCGGCCACCACCACGCCCAGGGACAGCCCGGTCCCGAAGTGGCGCAGGCCGCCGTACCAAATCACCACGCCCAGGCTGGCGGCCGCCAGCAGCTCCACCAGGGGCATGAAAAACGCGTTGATGCGGATCTGTTCGAGCAGGATGCCCAGGGAATCGCGGTTGATGGCGTCGAACTTGGTGGCGTTGCGTTCCTGGCGGTTGTGGGCCTGGACCGTGGACATGCCCACCAGGTTCTCCGTCAGGAAGGCGTTCATGGCGGCGTTGTTCTTGCGCAGGGCACGGAAATTGACGCGGGCCTCGCGCCGGAAGATGGCCGTGGACCACAGGAGCAGGGGCACCAAGGCCAGGGCCGCGAGGCCCAGGCGCCAATCCATCTGGACCAGGAAGAAGGCGATGAGGCCCACGGTGAAGATGTCCTGGAAGACCGCCGTGACCCCGGCCGTGAAGAAGTCGTCCAGGGTCTCCACGTCATAGATCACGCGGGTCATCAGGCTGCCCACGGGGTTCTTGTCGAAATAGCGCAGGGATTGGGTGTGGATCTTGTGGAAGAGGGACTGGCGCAGGTCGAGCGAGAGGTCGAGCCCCAGGCGCTTGGTCTGCAGGGTCTCGACGGTCTGCAGGCAGAAGACCCAGGCCAGGCAGGCGGCCAGGACCATGAAGAGGGGCCGCGCGCCCGCCATGTCGCCCCGCTGGCAGTAGTCCAGGAGCAGGCCCACCAGCAGGGGCTGGACCTGGATGCCCGCGCTGACCAGCAGCAGGAGCAGGGCCGCGAGCCCCAGGTCGCCCCACTGGGCCCGGGCGCGCAGGAGCAGGCGCTTGGTCAGGGCCCAGTCGAGCGCCGGCCCCTCCACCTCGCCCGCGTTCTTCTCCAGGGCCGGCATCAGGCCTCCAGCCCGATGCGCCGGGCCAGGTGCTCGCGGCGGGCCATCTCGAAGAAGTAGCCTTCCTGCTGCATCAGCTCGTCGGGGCTGCCCTCGGCCGTGATGCGGCCGTCCTCCAGCACCAGCACGCGGTCGCAGAGCCTCAGGGTGGAGACGCGGTGGCTGACCATGATCACGGCCGCCTCGGGCAGGGCCCGCCTCAGCGCCGGGGCGATGCGCTCCTCGGTGCCGGTGTCCACGGCGGAGAAGGCGTCGTCCAGGAGCAGGAGGTCGGGCTTGGCGAAGAGGGCCCGCGCCAGCGCCACCCTCTGCTTCTGCCCGCCCGACAGGTTGATCCCCTTCTCGCCCAGCAGGGTGGCGTAGCCCTGGGGCAGGCCGCCCACGGTCTCGTGCAGGTCCGCGGCCCTGGCCGCGGCCACGGCGTCCTCGAAGCGCTCCTGGGGGTCGCCGTCGAAGCTGAACGTGATGTTCTCGAGCACGGTCTCGCTGAAGAGAAAGGGTTCCTGCGCCACCAGGGCCACCCGCCGGCGCAGGGCCTGGAGCGGCCAGGCCCGCACGTCGCGGCCCCACAGCCGCACCTCGCCGGCCTTCACGTCGTCCAAGCGCAGGGGCAGGCGCAGGAGCGTGCTCTTGCCGCCGCCCAGGCGGCTGGCGAGGCCAACCCACTCCCCGGGCCGCACCGAGAAGTCCACGCCTTTGATGACGTCCGGCCCGTCCGCGTAGGAGCACACGACCCCGCGGAACTCCACCACCGGCCGCCCGGGGCTCTCCGGGCGGACCGCCTTTTCCGGCCCGTCCTGGATGGCCGGCGCGGCGTCGTAGACCTCGTTGAGGCGCTGCATGCTGACCTTGCCCTTGACGTAGGAGTTGCTGGAGACGCCCAGGGCCATGACCGGCCAGGTGATGTTGAGAAGATAGGCCTGGAACATGGCGAAATCGCCCAGGGTGATATGGCGAGCCGCCAAATCGCGCCCCCCGAAGTAGAACAGCAGCAGCTCGCAGGCCCCGGACAGGAAGGACAGCAGGGGCCAATACACGGCCTCCACCTTGACCAGGCGCATGTTGCGGGCCCGGTAGGCCTCGCAGGCCGCGTCGAAGCGCCGGTTCTCGTCCGCCTGGCGGGCGTAGGCGTGGATCACCCTCACGCCGTGGAAGCTTTCCGTGGCCGTCTGGCTCAGGGAGTCCAGCAGGGCCTGGGCCGCGCGCTCGTTGTCGCGCACCTTCCTCCCCAGGGTGACCACCAGGAAGGGGACGAAGACCATGGGCCACAGCATCTGGGCCGTGAGCAGGGCGTTGGCGCGCATCATGAACGCGATGGTCAGGGTCACCATGGTCACGCCGTCCACCAGCGCCAGCCAGCCGAAGCCCAGGCTTTCCCGCACGGCGACCAGGTCGCTCATGGCCCGGCTGAGCAGGTCCCCCACGCGCAGGCGACGGAAAAAGCCGGAGTCCAGGGTCAGCAGCTTGCCGAAGAGCTGGCGGCGCATGCCGTATTCCACGTGGCGCCCCATGCCGAAGAAGCCCATGCGCCAGCCCCAGCGCAGGCCCCCTTCCAAGGCCACCAGGCCCAGACGCAGGCCGATCCACAGCAGGACCCCGTCGAGGGCGGCGCGCTCGGCGCCCGGTCCGGCCTTGGCTTTGTACAGCTCATCCAAGGCGAGCTTCAGCAGCCGGGGCAGGTACTGCTCGGCCAGGTCGGTGAGCAGAAGCGCCAGCACGCCCACCACGAAGAGGCGGCGCTGTTTTTTGAAGTGAGGGATGAGGTGCCGGAAGGCGTTCATGGCTTAATAACCATACGCGGCCCGCTCAGGCGGCGGCTTCGGGGGCCAACGAAAAAACAAAGGCCCGCCGGCGGCGGCCTTCGGGGAAATACGGGAGTTCCGGGCAGTCCGGCCCCGGCGCCAGGACCTGGGTCATGCGGGCGGCCACGCCGGCCTTGCGCCAGGCGTCCTCCCAGGCCTCGGCCCCGGCCAGGGATTTATGTTCGCTGCTCAGGAGCAGTTCCGCGCCCGGCGCGGCGGCCTCGGCCAGGGACCGCAGCAGGCGGGGGCCGTGCTTGGCCGCGTCGAAGCGGCCGAAGCTTTCCACGGACTCCAGGGGCAGGTCCACCAGCAGCCGCTCGGGCCGCCAGGCCACGGCTTTTTTGAGGCCGTTGATGAAGCCCTTTTCCAGGCGCTGGAATTGCCTGGGCTTGGAGGCTTCGGCCGCGGCGGCCTCGCCGTCGAGGGCGCCCAGGACCAGCACGCGCCGCTCCGGGCAGCTGGCCGCGGCCCAGGCGCGCCAGGAGCGCCGCTCCACGGGCCAGGGCGGGACCGCGGCGCGGGCGTCCAGGTCCAGGTCCAGCTTGGCGGACAGGCCGTTCTCAAGGGCCTCGAAGCGGGCCGCGCTGAGCGGGGCCAGGGGCGCCCGGTGCCAGGGGCCCCAGCCCCCCTGGGCGTCGAGGAAACGGCGCCACAGGCCGCGCAGACGGGTCTGGTCGATCAGGGCCTTTTCGATCAGGGGCAGGAAGGGGGCCAGGCCCTCGGAGGCCGAGCTCAGGAAGGCCAGGGGGCCGCAGGCCTCGCACAGCAGGCCGGGGACCCCGTCCGCTTCCCCGTCCAGAAGCCTGCGCGGCGCGGCCTTCCCCAATTTGTCCGGGCGCTTGGCCAGGGCCCGCTCCACCACGCCCTGCCACCAGGCCTCGCCCATTTCGCAGCGGCGCTCCCGGCTGACCACGCGGAAGGCGGGCGAGCGCCGCGGCCCCTCGCTCAGGGCCCAGCCCAGGAAATCCCCGGTGGAGTTCTGGACCTTGAGCAGGGTCCCGGCCGGCGGGGGCAGGCGGTAGCTGAGCTGGGCGTTGGGGGCGATCCAGGGATGCCCCTTCATCAGGACGGCGGTCCCGGTCAGGGACAGGCGCAGGTTCATCGCGCCGCGCCGCAAGGGGGGACGCCCGCGGGCAGGCCCAGGCGGCGCCTCAGCATTTGCAGCCGACGAAACTCTCTTGGTAGGGGAGCCCGAGGTCCAGCATGCGCTGGATGGGGCTCCAGGCCCGCTGGCGCACGCCCTCGGGCACCTTGACCTCGCCGCGCAGGTCCCTGAGGGCGCTGTGGACGCGCTGGAGGCTGTTCATCTTCATGTGCGGGCAGATGGCCAGGTCGTTGGAGGCGTAGAAGCGCTTGCCGGGGTTCTCCCGCTTCATCTTGTGGATGATGCCGGTCTCGGTGCCGATGATGAACTCGGGCCCGGGCAGCGCGCGCACCTGCTCCACCATCTGCTCGGTGCTGCAGACGTAGTCGGCCATGGCCGTGACCTCGGGGGGCGCCTCGGGGTGGGCCAGGACTGTCGCCGAAGGGTGGGCGCGCTTGAGCGCCATGATGCCCTGCTCCCGCACCTCCATGTGCACGGGGCACCAGCCGTCATAGAGGATCATCTTGCGGCCGCTGCGGCGCTGGACGTAGGCCCCCAGGAACTTGTCGGGGATGAAGATGATCTCCGCGTCCTCGGGCAGGCTCCGGACCACCTCGACGGCGTTGCTGCTGGTGCAGCAGATGTCGCTCTCGGCCTTGATCTCGGCGCTGGTGTTGACGTAGGCCACCACCAGGGCCTTGGGGTGGGCCTCCTTCAGGTCCAGGAGGGCGTCCACGCTGATCATGTCGGCCATGCTGCAGCCGGCCAGGGCGTCGGGCAGGAGCACGGTCTTGGAGGGGTTCAGGATGCTGGCGGTCTCGGCCATGAAGTGGACGCCGCAGAAGACGATGACCTCGGCGTCGGTGGACTGGGCCTTGCGCGAGAGGCCCAGGCTGTCGCCGACGAAGTCGGCGATGTCCTGCACCTCGGGGCTCTGGTAGTTGTGCGCCAGGATCACCGCCTTGCGCTCGGACTTCAGGCGCAGGATCTCGGCGGCCAGGTCCAGGGGAGGGGCGTCCTGAAGCGCGGGGCTCATGGGCTAAGCTCAGACGAGGGAGGGGGAGGACATGAGCTGTTCCGGGGTCTCGGTGAAGTACTTGACCCGCTCCTTCTTGTATTCGCGGGTGCTGTAGAGCATGCGGTAGTCGTCCAGGCCGCTCTCCGCCTTGATCGCCTCGACCACGCTCTCGCAATCCTCCTTGCTGCGCCCGTGGATCATGGTGAAGACGTTGTAGGGCCAGCTCTCGAAGACCGGGCGCTTGTAGCAGTGGGTGACCGCCTTGAAGGCCGCCATCTTGAAGCCCAGCTCCTCGCAGCGCTCCTCGGGCACGATCCAGACGGCCATGGCGTTGTCGGCGAAGCCCGCGGCGCGGTGACGCAGGATGCTGGCGAAGCGGCGGAAGAACTTGCGCTGCTTCATGTCGGCCAGCCAGGCGAAGAGCTGCCCCTCGTCCGTGCCCATCTGCCCGGCCCAGCGCGCGAAGGGGCGGGGCTCGATGGGCAGGTCCTCCTGGGTGCAGCGGATGCCGGCCTTGTCGGCCTCGGTGACCTTGCGGTAGTCCCCCAGCTGGTCGTCGAGGCGCAGCTCGCCGCCTTTGCTGACGTCGACCGCCGCCTTCATGTCGAAATTGACGCCGATTTTATAGAGCCTGAGCGTCGGCAGGATGATGGTGTCCTGGGCCCCGGAATCGGCGTGCAGCTTGTCGATGACGCGCTTGAGGTTGCCCTCGCGCGGGACGGCGATGGTGAACCAGAGGTTGTAGACGTGCTCGCGCTTGTAGTTGTGCGAGACCCCGGGGTGCAGGCTGACCAGGGCGGCCCCGCTGTCCAGCCGCTCGGGGTCGAACTTCATGGCCACCAGGGTGCTTTTGTAGCCCAGGGCGCGGGTGTCGAAAATGGCCGAGGTCTGGCGGATGATGCCCTTGGACTTCAGCGCGGCGAAGCGGGTGAGCACCTCGGCCTCGTCCAGGCCGATCTTGGCGCCCAAGGCGGCGTAGGGCCGGCTTTCGAGGGGGAACTCGGCCTGCGCCACGTTGAGAAGGCTCTTGTCCATCTCGTCGAGGCTGGCGGCCAAAGAACTGTCGGATTCCTGCATGGGTTCCTCGTTGGGGCCGGGGCTTGCTGTCGATAAAAGTGCTTCTTGCGGGGGCGGCGATGCGGCCCGCCGGGCTTAAGCGCCTCAGTCCCCGATTGCGCCGGCCACCATGGGGGTGGCTTTCGGCAGCTCCGCGGGCAGGGGCGCGTCGCGGGCCGGCGCAGGGGCGTCGGAGCGCAGGGCCAGGCCGGCCGGGACCGCGACCAGGGCGGGGGCGGCAGTCGCTGGCGCTCCGGGAGCCTGGGGCGGGCGGGCCGCGGAAGGGGGCGCGGGGGCCTGCGCAGCGGGCCTCAGCCAACCGGCGGGCAGGGCCCGGGCCAGGAGGGGCCAAAGGCCCGCGGGCTTGGCCAGGAAAAGGTAGAGCCCGAATCCGAGCAGCAGGGCCAGCGCCAGGGCCGCGGCGAGGACGCCGCGCTTAGCCGGGGCCTTCCTCGGGGGGGCGGGCCGGGCCGGCTTGGGCGCGGCTTTCGGCGCGGGCGGGGCGGGGGCCGCAAGGGGCTCGGGCCTGGCCGGGGCGCTACGCGCGGCCGGCAGGGCCTGCATCGCGGCCAGGGCCGTGCCGGGCGCGGCGGTGAGCGGCTGGGCGGGAACGTCGGCGATGGGCGCCGTGTCCTCAAAGTCGGTCTCCCCCCGCGGTGCCTGGACCGCGTCCGGGGCCGGCGTGGGCGCGGACTTGGCCGCGAGCGGCGGGGGCGGGGCGGCGGCCGCAGGAGCCTTGGGCTTCGGCTTGGGCGCCGGCCGCCGCTTGAGGAAGCCGAACAGGCCGGGCTTGCGCCGTTGGGACGCGATGAGGGCCTCTATCCGCTGTTCGACGGCCTGGTTCTGCTCCGCGCTCAGGCCGGCCGGGGCCGCGCCTTCGAAGACCGCCTGGACCTGGGCCAGGACTTCCATGGCCGCGGCAGCGCTGTTCTCGACCTCGTCGCGCAGGGACGCGCTCTCGGTTTCGTTGTCCCCCAGGCCGAAGAAGCCCGAGACCAGGCGCCGGATTTCCTCGGGGGTCAGCTCAGCCACGGGCTCCTCATAGTCCGAAGCTTTCTTTCACCTGCTTGGCCAGGGCCTGGCGCGCGTCCATCAGCCTGCGCATGGCCGCGGCCCAGGAACAGCCCAGGCGCTTGGCCAGGGCCGGCGGGCGCAGGCCCTCCAGCTCGGCGAGGCCCAGGATCCGGCGCTGCTCCTCGGGGATCTCGTCGATGTCCCCGCGGATCATGAAGTTGACCCGCTCCTTGGGGTCCTGGGAGATCTCCACCAGGGTCGGTATGGACCCGGCCAGGGCCTCCAGGATCAGGTTCTGCTGGTCGTAGTCCCGGCGCAGCCCCTGCAGGACCTGGAAGCATTCCCGGGCCGCCAGCACGGAGAGCCAATCCTTCAGGGGCAGCTCCGGCGCGTGTCCCTGCCCCAGCGTGTGGTAGGCGCGCGCATAGGTGCCCACCACGGCGGAGGGCAGCCCCGCGTCCCCGTCCAGCAGCGAGGCGCAGACCTGCGCGACCTGTTCCCGGGTGGAGACGAAGAGCTCCCGCAGGGCGATTTCCCTGCCGTCCGCGGCGCCGATGAAGATTTCCTCGTCGGTCATAGGCCCTACTTTAAGCGATTTTCCCGGCGCCTTCCATAGGCCCAATCGGGCGCCATGGGCGCGGAGCTCAGCCCAGTCCCAGGTGCAGCAGGACGTCGTCGCTGGCCATGGTGCGGGGGTTCCAGGGCGGGTTGAACAGGAGGTTGACGTAGACGTCGGCGACGCCCGGGAGGCCGGCGGCGGCGGCGTGCACCGCGGCCCGCAGCTGGGGGCCGACCGGGCAGGCGATGGAGGTGAGGGTCATGTCCACGACCACGCGCTTGCCTTCTTCCTCGATTTTGACGCCGTAGATGAGGCCGAGGTCGACGATGGACAGGTTCAACTCGGGGTCAACAATGGGCTTGAGGGCCTCAAAAACTTCCTGTTCGGTGGGCATGGGGGGCTCCTTGGTGCTGCCTCAGGGACGGCCCGCGGCGCCGGCGGGACTTAAGCGTTGAGCGCCGCCAAGGCGTCCGCTTTCAGCTTCTGGTAGACGTTGTAGAAGCCGTTGACCCGCGAGGGGGTGAGGGCCTTGATGAGGCCGGTTTTTTCGATGAATTTTGGGTCCACCTGCAGGAATTCGGCCGGCGTGAGTCCGTCCAGGCCCAGGACCAGCAGGGCGAGCATGCCGTTGACGATGAGGGCGTCGGCGTGGCCCTTCAGCTTCAGGCGGCCGTCGACGAGGGTGGCGTAGACGTGGACCAGGCTCTGGCAGCCGTGGACCATGCAGTCCTCGGTCTTGCGCTCGGCCGGGATGTCCGGCACCGCGCGGCCCATCTCGATGAGGGCGTCGTACTTCTCCTCAAGGTCGTCGATCGAGGCCAGTTCGTCGACCATGGCTTGCAGCTTCGGGGGCAGGCTGGGCATGGCGGCGCTTCAGGCCTTCGCCGCGGCGGAAGCCGCGGGCCTGAGTTTGGAGACCACCCGTTCCAGCCCAGCCACCAGGGCGTCGATCTCGCCGGGGCTGTTGTAGAGGTAGGCGCTGGCGCGGATGAGCCCGGGCACGCACAGCTCCTCCATCAGGGGCTGGGCGCAGTGGTTGCCCACGCGCACCTCGATGCCCTGGGCGTCGAGCAGGGCGCCGGCGTCGCCGGCGTCCACGCCCGCTAGGGAGAAGCTGAACACGGCCACGCGGTCCCGGGGGCCGGAGGGGCCGTACAGCTTGAGGCCGTCCACGCCCGCCAGCTTTTTGAGGGCGTAGGCGCAGAGGGCCTCCTCGTGGGCGCGCAGGGCCTCCCAGCCGATGGCCTTGAGGTATTTGACGGCCGCGCCGAAGGCCACCACGTCGGCGATGTTGGGCGTGCCGGCCTCGAATTTCCAGGGCAGGCGGTTCCAGGTCACCAGCTCGGGGCTGACGCTGCTGATCATGCTGCCGCCGCCCTGCCAGGGGGGCATGGCCTCCAGCAGGGCCTCGCGGGCCCACAGCACGCCCACGCCCGTGGGGCCCAGCATCTTGTGGGCGCTGAAGGCCGCGGCGTCCGCGCCGCATTGGGCCAGGTTCAGGGGGAAGTGGGGCGCGGCCTGGGCCGCGTCCACGAAGACCATGGCGCCCTTGGCCTTGCCCAGCGCGGCCAGCTCCCCCACCGCGTTGACGCCGCCCAGCACGTTGCTGACCCAGGTGAAGGCCAGGACCTTGCAGCGCTCCGTGATCAGCGCGCGGGCCGACCCCAAGTCGATGCGGCCGGCGGCGTCCAGGGGCAGCAGCACCAGCTTGGCGCCGCGCTCCTTGGCGATCATGTACCAGGGCACGAAATTGGCGTGGTGCTCGGAGCGCGACAGCACGACCTCGTCGCCGGCCATGAGGTTGGCGCGGCCCCAGGCCTGCGCCAGCAGGTTCACCGACTCGGTGGTGCCGCGGGTGAAGACCAGCTCGTTGCCGTTGTTCGCGCCCACGAAGCGCTCCACCGAGCCGCGGGCCTGCTCATAGGCGGCCGTGGCCTCGCTGCCCAGGCCGTGGGCCCCGCGGTGGATGTTGGCGTTGCTGTTCTGGTAGAAGCGGACCAGGGACTCGATGACCGCGTGCGGCTTCTGCGAGGTGGCCCCGTTGTCCAGGTACACCAAGGGCCGCCCGTTCACCTGGCGCGCGAGGATGGGGAAGTCCGCACGGATTCGGTCCAGGTCGTAGGGCACGGGGCTAGGCGAGGGAGGCCGAGGCCTGCGAGGCCAGGCGGTTGAGGATGGCCACGAAGCGCTCCTGCAGGCGCTCGTCGGGCAGGCGCTGGGCGAGCTCGGCCGCGAAGCCTTCGGTGATCATGGTCTCGGTCTCGCGGATGGGGATGCCGCGGGAGAGCAGGTAGAACTTCTCGTCCTCGTCGATGCCGCCGATGCTGGCGGCGTGCTTGCAGGCCACGTCGTCGGCCTCGATCTCGAGGGTGGGGATGCTCTCGGCGCGCGCGTCGCTGCTCAGAAGCAGGTTGGGGTTGCTCTGGAAGGCGTTGGTGTTCTGCCCGCTCTTGAAGATCTTGACCACGCCGTCGAAGTAGAAGCGGCTGGAGCCCCTCAGGATGCTCTTCACCAGGGCGTCGGAATTGCCCGAGCGGCCCACGTGGTCCTGCAGGGTGCGGATCTCCACCTGCTGGCCGCCCGAGGCCAGGGCGAGCCCGAGCAGGTCCACGCTGCCGCCGCCGCCTTCGATGCGTGTGCCCAGGAAGCTGGTGGACCAGGCGCCCCCGGCGACGACGCCGAGGGTGTAGAGCCGGGCGTCGTCGGCCAGCACCGTGCTCTGGCGCAGGGCCGCCCCGCTGGCGTGGTTGAGGGCCTGGAAGTTGATGTAATTGAGGCGCGCGTTCGGCTGCAGGATCAGCTCCGCCACGCCCGCCAGGAGGCCGGGGGCCTCGCCCGCGGAATGGGCCTCGTCCACCACCGTGGCCTCGCTGCCCGCCTCCGCGATCACCAGGGTGTGCGGGAAGAAGCCGGCGTGCCCGCCGGTGTGGGCCCCGCGCAGGCGCAGGGGCTTCTCCAGCTTCACGTTGCGGGGGATGTAGACCAGGGCGCCCTGGCCGAAGTAGGCGGCGTGCAGGGCCGCATAGAGGGTCTCGTCCACGGCCGTGCGGCTGAACAGGTGCTTCTCGATCAGGTCGGGCCGCAGGCGCAGGGCCTCGCCCAGGGGCAGGAAGAGCACCCCGGCCTTGCGGGCCTCCTCGTCCAGGAGCACGGGCTCGGTGCCCTCGCAGCCGAAGCTCATGGCCCCTGCCAGGGGGCCCCATTCGCCGTCGAGCCTGGGCTTGAGGGCCTCAGGGATCGCCAGCTTGGGGCCGGGCTCCATGGGCTGTTCGGGCCACTGCGCGGCGCCCTTCAGCCATCTTGTGCCGGTCTTGCGGTCCTTCTCGGCCAGGCCCTGCTCGAAGGCCTTCCAGCCGCGCAGGCGCCGCTCCTTGAGCCAGGGCGTGTCGCCGAAGGACGCGGAGAGCCTCTCCACCGAGGCCAGGGAAAAGAATTCCTTGAAGCTTTTCGTCGCCGTCGCCGTCATCAGCCGATGCCGCCTTCCATCTCAAGCTCCATCAGGCGCTTGAGCTCGACCGCGTACTCCAGCGGCAGCTCCTTGGTGAAGGGCTCCATGAAGCCGTTGACGATCATCAGCCTGGCCTCGTCGCCGGTGATGCCGCGCGAGGTGAGGTAGAAGAGCTGCTCGTCGCCGATCTTGCTGACGGTGGCCTCGTGGCCGATGTTGACGTCCTTCTCGTCCACCTGCATGGTCGGGTAGGTGTCCGAGCGGCTGCCCTCGTCCATGAGCAGGGCGTCGCAGACGGTGTTGATGTGCACCTTCTTGGCGCCGGGCATGACGCGCACCAGGCCGCGGTAGCTGGTGCGGCCGCCGTCCTTGCTGATGCTCTTGCTGGTCACGGTGGCGGAGGTGTTGCCGGCGAAGGCCACGATGCGGGCGCCGGCGTCCTGGTGCATGCCCTTGCCGGCGAAGGCCACGCTCATGACCTCCCCGCTCGCCCCCTCGCCCTTGAGGTAGATCGCGGGGTACTTGACCGTCAGGAAGCTGCCCAGGTTGCCGTCGATCCACTCCACCCGGGCGTTCTCGTAGGCGAAGGCGCGCTTGGTGACCAGGTTGTAGACGTTCTTGGACCAGTTCTGGATGGTGGTGTAGCGGATGGTCGCGCCCTTCATGGCTATCAGCTCCACCACGGCGCTGTGCAGGGCGTGCTCGCTG
>DATHOE010000024.1:0-118689 GCA_035485275.1 bacterium
GGACGGGTACAACGGGGTGGGCCTGCACTCCCTGTTCTCGATCTTCCAGATCTTCTTCCCGGGCCACTTCAAGAACGCGGTCTTCCTGAGCGTGGGCCTGGTGGACAGCGGCAACTTCAAGGGCGCGGACGCCCTGGAGCATTTACATACGAAAGTGCGGGAGGACCTGGAGCGCTACGTGCTCTTCGCGCGGCGCATGGGGATCCCGGCCAACTACCAGATGGACCTGAGCACGGAGGTGGTGGCCCCGGCGGCGCGCCTGTGCAGCCAGATCGTGAAGGAGTTCCCGGTGTCGGTGGTCTTCGGCAGCAAGTTCGTGTTCCAAAGGGAGCGTTGGTACCAGCGCTGGATGCACAACCAGACCGTGTACCTGCTCCAGGGCAGGCTGCAGTGGGAGGGCATCCCTATGACCGTGCTGCCCATACGCGTGTTCGAGTAGCAGGAGGGGCCAAGGGGCTGCCCCCTCGTTGGAGTTGATCGCATGAGCACTCGGCCTTTGAGGGTTCTCCTGGCCGGAACAGGGAAGGACAGCCGCGGATTCCTGGAGTCTGCGCTGTCCGATCTGGGCTGCCGCGTCGAATCCGCGGACTCGGCGGATTCCGCCCTGACGCGCGTCCGGGCGGGCGGCCTGGACCTGGTGCTGGCGGACGAGCGCATGGGGGCGGAGGCGGTTTTGGGCCTGCTGGCGGAGGGGGCCCCGGGCCAGCAGCCGCTCTTGGTCTTGATGACCGCCTATCCCGCCGGCCCGCGCATTTTGGAAGCCTTTCGAGCCGGGGCCTTCGGTTTTTTCGTGAAACCGGTCCGGCACGAATCCTTGGAACATCTTTTCGGCAGTGTCCGCCGGGCGCTGAGGCCGAGGCGTTGGTGGCAGGGTCCGGTCCGGGAGTCCCCGCACACGGTGCCCATTCGTTTTTGAAAGCGCTTTATGTCGCCCTTTGCCCCTGCTATCATGGATTTTAGTCCCCGGGGTTTGGCCCACTTAAGCGCGTTTCAGCGGGCTTTCCCTCCCTCAAGCCCAGGAGCGCCCAGTGTCCAAGCAGCTTGTCATCGTCGACGGCGTGCGTACGCCCTTTCTCAAGTCCGGCGGCGAGGCCAAAGACGTCAGCGCGGGGGAGCTGGGGCGCCAAATTTTGCAGGCCCTGTTCAAGCGCGTTCCGGTGGATCCCAAGGAAGTGGACGAGATCATCCTGGGCTGCGTGGCCCAGCCTTTTGACCAAGCCAATGTGGCCCGCGTGGCCCAGATCAACGCCGGCCTGCCCCTGTCCATACCCGCCTACACGGTCCACCGCAACTGCGCCAGCTCCATGCAGGCGGTCACCAACGCCTGCGAGGAGATCCTCAGCGGCAGGGCCGAAGTGGTGGTGGCCGGCGGTACCGAAAGCCTGAGCAACACCCCCCTGGTGTACAACAAGAAGGCCACGCAGTGGTTCGCCCAGCTCAACCGCGCCAAGACCGGCACCCAGCGCCTGGGCCTGATGCTGAAGGCGCCCTGGGGCGAGTTTTTCAAGCCCCGCATCAGCCTGATGGAGGGCCTCAGCGACCCCACCTGCGGCCTCAATATGGGCCAGACCGCCGAGGTCCTGGCCAATGAGTACGGCCTGAGCCGCCTGATGCAGGACGAGTTCTCCGTGCAGTCCCACCTCAAGGCCTCCAAGTCCCAGCAGGCTGGCCGCTTTGACCGCGAGATCGCGCCTTTGTTCTGCCCGCCCGCCATGAACCCCGTCACCAAGGACAACGGCATCAGGGCCGACAGCAGCGTGGAGCGCCTGGCGAAGCTCAAGCCCGCGTTCGCCCGCGACCACGGCACGGTGACGGCCGGCAACGCCAGCCAGATCACGGACGGGGCGGTGGCCCTGCTCATCACCACCCTGGAGCGCGCCCAAAGTTGGGGGGTGAGGCCCCTGGCGCTGATCAAGGGGCAGGCCTACGCCGGCCTCGAACCCAAGCGCATGGGCCTGGGCCCCGTCTACAGCACCGGGCGCCTGTTCAAGAGCATGGGGCTCAGGATGGCGGACATGGACGTGGTGGAGATCAACGAGGCCTTCGCCGCCCAGGTGCTGGCCTGCCTGAAGGGCTTCGCCGACCCCAAGATCGCGGTGGAACGCCTGGGCCTGGACCAGGCCGTGGGCGAGCTCGACCCGGCCCGGCTCAACGTCAACGGCGGCGCCATCGCCCTCGGCCACCCCGTGGGCAGCTCCGGCGGCCGCCTGCTTCTGACCCTCGCCCACGAGCTCATCGAACGCAAGGCCGCCCGCGGCCTCGCCACCCTCTGCGTCGGCGGCGGCCAGGGCGCGGCCTTCGTGCTGGAACGCGACAGCAGCACGCGTTGAGCTTTCTTATCCCTTTTTAGGTGACGCCTTCCGTGTCCTCCAAAACGCGCATTGAAAAGAACGGCCCCGTCGCCCACCTGATCCTGGACGACCCCGACGAGAAGCTGAACACCCTCGGCGCCGAAATGATCGCCGAGCTGGCCGGCCAGGTGCAGGTCCTCAAGTCCGACGGCTCGGTGCGGGCCGCCGTGATCCGTTCGGGCAAAAGCTCCGGCTTCCTCGCGGGCGCCAACCTCAACGAGCTGCAGGGCCTGTCCCAGGCCGCCGACGCGGTCAACGAGGGCTACCGCGCGGCCAAGGCCGGCCAGGCCCTGATGAACGCGATCGAGGACCTGGGCAAGCCCGTGGTGGCCGCCATCCACGGTCCGGCCCTGGGCGGCGGCTGCGAGCTGGCGCTGGCCTGCACCGCGCGCGTGGCCGCGGACGAAGGCGTCCGCATCGGCCTGCCCGAGATCCAGCTGGGGATTTTGCCGGGCTTCGGCGGCACTTGGCGCCTGCCGCGCCTGGTGACCTTCGCCCAGGCCGCCCCCGCCATCCTGGGCAGCACCCTCTTCGACGCCCGGCGCGCCGCCAAGATCGGCCTGGTGGACGACAGCGCGCCCGTGGAGCAGCTGGCGGCCGTGGCCGAGGCGCTGGCCCTCAAGCTGGCCGAGCCAAGCGTCGCCATCGCCTTTGAGGAGGGCCGCCGCAAGCGCCACACGCGATGGAACCGCTTCCTCGACTACGGCCTGCTGAAGAACGTCGTGCTCGACCGCGCCTATTCCACGGTGGTGGCCAAGACCCAGGACCGCTACCCCGCCCCCCTGCGCGCCATCAGCCTGATGCGCAACATGATGGCCTCCCGCGACAGCTACCTGGAGAAGGAGGCGCGCGCGCTGGGCGAACTGCTGGCCACCGAGGTCAGCCGCAACCTGGTCCGCCTCTTTTTCCTGGGCCAGGACGCCAAGAAGCAGTCCAAGGACGTGAAGGGCGCCCCCCTGGCCCACGTGGCCGTCGTCGGCGCGGGCTTCATGGGCTCGGGCATCGCCATCCCCCTGGTGACGAAGGCCAAGCTGCCCACGGCCCTGAAGGAATCCAACCTGGAAGTGCTGGGCCGCGCGCTCAAGAAGGTGAAGGGCCATCTGGACAAGGCCGTGGCCAAGAAGCGCATGGGCGCGGTGGAGGCGGCCGCCCAGTTCAACCTGCTGTGGCCGGGCGGCGAGAACCAGGACCTGAAGTATTCCGACCTGGTCATCGAAGCCGTGCCCGAAGTGCTGGACATCAAGCACGCGGTCTTCGCCGAACTGGAGGCCCTGGTCCCGGAAGGCGCGGTTCTGGCCAGCAACACCAGCACCCTGCCCATCGCCGACATCGCGGCGCAGGCCCGCCATCCGGAGCGCTTCGTGGGCCTGCACTTCTTCAGCCCGGCCGAGGTCATGCCCCTGGTGGAGGTCATACCCGGCCCGCGCACCTCGGCGCGGACCCTGGCCACGGCCGTGGAGCTGGCCCTGAAGATGGGCAAGACGCCCGTGGTGGTCAAGGACAGCCCCGGCTTCCTGGTCAACCGCATCCTGCTGCCCTATATCCTGGAGGCCACCCAATTGGTGGCCGAGGGCGTGCCCCCCGAGAAGGTGGAGGCCGCAGCCACCGAGTTCGGCATGCCCGTGGGGCCCTTGAAGCTGATCGGCGAGGTGGGGGTGCCCGTCATCGTGCACGTCCTGGGCATCCTCAAGCAGCACTACTCCGACCACCTGCCGTCGCCGGACTGGATCGCCCGGCCGGACCTGGAGCGGGCCTTCACCCGCGACAAGGCGGGGAAGATGCACGTCTTCTACGACAGCATCAGCGGCTGGGTCAACAAGCCGGCCCCGGACTACCCCATGGCCGACATCGAGGACCGCCTTTACCTGGCCATGCTCAACGAGGCCGCCCGGGCCATGGAGGAGGGGCTGGTGTCCGACGCGGGCATCCTGGACCTGGCCATGATCTACGGCACCGGATTCCCGGCCTACAAGGGCGGGCCCCTGCGCCTGGCCGAGGCCAAGGGCGTGGCGGCCTGGGTGGCGCGGGCCGAGACCCTGGCGGCCAAGGCCCCATGGCTCGGCCCCCCGCAGGCCCTGCGCTCGCGCACGAAGTTCTACTGATCCGGATTTTTTGAGGCGCCATGTTCGCTGACCTGTCCCCGGCGCTGCGGCGCCAGGCCATGCTCCTGATCCTGGTGGCCGCGCTGGGCTACTTCGTCGACATCTACGACCTGCTGCTCTTCAGCATGGTCCGCATGCCCAGCCTGACGGGCCTCGGCGTGCCCCCGGACCAGCTGATGAGCCGGGGCGTGCTGCTGCTCAACATGCAGATGGGCGGCCTGCTGATCGGCGGCATCCTCTGGGGCGTGCTGGGGGACAAGAAGGGCCGGCTGTCCGTGCTCTTCGGTTCCATCATCCTGTATTCCCTGGCCAACCTGGGCAACGGCCTGGTCACGGGCGTGGGGCAGTACGCGGTCCTGCGCCTTCTGGCGGGCGTGGGCCTGGCCGGCGAGCTGGGGGCCGGCATCACCCTGGTGGCCGAGGTCATGCCCAGGCAAAGCCGCGGCTGGGGCACCAGCATCGTGGCCGCCGTGGGGATTTTGGGGGCGGTGGTGGGCTACGGGGTGGCCGGCATGACGGACTGGCGCCACGCCTACTTCATCGGCGGAGGCCTGGGCATCCTGCTGCTGCTCCTGCGCCTGGGCGTGGCCGAGAGCGGCCTGTTCAAGCGCATGGCTGCTGCCAGCCACAAGCGCGGCGATTTTTTCATGCTCTTCAGGGACGCCGGCCGTTTCCTCAAATACCTCAGGGTCATCGCCATCGGCCTGCCCCTGTGGTACCTGGTCGGCATCCTCATGACCTTCAGCCCGGAGTTCGGCAAGGCCTTCGGGTTCACGGTGCTGCCCAGCGCCGGCCGGGCCGTGGCCCTGTGCTACGCCGGGCTGGCCGCCGGCGACTTCGGCAGCGGCATGCTCAGCCAGTGGCTGCGCAGCCGCAAGCGCGCCGTGGCCCTCTTCATGCTGGTCCAGGCGCTGGGCGTGGCGCTCTACTTCACCCTGGGAAGCGGCTCGCTGGCGGCCTTCTACGGCTGCTGCGTCCTGCTGGGCCTGGGAGGGGGCTATTGGGCCCTCTTCGTCACCATCGGCGCGGAGCAGTTCGGCACCAACATCCGCTCCACGGTCGCCACCACGGTGCCCAACATGGTGCGGGGGGCGGTGGTCCCCATGACCCTGGCCTTCAGCGCGCTGCAGGGGGCCTCCCTGGCCCTGTCCGCCCCGGCCGCGGCCCTGGCCGTGGGCGGGGTGGTCTTCGCCCTGGCCCTGTGGGGCCTGGCCGGGCTGGAGGAGACCTTCCACAAGGACCTGGACTACTTCGAGCCGACCTGAGGGGCGGCCAAGGGGCTGGACAGGGGGGGCCATTGTTCTCTAGACTCTGCTTCCTGTTTTCCAGCGCTTAAGGCCAAGGCCCTATGACCCCCTACCACGCACGGCGTCCCAAGTTCCACGGCGAAAAGTACCTGAAGTTCCGCTGCACCGAATGCGGCAACTGCTGCAGCGACACCATCGTCCCGGTCACCGACGAGGATGTGCGCCGCATCATGCAGGGCACCGGCCGCAAGGTCTCCGAAGTGGCTAAATTCTATAAAAGCAGCGACTTCGACGACGCCGGCGAAGGCCTGCAGTTCGTCAACCTGGACGGCGGCCGCCGGACCCTGGGCCTGCTCAAGCGCATGGACAAGGAGAACGACCGGGAGGCCTGCGAGTTTTTCCGGGACAACCGCTGCTCGGTGTACAAGGACCGCCCCGTGACCTGCCGGGTCTGGCCCTTCACCCTGCGCTTCGACGCCAGCGGGAAGCGCCTGAGCTCACTGTCCGTCAACAGCTCCCTGCCCTGCCCCTTTGAATTGGACGGCAAGAACACGGTGTCCGCCCTGGTGGCGGACTGGCGCTGGGACGACAAGCAGGACGAGGCCTGGAGCGCCAAGGTGAAGGAATGGAACCGCACCCACAGCGCCGGGGCTGAGCACGAATTTTTCTCTTACCTTGGCCTGGCCTGATCCCCGCCGGCCGGCGCCCAAGGCCCTTCACCGGAGAGACGATGCGTCGGATTTCGCTGTTGATCCTCGGGGCCGCGGTCGCGGCCCTCGCCGCGGGCTGCGCGGCGCCCCAGGGCGCCCCGGACAGCCGGCCCCAGGCCGCGGTCCAGGCCGCGCCGTCGCCCACCCCTGACCCGGACCTGGGCAGCCTGAAGATCACCGACGAGGTCCTGGGCACCGGGACCGAGGCCGTGGCAGGCAAGAAGCTGACCGTCAACTACACGGGACGCCTGCTCACCGGCGCCCAGTTCGACAGCAGCATCGGCCGGGGGCCCTTCAGCTTCACGCTGGGCGCCGGCGAAGTGATCAAGGGCTGGGACATGGGCCTGACGGGCATGAAGGTCGGGGGCAAGCGCATGCTCGTGATCCCCTCCTACCTCGGATACGGCGACACGGGCCAGGGGCCCATCCCGCCCAACGCGACCCTGGTCTTCGATATAGAGCTGCTGGACGTCGAATAAAGGAGCCTGCGCCATGACCCTCGACCTGGGATCGCCTGCGCCCGACTTCAGCCTGCCGGGCACCGACAACAAGACCTGGTCCCTGGCCTCCTTCAAGGACGCCAAGGCCCTGTGCGTGGTTTTTTCCTGCAACCATTGCCCCTATGTGAAGGCCTATGAGGGGCGCTTCGTCGCCCTGCAGGCCGAGCTGGGGCCGCGCGGCTTCCAGCTGCTGGCCATCAACTCCAACGACGCCGACAGCCATCCCGAGGACGGCTTCGAGGCCATGCAGGCGCGGGCCAAGGAAAAGGGCTTCAATTTCCCCTACCTGCGCGACGAAAGCCAGGCCGTGGCCCACGCCTTCGGGGCCGTGCGCACGCCCCACGTGTTCCTTTTCGACGCCGACCGGAAGCTGGCCTATGTCGGGCGCATCGACGACCATTGGGACCAGCCCGACAAGGTGGTCCGGCATGAGCTGCGCGACGCGGTTGAGGACCTGCTGGCCGGGAGGCCGGTGGCGGTGCCCGAGACCTTCGCCGTGGGCTGCACCATCAAGTGGAAAGAAGACTAGGGATCCTTCTCAGGAGTCCGCCATGCGCACCGTGAAAACCCTGCAAGTCTTCTCCCTGGCCGCGGGCCTGTGCCTGCTTTGCGGCGCCTGCGCCACCCTGGGCGCGCCCTTCGCCTTCCCCGGGCCCGACGGCATCGTCGCGGGCAAGACCACGAAGAGCGAGCTGATCGCGGAGTTCGGCGCGCCCTCGCGCGTGGGATACGACAACGGCCGCCAGAAGTGGGCCTACGCCTACTACCACTACAGCGTCTTCGGCCCGGCCCTGGTCAAGAACCTGGACGTGGTCTTCGGCCCCGACGGCGTGGTCTCGAGCTACACCTACGAATCGTCCGATTCCGCCGAGGTCCAGCAACAGCTTCCCGCCGGGGTCTCCCCGGCCGGGTCCGGGGACTCGCCCATGGGCGTGACCCAGACCGCGCCCTGACCCACGGATAGTGAAGGAGCAGGCATGGCCTCCCGCGTTCAAATTCTAGAAGCCCTGCGCGAAGTCCAGGACCCCGAACTGGGGATCTCGATCGTGGAACTGGGCTTGGTGAAGAAGGTCGAAGTGCAGGGCGCGCAGGTGCAGGTGCACATTGACCTGACCATCGAGGGCTGCCCGCTCAAGGACCACATCAGGCAGTCCGTGGCCGCGGCCGTGCAAAAGGCCTTCCCCGGCGCCGTGCTGGACCTGAGCCTGGGGAGCATGACCCCGGAAGAGCTCGATATGCTCAAGCGCCGCCTCGGCGCACAGCGCGCCCAGGCCATCGGTTCGGCCGGCGGCGGGGGCAAGCCCCAGGTCGGCACCGACGGGAAGATCACGGGGAACGCCGGCGGCATCAACCTGCTGACCAAGAAGGTCGCCCACGTCATCGCGGTGGGCTCGGGCAAGGGCGGCGTGGGCAAGAGCAGCGTCACGGCCCAGCTCGCCTGCGCCCTGGTGCGGGAAGGCCACCCCACCGGGATCCTGGACGCGGACATCACCGGGCCCAGCATCGCCCGCATTTTCGGCGCCAACCAGCGCCCCAAGGTCAAGGCGGGCGAGGCGGACATCATCCTGCCGGTGGACACGCGCGCCGGCGTGCCGGTGCTGAGCATGAACCTGCTCATCAGCGACGAGAAGGCGCCGGTCATCTGGCGCGGCCCCCTCATCAACGGCGCCATCCGCCAGCTCTACGCCAACGCGGCCTGGGAGGGCCTGGAGTACCTCCTGGTGGACATGCCCCCCGGCACCAGCGACGCCACCCTGACCATTTACCAGAGCCTGCCCCTGGACGGCGTCGTCATCGTCACCACGCCCCAGAGCCTGGTGAGCATGATCGTGGCCAAGAGCCTGGGCATGGCCAAGACCCTGCGCGTGCCGGTGTTGGGCCTGGTCGAGAACCTGGCCTATGTGCAGGTGCCGGAACGCAAGGACCCCTTCTATCTGTTCGGCCCCCTGAGGGGCGAGTCCGTGGCCAAGGAGCATGCCGTGCCCTATTGGGGCGCCCTGCCCATTGACCCGGCCCTGGCCCTGGCCTGCGACGAAGGCCGCATCCACGAGATCGACACCCCCGTGTTCCGCGATTTCGCCCGGCGCCTGGCCGCGGGAGCTACCGCGGGTAAAAGTCAGATCCAGTAAAAAAACTTGCCATAAAAATCACGCGGGCCTACAATATTTAATCCCCAAGTTGTCCACAGGTTATCAACCTGTATGAGGCCTCCATCCATGCGGCAATACGCTTTGAATTTTTTTGCAATCGCGGTCCTTTGCGCGTCCGCCACCTGTCTGCGTGCGGCCTCCGACGACGAAACCTTGAGCCTCAGTCCGGTCGCGTCCGCGCGCACGGCGATGGCCTCGCCCCAAGGCGGGACAAGGGTGGCCACCTGCGCGCCGCACGGCGCGGCCGCGGGCATGCATGGTCCCGCGCTGACCGGCATCGAGGTCAGCGCCACGGACGACGGCGTGCGCGTCCTGGTCAAGGCCTCCGGCCCCCTGACCGGAGCGGCCGCCAATCTCTCCTCCCCGGACCGCGTTCTGATCCGGGTCTCCGGCATCGGCATGGCCTCCGCCAAGCTGCCCAAGGTCCTGCCCGTGCATCTGGGCGCGGTCGAACGCGTGCGCTACGCCGTGAAGAGCCCGACCCAGGTCTGGGTGGTGGTGGACCTCGACGCCAGGCTGGCCTTCAGGACCTCCCAGCCCACCAAGGACAGCTTCGAGCTGGACCTGCTCACCGAGGCCTCGGCGTCGGCGCCGGAGCCGCCCTCCCAGTCGCTGGCCTCGCCCGTCGCCGCGGACGCCCACGGCCTGGCCCAGATCCCCAGGATCAACCTCATGCTCTTCGACCTGAACGTCATCTACCAGGGCAAGAAGTATGACCGCTTCCCCTGCGCCAACTTCATCTACAACGCCGGCGAGCGCTTTCCGCTGAAGCGGAATTTCGTCAGCACCCTCGTCTTTTCGCACGGCTACGGCGCCTTCGTGGGCAACGCCCGCATCCTCGACCCCCAGGGCCGCATGCTGGCGCAGACAGAAACCCCCTTCGCGTTCAATCTGTTCAATCCCTTGACCGAGTTCATGGTGGAACTGCCGTGGAACGTGGTCTTCGCGGAAAAAGGCATGTACACCCTGTGGGTTGAGCTGAGCGGCTCGGACGTCCTCAAGCAGTCCTTCTACGTGGGCCAGACCACGGACCGCCTTCCGGCCGATTAGTCCCACCCCTTGTCCCTGGGCCCCAAGGGCCCCCCATTCTTCCAATCCTCGGACCCGGTTTTGGCGTAAATCCGCGGTGTGGGGGCTTCGGCCTCCTTGCACCCCGGCATAGGAGAATTCCATGAAGATCGGCGTATTGGGGACGGGCATGGTGGGCACCACGATCGCCACGGCCTTGGCGGCCAAGGGCCACGCCGTCAAGATCGGCTCCAGGCAGGCGGGCAAGGCGGAAGCGAAGGCCTGGGCCGCGGCCACCGGAGGCCAGGCCGGCGAGGGGAGCTTCGCGGACGCCGCCGCCTTCGGCGAGCTTCTGTTCAACTGCACCAAGGGCGAGGCCTCCCTGGCCGCGCTCCAGGCCGCGGGCGCCGCCAAGCTGGCGGGCAAGGTCCTAGTGGACATCTCCAACCCGCTCGACTTCTCCAAGGGTATGCCGCCCTCGCTCTTCGTGGGCAACACCGATTCCCTGGCCGAGCGGATCCAGCGGGCCTTCCCGCAGGCCAAGGTGGTCAAGACCCTCAACACCCTCAATTGCTTCCTGATGGTCCAGCCCGGCCTCCTGGCCGGAGACCACGACATCTTCATCTGCGGCGACGACGCGGCGGCGAAACAGCAGGTGCTCGGCCTTTTGACCGGCGCCTTCGGCTGGGCGCCCAAGCAGGTGCTGGACCTCGGCCCCCTCAGCTCGGCCCGCGCCACGGAGGGCCTGCTGGCCCTGTGGATCCGCCTCTACGGCGGCCTGGGCCACGCCAACTTCAACTTCCACATCAACATCGGCCCCGCCCCCAAGGCCTGAGAAAGGCGTCCGTGGCAGACAGCGCGCCCCAAGCCCGGCCCCTGCGGGTGATCCTTTTCGGAGCCACCGGCATGGTGGGCTCCGCGGTGCTGGGCCAGTGCCTGGCCGACCCGGACGTCGAGGCGGTGCTTTCCGTGAGCCGGCGCCCCGGCGGCCGGAGCCACCCCAGGCTGCGCGAACTCCTGCACCAGGATTTCTTCGACTACAGCGGCGTGACGGCGGAGCTGAAGGGCTACGACGCCTGTTTCTTCGCCCTGGGCCTCTCCTCCGTGGGCCGCAGCGAGACCGAATACACCCGCGACACCTACGAACTGGCGGTGTCCGCGGCCAAGGCTCTTTTGGAAGCCAATCCGGGGATGAGTTTTTGCTATGTGTCGGGCCAGGGCACGGACAGCACGGAGAAGGGGCCGGTCATGTGGGCCCGCGTCAAGGGCCGCACCGAGAACGCCCTGCTGGCCATGCCCTTCAGCCACGCGGCCATGATACGCCTGGGCGCGCTCCAGCCCCCGCCGGGCTTCCGTTCCAGGACCGCGTGGATACGCTGGGCCTACGTGTTCATGGCGCCCCTGCTGCCTTTATTGAAGCTTTTTGGAAACGGGCTGGTCCTGGACGGGCCGACCCTCGGGCGGGCCATGATCCGGGTCGCCCAAGGCAAAGCGGACAAGACCGTGCTGCTGCCGCGCGACGTGTACCAATTGGGCCGGGCTTCTTAAAAAAATTTATTCAAATCCGGCCACTGCGTGCGGGACATAGGGTTCTTCCAAGTGTTCCACCTCTTCCTTGCTCAATTGCACGGACAAGGCGGCCAAGCCGTCCTTTAGGTGCCCGGCCTTGGTGACGCCCAGGATCGGCGCGCTCACGGGCGACTTGCCCAGCACCCAGGCCAGGGCGATCTGGGCCATGGGCAGGCCGCGCTTCTTGGACAGGGCCTCCACGCGGTCCACCACCTGGCGGTCCGACTCCTTGGTCGCGGCATACAGTTTGGCGGCGAAGGCGTCCGTCCTTGCGCGGGAGGTCTGGTCCTCGCCCCAGGGGCGGGTCAGCAGGCCGCGCGCGACCGGGCTCCAGGGGACCACGCCGATCCCCTCCGCGCGGCACAGGCCCATCATCTCGCGCTCCTCCTCGCGGTAGATCAGGTTGTAATGGTTCTGCATGCTGACGAAGCGCGTCCAGCCGCGCCGCTCGGACAGGGCGAGCATCTGGGCGAACTGCCAGGCGTGCATGGATGAGGCGCCCAGGTAGCGGGCCTTGCCGGCCTTGACCACGTCGTGGATGGCCTCCAGGGTCTCCTCCATCGGCGTTTCCGGGTCGAAGCGGTGGATCTGGTAGAGGTCCACGTAGTCCGTGCCCAGGCGCCTCAGGCTGGCGTCGATCTCCTGGAAAATCGCCTTGCGGGAGAGGCCGTGCTGGTTGGGGCCCGGCCCCATCGCCCCGTGGACCTTGGTGGCCAGGACCACCTCGTCGCGTTTGGCGAAGTCCTTCAGGGCCTTCCCGGTGATCTCCTCGCTGCTGCCCAGGGCGTAGACGTTGGCGGTGTCGAAGAAATTGACGCCCGCCTCCAGCGCCGCCTTGATCAGGGGCCGGCTCTGCTCCTCCGTCAGGGTCCAGGGACGCCCCCGCTCGGGGGACCCGAAGCTCATGCAGCCCATGCACAGCCGCGACACCTTCAGGCCGCTCGCGCCCAGTTTGACGTAGTCCATCGGAGGCTCCCTATGCGAAGAAGGCCCCAGGGATCCCCGGGGCCTTCGATGTTGGCACGTCCTTTTTCCCTTCGCCCCTCAGGCCGCCACGCCTTCGGCCGCGGGATAGTCCGTGTAGCCCTTGGGGCCGGGGGTGTAAAAAGTGGCGAAGTCCGGCTGGTTCAAGGGCAGGCCCTTTTGCCAGCGCGTCTTCAGGTCGGGGTTGGCCAGCAGGGCCCGGCCCACGCCCACCAGGTCCGCCTTTCCTTCGCGCAGGGCCGCCTCGGCCGAAGCCTGGTCCAGGCTCCCGCCCCACAGCAGCGTGCGCGGCCAGGCCTTGCGCAGGGCCAGCAGCAGGGATTCCGGCACGGCCGGGGCGCCCAGCGCCGAATGGTTGGCGATGTGGATGTAGATGAGGCCCGCCGCGGCGAGCTGGTCCGCCAGCTTCAGGTAGGTCTCGTCCACTTCAGGGTAGGGAAGCATGCCCCCGTTGGCCCCGTAAGGGGAAAGGCGTATGCCCACCTTGTCCCCGCCGATGGCCTTTGCCGCCTCGCGGGCCGCCTCCACCACGAAGCGGATGCGCTTGTCCACGCTGCCGCCCCAGGCGTCCTGGCGCTGGTTGCTGTGGGGGCTGAGGAACTGCTCCAGCAGGTAGCCGTTGGCGGCGTGCAGCTCCACGCCGTCGAAGCCCGCGGCCACCGCGTTGCGGGCCGCCAGGGCGTAGCTGGTGATGGCCTCGTGCACCCCGGGCTCGTCCAGGGCCTCCGGAACGGGGAAGTCCTGCAGGCCCAGGCTGTCGGTGTACATCTGGCCGGGCGCCGCCACGGCGCTGGGCGCCACCACCCGCGCTCCGGCGGGCAGGTTGGCGGGATGGGTCACGCGGCCCGTGTGCATGAGCTGGGCGAAGATCCTGCCGCCCTTGGCGTGCACTGCGGCTGTCACCGGCTTCCAGCTCTCGGCTTGGGCCTGGTTCCACAGCCCCGGGATGCGGGCGTAGCCCTTGCCGTTGGGGTGGGGCGCCGTGCCCTCGGTCACGATGAGGCCGGCGCTGGCCGCGCGCTGGCCGTAGTATTCGGCCATCAGCGCGTTGGCCAGCCCCTCCGCGTCCGAGCGGCTGCGGGTCATCGGGTTCATGACCAGGCGGTTGGACAGGGTGATGGGACCCAGGGCATAGGGCTCGAAAATGGTGGGCATTGAGGCTCCGTTTGGGATTTTGGAAAGGATGAAAAAAGGGTCCGGTGGCGAAAGTCGCATACCCATGCCGGCCACACCGACACCAGCGTATACGCGCCCCGGAGCGGCAAAGTTTTGGTTTTTCTGCCGCCTGCGCCAGAGCAGCGCCGCCATGACGCCGGTCAGGGACCGGAAGCCGGCGCGATGATAAACTCCAGCGGAAGGCCGGGGGGGGCGTGCATAGCGCGATCCGCCGGCGCCGCGGCCAATCAGGGGGTCCTGTGGAAATGATCCAGACCGAAAGCCATCGATCCGGCAGCCGACTCAGGGACATGATCCTGGGCGGACAGGATGGACTGGTGAATGTGCTGGGGGTGGTGCTGGGCGCCACCGCGGCCACGGACGACGGGAAAGTCATCATCTGCATCGGGCTGGCGGCCACGTTTGCGGAATCCCTGGCCATGGGCGCCGTGGCCTACACCTCATTCATGGCCCAAAAGGAGCACTACGACAGCGAGGCCGAACGGGAGAAGCGCGAGATGCGGGAGATGCCCGAGCAGGAGCGGGAGGAGGTCCGGCAAATTTACAGGAACAAAGGCTTCCGGGGCGAGCTCCTGGAGCGGGTGGTCGAACAGATCTGTTCCGATGAGAGGGTCTGGCTCGACGTGATGATGACAGACGAGCTGGGTTTGGCGCCCATGGAAACGAACGGCGTGATGAAGACCGCCGCGATGGTGGGCTTGTCCAGCCTCGTCGGCTCCCTGGTTCCGCTCCTGCCCTATTTCCTCCTCCCGGTCCGCTACAGCTTGGTCCCGTCGGTGGCCGTCTCCGCGCTTGTCCTCTTCATGATGGGCTAATACAAGGGCCGGATGACCGTGGGCCGCTACTGGAAAAGCGCCGTGGAACTGGCCGTGATCGGCTTGTGCGCGGCTTTTGCCGGTTACTTCATCAGCTTGGGCGTGAACAGGATCTTTTTGGCGGGTCATTGAACACGAGGGGATTCATTCCCGGGTCATCGGGTTCTTGAAGATTTCGGAAAAATAGGAGTCGTCGTTTTTGCGGCCGGGCCTGGGGCGCCCCAGGTCCTCGGCCAAGGCCGCCCACAGGTAGGCGAGCGCCAGCCAGCCCCCCACGCCCTCAACCGCGAAGGCCTGGGCCGCGAACACCGCGGCGTAACACCACAGGCCCAGCGCGAACCAGGCCGCTTGGAGCGCCCAGAAGGCCGCCAGGCGCGCCCGGCTCAGGCTGCCGCGGATCCTGAGGTGGTTGGCAAAAAAGTACGCCAGGACGGCGAATTCCCAGGCGCAATACCAGGCCACCTGCATGGGCACAAAGGAACGGTCGTGGTACCACAAGATCGCGGCCACGCAGCCCAAAACCTCGTGGATGCTGACCAGGGCCACGAAGCCCAGGGACGGGATCAGGCGCCGGAAGCTCCAGGTTTCGCGCGCCACCGGAAGCGGGGGCCGTTCAGGAGGTTCTTCAAGGGGTTTCATCATCGCTGCCTTCGGACCATGAACAGGGTGCGGCCTCCACGCCAATAGTTTATTCTAAACAGGCGTCACGGAGAACGGGCGACGGATTTGGATGCAATAGCCGCATCCCGGCGGGAACGGGGAGCTGGGGATGAAGCATGGGAAGGGCGGCCGTGAAAACCCTGAATCTCAAAGCGCGGGAAGCCACTCCGGGCCTGATGAGGGCCCTCGAAAAAGAGGGGCTGATCCTTTGGTTGGCTCCCGGGCGGCATGCGCTCAAGCCCCCACGGGGTAGCTCCGCGGACAAAAGGATTTATTCCAGCGATCCCTCCTGGGGGCCGCACATGCTGATTTCGGTGACCTGCAACCGCCCGGATTTCCCCAAATTCGGCTCCCACCCGGATAACGAGGACTTCCTGATGCTGGGCGAGGGCGTCACGCGCCCCCTCTACCTGGTCATCGCCCGGCTCAAAAAAGACGCGCTCCGGAAGAAAATCGAGAAGGGGACTTTGGGAAGCCGGGATTTCATCGCCTTGAAAATCAAATTCAACGATCCCGCCACGTCCTTTTTCACGCTGTTGAAGGATGTCCCCCACGGGGAGGCGGCCGCGGCGGGCCCGGGCCGGGCGCCCTCCTTCTATGTCACGGAGTCGAGGGACCTGCCGCTTGAAAAAACCGATTTCAGGGACTACGGCCTTGCCGTCCAATAAAGGCGTCCTCTCGTCCCCGCTTTTTCCGGCGCTCCTTTCATTATTGTTTTGCGGATGCGCCACCCTGCCGCCGCCCTACCAAAAGCCGCCCGCGGGGACCTCCCTCCAGGACCGCCAGAAGATCTACGACGACCACAAGGTGGCCTACGGCTATTGGTCCGGCGGCCGGGTAGGGGAAAAGGCGACCTTTTGCTGCCTGAACGAGTCAGGACAGCTCGCGAAGTATTTTGAGGCGAGCGGGGACACGCTTGCGGCCTCCCTGGCCCGGAAGGCCTGCGCCACCGACCTGGTCGGGCTCGGATCGGTCATCGGCACCCTGGCCGCGGCTTCGGCTTTGGTGAACAAGGGGGATTTCGCGAGGGTCGCGGGCGACAACCTGCTCTGGGTGGGGTTCCCCGCGGAGCTGATCCTTTCGGACTGCGAGGCCAGCCACGACCTGGTGGCGGCCAAGAATTCCTTCAATGACTATTTGAAGCGGGACCTGGACCTTCCCGAAGCGCCGTCCGTCATGCCGGAACCGAAGCCCGTCGTTTGGAGCGTGGAGCCGGAGCTGGGATGGCTGTTCCCGGGAGCGCGCTACGTGGACCAGAACAACCAGCTCCGCAACGACATCGGCAATCTCGGCTGGGAGAATACCCGCGAAATTTACGGCCAGGCGGCTTCCAATATTTATGAGGGGGTGGGCATGCAGCGCACCTCCGGCTGGATGCAGCTCGGATTCGGATACCGCTATTTCGACTTCGGGACCGCCTTCGCCACCGCCACGGGCGACTTCGGCGGGGGCCAGTGGACCCGGGAGACGCTCAGCGAGCGCAACCGGATCCAAAGCCTGTACTTCTCCTTCGGGGGCGTGCACGACCTGGGCCAGGCGCTGAGATTTTCCCTGGCTTTGGAGGCGGGCCTCGGATGGGACGACCTGCAGGAGAATTACTCGAATACCGGCTACAACGGCAGCAATTTCAACAATTACACCAACGAGAACCTCGGGGGCGAGGCGTTTTGGGGGACGGTATTGGCGACGCTGGAATACAGGTTCTCGGAGCGCTGTTCCATCGCCGTGGACGGCGGTTTCGACGACTGCGAGGCGGAAGATTTCATCGTGGTCTCGGGTTCCTCGAACAACCAGACACCGAAGGCCGACACCTATGCCGATTTCTACGGCGTCAATTCCAGGGGGACCTTTGACGCCGGCGGCGCGGTCGGGTCCGTGAAGCTGCTGTGGTATTTGTAGAGTCCGGCCGATAAAATCGGCGCAATAAGAGAAAAACCGAATGGGGTTTGGAGCATGAGCGACATGCGAGCGGCGGCGCCGGACAGCACCGCGGTCCGGGTGGCTTTGTGGAGGGCCATGCACCTGCGGGCGGATGCGGCCCCCCATGTGATCGAAGACGAGGTGGGCCTGCGCCTGGCGGCGCCCGATGCGGACTGGGGCCAACGCGGGGACATGCACCCGCAGGGCACCAGCCGTTTCCGGGCCTCCATCGTGGCCCGCGCCCGCTTCATCGAGGACCTGGTCGTGGAAGAGGCCGGCAGGGGCCTGGGCCAATACGTCATCCTCGGCGCGGGCCTGGACACTTTCGCGCAGCGGCGCGGCGGGATCGCCTCGCGCCTGGCGATCTTCGAGGTGGACCGGCCGGGCCCCCAAGCCTGGAAACGCCGCCGCCTCGAGGAATTGGGCTACGGCGTGCCGGACTTCCTGCGCCTGGTCCCGGTGGACTTTGAGGCAAGCGGCGCCTGGTGGCCGGGCCTGGTCGCGGCCGGTTTCGACCCCGGCAAGCCCGCCGTCGTGGCCTCCTTGGGTGTGAGCATGTACTTGAGCAAGGAGGCCATCCTGGCCACCCTGCGCCAGGTCGCGGCCCTTGCCCCGGGCTCCACCTTGGTCATGACTTTCATACTGCCCTTGAGCATGGCCGATCCCGAGGACCGCCCGGGCCTGGAAATGGGGGAGAAAGGCGCCCGGGCCAGCGGCACCCCTTTCATCAGCTTCTTCAGGCCGGAGGAGATGCTGGCCTTGGCCCGTGAAGCCGGTTTCAAGAAGGTCCGGCAGGTCTCCGCCGCTGACCTAGCCGAACGCTATTTCGCGGGCCGGACCGACGGCCTGCGTCCCCCGAACAACGCGGAAGAAATTCTGGTGGCCACGACCTAAGGGACGGCCCACGGCCAAGGACAGCATGAACCCGAACCACTACGAAACCTCGGCGGCCTTCTACGACGAAGGGAACGACCGGCCGGACCTCGCGTCCGACCTCGAATTTTACCTGTCCCTGATCCCGGCCTCGGCGTCGGTCCTGGAGGTGGGCTGCGGGACGGGCCGCATAGCGCTGCCGCTGGCCCTGCGGGGCAATTCCGTCACGGGCATCGACCTGTCCCAGCCCATGCTGGACGTGTTTTCCGGGAAGCTCGCGAAGCAGCCGGAACGCGCCCGCAAGGTCGTCCTGCGCCGCATGGACATGAAGAGCTTTGATTTGGGCCGGACCTTCGATTGGATCCTGTTCCCCTTCCGGGTCTTCCAGGCCCTGGGCACCCTGGAGGAGCGCCTCCAATGCCTCGAGGCCGTCCGCGGCCACATGTCCGCGAAATCCCGCCTGGTCCTGACGCTGTTCAATCCCAGATGGGAGGCCCTGGGGAATTGGGGCCGCAAGAATCTCCTGGACTTCGAACGCACGGACAAAAAAACAGGGCGCACGATGCGGCGCTACCAGGACCAGCTGTGGCACGACCCTGAACGCCAGCTCATCGCCGTGAACCTGCGCTATGAGGTCCATGTGAACGGCGAGCTGACGCAGACGGCCGAGGATTCGCTCGAGCTCGGATACCTTTTTCCGGAGCAATGCCTGGGCCTGTTCACGTCCGCCGGGCTCGGCCTGGAGCAGGCCTACGGCGATTACGACAGGCGGCCACTGGTGCCCGAGGAAAAGAAGGAACAAATTTATGTTTTGAAGAAGGCCGGGCCGGATCCCGGGCGGAAGACCTAGTCGGAAACGACCAGGGCCATGGCGAACCCGTCGTGGCCCTTGAAGCCGACCGTCTGGAGCGCCGTGGCGCTCAGGCGGGGCTCGGCGGCCAGATCCTCGAACATGCGCCGGACCCCTTTCACGGCCGGATCCGGATTCTCCGGATCCGCGACCGCGCCCTCGCGGATCACGTTGTCCACGACGATGAGGCTGCCAACCTTGGACAATTTGAGGGACCCGGCCAGGTAGGCGGGTATGTTGGGTTTGTCCGCGTCGATGAAAACCATATCAAACGCCTCGGCGCCCTCGAGCCGCAGTTTTTCCAGGGACTCCATCGCCGGCCCGATCCGTATTTCCACTTTATCGTCCAGGCCCGCTCTCTGGAGATTGACCCGCGCCACCGCGGCGTGCTTCGGGTCGATCTCCAGGCTGATCAGGCGTCCGTCGGCGGGCAGGGCGCGCGCGAGCCAGATCGTGCTGTATCCGCCCAGGGTGCCGATCTCCAGGATGCGCCGGGCGCCGCGGACCCGCGCCAGCAGGTTCAGGAATTTCCCCTGGTTTGGCGCCACATCAATGGGCGGCAGGCCCGCCGCCAGGTTCCCGGCAAGGGCCGCCTCAAGGACCCCATCCTTGGGCACGAGGCGGTCGGTGAGGTAACGGTCCACAAGGTTCCATTTGTCCTGGCTCATGATTCGCGCCCTTCCGTCATCAAGATTTCACGGGATGAAGCGTTGCGGCCCCGTCCATCAGCACCGGGAGGCGTCCTATTTCGCCCAGGCGCGGAACCATAGTTTCGCTCCCAGGCCCTGGGTTTGGAAGAGGGGGCGGCATTTTGGTCCCGGTCCGGCCCATAGGTTCATCCATTTGCTTTTTTTGGTTCAAAAGACTGTTTTTTCAGGCAGGGACCACTGGGCGATCGTAGTAGGTTTATGGTAAAGCACCTGGAATTTCAAAGGGCCATCCATGGATGTTTTCGTTTTTACGGATTTGAGCGCGTTTAGCAAAGCCGTGAGCCCCTTCCTTGAGGCTCGAGAGGCGGAGTATTGCTTGTTTTTCGCAAACCTAGAGAATCCTCCGCCCATAGTGCCTTTCATGGCCCAGGTGAGGCGGGGCGATGAAACCGTGTTTGCCGCTTTTCTTCATGACGTCAATTTAATCGTAAGCAGAGGGCCGCTTGAAGCCGTCCGGGCCGTGGCTGATCGGCTCGGGGACTCAGGGATTGCCTTGCCCGGGGTCGTGGGACCCGGGGAGGAAGCCGGGGCCATGGCGGACGCGTGGGCAAAGCGCCGCGGATGCGAATCATTTCTGGAGATTGACCAGGGGATATACAGGATCACCGATGTCCGAAAACCGCTTGGAATTCCGGGGCGTATGCGCCCGGCGGTTGCAGGGGATAAGGAACTTCTCGCGGACTGGATACAGGGTTTTCGTCGAGAAATGCCTCCGCGAGATTCCGGTACGAGAGACGCCGCGGTTCGGGAGGCCGAGAAAAAAGTCCTTTCCGGTGCGGCCTTCATTTGGGAATTGGAAGGTACACCCGTGTCCATGGCAGCCTTAGTCCGCCCAGCCCGCAGGGGGATCACCGTGACCTGGGTTTACACCCCTCCTGAGTTCCGGAGGCGCGGTTATGCGACGGCTCTTGTCGCGGCAGTAAGCCAGGAGGGCTTGCTCCGAGGCAAGGAGTACTGCACGCTATACACCGATCTCAGCAATCCGACCTCAAATTCGATTTATCGGAAAATCGGATACGTACGAATAGGTGATTCGCGGAACTTCCGCTTCCGGTACGCGTGAACTATTGGTCTCCGTTCTGGGCTTTTTCACAGATGAGGCTGGTTAAAACTCATTGAATCTGCGGGTTGAATTTCATCAGCTGTCAGGCACCTCTGGGTGAATCCGCCAATGAAACTAAAATCAGATTCCGGCATGGAGTCCAGCGGAAGGCCCTGGTTGGCTTTCGTGCTGGTCTGCGCGGCGATCCTGGCCCTTTCATGGTCCCTTCCCGAGCAAAGCTTCCGCCGTTACCCCGGACGCAAGCCGGTCATCTTTTGGCACCGATGGACAGGGGAATGGGAAAAGGTCGTGGACGGCATCTGCGACCGCTTCAACGCAAGCCAGACCGAATATGAGGTGATCCCCCTAAGCGTGCCGGACGGCATGGCCGACTCGAAGTTCCTCATCGCCGTGGCCGGGGATGACCCGCCCGACTGCATGGCCGAGGTGAACGACGTCGTCCCCCAGTGGGCAGAAAGCGGGCTGCTCCTGCCCCTGGACAGCCTGATGGACGCCCGCGAATGGGAGCGCCAGAAAGGCTCCATATTTCCGGCGGCCCTGCGCATCGGCATGTTCAGGGACCGGCTCTACGGACTCACCGTGGGCATGGACATCTTCGCCCTCTATTACCGCCCGGATTTTTTCCGCCAGGCCGGCCTGGACCCCGACCATCTTCCTTCCAGCCTGGAGGGCCTGACGGATTGGGCGGCCAAAATGGACCGGACCGACGCGAACGGCGAGCTGACGCGTCTGGGCATGCTGCCCTGGGGCCTGGGGAACTTCGCGCCCGTCTTCGGCGGCGGCTTTTACGACTGGGGCAAGGGGGAGCTGACCCTGGACACGCCCCAGAACATGAGGGCCCTCACCTGGCTGGCGGCCCGGCGTTCGCGCCTGGGCTTCGACCGGGTGGGACGCTTTGAGGCGGCGCAGAACCGTTCCAAGGGAGGAGGCGAGGGCGGCTGGCCCTTGCTCAGCGGCTCCGAGGCGATCGTTGTGGACGGGCAGTGGAGGGTGCAGGAGGCGCGCAAGCTGGCCCCCGCATTCGATTACCGCACGGCGCCCATCCCGCCCGCCGGCGGCGGACTGCCCGGGGCCGGTTTTGTGGACGGCAACGTCATGCTGATACCCCGCTCCGCGCGCGACATCCAGGGCGCCTGGGCCTTCATCCGTTTTTGGTCCGGGCTGGACCATCCCGAGCGCGCGGCCGAATTCTACACCGAAGGCGGCTGGCTGCCGCTGAACAGGGCGGTCGAGGAATCCCCCGTCTACCGGGGCTATCTGCGGCGGAATCTCCAGTTCCGCACTTTCGTGGACCTGCTCGAAAGCCCCAATTTGTACCCGGTGGCGCCCATCCCGGAGGGGCTGTATTTGTCCGACCGGATCGGCAAGGCGGAAGAGGCGGCCTGCGACGGCAGCGCGAGCCCGAAACAGGCCATGGACCAGTTGGTGCGGGAGATGCGGCGCGAGGCGCGGTTCAGGCGGGACAACGGCTACGCGGATTAGGACCCTATTTCTTTGAAAATGCGCAGCAACACGTAAAAAATTGGGGGCTTTTTTGGGGCCGCCAAAATATACTTTAGCCCAGCTCGATCCGCGAAGGATGAGCGCCCCACGATTGCGCGAGATCCAAAGAAAACCGCGTCCAAAAACCCGATTGCATAAAAAAGTATTTGGTTTTGACAGGAACGGAATGGGGCCCGTTTTCGAGTCGTTTGTGCCGAACAGATTTTTATTTTTTCCCATTTTCCTGTTTCTTCCGCTTTCGGCCGGGGCCGCCGGCATATCAGTCACCACCCTTGGCGGGGCGCTTAGCGCCTCCGATCTGGCCGCCGACCTTGTGGGCGCGGGCATCACCGTCAGCAACGTGGTTTATACCGGGGCTCCGGGGGCCGCAGGCACCTTTTCAGGCGCCTCCGGGATCCTGGATTTTGACGGCGGCGTGGTGCTGAGCACAGGCGCCGCGCCCGGAATCATCGGGCCGGACACGGGGGACTCCTCCGTGTGCTGGGGCCTGCCCGGGGACAGCGACCTGAGCGCCAGTTTCGGCGGGGAGGTGACGAACGACGCCTCGGTGCTGGAGTTCGATTTCGTGCCGCAAAGCGCCATGGTCGCTTTCAAGTATGTCTTCGGTTCCGACGAATACCTTTATTACATAGGCAGCTACAACGACGCATTCGCCATCTACGTGAACGGGGTCAACGTCGCCCTGGTGCCGGTGACGAACCAGCCGGTGTGCGTGAACGACATCAACCCGACCACCAACAGCCAGTATTTCGTGTGCAACCAGGTCTTGGCGCCCTACAACTACAGCCCCGCCTGCCCCTGCGACACGGGAATGAACGGGTTCACCACCGGACTGTCGGCCTCGGTGGCGGTCACCCCGGGCGTCACCAACCACATCAAGTTCGCCATAGCCGACGCCATCGACTGCGCGCTGGACAGCTGGGTTTGCATCGAAGCCCAAAGTTTGGCCGTGGTCGGCACCGCGACTCCCACCGCGAATCCGACATCCACGCCGAGCCGCACCGCGTCCCGGACCCTCAGCCCGACCAGGACCTACAGCCCGACCAGGACCGTCAGCCCCACCCCGACCGCCACCCCGACCTCCGGACCCACGCGGACGCCGACGCCCCTGCTTAGCCCCACCACGCCCGCCCCGTCCAATTCCCTGAGCCTGACCGCGGCCTACCCCAATCCCGACCCCTCCCAAGGGCCCGTATGGCTGCCCTATGTGCTGACCTGCGACGCGGACGTGGAGATCCGCGTCTACGACGTCGCCGGCGAAACCGTGCGCGACCTGGAGCCATTCGCCGGCCGGGCCGGACAGAATGAGGAGTATTGGGACGGGCGGAACAAATTCGGGGCTTCGGTCGCCAGCGGCGTGTACATCAGCCATATCACCGCCCGCGCGGACGGCCAGACCCAGGACGCCTGGGTCAAGTTGGCCATCACGCGCTGACTATTCCGGAAGAAATCTGAAACGCCCGACCCCGGGCCCTTATAATGGAACTGCATCGCCCGATAGCGGGCGCGATATTCGGCCTTTTTAACCCGAGCTATGCTCCTGGTGGGGCGGGCCTGGAGCCTGCCGTCATAAACCTATGGCCAAGATAAGAATCTCCGAAGGCGTGGTGCACAGGGTGCCCGCGGACTTGCGAAAGGCCCTGGCCTCCGACCCCGAGGCAAGGGCCGCATGGGAGGACATTAGCCCGATCGCGCGCAATGAATGGATCTGCTGGACCACTTATGTCAAAAAATCCGAGACAAGAAAAAACCATGTCGAAAGAACCTGCAGCGAGCTGAAAGAAGGCATGCGCAGGCCCTGTTGCTGGCCCGGCTGTCCCCACCGTTGAAATGAAATAGGGAGTCCGAGTTTCGGTCCGCCGCGGCGCCATAAGCTTCTTGACCCCCCCGCCCCTATTCACTACCGTGTTAGCCCTGTGGCTTAAGTCATCCCGTCGCGGCGCAGGGCGGCGGCAAAATCCATCCCTGACCACGGTGCAGGAACGCTGAGGCGTTCCGGCGCCTTTTTGCGTTTCCAAGGCGGTCGATGTTCTTCCAGGCCTGGTTCAAGCGTCTTTACGACAAATCCTTTGACGAGACCGCGCGGCGGGCGCTGGAGGCGGGGAAACTGCCCGTCTTCACCGGCTCCTGGGGGGCCGCTCGCGCGTTTTTGGCCGCGGCCTTGCTGTCCCAGTGGAGGAGGCCGGCCCTCCTGCTCGCCGCGGACGAGGCCTCGGCCCTGGCCCTGACCGAGGAATTGCGCTTCTTTTTGCAGGGTTTCCCCAGCCTGGCCGACCCGCTGCGCACGGAAGCCCTGCAGGTCAAATACCCGACCGTGCTGGATCCGGGGCTCGATCCCCTGGTGTATTTCCCGGCCTGGGAGACCGGGACCGTGGACAGCGTCAACCGGGAGCACGGACGCACCCTGGAGCGCCTGCTGATCCTGCGCCGCCTGGCGCGCGGCGAACCGCTCATCGTGGTGACGACCCTGGAGGCCCTGGTCCAGGCCGCCCCGGATCCCGGGGCGTTGCTGGGCGCGGAACTGTACCTGCGGGTGGGCCAGGATTACCGGCTCGAGGAACTGGCCGCGGCCCTGGTGCGCCTTGGCTACCGCCGCGAGGCCGCGGTCGAGGAGGCGGGCCAGTTCTCGATCCGCGGCGGCCTGCTGGACCTGGCCGCGCCGGACAGGGACTATCCGGTGCGCTGCGAATTCTTCGGCGACACGCTCGAGAAGATGCGCCCCTTCGATCCCCTGACCCAGCGCAGCCTGGGCCCGGAATCCGGGGAGATCGGCAGCCTGGACGTCATGCCCTTCCAGGAGGTGCTGGTCGACGAGGCCATCAAGGCAGCGGGCCTGAAGCGCGTCCTCGCCCAGAGCGGGCTCAAGGCCGAGGCGCGCCAGCGCTGGCACGAGCAGCTGAGGGACCAGTCCCATTACGTCGGCCTGGACTGGCTCCTGGGCTTCTTCTTTCCGGGCCTTTCCCTGTTCGATTACCTGGACTGCTGGAAGACCAAGCCCCTGATCTTCGTGGACCAACCCCAGGCGCTTCCCGACCGCCTCAAGGAACTGGCCGACGCCCACGAGGAGACCGCGGCGCGCCGGCACAGCGGCGGACTCCTCTATCCCGGAGCCTCCGCGGCCCTGCTTCCCGTCGACGAGGTGCTGAAACGCCTGCGCCGGCTCGACACCGTGGCCTTCAGCCTCCTGCCCCACGGCCTGCCGGGCTGGCGGGAGACCCTGAACCTGCCCCTGGCCTTCAAGAACCTGGATCTCACCGCCGGGGACCTGGGTTCCCTGGAACGCGAAATGACGGTCTGGCTGGGCCGGGACTGGCGCAGCCTGGTGGCCTGCCACAGCCACGGCGAACTGACGCGCCTGAAACTGGCCCTGAGCGAACGGGGCCTGGACGGCCCCGAACTCGGCGCCCCGGGATCTGGCCTGCCCGGTTTGGAGGAGCTCCAGGACCGACCCGGCTACACCCTGGGCCACCTGGACAAGGGCTTCAGCGCCCCCGAGCTGGGCCTGGTCCTGGTCAGCGACCAGGACGCCCTGCGGCGCGAGGTCGTGCGCACCACGGTGTACCGCCACCGTTTCCAGGGCCTCAAGAACGCCCGCAAGATCGAGAGCTTCGCCGAGCTGAAGGTGGGGCAGCACGCGGTGCACGTGGACCACGGCATCGGCCTGTTCCAGGGCGTGGTGCGCCTGAACGTCGACGGCTTCGAGAAGGATTTCGTCAGCCTCGAATACGCCGACCGCGAGAAGCTCTACGTGCCCGTGGAGCAGGTCGACAAGGTGCAGAAGTACCTCGGCGGCGACGACATGCCCCGCCTGCACAAGCTGGGCACGGCCACCTGGGAGAGCCAGCGCGAGCGGGTGAAAAAGGCAGTGGCCGAGATGGCCGAGGAGCTGCTGAAGCTGTACGCCAAGCGGCAGGTGGTCGAGAGCCCGGGCACCGGCCCGGACACGGCCTGGCAGAAGGCCTTCGAGGAGAGCTTCCCCTACCAGGAGACCGACGACCAGAAGCGCGCCATCGAGGAGATCAAGCGCGACATGGAGTCGCGCAAGCCGCTCGACCGCCTGCTGTGCGGCGACGTCGGCTTCGGCAAGACCGAGGTGGCCCTGCGCGCCGCCTTCAAGGCCGCGGCCTCGGGCCAGCAGGCCGCCCTGCTGGCGCCCACCACCATTTTGGCCAGCCAGCACTTCAACACCTTCGGCGAGCGCCTGCAGGGCTTCCCCCTGAGGCTGGGCCTGCTCTCGCGTTTCCGCAGCCCCAAGGAGCAGAAGAAGACGCTGGAGGGCCTGCGCGAGGGGACCATAGACATCGTCATCGGCACCCACCGCCTGCTCAGCCGGGACGTCGCCTTCAAACGCCTGGGCCTGCTCATCATCGACGAGGAGCAGCGCTTCGGGGTGGCCCAGAAGGAGCGGCTCAAGACCCTGCGCACCCAGGTCGGCGTGCTGGCCATGTCCGCCACGCCCGTGCCGCGCACCCTGCACTTCTCCCTGAGCGGCATGCGGGACATGAGCCTCATCGAGTCGCCGCCCCTGAACCGCCTGCCCGTGCGCACCTACGTCATCGAGGAGGATCCCGCCGTCCTGCGCGAGGCCCTGCTGGCCGAGCTGAAGCGCGGCGGCCAGGTCTTCTACGTGCACCACCGCGTCAAGGACATCGAGAAGGTGGCCGGGCGCCTGCGGGCCCTGGTGCCCGAGGCGCACATCGCGGTGGCCCACGGGCAGATGCCCAAGGAGGAGCTGGAGCGGGTCATGCTCGAGTTCTTGGGGCGTGCCCACGACGTGCTGGTGGCCACCACCATCATCGAGAGCGGGCTGGACATCCCCAACGTCAACACCATCATCGTCGACCACGCCGAGGACTTCGGCCTGAGCCAGCTCTACCAGCTGCGCGGCCGGGTCGGGCGCAGCCAGCGCCAGGCCTATTGCTACCTCTTCTACCCCAAGAACCGCGCCCTGCCGGAGGTCGCGGAGAAGCGCCTGGCGGCCATCGAGGAGTTCACCGAGCTGGGGGCCGGCTTCAAGGTCGCCATGCGCGACCTTGAGATACGGGGCGTGGGCAACATCCTGGGGCCGCAGCAGCACGGCAACGTGTCGGCGGTGGGCTTCGACCTCTATTGCCACCTGCTCAACGAGGCCGTGGCCCGCCTCAAGGGGGAGGACGTGGAGCAGGACCGCAGCCCGACCCTGAACCTGGACCGGGACGCCTACATCCCCCAGACCTACATCGAGGACGAACGCCAGAAGCTCGACTGGTACAAGCGCCTGGCGGCCGTGGAAAGCCACGAGAGCCTGGCCGCCCACGAGGAAGAGATGACGGACCGCTACGGCGAGATCCCGGGGCCGGTGCGCAGCCTGCTGGAGGTGGTGGCCGTGCGGGTCTGGGCCAGGGATCTGGGCCTGAGCGAGGTGACCCAGAAGGGCAGCCAGATCGTCCTGCGCTTCTTCGAGGACCGCCAGCCGGGGCCGGAATTCGCCAGCGCCATGATGCGGGCTTGGGGCGAAAAAGTGCGCTTTTTGCAGGGTCCTCCGCCGGGCCTGAGCTTCACCGTGGCGCCGGGCCAGGGGCCCACGGCCCTGAGAAGCCTGTTGCCCAGCCTGGGGCCTTATGCTATCCTTTCCAGCCGGGAGTTGACCCGCCCGGGTTGACTCCCATTTTCGTTTGGCCGCATGTCCGCTCGTCTTCGCTCCCTGGCGCGCAACGCGGCGCCGGGTTTTTTTATGCTCCCAGGTGGGGGCCTCCGCTCAGGCCTCTGGGCGATCCTGCTGGCCTGCGGACTGGCGGCCTGCGCGCCGCCCAAGCAGGGGCCGCCCCTGGCCGCGCGCGTCAACGGCGAGCCCATCACCGTCGCCCAATGGAACCAGGAATGCCGCTTTCTGGGGGACCTGGATCCCGACGGCACCGAGGCCTTGGACGGGCTGATCGACCAGGTTTTGATCCTGCAGGAAGGGCGCCGCCTGGGCCTCACGTTCGGCGACGCGGACCGGGCCAAGGCCCTGGCCGAGGGCATGGACGGCGTCGATCCGGCGCTGCTGGATTCGAGCCTGAAGGTGCGGGGCCTCACGCGCGAGGAATGGCAGGACCGCGTGGTGCGCGAAGCCGAGGCGGACGCGGCCGTGGAGCTGGCCATGCGGGGCCGCCTGCAGGTGAGCGACCAGGAAGTGCAGGACGGCTACTGGGAGCACCTTCTGCTCTACCGCCGTTCCCCCCGCCGGGTCCTGCGCCAGATCTTCACCCGCACCCGCCCGGCCGCGGAAGGCGCCATGCGCGAGCTGGAGATGGGGGATCCCTTCAGCGAGGTGGCGGCGGCCCAGGGCCAGGGACCGGAAGCCGCCCAGGGCGGCCTGCTGGGCCCCGTATCCCGCGACGAGCTGCCCAAAGCCCTGATCAAGGCGGCCTGGGCCCTGAAACCGGGAACATACAGCCCCATCGTGGCGTCTCACTGGGGATACCACATCCTCTACCTTGAAAGCCTGGTGCCCGGCGACCCCGGCAGCCTGGAGGAGGCAGCGCCCGCGGCCCGCGCGGCGCTGCTTTTGGACAAGGAACAGGTTTCGTACCGTGCATGGCTGGCCCGCCTCCGGGAGGCCGCCGTCATCGAGCGCACTACCGTCTTGGAGCCCCTCAAGCCGGCGCCGGTTCCAACAGAGAAGGGAATGTCCTGACATGCCGCGTGCTTTTGCCCTGACCTTGATCCTGGCTTTCGCCCTGAGCCCCGCCTTCCTGGCGGGCTCCCCCCGCGTCGCCATCGCCGCGCGCGTGGGCGACGACATCATCACCACCGCCGACATCGACGACGCCGTCCAGTCGGTCGCGCAGGACATGAGCCCCGACGAGCTCGCCAGCCCCGAGGGGAAGAAGAAGCTGGCCGACGCGCGCAAGAACGTGCTGGACCACATGATCGAGGTGAAGCTGGTCCTCCTGGCCGCCAACGACGGCCCCGAGGGCTTCGCGGACGCGGCCAAGGACAACAAGAGCGTCAAGAACCCCTACCTGCCCGACGACAGCGAGATCGAGACGGAAATGGAGAAGCTCTTCGACCAGACCCGCCAGCGCTTCCCGGACCAGGACGCCTTCGAGGCCGCCCTGTCCAGCGAGCACATCTCCGTCCCGGAATACCGCAACCAGCTGCGCGAGCGGGTGCGCGACGAGATGACCTACGAGCGCATGGAGAAGATCAAGGAGCAGGAATTCAGGCCCAGCCTGCACGTCACCGACGCCGAGGCCCAGGCCTTTTATGACCAGAACAAGGCGGACTTTTTCCAGGGCGCCGAGGTGAACCTGCGCCACATCCTGTTCGCCGCGGACGACGAGGCCGGGGCCAAGCGCCTGCTGGCCGTGCTGAAGGCGAAGAAGCCCTCGGAGCAGAAGGCGGCCTTCATCGACCTTGCCCGCAAGCATTCCGCGGACGCGCCCACCAAGGACCAGGGCGGCGAGCTGGGCTGGATCGAGAAGGGGCAGAGCTGGCCGGAGCTGGAGGCCGTGGCCTTCGCGGCCAAGGACAACAGCCTGGCGGGCCCGGTCAAGACCCAGGCGGGCTGGCACATCCTGTACGTGGAGGGCCACCGCCCCGGCAAGCAGCTGGCCTTCGAGGACATCAAGAAGGACGTCACGAACCAGGTCTACCAGGAGAAGGTGCAGAAGCGCCTGTCCGAATGGATCGACGAGCTGAAGACCAAGTACTACGTGGAGCGGCAGGGGGACACGCCCCAATGACGTCCGGCGCGGGCCAAAAACCAAGGGTGGCCGTGGTCGGCGCCTCGGGCTACGCCGGGGCCGAATTGGCGCGCCTGCTGGTCCGCCACCCGGGCGTGCGCCTGACGGCCCTGGGCGCGGACAGCTCCGCGGGCAAGGCGCCGGAGGAGATCTACCCGGCCCTGCGGGGCCTGGGCCTGCCGGCCTACCGCAAGCTCGACGCCGCGGCCCTCGCGGCTGAAGCGGACCTGGTCTTCCTGGCGCTGCCCCACACCGAGAGCTTGAGCGTCGCGGGCACGCTGCTGGAAAAGGGCCTCAAGGTGGTCGACCTGAGCGGCGATTTCCGCCTGGAAGACAGCGCCCGCTACGAGGAATTCTACAAGCACGCGCACGACCAGCCCGGCCTGCTCAAGGAGGCCGTCTACGGCCTGACCGAGATCCACGGGGCCGAGGTGGCCAAGGCCCGCCTGGTCTCCAACCCGGGCTGCTACACCACCACGGCCATCCTGGCGCTCTACCCCCTGTTGAAGGCCGGCCTGCTCAAGCCCGACGGCATCGTCATCGACGCCAAGAGCGGGGTCAGCGGCGCGGGGCGCAAGCTCGCCCAGTCCAGCCAGTTCTGCGAGGTGGATTCCAATTTTTCGGCCTACAAGGTGGCCGGCTCGCACCAGCACATCCCGGAGATCGAGCAGGAGCTTTCCGCGGCGGCGGGCGCGCCGGTGCGGGTCAGCTTCACGCCCCACCTGCTGCCGCTGAACCGGGGGATCTTCTCCACCAGCTACGCGGACCTGGCCCGCCCGTCCACGGAGGCGGAACTGCAGGCCTGCGTGGCCGACTTCTACCGCGGCAAGCCTTTCGTGCGGGCGCTCAAGGGCGCGGAGATGCCGATGCTGCGCGCGGTGGTGGGGACCAACCTGATCGAGATCGCGGTGCGCCTGGACGCGCGGGTCTCGCGGGCGGTGGTCTTCAGCGTCACGGACAACCTGATCAAAGGGGCCGCGGGGCAGGCCGTGCAGAACATGAACCTGATGCTGGGCCTGCCGGAAGAGGCGGGCCTGGACCTGGGCGCGCTTCCGGTTTAGGCGGATATAGAGTCATTCCACGGACAAGCAAGAGGGAAGGGGCAAGCATGAAGACGACCCAACATTCCGGATCCATCACCTTCGCCAAGGGCTTTTTGGCCGCGGGCGTGGCCTGCGGCATCAAAAAGAGCGGCAAGAGCGACCTGGCCGTCCTGTACAGCGAAGCCCCCGCCACGGTGGCGGGCGTGTTCACCGTGAACCAGGTGAAAGCCGCCCCGGTGCAGCTGACCGCGCGCCGCGCGGCCCTCGGCATGGCCCGCGCCCTGGTGGTGAACTCCGGCAACGCCAACGCCTGCACCGGCGAGGCGGGCCTGAAGGACGCGGAGAAGATGGGCTCCCTGGTGGGGCACCATCTGGGGCTCCCCGAGAAGGAGGTCATGGTCGCCTCCACCGGGGTCATCGGCCGCTACCTGCCCATGGACAAGGTCGCCGCCGGCATCGAGGCGGCCTCGCGCAGCCTGAGCGTCGAGGGCGGCGAAGAGGCGGCCCGCGCGATCTGCACCACCGACACCTTTGTGAAGGAATACAGCCTGACCCTGAGCGTGGGGGGCAGGCCGGTGCGCGTCGGCGGCATGGCCAAGGGGGCCGGGATGATCCACCCCAACCTGGCGACCCTGCTGGCCTTCATCACCACGGACGCGGCCATCGACGCGGCGACCTTGAAGCAGGCGCTGGTCCAGGCCGTGGCCAAGAGCTTCCATTGCATCACCATCGACGGCGACTGCAGCACCAACGACACCGTGCTGGTCATGGCCAACGGCCGCGCCGGCAACAAGCCCCTGAAGAGCCTGGCCGGCGACGGCGCCAAGTTCGCCGACGCGCTGGTCCAGGTCTGCAGGGAGCTGGCCCGGCGCGTGGTGCTCGACGGCGAAGGCGCCACCAAGTTCATCGAGGTCCGGGTCAAAGGGGCCCCGACCTTCGAGGCCGCGCGCGAATGCGCCATGGCCGTGGCCAAGAGCAACCTGTTCAAGACCGCCATGTTCGGCATGGACGCCAACTGGGGGCGCATCCTGGCCGCCCTGGGCACGGCGCCCATCAAGATCAACCCCGCCAAGGTGGACATCAGCTTCGGGCCCCTCAAGGTGGCCCGCGACGGCGCGGCGGTGGAGTTCAGCGAAGCCAAGGCCCTGGGCCTGCTCAAGCGCAAGGAAGTGGAGGTCATCATCGACCTCAAGAGCGGCAAGGGCGAGGCCGCGGTCTACACCAGCGACCTGAGCTACGATTACGTGAAGATCAACGCCAGCTACCGCACTTAAGTTAAGAAAAGGCCGGGCCCGAGGAAGGCGGGGCAGATTTGCGAATGCCTTCCTTGGGCTGGGGCCCGTCTTGGACTTGGACAGGGCTATAGTTCAGACTGCCTTGCGGCTTTTTTTCGATCCCGTTTTACGCACCCAATACGTGTCGTTTTCCCAACGCAAGATCTCCCCCCCGCCGCCTTGGACCAGGGCCCTCACCTGTTCCTCGGCGATTCCGTGCATTTCGATTTCAAGGTCCGGATCCACGGAGGGTCCGTAGCGCAGGCGGCGGTAGGCGCGCAGCAGGGCCTTGGGCGCCAGGACCTTGAGGCCCCGCCAGCGCGAATATTGCGCCTTCGCCGGGATCTGGAACACGGCCAGGCCGCCGGGGCGCAGCACCCGCAGGAATTCGGGGATGTAGCGCGACGAATAGTCCGGATGCATGTGCTGCAGCACCAGCACCGAATAGACCAGGTCGAAGCTGGAATCCTTGAACAGGCCCAGGTCCGGCCGCGCATTGAGCAGATAACGGCAGCGTCCCTTGAAGCGGTTCAGGCGCCGCGCCTCGGCGAGCATGCTGGGCGCGATGTCCACCCCCACCACCTGCTTGAAATGCCGGGCCAGGGCCTGGCTCAGGCGGCCGACCGCGCAGCCGAAGTCCAGGGCCTGCCCCAGGCGCAGGGGGCCCAAGCCGCGGGCCTGCGCCAGGACCGCGTCGATCTCCACGGTGCCGGTGCGGAAAAAATCGTCCTTGTCCCAGACCCGGCCGCGTTTGCCCTCGTGCGAGAGCACGCCGTAGAGCGGATCGAGCTTACCCATCGCGTCCCAGTTTTTTTGCAGGCCTTCGAGCTTCATGGCGCGGCGCTCCTTGGGGCAAAGCTGGGACGATGGGGCTGGTGGCGCCGTATACTAACGAATCACCGCATTGACGGCAACAAGTGCGGCGTTTAGGGTGTCGATCGAATCGGGGTGCGTTTTGCACCGATAAAAGGACCGCGTGCCGCCTCTTTGGGACTTCGAGGACCAATGGCCTCTCTAGCGCGAACAGTCGTCAAAGGCAGTGCCCTGGGCCTCTTGGGCACCCTCTTGGCGCTTCCTGTCGCGCTGGTGAGCACGCCCCTCTTCCTGAAGGGCCTGGGCGCCACCGGATTCGGCTACTGGGGGCTCCTGCAGGGATTTTTCGCCGCCCTCAGCCTGCTGGCGGTGGGCACCACCGAAGCCACCCTCTATTTCGTGGCCCGCGACGAGGCGCAGGTCGGCGGCCCTGCGGAGCGCTCCCGCAACCGGGCCCTGGTGCTGGTGGTCCTGGCCGGATGCCTCACGGGCGGCTTGGTCCTGGCTTTGGGGCCCTGTTTCGGTCTTGGTTCGCTCCTGGATCTTCCCCTCGCCGAGCAGGCGGGCTTCGAGCGGCTCCTGCTGCCGGCCGCCGCGTTTTGGTGCTGCCAGTTTTGGTTCTTTTGGCTTCAATTGCTGCCTCGGGCGCGGCATGAATACGGCGTGCTCGCCTGGAACCAGATCGCCCTGGCGGTCCTGGTGCCCCTCCTGGGCTGGGTGGGCATGGTCCTTGGCCACGGCGATGTGCGGACATTTTTGTGGGGCCAGGCGCTGGCCTGGGCCCTCGGCTCCCTGAGCATCCACACTTGGAACGCCCGGCACAAACAGCCCTTGGATTTGCGGCCGGGGTTCGACCCCGAGGTCCTGGCGGAGGTCGGCCGATACGCCCGCTGGGCCCTGGTCTTCAACCTCGCCATCGTGGTGCTCAATTCCTCGGACCGCCTCCTCCTGGCCAAGCTGGGCGTCGGCGCCTTGGCCGGCTACACCGCGGCCTCGTCCTTCACCATGCGCGTTTACGCGGTCACGGGTTCCATGAGCTCGTCCTTGCTGCCGGCCTTGGCCCGCATCAAGGAAGGCATCGAGACCGACCGCCTGCGCAGGGGTTTCAGCGTCAGCCTGCGGGCCATAGGATTTTTTTGGGCGGCCCTGTTGCTCCCTTTGGCGGCCTGGGGCGACCACTTCATGGCCGTCTGGCTGCGCGACCCGGCCATGGCCGCGGCGACCTATCCGGCCCTGCGCCTGCTCTGCTGCGGGGCCTTTTTCGGGGCCCTGGCTTCCGGCTGCCACGCCGCGCTGCTGGGCACCGGGCGTCCCCGCCTGGCCGCGGTCACGGGCATGGCCGGAGCGGTCGTGGGCCTGCTCATCGCCCTGGTCGCTATTCCGCGATTCGGGATCGCGGGGGCGGCCCTGCTGGGGCTCGCGGGCAATGCGCTGGCCTACCTGATGCGGGTGGTCTACATGGAAAAAACCTTATTCAGCCGTCCTTTATCGCCCTTGATCCTGGAACAGGTCCTGGCCTGTGCGGCCCTGGGCCTGGCTTATGCCGCAATGCGCCTGGTCTCCCCCGCTCTCGAGGGGGAGGGGCTGGTCCTGACGGCCCTCATCATGGTGGGCAGCGCGGGCCTGCTTTTGCTTCTGGGGCTGGGCCTGGACTGGCTCTGTTCCGCATTGCGGTCCCGTCCCAGCCTCTGGTCCACGGTGCTGGCCCTGAAACGGGCCGGGGAAGCCTAAGCGTTACATCACAGGACTTGCCTGAAAGCCGTTTCGCGGATTAAAATCTAGGGCTTTATCGGACCTCTCCCATGTCAAGGAAGAGGTCACTTCACACGCCGGGAAAGACAGCCTCTTCAGGTCGGCCGCGATCGCGGTCGGAAGAAGGCTTTATCCGGCGGCGGAAAAACCAGAGGGAGAAACACGCAATGGCTATCGAAGTCACCATCAAGACCATGCTGGAGGCCGGCGTCCATTTCGGCCACCAGAAGCGCCGCTGGAACCCGAAGATGGCGAAGTACATCTTCGGCGAACGCAACGGCATCTACATCATCGACCTGCAGAAGACCGCCCAGCGCCTGGGCGCCGCCATCGAGTTCGTCCGCGGCGTGACCGGCAAGGGCGGCACCATCCTTTTTGTCGGAACCAAAAAGCAGTCCCAGCTTCCCATCGCCGAGGAAGCCTCCCGCTCCGGCATGCCCTTCGTCAGCCAGCGCTGGCTGGGCGGCACCCTGACCAACTTCTCCACCGTGCGCCGCTCGCTGCTGCGCTTCCGCGCCCTCAAGAAGAGCAAGGAAGACGGCTCCCTGTACCGCCTGCCCAAGGGCGAGGTGATGATCAAGGAGCGCGAACTGGAGCGCATGCAGAAGAACCTGGGCGGCATCGAGAACCTGTCCCGCCTGCCCGAGGCCATCTTCATCGTCGACCCGCACAAGGAGCGCACCGCCGTGCAGGAGGCCCGCCGCCTGCACATCCCCATCGTGGCGCTCTGCGACACCAACTGCGACCCCGACGAGATCGATTTCCCGGTGCCCAGCAACGACGACGCCATCCGTTCCATCCGCCTGATGTGTTCCGTGATCGCCGAGAGCGCCAAGGAAGGCCGCGAGATCGCCGGCATGAAGCACGAAGCCGCCGACGCGCATGAGGCCGCGGAGGAGCGCCACCCGCGCCGCCACGAGGACGTCGAGGAAGAGGCCGTCAAGGCCTGAGCCGGAAGACCTTAAGAGCACCATCAACCCGCAATAAGGGGCGCGGCCATCCTGATCCGCCGCCGGCACGGGGCCGGGGGCGGGGGGAAGCCGCGCTTCGTGCATGAAAGGAACACCTTAGAATGTCTGCGATCACCGCCGAGATGGTCAAAAACCTGCGCGAGAAGTCGGGCGCGGGGATGATGGAATGCAAGAAGGCCCTGGAGGCCAACGCCGGCGACATGGACGCCTCCATGAAGTGGCTGCGTGAAAAGGGAATCGCCAGCGCCGAGAAGAAGGCCGGCCGCGCCGCGGCCGAGGGCCTGGCGGGACTGAAGATAAGCGGCACGCACGGGGTCATCGTCGAGGTCAACTGCGAGACGGATTTCGTGGCCCGCACGCCCCAGTTCCTGGGCCTCTTGGACGCCGCCACCGCGGTGGCCTCCGGGGCGCAAGGCCTGCCGGACGACGCGGCCGCGGCGGCCCAGACCGTCGCGGCCTTGAAGGCCTCCGACGGGCGCAGCCTTGAGGAGCACGTCAAATCCACCATCGGCGCGCTGGGCGAGAACATGGCCCTGGCGCGGGTCGTCCACCTGGGCGTGAAGCAAGGGGTGCTCGGCTCCTACCGCCACAGCGACGGCAAGCTGGCCAGCCTGGTGGCGCTGGAATGCGGCCAGGCCGGCAGCGCCCTGAAGCCCGAAGTGCTGGAGCTGGCCAAGGACCTGGCCATGCAGGTGGCGGGGAACCTGCCGCCCGCCGAGGTCGTCTCCAGGGACCAGATCAGCCCGGCCCTGGTCGCCCGCGAACGCGAGATCGCCCTGGTGCAGGCCGCCCAGGCCGGCGCGGGCAAGCCCGCCGCCATCGTCGAGAAGATCGCCGAAGGCAAGGTGAACAAGGTCCTGCAGGAGCTCACCCTCCTGGAGCAGGCCTTCATCAAGGACACGGGCGTGAAGATCGGCGACCTGGTCAAGCAGGTGGGCCTCAAGGTGGGCGACACCCTGACGGTCGGCGGCTTCGTGCGCATCAAAGTGGGCGTGAAATAGTCTTCGGGACTCGGCGGCGGCGCATGACCTCCAAAAAAACCAGATACAAGCGGGTGCTGATCAAGATCAGCGGCGAAGCGTTGGCCGGACCCCATAAGCAGGGCATCGACGCCGAGACCGTGGCCGGCATCGCCGCCCAGGTCAAGGAAGTGGTCGACCTGGGGGTGGAACTCGGCCTGGTCATCGGCGGCGGGAACATCTTCAGGGGCGCGCTGGGCGAACGCGGCGGCCTGGACCGCGTGACCGGCGACTACATGGGCATGCTGGCCACCATCATCAACGCCCTGGCCCTGCAGGACGCCCTGGAGAAGCAGGGCGCCGTGACCCGGGTGGTGACGGCCATCGAGGTCCAGAAGGTCGCGGAGGCCTACATTCGGCGCCGCGCGCTGCGCCACCTCGAGAAGGGGCGCGTGGTGATCTTCGCCGCGGGCACGGGCAACCCCTACTTCAGCACCGACACGGCGGCGGTGCTGCGCGCCATCGAGATCAACGCCCAGGTGGTGATGAAGGCCACCCAGGTGGACGGCATCTACACGGCCGACCCCAAGCGCGACCCCAAGGCGAAGCGCTACGAGAAGATCAGCTTCCGCGAGGTGGTCACGCGCCAGTTGAGGGTGATGGACGCCACCGCCTTCACCCTGTGCGAGGAGAACAAGCTGCCGGTGCTGGTCTTCGACCTGCACAAGCACGGCAACATCCGCCGGGCGGTGCTGGGCGAGACCGTCGGCACCCTGGTGAGCTGAGGCGAGGGCCCCGCAAGGGGCTTATCCATCGAGAGGTTCGGGATGTCGGAAGCCACGATCAAGGATATGCGCGAGAAGATGGACAAGACCGTGGACGTCATGTCCAAGGAGTTCGCCAACGTCCGCACCGGCCGCGCCAACGCCGGCCTTCTCGACGGCATCAAGGTCAGCTACTACGGGAGCGACCTGCCCCTGCAGCAGATCGCCTCCATCAGCGTGGTGGAGGGCCGCAACCTGGAGATCAAGCCCTTCGACGCCTCGGCCCTGGCCGAGATCGAGAAGGCGCTGTTCCAGGCGAACCTGGGGCTGACCCCGCAGAACGACGGCAAGCTGGTGCGCCTTTCCTTCCCGCCGCTGACCGAGGAGCGCCGCAAGGAGCTGGCCAAGACGGTCAAGAAGCTGGCCGAGGACGCCAAGGTGTCCCTTCGCAACATCCGCCGGGACGCCAACGACAAGGTCAAGGCCTCGGCCAAGGCCAAGACGCTGAGCGAGGACGAGGCCAAGGATTCCGAGACCCAGATCCAGAAGCACACCGACGCCGTGATCAAGAAGGTGGACGACATGGCGGTCAAGAAGGAGCACGAAGTCCTGACACTGTAAAGACGGAGCCCGTGGTCGCCCAAAACAAGATCGTGCCTCCCGACCCCAGCCGCCTTCCAAGGCACGTCGCCATCATCATGGATGGCAACGGCCGCTGGGCGCGCAAGCGCGGACTGCCGCGCGTGGCCGGCCACAAGGTCGGCCTGGAGAGCGTGCGCGCCATGGTCAAGGCCTGCTCGGCCTGGGGCATCGGGCACCTGACCCTCTACGCCTTCTCCAGCGAGAACTGGCGCCGCCCCAAGGACGAGGTCAGCTTCCTGATGCAGCTGCTGCGCCTCTACCTGCGCAGCGAGGTCAAGGAGCTGCACGAGAACCGGGTGCGCCTCAACGCCATCGGCCGCCTGGACGCCCTCCCCGCCGCCGCCCTCAAGGAGCTGGAGCGCAGCCAGGCTTTGACCGCCAAGAACGACGGGCTGGTGCTGACCTTGGCGCTGAATTACGGCGGCCGCCAGGACATCGTCGACGCCGCGCGCAAGGCCCTGGCGCTGGCCTCGAAGGGGAAGCTGAAGGCCTCCGAGCTCGATGAGGAGCGCTTCGCGTCCCTGCTGTGCACCCACGGCATGCCCGAGGTGGACCTGGTGATACGCACCAGCGGGGAGATGCGCCTGAGCAATTTCCTGCTGTGGCAGACGGCCTACGCCGAGGTGTACTTCACGCCCACCTACTGGCCGGATTTTCGCCAGCCCCAATTGCTCGAAGCCCTGAAAGATTTCGCCCGCCGCGAGCGTCGCTTCGGCGACATCGCCCCCCGCTCCGCATAGCCCCGTGCTGTTCAGACTTTTGTCCTCGGCGGTCATCCTGCCCCTTTTCGTCTGGGTGATGTTCCACGAGCCCACCGCGTTCCGGCTGTGCGTCGTGGCCGCCCTGCTGCTCGGCTACGAGGAATACCGCCGCATCATGGCGGCCAAGGGCCTGCGCTTCTCCCCCTGGCTCGGCCTGGTGGCCCTGCTTTGCATACTCCTGCCGCCGGCCCTGGGCGAGAACGCCCTCCCCGACCCCCTGGCCCAATGGCTGCTGCCGCGCAGCGGCAGCCTCGGTCTGGCCTTCTTCTTCATGGCCGCCGCGATCTGGCGGGTCTACCACGCCGACCTCCAGCAGGGCCTGATGCGCTTCGTGGCCGAGCTGGGCGGGCTGGTCTACCTCGGGCTGCTGGGCCTGCACGTGGTGAAGCTGCACGCCCTGGACCAGGGAGCCTGGTGGTGCCTGCTGGTCTTCTGGTACGCCTGGATCTACGACAGCGGCGCCCTCTTCGCCGGCAAGGCCTTCGGGAAGACCCCCTTCTCGCCCCTTTCCCCCAGCAAGACCTGGGAGGGATTCTGGGGCGGCATCGTCGTCAACGCCGGCCTGAGCGCCCTCGTGCTGCCCCACTTTTTCCCGGTCGGCTTCCCCATGACGGCCCTGTCCTTCGCGCTCCTCAGCGTCCCCGCCAGCGTGCTGGCCCAGGCCGGCGACCTTTTTGAGAGCATGGTGAAGCGCTTCGCCGGGGTGAAGGACAGCAGCCAGATGATCTCCACCCACGGCGGCTTCCTGGACAAGATGGACTCCAGCCTCTTCGTGGCCCCCCTGGTGTACCTGGCGGCCACCTTGCTGGTCCGTTGATGCCGCGCCCCAAACGCATAGCCATCCTCGGCTCCACCGGAAGCGTCGGGCAGAGCGCCCTGAGCGTGGCCGCCCACCTCAAGGACGAGGTGCGCGTCACCGGCCTGGCCGCGGGGAGCAAAGCCGCGGAGCTCTGGCGCCAGGCCAAGCGCACGCGGGCGATGGTGCTCGGCCTCGCCGACGAAGCGGGCGCTGCCTGGCTGCGTTCCCGGGTGGCGGCGATCCCCAAGGCCTGGGCCTGGAAGCCGAAGGTCCACGGCGGGCCGCAGGCGCTGGAGCGCGTCGCCGAGAGCGCGCCGGCGGACCTCGTGCTCAGCGCCGTGGTGGGCTCCGTGGGCCTGAAGCCGACCCTGCTCGCCATCGCCCAGGGCCGCGACATAGCCCTGGCGAACAAGGAGACCCTGGTCGCGGCCGGCGAGCTGGTCTCCGGGGCCGCCCGCCGCAAGGGCGTGCGCCTCCTGCCCGTGGACAGCGAGCACAACGCGATCTTCCAGTGCCTGGAGGCCGTGTCCGAGCCCGGCCATGTGAAACGCCTCGTGCTCACCGCGTCGGGCGGGCCCTTCCGCGGGGCCTCCCTCAAGACGCTCAAGGCCGTGGGCCCGAAGGAGGCCCTGCGCCACCCCACCTGGGCCATGGGCCCAAAGATTTCCATAGATTCGGCGACCTTGATGAACAAAGGCCTCGAAGTGATCGAGGCCCATTGGTTGTTCAAGCTTCCGTACCAGCGCATCGACGTGGTCGTGCATCCGCAAAGCATCATCCACAGCATGGTCGAGACCGTGGACGGATCCCTGCTGGCCCAGCTCGGGCCCACCGACATGCGCCTGCCCATCCAGCATTCCTTCACCTGGCCGCAGCGGCGCCCCCACGCCATGCCCGCCCTGGACCTCCTGGGCCTCCCTCCCCTGACCTTCGAGGCGCCGGACACGCAGCGCTTCCCCTGCCTGGCCCTGGCCTATAAAGCCGGCCGCATGGGCGGCGCGGCCGCGGCCGCGCTCAACGCCGCCAACGAGGCGGCCGTGGAAGCCTTCCTGAAGGGGCGCCTCTCCTTCCTGGGCATCGCCCGGACCCTGGCCCTGGTGCTGGACGCCTACGGCGAGCTCCCGGCGGAGCGACGCAAGGCCGGCAGCCTGGAGCAGGTGCTGGCCGCCGACGCTTGGGGCCGCGCCGAGGCCGCGCGGCGCCTGGCCGGGGCGCGCCCATGACGGAACAGGGGCCCGGGGCCCCCGCCAAGGCGCCCGAGGAGGCTTCGCCCTGGTGGCAGATGCTGCTGTTCCTGCTGGCGCTGGGGGTGCTGATCGCGCGCGCGCCCTACCTGGCCGCCAGCCTCGGGTTCCTGAGCCTGGTCATCGTGGCCCACGAATTCGGGCATTTCGTCATGGCGCGCTGGCAGGGCATGCGCGTGGAGACCTTCTCCCTGGGCTTCGGCCCGCCGCTGGTGAAGGCGGAATTCCGGGGCACCAGCTACCAGATCGCGCCCATCCTCCTGGGCGGATTCATGAAGCCCGCCGGGGAGAACCCGGAGAGCGACGAGCAGATCGCCGCGGCCAAGCCCGACGAGTTCATGGGCCGCCCCTGGTGGAGCCGGGCCCTGGTGGCGCTGGCGGGCCCCTTCATGAACCTGGTCTTCCCCGTGGCCGCGCTCTTCGTGGTGTACGCCAGCATCGGCCGGCTGGACCCGCAGGGCCCGCCCCAGGTGCAGGCCGTCTTCGCCAAATCCGGCGCCCTGGCCGCGGGCATACAGCCCGGCGACCAGGTGATCCGGCTCAACGGCGAACAGATCAACGGCACCGCCCAGCTCGGCGCCCTGGTGGACAAGCAGTCGCGCGTCGATCCGGGCAAGCCGCTGGACGTGGAGATCCTGAGGAACGGCAAGCCCCTGCGCCTCAAGGTGCGCACGACCCTCAACTCCTCGGGCCGTTACCTCATGGGCGTGAGCGTGGAGACCAGCCCGCCGCCCTTCACCACCACCCTGAGCGCGCCCGACGTGATGACCCCGGCGGAGAAGGCCGGATTCAAGGCCGGTGACGTGGTGCTGAGCGTGGACGGCCAGGCGCTGCACGACGGCTACGCGTTCAGCGCGCTCTTCGCCAAGGCCGCGCGCGACCCCGTGCCCGTGGTGGTGCGGAGGGACACCCGCATCCTCACCCTGACGGCGCCGAAGAAGCAGCCGCTCCCCGACGAATTCGACCCGGCCCTGGTGGGCCTGCTGGGCCTGGAATTCGAGCCGGCCGACCCGAGCCAGGCCGAGCGCCGCGCGCAGCTCTCCTGGGGCGAGGCCCTGCGTTACGCCTCCGTGGACACGCTGGGCATGGGGCTGGTGGTGGTCATCAGCGTCAAGGAGATGGTCTTCGGCCACGTCAGCGCGCGCGAATCCCTGGGCGGCCCCGTGGCCATCCTGCGCATGGCCAGCCAGCAGGCCAAACAGGGCTGGGACAAGCTCGTCGACATGATGTGCGGCATCAGCGTCATGCTGGGACTGATGAACCTCCTGCCCATCCCCATGCTGGACGGCTCCACCGTCCTTTTCTGCCTGATCGAATCCGTCCGGCACCGCCCCCTGCGCCTGAAAACCCAGATCGCCCTCCAGAACGTCGGCCTGACGCTGATCGGCTGCCTCTTCGCCCTGACCTTCATCAACGACCTGCTGCGCTGGGCCGGCCACTAGCCGCGGTGCCCCCGGAACGAGGGGCCCGCCCACCGGAAATGATCTTACGAACGCGAAAGGGAAGCCCGGAATGAACTCAACGCGAGCCAAAGACTACACGCAGTGGTACCAGGAGGTCGTCGACATCGCCGACCTGGCCGAGAATTCCACGGTGCGCGGCTGCATGGTCATCAAGCCCTGGGGCATGGGGACCTGGGAGCGGGTGCAGCGGCTCCTGGACGACCGCATCAAGGCCACCGGCCACGACAACTGCTATTTCCCCCTCTTCGTCCCGGTCAGCCTTTTCCTCAAGGAGGCCGAGCACGTGGAGGGCTTCGCCAAGGAAATGGCCCTGGTCACCCACACCCGGCTGAAGATCGTCGACGGCAAGATCAAGCTGGAGGGCGAGCTGGAGGAGCCCCTGGTGGTGCGGCCCACCAGCGAGACCATCATCGCCGAGAGTTTCGCCCAGTGGATCCACAGCTACCGGGACCTGCCCGTGCTGGTGAACCAGTGGGCCAACGTCGTGCGCTGGGAGCTGCGGCCGCGGCTCTTCCTGCGCACCACCGAATTCCTGTGGCAGGAGGGCCACACGGCCCACGCCGACGCCGCCGAGGCGGCGGCCGAGGCCGCGAAGATGCTGGAGGTCTACCGCGCCCTGATGGAGGAGCGCCTGGCCCTGCCCGTCATCACCGGCGAGAAGGCCCCGCATGAGCGCTTCCCAGGCGCCGTGGCCACCTATTCCCTGGAGGCCATGATGCAGGACGGCAAGGCCCTGCAGGCCGGAACCAGCCACTACCTGGGCCAGGGCTTCGCCAAGGCCGCCAACATCCAGTTCCAGGACAAGGACGGCCAGCTCCACCACGTCCACACCACCAGCTGGGGCGTGACCACGCGGCTCATCGGCGCGGTCATCATGACCCACGGCGACGACGACGGCCTGCGCCTGCCGCCGGCCATCGCGCCCAGCCAGGTCGTGATCGTGCCGATCCTGCGCGAGGAGGCGGACAAGGGGCCGGTGACGGCCTTCTGCGAGCAGATCGCGCAGAAGCTGCGCGGGCAGCTTTTCGACGGCGAGGCCCTGCGGGTCAAGGTCGACGGCCGCGACCGCAAGGCCCAGGACAAGCGCTGGGAATGGGTCAAGAAGGGCGCCCCCTTGATCGTGGAGGTGGGCCCCCGCGACCTGGCCAAGGGCGAGGTCTGCTGGATCAACCGCCTGGAGATCGGGAAGAAGAATTTCGAGGCCGCGGACGCCTTCGTGGCCGCGGCGGGCGGGCGCCTGCGGGCCATACAGGACGGCCTCTACGCCAGCGCCAAGGCCTACCGCGACGCCAACATCCGCACCGACATCAAGGACCTGGCGGCCTTCAAGGAGTACTTCTCCAAGAAGTCCGCGTACCTGGCCCAGGGGGCCCCGGGCTGGGTGCGCGCGCACTGGTGCGGCGACGAGGCCAGCCTGGCGGTCCTCGACGACCTGGCCGTCACGATCCGCAACATCCCCGCGGACCAAAAGGGGCCCGGCGTCTGCGTGCTTACCGGCAGGCCGGCGGACAAGGAAGTCTATTTCGCGAGGTCGTATTAATGGCCGTGAAAGTCGCCTTTTTCACCGACACCTATTACCCCCAGGTCAACGGACTGGTGACGAGCATAGCCACGGCCAAGGCCGACCTGGAGCGCATGGGCAACGAGGCCGAGATCTACGCCCCCTACCTCGGCCCCTGGGCCGACGGCCCGGACATCTTCCGTTTGAAGGGCTTCGTCTACATCCCCCAGCCGGAGTACACCTTCGTGCTGCCCTGGGGGCGCGGCTTCCGCCTTTCGCGCCTGCGGCCCAACGGCGTGCAGATCATCCACAGCCACGCCATGTTCGGGTCGGGCTTCGTGGCCCTGTACTGCGCCTGGCGCCAGAAGCTGCCCCTGCTGATGACCTACCACACGCTGTTCGAGGACTACGTCCACTATTTCCCCTACCTGCCGGCGCCCTTCGTGCGCTGGGCCAACAAGGTGCTGACGCGGTGGATGTGCAACCGCTGCACCCTGGTCATCGCGCCCACCCCGGCCATCCGCGACGTCCTGCGCTCCTACGGCGTCGAACACCGCATCGAGGTGCTCCCCACCGGGCTGGACGCGCAGGTCTTCGTCAAGAGCGGCGTCCACAAATCCAAATACGGGGCCGCCGACCACGAGCTCCTGCTGAGCTGCGCCGGCCGCACGGGGCGTGAAAAGAACATGGACCTCCTCATCGACGCCCTGGCCAAGATCGCGCCGGAAGTGCCGCCCTTCAAGCTGGTCATCGCCGGCGACGGGCCCGAGCGTGCGCGCCTGGAGCAGAGGGTCAAGGACCGGGGCCTGGCCGGACGGGTGGTCATCCTGGGATACATCCCCCGCGCGGACGTCCTGGACCTCATGGAGGCCAGCGACCTCTTCGTTTTCCCGAGCGTGACCGAAACCCAGGGCATGGTGGTGATCGAGGCCATGGGCCGGGGCACCCCGGTTCTGGGCGCCGACGCCCTGGGCGTGGGCTGGATGATGAAACAAGGCGCCGCCCCCGGCGAAGCCCGCGGCGGCTGGCTGGCCAAGGCCGACGACGGCGAGGACTACGCCGCCAAGCTGAAGATGGTGATGAATGACCCGGCCGCCAGGGCGGCCAAAGCCGCGGAAACCACGGCCATGGCCCTCGAGTATCAATCTGAGGTATTGAACAAGACCTTGGCCGGCTATTACGAAGAAATGCTTCGGGACCCCAAAAACCTTTAGTTTCAACGGTTTTTCTTAAAACCGCCCCTGCATCGCCGGGGGCGGTTTGGAAAAATCCTTTGTTTACAAGCATTTTTAAGATCGATCCGCGCGTTTTTGCCTTCAAAATCGATTTTATTCTTGTTATAATCCGACGCTAATTATTGGATTAAAAGGGGGTTTCTTTGGCCAAAAAAACGGGCCTCTTGGTCACCCTTGAAGGTTCGGACGGCGCGGGCAAGACGACCCAGGCGCTGCTCCTGGCCGCCGCCCTTAAACGCGCCGGGCGCAAGGTCTGCCTCACGAAAGAGCCCGGCGGATCCCCCCTGAGCGCCAGGATCCGGGCTTTGCTTCTGGATCCGGACATGCGGGGCCTTCAGGCCGGCGCGGAACTGCTGCTGTTCGCGGCGGACCGGCGCCAGCATGTCTCCGACACCATAGCCCCGGCCCTGCGCAGGGGCGACATTGTACTATGCGACCGTTTCACGGACTCCACCCTCGCGTACCAGGGCGCCGGAAGGGCGGTCGCCGGGCCTGAGGTCGCATGGATCACCCGCTTCGCGGCCCAGGGCCTGGTGCCGGACTTGACCCTGTTTTTCGACCTGCCCGTGGCCGAAGGCCTGCTCAGGGCCCGGAAACGCAAGGGAAGCCTGGACCGCATGGAGGGCATGGAGCCTGCCACCCTGGAGCGGGTGCGGCGGGCATTCCTGGGCCTGCACCGGCGTGAACCCGGCCGCATGAAACGCATCCAAGTCCTGGGCCGCAGGCCCGAGGAAATCTGCGCCGAAGCCATGGGCCTGTTGGCGCCACTTCTGGGGAAGCGATGACTGCGCAGCGTTTCCCGCACCTAGTGGGACAGCCCTTCGCCCGCCGCATCCTTGGCTCGGCCCTGGATTCGGGGCGCGGAGCCTCGGCCTACCTCTTCGAGGGGCCTCCGGGCTGCGGAAAGAAAACGGCCGCCCTGGACCTGGCGGCGGCGCTGGTCGGCGCCGAATCGCCGGAAGGCGAGGAAGGCGCCTGGAGCCGGGCCTCCCGCCGCATGCATCCGGACATCCGCCTCTTCGCGCCGGAGGGCGCCAGCTTCAAGGTGCAACAGGTCGAACATCTGCTGGCCGAAGCCTCCCTGCGCCCCTTTGAAGGCACGCGCAAGGTCTTCATCCTGGACCGGGCCGAGGACCTCACCGCCGGCGCCGCCAACCGGCTGCTCAAGCCCATTGAGGAGCCGCCGGACGGCATGACCTGGATCCTGGTCACGACCCAGCGCTCGGTCGTCCCAGCGACCATCGCCTCGCGCTGCCAGAGCCTGCGCTTCTATCCGCTCGACGAGGCCAGCCTGAGGACCGTGCTGGAGCGGGAGCTGTCCGTGGACGCCCGCAGGGCCCGAGACCTGGCCGCGCTCTCCGGCGGCAGCGTGCGCTTGGCGGCCTGGTACCAGGGCGCCGAAGGCCGGGCCCAGGTGCAGGAGGCCGAGAACTTCCTAGAGGCCGCCGCCTCGGGCTCCTTGGCGCGTTTGCTGGACTGGGTGGAAGCGGCCCAGCACGAGCGCCGCGGATTGGACCGCCTTCTCGGCGTGGTGTGGGTGCTCCTGCGGGAGCGCTGGATCACGGCCGCCGAACTGCCCGCGCACCTGCGGCTGATGCACGGGGCGCCGGCGCACGGCGGGGGCCTGTCGAAGGAGGCCCTGGCCGCGCTGATGCAGGCGCTGGTGCGCTGCCAGATGGCCCTGGGGCGCAACGCCAACAACGCCCTGGCCCTGACTGCCTTCGCGCTGGCCGGCGCCGGTTCCCGCCCCTGAGGCGACCTTGGCCCTGAGCTTCATCGACACGCATGTGCACCTGGACGACGAGCGCTACCGGGAGGACCGCGACGCGGTGCTCCGGCGTTCGCGCGGCGCCGGGGTCTGGCCCCTGGTCTCCATCGGCACCCGCCTGGCGGACAGCGCCTGGGCCGCGGACTTCGCCGGCGCCCACGAAGGGGTCTACGCCACCGTGGGCCAGCACCCGGAGCTGGCCGGGGAATACGAGCCCTCCCAGCTCGGGCTGTTCCGCGAACAGGCGCGCAAGCCCAAGGTGGTGGCCATCGGCGAGGTGGGGCTGGATTTCCACCGCCCCGGTTTCGACGCGCGGGCGCAGGAAGGCGTGTTCCGGGCCATGCTGGCCTTGGCGCGGGAACTGCAGCTGCCGCTGGTGATCCACAACCGCGAGGCCTCCTCCGAGGTCCTGCGCGTCCTGCGGGAAGCCTGGGATCCCTCCCTGGGCGGGGTCTTCCACTGCTACGCCGGGGACGCGGCCACGGCCAAGGCCGCGGTCGACCTGAACTTCGACATCGCGGTGGGCGGGGTGCTCACCTTCAAGAACGCGCAGGCCCTGCGCGAGGTCGTCGCCGGGCTGCCCTTGGAGCGCCTGGTCCTGGAGACCGACGGGCCCTGGCTGGCCCCGCAGGCCTGGCGCGGGCAGCGCAACGAACCGGCCTACATCCCCGCCGTGGCGGCCGAGCTGGCGCGCTTGAAGGGCGTGGACCTCGAGACGGTGGCCGAGGCCACCACCGCCAACGCGCGCAGGCTGTTCCGCCTGGACCGCGGATAGGCGTCCGAAGTTGTTTCAAGCCATGAGGATTTGCCCATGATCCAGGACTGTATTCGCAGCGCCGTCGGCGGCGACAGCCTCACCCAGGCCCAGGCCGAGGAGGTCATGCAGGAGATCCTGGAGGGGCAGGCCAGCCCCGCCCAGATCGCCGGCCTGGCCGTGGCCCTGCGCATGAAGGGCGAGACCGTCGACGAACTGACGGGCTTCGCCAAGGTCATGCGGGCCAAGGGCCTCAGCGTGCCGCACAAGCACCCGGTGGTGCTGGACACCTGCGGCACCGGGGCGGACGGCAGCAAGACCTTCAGCATCAGCACCACCACGGCCCTGGTGGCGGCCGGGGCGGGCGTGGTGGTGGCCAAGCACGGCAACCGGGCCATGAGCTCCTCCACGGGCTCGGCCGACGTCCTGCAGGCCCTGGGCGTGGCGGTGGAGCTGACCGAAGCCCAGGTCGGCCGCTGCATCGACGAGATCGGCATGGGCTTCATGTTCGCCCAGGCCTTCCACCCCGCCATGAGGCACGCGGCCGCGCCGCGCCGCGAGCTGGGGGTGCGCACCTTCTTCAACCTGCTGGGCCCGCTCAGCAACCCCGCCGGGGCGAAGCGCCAGATCGTGGGCGTGTTCGACGGCGACTTCGTGGAGCCGGTGGCGGAGGTGCTCGCGCGCCTGGGGACCGAGCACGCCTGGGTGGTGCACGGGCTCGACGGCATGGACGAGCTGAGCACCTGCGACGAGACGCGCGTGGCCGAGGTCAAGGGCGCCAAGGTGCGGAGCTTCTACGTCAACGCCGGCGACCTGGGGATCGAGCAGGCCCTCCCCCGCGACCTGGCGGGCGGCGACGCCCAGACCAACGCCCGCATGACCCTGGCCGTGCTCAAGGGCGAGAAGGGCCCGCACCGCGACATCGTCCTGCTCAACGCCGCCGCGGCCCTCCTGGTCGCCGGCGCCGCGGAGAGCATCCAGGCGGCCCTGCCCCTGGCCGTGCGCAGCATCGACAGCGGCGCCGCCGCCGCGAAATTGGACGCTTTAAAGCGATTAAGCAGCAGCTTCACCTGAAAGGACACCAGTGGAAAACGTGCTCAAAAAGATCGTCGCCAACCGCAGGAAAGAGGTCGAGGCCCTCAAGGCGGCCCTTCCCGTGGACAAGATACTCGAACGGCTGGTGAACGCCCCGGCCGGCCGTTCCTTCAAGGGCGCCATGAAGGCGGTGAAGGGCATGGCCCTGATCGCCGAGATCAAGAGGGCCAGCCCGAGCAAGGGCCCCCTGATGGGGCCCCGGCAGACGGTGGCCAAGCTGGCGGCGATCTACGCGGCCTCCGGCGCCACGGCCGTCAGCGTCGTGACCGAATCGAAGTTCTTCAAGGGCGACGGCGCCATGATCGACGAGGTCAAGAAGGCCTGCCCCCTGCCCGTCCTGCGCAAGGATTTCATCGTCGACCCCTGGCAGCTGTATGAAAGCAAGCTGCTGCGCGCCGACGCCGTGCTGCTCATCGCGGCCCTCCTGCCCGAGCCGCGCGAGCTCAAGCGCATGATCGTGGCGGCCAACAACCTCTCGCTCACCCCCTTGGTCGAGGTGCACACGCCCGACGAGCTCAAGCGCGCCCTGCGCGCCGAAGCCGAATACATCGGGGTCAACAACCGCAACCTGGCCACCTTCAAGGTGGACCTGAAGGTGACCGAGAAGCTGATCAAGCTTGCGCCCGAGGAGAAGTTCGTGGTCAGCGAAAGCGGCATCGCCTCGGTGGCCGACGCCGAAAGGCTGTGGAAGATGGGCGTGCGCGGGGTCCTGGTGGGCGAGGCCCTCATCAAGGCCAAGGACACCGGCGCCCTGGCGTCCGGGATCTCCGCCGTCGGCAAGATAGGCTGAGCGTGCCCGCCCGGCGCCCGGCGTCCAAGCGGGTCCCCCCGCGCGCCCGCGCGGCGCGGCCCGCGCCGCCCCTCGCGAAGCTTCCGCGGGTGAAGATCTGCGGCCTGCGCTCCCTCGACGACGCACTGGCGGCCGTGGAGGCCGGGGCCGACGCCCTGGGCTTCAATTTTTGGAAGGGCACGCCGCGCCACGTGGACCTGAGGACGGCCGCGCGCATCATCGCGGCGCTGCCGCCCTTCGTGGCGACGGTGGCGGTGTGGGTGGACCCCAGCGAGGCCCAGGTGCGCGAAGCCCTGGGCGCCTGCCGCTGGAGCGCCCTGCAGTTCAGCGGCGAGGAGCCGGAGGCGCTGCTGGCGTCCTTCCCGCCTGATCTCGTCCTGCGCACGGCCCGGCTCAAGGACGCCCGGGGCCTGCGCCTGGCCCGCGGCCTGCCGCGCTGCGCGGCGGTCCTGGTGGACGCCGGGGTCGCGGGATCCTACGGAGGCACGGGACGCCTGGCGCGCTGGGACCTGGCCAAGGCCCTGGCCCGCGAGCGGTGCGTGGTGCTGGCCGGCGGCCTCCATGCCGGCAACGTCGCCGATGCGGTAGCCCAGGTCCGGCCCTACGCCGTGGATGTCGCCTCGGGGGTTGAATCCGCGCCCGGAAAGAAAGACAGGGCCAAGATGGCGGCCTTCGTGCGGGCCGCCAAATCGGCCGCCGCTTAAGGCAGAGGTACAGGGGAAACCATGAAAAAAACGAAAACCGAATCGAAAACCAAGGCCGCGTCCCGGCCCAAAGCCGTGAAGGTCCGCCTGGACCTGCCCAGCGCCACCGGCCACTTCGGCGCCTACGGCGGCTGCTTCGCGCCCGAGACCCTGATGCCGGCCGCCGAGGAACTGACGCAGGCCTACCTGAAGCTGCGCAAGGACGCCTCCTTCCAGCGCGCCTTAGGCCTCGAGCTCGAGCGCTTCGCGGGCCGGCCCACGCCCATCAGCTTCGCGGCCAATCTGACGGCCCAGGCCGGCGGGGCCCGCATCTTCCTGAAGCGGGAAGACCTCATGCACACGGGTTCCCACAAGATCAACAACGCCCTGGGCCAGATCCTCGTCGCCCGGCGCATGGGCAAGAAGCGCATCATCGCCGAGACCGGCGCGGGCCAGCACGGCGTGGCCGTGGCCACGGTGTGCGCGCATTTCGGCATGCCGGCCGTGGTGTACATGGGTGAGGAGGACGTCCGCCGCCAGTCCCTGAACGTGCAGAGGATGAAGTGGATGGGGGCCGAGGTGGTGCCGGTGAGCTCGGGGTCCAAGACCCTCAAGGACGCCATCAACGAGGCCATCCGCGACTGGATCTCCCACCCCGACGACACCTTCTACCTCCTGGGTTCGGCCACCGGCTTCCACCCCTACCCCCTGATGGTGCGGGACTTCCAGGCCGTCATCGGGCGCGAGGCCCGCGCCCAGTTCAAGCGCCAGGAGGGCCGCCTGCCCGACGCCGTGGTCGCCTGCGTCAACGGCGGCTCGAACGCCATCGGCATCTTCCACGCCTTCCTCGACGACCCGGCGGTGGCCCTGATCGGGGTGGAGGCCGCCGGCGACGGCGTGGCCACCCCGCGCACCGCTGCGACCATGGCCCTGGGCAAGCCCGGCGTGTTCCACGGGTCCTTCAGCTATGTGCTCCAGGACGAGGGCGGCCAGATCAGCGAGACCCACAGCATCTCCGCGGGCCTCGACTACCCCGGGGTCGGGCCCGAGCACAGCTACCTGCGCGACTTAGGAAGGGTGGAGTACGTAAGCGCCACCGACGCGGACGCGGTCGACGCCTTCACGCGGCTTTGCCGGCTGGAGGGCATCCTGCCGGCCCTGGAGAGCTCGCACGCCCTGGCCCACGCCATCAAGCTGGCCCCCGCGCTGGGCCCCAAGAAGAGCCTTCTGGTCTGCCTGTCCGGCCGCGGCGACAAGGACATGGCATCGGTGGACCAATTCCTGGACGCCTCCGGCGCCCGGCGCGAGCGGAGCTGAGCATGGAACGACTGCGCGAATGCTTCGCGGCCGCGGCCGCCGCGAAGAAAAAGGCCTACATCGGCTACGCCATGGCCGGCTTCCCGTCCCTGGGCGCCGACCTCGAGCTGGCGCGGGCCGTGCTGGAGTCAGCCGACGTCCTGGAGCTGGGCGTGCCCTTTTCCGACCCCATCGCCGACGGCGTCGTGCTCCAGCGCTGCGCCGAGAGGGCGCTGGCGGCCGGCGGCGGGCTGGCGCGGGCCCTGGAAATGGCCCAGACCCTGCGCGCCGAGACGGACAAGCCCCTGGTCCTGATGAGCTACCTCAACCCGCTGCTGGCCTGGGGCCTGGACAGCTTCGCCCACCGCGCCAAGGCCGCGGGCGTGGACGGCCTGGTCCTGCCCGACCTGCCCCCCGAGGAGGCGGCCGAAATCCTGCCGGCCCTGAGGGGCGCGGGGCTCGACGTGGTGTTCCTGGCCGCGCCGACCAGCACCGCGCGCCGCCTGAAGGCCATCGCCAAGGCCGCCAGCGGGTTCATCTACGTGGTTTCCGTGGCCGGCGTCACCGGCGAGCGGCGGGCCTTCGACGGCCGCCTGGAGAGGACCGTGCGGGACCTGCGCGCGGCCACGCGCCTGCCCCTGGCCATCGGCTTCGGCATATCCAGCCCGGAGACGGCGCGCGAAGCCGCCAAGATGGCCGACGGGGTGGTGGTCGCCAGCACGGTGCTCAAGGCGGTCCTGGACGCCCCCGACGGCGCAGCGGGCCTGAGGGCCGCCCGCGAACGCAGCGTCCTGCTCGCCCGTTCCCTGATGGAGGCCTGATGTCCACGGAACTTGAAACCCTGCGCGCGAAGGTCCTCGAGCAGGCCGCCGAGCTGGACTCCCTGCGGACTGCCATGAGCGGCTCGGCCCTGGTGGGCAGCGAACAGCTGCGGCGCCTGGAGGCCCTGGCCGACGCCAGCACCGTGATCAATTCCACGCTGGACCTCAAGCAGCTGCTGAAGCTGGTGATGGAGCTGGCGGCCCGCTCCCTGAGGGCGGAGGCCGGCAGCATCCTGCTGAAGGACAAGGCCACCGGGGACCTGCTCTTCGACGTGGCCACGGGATCCTCGGCCGAGGCCATGAAGACCATCCGCGTGCCGCGCGGCCAGGGCATCGCGGGCCACGTGGCCGAGACCGCCGAGTGCGTGCTGGTGCCGGACTGCGACAAGGACCCGCGCTTCTTCAAGGACGCCGACAAGAAAAGCAAGTTCGTGACCCGCAACATCGTGGCGGTGCCGCTCATCGCCCGCGGCCAGACCATCGGCGTGGTGGAGGTGCTCAACCGCCTTGAGGGCACCTTCGACGACGGCGACCTGATGCTGCTGCGGGCCCTGGGCCACCAGAGCGCGGTGGCCATCCAGAACGCCCAGCTCTTCCAGGACGTGGAGAGCGGCTTCCTGTCCACCGTGAAGGCCCTGGCCCAGGCCGTGGACGCCAAGGACAGCTACACCGCCGGCCATTCCAGCCGGGTGACCCAGTACAGCGTCATCATCGCCGAGGAGCTCGGGCTCGACGCCGACCTCGTGCGCAGGGTGCGGCTGTCCGGCCTCCTGCACGACGTGGGGAAGATCGGCATCGGCGACAGCGTGCTGGGCAAGCCCGGCAAGCTGACGGACGAGGAGTTCGCGCTGATGAAGACGCACCCGGCGGTGGGCGGGCACATCCTCGAGCCGGTGGCCCAGCTGGCCGACGTGATCCCGGGCGTCATCAGCCACCACGAGCGCTTCGACGGCCGCGGCTATCCGCGCGGGCTCAAGGGCGAGGAGATCCCCCTGCAGGGCCGCATCATCGGCGTGGCCGACGCCTTCGACGCCATGACCTCGCACCGCGTCTACCGGCCCCGGCTGTCCGACGAGGTCGCCATCGCCGAACTCAAGAAGTACAGCGGCACCCAGTTCGACAGCCGCATGGTCGACGCCTTTTTGGAGGCCTTCAACAAGGGCCTGATCGTCACCGACCAGTCCCCGCCGGCCGGGGCTTAGCTTGAACACCGCATCGCAGAAAGGGCTCCATGGCCTGGTTTAAACGGGAAAAATACACCATCGTCCGCGCGGAAAGGGACGGCAAGGAATCCAACATCCCCAGCGGGCTGTTCAGCAAGTGCGACACCTGCAGCGAGATGATGACGGCCAAGGAGCTGGAGGACAGCTTCAGGGTCTGCAAGAAGTGCGGATTCCACTTCCCGCTCTCGTCGGCGGACCGGGTGCGCCTTCTGATCGACGAGGGCACTTGGACGCCCCGGCCGGCCCCGGTCGTCGGCGGGGACCCCCTCGGCTTCCCCGAATACGCGGAGAAGCTCAAGGCCGCCCGCAAGAAGACGGGCATGGGCGACGCCGTCGTGACCGGGACGGGGAAGCTCGCGGGCCTCGACCTGGCGCTGGGCATCACCGATTTCGCCTTCATGGGCGGCAGCATGGGATCGGTGGTCGGGGAGGAGCTCACCCGGCTGATCGAGCACGCCACCGAGGCGCGCCTCCCCCTGGTGCTGGTCTCGGGTTCCGGGGGCGGCGCCCGCATGCAGGAGGCCATCCTCAGCCTGATGCAGATGGCCAAGACCTCCGCCGCCCTCGCCCGCCTCGGGCGCGCCGGCCTGCCCTACATCTCCGTGCTGACCCATCCCACCGGCGGCGGCGTGACCGCCAGCTGGGCCATCCTGGGCGACCTCAACGTGGCCGAGCCCGGCGCCCTGATCATGTTCGCCGGCGCGAGGGTCATCGAACAGACCATACGGCAGCGCCTGCCCAAGGACTTCCAGCGCGCCGAGTTCCTGCAGGAGCACGGCGTCGTGGACCGGGTGGTGCACCGCCACAAGCTCAAGGAGACGCTGGCCCTGATGCTGTCCTACCTGCGACCCACCCAGGCGTCCCGGTGACGCCGCGCCCGCCCGCCGCCCCGAGGGAGCGACCCTGAAGAGCCTTTGGTGCCTCCTGGCCGCGGCCCTGCTGCTCTCGTCCTGCGCCGCGATCCCGGTGGTCCGGCGCACGCCGGACAGCGCCCCCCTTGGGGAGCGCCCCTTGACCGACGCGGAGCGCGACGCCTACGACGCCGTCTCGTCCTCCGCAGGGACGGACGGCGCCGAAGCCCTCTACTATCTCGGCCTGGACAAGGCCGCGGCCGGGGACTGGGTCGGCGCCTCCGGGATGTGGCGCCAGGACGAGACCGGGCACCCGGCCACCGGCTGGGACCGCCTAGCCCAGTTCAAGCTGGCCCAGGCCTTTGAGAAGTTCGGCCAGGGGCAAGCGGCCTTCATGCAGTACCAGGACCTGATGAAGGGGCCCGCGGTCGCGGACCTTCCTGAGCGCGCGCGCCAGGCCTGCCTCAGGCTGATCGGGACCCTGGACGAAGCCCCGCTGCGCGCGCTCTACGCCGGCCAGGTAGACCCCGAATTCATGGCCCCCATCCGCATCCGCCTGCTGCAGATCGCGCTGGCGGCCGGCCGCGTGGACGAGGTGCGCCAGGGGGTCGACGATTACCTGCGGGCCTATCCCCTGGGTCCGGGGCTCGATGAGGTCGAGGAGATCTCGAAGAAGCTGGAAGCCTCCGTGGTGGTGGACCGGCGCGCGGTGGGCCTGCTGGTGCCGCTCACGGGCGACATGGCCGCCTTCGGCACGCAGGTGTCGCAGGGCGTGCAGCTGGCGATCGACGCGGCCAACGCCGGGCGCGCCGACGCCGACAAGATACGCCTGGCCGTCGCGGACGAAGGCGAGGACACCGCCACCGCCGTCGCGGCCGCGGACGGCCTGATCGAAAAGGACCATGTCATCGGCCTGCTGGGCCCCCTCAGCTCGGACAGCGCCGAGGCGCTCCTGCCCCTGCTGGCCGCCAACCGCACGCCCATGCTCTGCCCCGCGGCGACGCGGCCGGACCTGGCCAACGCCAGCCCCTGGTTCTTCCGCGACATCCTGTCGCCGGAGGCGCAGGCCTCCGCCATGGCGGACTACGCCGTGGTCGCGTGCCGGCTGACGCGCGTCGCCAGCCTGGTGCCGGACGACTACTACGGCAGCGTGTCCGCGCGCGCCTTCGCCGCGCGCATCGGCGCCCTGGGCGGGGCCGTGGCCGTGTCGGTCACCTATTCGCCGGGCTCCCGGGACTTCCGCGACGCCATGCTCGCCCTGGGGGGGATCGATCCCGGCCTGGGCAAGACCGCGGACCAGGACGAGATGCGGGACCAGCAGGACAAGGTGGACTCCGCCAGCAACGCTTTCGGGGCCGTCCTGAAGGCCCGCGTGCAGACCGTCGCGGACGCGGCGGGACAGACCGAGGCCCCGAAAATCCGGCTGCTGGTGGTCGATTTCGCCCAGGACACGGCCTGCGCCCAGCTCAACGCGGGGCGCGCCTTCTCCGACCGTTTCGCCCGCACGCTGTCCCAGCTCGACGGCGTGGACGTGATCGGCCCCCAGGCGGCGATGCGTTACTGGACCCCGCTGGTGCCCGCCCCCGGCCCGCCGGCGCCGGCCATGCCCAAGGCGCCCGCGCCCGCAGCCGCGAGCCCCGGCCCCGCCTTTGGCTCGCCGGCGAACGCGCTGGACCTTTCCCTGGCGGCCGAGGCGGGCAGGATGGCCGGAGCCGATTTCGTGCTGATGGGGGCCGCGGCCGCGCTGCCTTCGGATCCGGTGCGGTGGCCGAACCGGGGGGTCTTCAGCCTGAAGGCCGTACTGCTGGACCTCTCCACCACGGCCGTGTGCGCCCAGCGCGCCTTCAGTTGGACCCAGTATGAGGCGCCTCCCGCCAACCCCCTGGGACTGCAGGCGGTCTATGTCCCCGCCTCGGCGGAGGACGTGGTCGAGGCGGTCCCGAACATGCAGTTCTTCGACCTCTACCTCCCCCTGCTCGGCTCCGACCAATGGGACCGGCCGGAGCTCAGGGACCACCTCCCCGAGCTGAACGGATCCGTGTTCACGGCGGCCTACTGGGGCGACAGCCCGGACGCCGCCGTGCGGCGCTTCGACGACGCCTACCGCCGGGCCTACGCCGCCAAGCCGGACGTGCTGGCCGCGCAGGCTTACGACGCGGCGGACCTGATGGCGGCGGCGATCTTTTCCGGCATCTCGGACCGCGCCTCGCTGCGGGCGGCCCTGGCCCGCGTGCAGGGCTACGACGGCGCCAGCGGCCACTTCGGCTTCCTCGGCAGCCAGGATGCGGACAAGCGGCCGGCCCTGGTGGCGGTGAAGAACGGAGCCCTGATCCTGTTGAAGGAGCCCTGACGTGACCGAAAGCCTGCAAGCGCCCCGCGGAACGCGCGACCTTCTGCCCGGGGAGACGGCCCGCTGGGCTTTGGTTGAGTCCGTGCTGCGCGGCGTTTTTTCCTGTTACGGCTACCGGGAGCTGCGCACCCCGATCTTCGAGCACACGGAACTGTTCGTCCGTGGCATCGGCGAGGCCACGGACATCGTGGGCAAGGAGATGTACACCTTCAACGACCGCAAGGGGCGCTCCATGACCCTGCGGCCCGAAGGCACGGCCGGGGTCGTGCGCGCATACGCCCAGCACTCGCTGGGCCGGGGTGAGGCCGGCGAGGCCAAGCTCTTCTACCTGGGCCCCATGTTCCGCTATGAGCGCCCGCAGGCCGGGCGCTTCCGCCAGTTCTGGCAGGCGGGCGCCGAAGCCATCGGCTTTCCCGACCCCCTGGCCGACGCCGAAAGCGTGGCGATGCTGGTCACGGCCCTGCGGGCCCTGGGGCTGAAGGAACTGAGCGTCGACATCAACAGCGTCGGCGACGCGGAGACGCGCGGCGCCTTCCGGGCGCGGCTGGTGGACTTCGTGGAGGCCTGGAAGGGCCCCGTCAGCGCCGAGAGCCGGGCGCGCTGCGCCGTGAACCCCCTGCGCATCCTCGACAGCAAGGACCCCCAGGACGAGGAGCTGGTGGCGGCCGCACCCAAGGTCACCAACCACCTGAGCACCCGCAGCTCGGCCCACTTCGCGGCCGTCCTGCGCCACCTCGACCGCCTGAAGGTCCCCTACGACGTGAACAAGACGCTGGTGCGGGGCCTGGACTACTACAGCGACACGGTCTTCGAGGTGCTGTCCTCGGACCTGGGGGCGCAGAGCGCCGTCGCCGGCGGCGGGCGCTACGACGGACTGGTGGGCGAGTTCCAGTCCCAGCCGCGGCCGGCCGTGGGCTGGGCCGTGGGCCTCGACCGCCTGATGAGCCTGCTGGAGCAGCGCGGCCCGCTCGACGGCGGCGACGGCGCCCAGGTGGCCCTGTGCTGCCTCGGCCCGAAGGCCGTGGCCCGGGGCCTGGCGCTGGCGCAGGAGCTGCGCGAGGCCGGCTTGAGGACCTGGTTCGACCTGGGGGGGAAGCGCTCCCTGAAGAGCCAGTTCAAGCAGGCCGACGCCGAGGGCTGCCGCTTCGCAGTGGTCCTGGGCGAGGACGAGCTGCTGCGCAAGGAGGCCTCGCTGAAGGACATGATGAAGGGCGGGCAGTCGTCCGTGCCGCTGGAAGCCTTGGCCGCGGAGCTCCACCGTCTGCTGGCGCAAGCCGTTTAAACAACCGAAGGGGTCGCATGCAATACTTCAAATCAGCCATGTTCATACCCGGCAAGGGGCAGGCCTGGACCTACTGCGAGGCCACCGACGAGGACCGGGTGCAGCGCTCCCTGACGCACATCCCCTCCACCGGGGAGATCAGCCGCATCCCCGACCCGGTGGTGAAGGTCCTGTTCATGAAGGAACGGCTCACCGCCTGCGGGGCCGAGGAGTTCCAGGAACTCTGGAACCGCCCCACCCCCGCTTAAAGGATTCCATGGCCCGCAAACGAGCGGAATCGGTCCTCGACCTGATCGGCCGCACGCCCCTGGTCCGCCTGAAGAGCTTCGAGAAGGCCGGCGGCGCGCGCCTGTGGGCCAAGGTGGAGATGGCCAATCCGGGCGGCTCGGTCAAGGACCGCATCGCACTGGGCATGCTCAAGGAAGCCGAGCGCAAGGGGCGGCTCAAGCCGGGCGCGGGCACGGTGGTGGAGCCGACCTCCGGCAACACCGGCGTGGGCCTGGCCCTGGTCGCGGCGGTGAAAGGCTGGCGCTGCGTCCTGGTCATGCCCGAAGGCCTGCCGGAGCGGCGCATCGCCCTGCTGAAGGCCTACGGGGCCGAGATCGAGCTGACCCCCTTCGAACTGGGCATGAGCGGCGCCATCGAGCGGGCCGAGGCCCTGCTCAAGGCCAATCCCAGCTGGTTCATGCCCATGCAGTTCAGCAACCGCGAAAACCCGGCCATGCACCGCACCACCACGGGCCCGGAGATATACAAGGCCCTGGACGGGCAGGTGCACGCCTTCGTCGCCGCGGTGGGCACGGGCGGCACGCTCACCGGCGTGGCGGAATTCCTTCGGCGCAAATCCAAGTCCGTGAAGGTCGTGGCCGTGGAGCCCTCCGCCTCCCCGGTGCTGTCCGGGGGCCAGCCGGGCGCCCACCGCATTTTGGGTATAGGGGCCGGCTTCGTGCCGCCCGTGCTCAACCTCAAGCTGGTCGACCGCATCATGACGGTTGCGGACGCAGAGGCGGCCGCCACGGCGTCGGCCCTGGCCCGCAGGGAAGGCCTTCTGGCCGGCCTGAGCTCGGGGGCCAATGTCTTCGCCGCCGCCCAGGTCGCCGCGGCCGAGAAGCCCGGGCGCAACGTCGTCACGGTCCTGTGCGACCGCGGCGAACTGTACGTGGACGAGCGCGGCGCCATCGAATGAGCCCCCAAATCTGGATCGCCGGGGCCTGGGTCAACCTGGCGCTGGCGCTGGCCTGCATGGCCCTGGGGCTGCTCAGCGTTTCCGGCTGCGTGGCGGCGCTGATGATCGGAGCCGCGATCTGGGGCTGCCTCGGATGGCAGGGCTGGCTGGTGCTGCTGGTCTTCTTCCTGGGTGGCACGGCCGCGACCAAGTTCCAGTACGGCGCCAAGCGGCGCCTGGGCGTCGCCCAGGAGAACGCGGGCAGGCGGAGCTGGAAGCACGCCTGGGCCAACGCGGGGGCGGGCGTCCTGTGCGCGGCCTTCAGCCTGTATTTCGCACTGCGCGGGGACGGGCAGCACCGGCAGGCCTGGGCCTGGGCCTTCGTGGCCTGCTTCGCGGCCGCCCTGTCGGACACCCTGTCCTCGGAATTCGGCCAGCTGGCGGGCAAGCCGCCCCGCCTCATCACCACCGGCGAGACGGTCCCCACGGGCACGGACGGCGGCATCACCCTGGCGGGCACGCTGATGGGCCTGCTGGGCGCGGCGCTGCTCTCCCTGCTGGGCCGCTTCATCGGTCTGACCCCGGTGCGGGCCACCTTTCCCATCATGCTGGCGGGCCTGTCCGGCAACCTGCTGGATTCCTGGCTGGGCGCCACCCTCCAGCGCAGGGGCCGCATGACCAACGAGATGGTGAACTTCGCCAACACCTGCGGCGGCGCCGCCCTGGGCTTCGCGGGCTTCTGGTTCATGCAGTGGCTGCCGCACGGCGTGCAGCATCTGGGCTTCCGTTTCCTGGAGGACTTCTTCGTTTGAGGCCCTCCGCGCGTTTTTCGCCCCGGACATGACGGATCTCGCCGCGCTCGCGCAGGCCCTGCGGGAAAGCCTGCGCGCGGCGCAGGTGGAACCAGGAGCCGCCGCCCTGGGCCTGTCCTTCGCCCTGGTGGCGCTGCTGCCGCTGGCGGTCGTCGTTCCCATGACGCTGGTGTGCCTGGCCGTGGCGGCCCGCCTGCCTGCCGCGCCCGCGGCCCTGGTCATCCTGGCCGGTGCGGGGACGAACACGGCGCTCGCCTGGATCCTGGCCCGCACCGTTTTCGGCGCCCGCGTGGAGCAATGGCTGCAGCGGCGCGGGGGCTGGCTGGGCGCGGTGCGCGAGGGGGCCCTGCGCGAGCCGCTCAAATGGTCCTTCCTCGCGCGCTATGTCCCGGCACCCTTCGTGGCCGCGCCCATGGTCCTTTCCGCGGCGGGCGTCGGCTTGGGCACGACGCTGTGGGGGAGCCTTCTGGGCATGGCGCCCTGGACCGCCGTCTACGTGTACGCCGCCCGCGCCGGCACGCAGGACAGCGTCACCGGGTTCAGCCGCGCCGCCGCGGTCCTGGTGCTGGGCTACACCCTGCTGAGGCTGCTGCGCAAGCGCCTGGAGATCCGCAAGGACGCGCCGTCCCGGGAACCCCTGAAGCCGCGGGCCCCGGGGCGGCCGGTGATCCGCCTCTACACCCTGGCGGGGCAGGACCTCAGCGAGGACGCCCGCAGGGACCTGGTGGCCCTGAGGGACGCGCTCGGCTTCGAGGTGGACGAAAGCCCCCTGCGGCCCGGCGGGACCGGCCAGGACGAGCGCCTTCTGGACCACGCCCCGGTGGCCTTCCTGGGCGGCGAAAGGCTGTTCAACTACCAGATGGATGAGAACGTCCTGAGGGCGCGCTTGGCGCGCTTGGGGCAGGAGAAGGAGTCCGCGTGATAGAGCTGGAAGGCGTCCAAAAATCCTACCCCGGGGGCATCCAGGCCCTGCGGGACGTCAGCTTCACGGTGGGACGCGGCGAGTTCGTGTTCCTGACCGGTCCCTCCGGCGCTGGCAAGAGCACCCTCCTGAGCCTCCTCACCCTGCAGTCCAAGCCCACCCGGGGGAGGGTCATCCTCGACGGAACGGAACTCGGCCGCCTGGGCGCCGGACAGGTGCCCCTGCTGCGGCGGCGCATGGGCGTGGTGTACCAGGATTTCCGCCTGCTCTACGACCGCACCGTGTTCGAGAACGTGGCCTTCGCCCTGCGCGTCCTGTCCCTGCCCGAGGCGGAGATCAAGCGCGAGACCCTGGCCGCGCTCAAGCGCTGCGGCCTCAAGGAAAAGGCCGCCCTCTATCCCCACAAGCTTTCCGGGGGCGAGCAGCAGCGCGTCGCGGTCGCCCGCGCCCTGGTGCACGACCCCGGCCTCATCCTCGCGGACGAGCCCACCGGCAACCTTGACGCCGACACCGGCTGGGAGGTCGTGCGCCTCCTGCTGTCCGCCCAGGAACGCGGCGCCACCGTCGTGGTGGCGACCCACAACCAGGCCATCCTGGGCGCCCTTTCCAAGCGCCGTCTCACCCTGAGGGAGGGCCTGCTGGAGAGCGACGTCACGCCCGAGCCTTCGGCCTTCGCCGCCGGCCTCGACGAGGAGCTGCCTCCGCCCTCGGTGCCGGGCCTGCGGGACCGTTTCAAGGGCATGCGTTCCGACGTGGAGGCCTCCGAATGACGCTGCCCTGGGGATACTTCGTGCGCGAATCACTGCGCCAGGCCTGGCGCCAGCGCCTGCTGACGCTGGTGGCGGTGGCGGCCCTGGCCCTGGCGGCGCTGTACGGCGGGGCCTGGGCCCTGCTCCTGCGCAACGCCGACGAATGGAAACACAGCCTGGGCGCCGCCGAGCAGCTGGTGGTCTACCTGCGCCCCGGTTTGACGCCCCAGGAGCAGGTCGCGGCCCAGCAGGCGGCCCAGGCCGTGTCCGGGGTGGCCTCGGTGGACCTGGTCACGCCCGAGCAGGCGGCCGCGGACCTGTCGCAGGACCCGGCGGTGAAATCGGCCCTGGGGCTGCTGCAGGAGAATCCCCTGCCGCCCGCCCTGAAGGTCCGCCTCGAGGTGTCGACCTCCGAGGATGCGGCCTCGGCGGCGGACAGGCTCAAGGCCCTCGACGGGGTGGACGCCGTGGACGAGGGCGAAGGCGCCGTCGAGAACTTCCTGAAAGTGAGCGGGGTGGCGCGCAGCGTCCTGCTGGCCCTGATGATGCTGTTCTCGGCCACCGCGCTGCTGATCGTCGCGGCGGTCCTGCGGCTGGCGGCCTGGTCGCGCAGGGAGGAGCTCGGCATCATGCGCCTGGTGGGCGCCGGGCACGGCTTCATCCGCGCGCCCTTCCTCTTCGAGGGCCTCTTCCAGGGCCTGCTGGCCGGCCTGCTTGCCGCCCTGGTCCTGGCGGGACTGCAGGCCTGGCTCGGGGCCACCCTGAGCAATTCCCTGGGGATAGACCTGGCAGCCTTCCTACCCGCGGGGATGGACGCCTGCCTGGGCGCCTGCATGGTCCTGGCCACGGGGATCCTCGGCCTTCTGGGGGCGGCGATCGCCTTGGCCACCGTGAAGGTGGCCTATGAGGGCGAGGAAGCCTGGTGAAGGCCGCCCTGCTGCTGGCGGCCCTGCTGTCGGCGACGCCGTCCACGGCGTCCTGGGCCGGCACCGGCGTCGGGGGCGAGATACAGAGCGCCCAGCAGAACCTGGACACGATCCGCCACGAGATCAGCACGAAGGAAAAGACGGTGCGCGCGCAGACCCGCGTTGAGCGCAACGAGCTCGACACGCTGAAGCGGCTCAACCGCGAGCTGGATGTCGCCCGGCGCGACACCCTCACCCACAAGCACAACTTGGGCCTGGTGCTGGAGCGCCTGACCCTGCTCAACGCGGAGGCGGAGCGCCTGGGGGGCGAGGAGGCGGGCGACCGGGCCTTCCTGGAAAGCGACCTGGTGGCGCTGTACAAGGCGCACCTGGGGCAGCAGCCTTTGCTGCTGGTGTCGGCGCGCAGCCCCTTCGAGCTCCAGGCCAGGGCCCATTACCTCGCGGCCCTGGCCTCGGCCACCTCGCTGCGCATGGGCGCGCTCAGCGGGGACCTGAACCAGCTGGATTCCTACAAGCGCGAGTTCGACAGCCGCTACGCCGAGCTGCAGGCCCGCATGCGCGAGGTCGAGAACGACAGCGCCAAGGTGGAGCGCGAACGCCGCGGCAAGGAGGCGCAGCTGCGCGCGGTGCGCCTGCGCAAGGCCCGCGCGGTCGCGGCGGTGCGGGAACTAAAGGCCTCCGCGGACCGTCTTCAAGGCATGCTCGACGGCCTCTTGACCGAGGCCTTGCGCAGGGACGCCGAACGGAAACGGGCGCTGGCCCTGGAGCAGCGGAACCGGCAGAGCCAGAACGAAAGCCTGGGCCAGAACAAGACCCAGTTCCATTTCAACGAGGTCGCCCCCGGGCCCTTCGACGGGTCCGGCCTCGGACGGGGCCTGCCTTGGCCGGTCGAGGGCGAGGTCCTTTCCCATTTCGGCAAGCACCTGCATCCGGTGTTCCACATCCCCGTGTTCAACCGCGGCATAGAGATCTCCGCGGGCTACGGCTCGCCGGTGCGGGTGGTGGCGCCGGGCCTGGTCGATTTCGCGGGCGAGATGGAGGGCTTCGGGCACCTGGTGGTGGTGGACCACGGCGAGGGCATGCTCAGCGTCTACGGCTACGGCAGCAGGCTGCGGGTGCGCAAGGGCCAGGAAGTGCGCCAGGGGGAAGTGTTGGAGGACGTGGGGGAGGCGGCGGGTTCGCGGCAGCCCTCCTTGTATTTCGAAATCAGGCGGGGGGTCAAGGCGCAGGACCCCCTGAGATATCTGGCGCGGCGATAGCCTTCTAGGGCATCAAAGGAGAACCATGATGGACGGCAGAAAAAGGGATATCCGGGGCCTGGGAGCGCTGCTGGGTCTGGCCGCGCTGGCCCTGTGCGTGTGGCCCAGCGGCCTGCGCGCCGACGACGACCTGTACCGCCAGCTGAAGCCGCTGATGGAGAGCATGGCCATCATCCAGGACAACTATGTGGACGCGGACAAGGTGACGTCCGCGAAGCTCGTCTCCGGCGCCATCAAGGGGATGATGGAGCAGCTGGATCCCTTCAGCGAGTACATGGACCCCGACGCCACCAAGGACATGAACTCCGAGACCGAAGGCTCCTTCGGGGGCCTGGGCATCGAGATCAGCCAGTCCGACAAGATGCTGACCGTGATCAGCCCCATCGACGGCACCCCCGCGGACAAGGCGGGCATCAAGGCCGGGGACGTCATCCTCAAAATCGACGGGGCCAGCACCGAAGGCATGGACCTGACCGACGCCGTGCACAAGATGCGCGGCGAGCCCGGCTCCAAGGTCACGATCTCCATCTTCCGCACCGGCTTCGACGCCCCCAAGGACATCAACCTGGTCCGGGCGGTCATCAAGATGCAGACCGTGAAGTCGTACATGCTGGGCGACAAGGTCGGATACATACGCCTGAGCGAGTTCATGGGCACCTGCGCCGAGGATTTCGGGGCGGCCCTGGACAAGCTCCGAGACCAGGGGGCCCGCGCCCTCATCATCGACGTCCGCAACAACCCGGGCGGCAAGCTCAATTCCGCGGCCGCGATCGCCAGCCATTTCGTGGAGCGGGGCAAGGTCATCGTCAGCACCGCGTCGCGCTACAAGGACAAGGACATGAGCTTCGCCAGCGACGGCGGCGACCGCTGGACCAAGCCCACCGTCATCCTCATCAACGGTGGCTCCGCCTCGGCCAGCGAAATCCTCGCCGGCGCCCTGCAGGACTACGGCCTGGCGGTGGTGGTGGGCACCAAGAGCTTCGGCAAGGGCTCGGTGCAGACCATCCTTCAGCTCTCCAACGGCGGCTCCCTGCGCCTGACCACCGCGAAATACCTCACGCCCAATGGCCGCTCCCTGCACGGGACGGGCATCGACCCCGACGTGCTGTGCGAGGAGGAGCCGGTCAGCAAGGTGATGGCCGGCCTCGAGGAGCAGGGCAGCTTCGCGGCCTTCGTCAAGTTCTACCGCGTGGAGCACCCCAGTTTCACCCTCAAGGAGGCCGGGCCCAAGACCCCCATCAAGGTCAGCGAGCATGACTGGCAGGTCCTGAAGCCCGAGAGCAAGGAGGACATCCTGCTCGACGACTTCCAGGCCTACCTCGACAAGCACGGCAAGCGCCTCGACCCCGACGACCTCGCCCGGGAGCGCACGCACCTGCTGGCCGGCATCAACGAGGAACTGGCCCGCCAGACCGGCGGCGAGGACGCCGCCCGCATCCAGGCCCTCAGCGACGACCCCCAGGTCGGCGAAGCCCTGAACGTGCTCAGCGTGGAACGCATCCTGGCGTCCCGCTCCGGTTCGCGCTGATGGCCCGGCGCGCGCTCCTGGCGCTGGCCGCGCTGGCCCTGGGGGGCCTGGCGCTCTGGTGGCTGTATCCGGGCGTCTTCGGGCGTCTGGCTCCTGCTCCGCCTCCCGCTCCCGCCGCGCAGCCCACTCCGCTTGCGGCGCCGACGGCCGCCCCCGTGGCGGCCGCGCCCACCACGGTCCCCCGCCCCGCCGGGGCGCTGCTGGCGCTGGTCCTGGACGACTGGGGATACCAGAAGGCACCGGTGGAGCGCCTGAAAACCATGCGCTTCCCCATGACCACCTCGATCCTCCCCAACCTGCCGTACAGCCGGGCCGCCGCGGACGCCAGCCACGCGGACGGGGACGTGGTGATCCTGCACTGCCCGATGCAGTCGGTGAAGTCGGTCCACAGGGAGCGCAACACCCTGCTGACCACCATGACCCGGGCGCAGGAGCTGGCCGCGCTCAACGCCGACTGGGACTCGGTCCCCTGGCTGGTCGGCATGAACAACCACGAGGGCTCCAAAGCCAGCGCGGACCGCAGGCTCATGGACGTGGCCGCCGCCTTCCTCAAGGGCAAAGGGGCGTTTTTCCTGGACAGCGTGACGACGCCCCGCAGCGCCATCCCGGCGGCCGCGCGCGCCGCGGGCATCCCCTGGGCGCGCCGGCGCGTCTTTCTGGACAACGTGATCAAGGAGCCGGCCATCGAGGCCGAGCTTGAGGTGGCGGTGAAGCTGGCATTGAAGGACGGCTCCTGCATCGCCATCGGGCATCCCCACAAGGAGACCCTCAACGTGCTGGAGCGCATGGCCCCGACCCTGGCCGCGCGCGGCGTCACCCTGGTGACGGTCGACACGCTCGTGCACCCCTGAAGGCTTAGGCATGATCGTCCTGGGCATTGAAAGCAGCTGCGACGAGACCGGCGCGGGCCTGGTGGATATGCGCGGCCCGACGGTGCTCGCCAACGTGGTCGCCAGCCAGCATTCCACCCACGCCATGTACGGCGGGGTGGTGCCGGAGCTGGCCTCGCGGGAGCACCTCCGCAACCTGGGCCCGGTGGTGCGGGAGGCCCTGGACCGCGCCGGGCTGCCCATCGCGGCGGTGGACGCGATCGCCGTCACCCGCGGCCCCGGCCTGGCCGGATGCCTGCACCTGGGGCTTTCCGCGGCCAAGGCCATGGCGATGGCCCTGGACAAACCTTGGGTTGGGGTGAACCATTTAGAGGGGCATCTTCTGGCCGCTTTCCTGGAGCACAAGGGCCTCGCTTTCCCCTACCTCGGCCTGGTGGTGTCGGGCGGGCACACCAGCCTCGTGGACGTGCGCGGCCCGTCCTCCCGCCGGCGCCTGGAGTCGACGCTCGACGACGCGGCCGGGGAGGCCTTCGACAAGGTCGCCAAGCTCCTGGACCTCGGCTTCCCCGGGGGGCCGGCCCTGGACGGCCTGGCCCAGACCCACGCCGGCGCGGGCGTGAGCTTCCCCAAGGCGCGGCCCAAGGGCGGCGCCTCCGGTTTCAGCTATTCGGGTCTGAAGACCGCGGTCCGGACGCACCTTGAAAAGCTCGGGCGCGCGGGGCTCGAGCCGGACCGGGCCTCCGTGGCCGCGGGCTTCCGCCGGGCGGCCGTGGAGCCGCTGGTGGAAAAGGCCGTGCAGGAGGCCCTGCGGCTCGGATACGGCAGGGTCGTGGCCGGCGGCGGCGTGGCCGCCAACCGGCTGCTGCGGGAGCGCCTGCGTTCCGCCTGCGCGGAGGCCGGGCTCGAGGCGGTGCTGTGCGGCCCGGCGTTGTGCGCGGACAACGGCGCCATGATCGCCTACGCCGGCGGCCTGCGACTGATGCAAGGACAGCGGTCCCCCTGGGACCTTGGAATCGACCCCAATCTCGATGAGTGCGCGGCCTGATGCTTAAAGAGATCCGCCTCGGCGGCCTGTGCGTCGAAAACAACCTCTGGATGTCGCCCCTGTGCGGGGTGACGGACATCCCTTTCCGCGCCCTGGTCAAGGAGCAGGGCGCCGGGCTGGTGCATACCCAGATGGTGAGCTGCGCGGCGCTGGTCCGGGGCGGGGATTCCAACCAGAGGACGCGGGAGATCATGTCCCTGGCCCCCGGGGAAGGCCCGGTGGGCATACAGCTCTTCGGCTGCGACCTCGCTGAGATGGCCGAAGGCGCGCGCCAGGTCGAGAAGGAGGGCGCCCATGTGGTCAGCCTGAACTTCGGCTGCCCGGTGCCCAAGGTGGTCAAGCACAACGGCGGCTCGGCGCTCCTCAAGGAGCCCGCCACGGTGGGGGCGGTGACCGCCGCCGTGGTCCGCGCGACGCGGCTGCCCGTGGTCCCCAAGATCCGCCTGGGCTGGGACGAGGCCTCGGTCAACGCCGTGGAGATCGCCAGCCGCATCGAGCAGGCCGGCGCCGCGGCCCTGGTCGTGCACGGACGCACCCGCTCCCAGGGATACGGCGGGCGTGCAGACTGGAGCACCATCTCCGCCGTGAAGCGGGCCGTGTCCATCCCGGTGATCGGCAACGGCGACCTTTTCACCCCCGGCGACATCGCGTTGCAGCTGGCCGAAAGCGGCGTGGACGGGGTCATGCTCGGGCGCGGAGCCATGGGCAACCCCTGGCTGTTCAGCCGGGCCCTGGCCGTCCTGCGGGGGGAGGCGGACCCCGGCGCGCCCACGGCCGAGACGCGGGTGACGACCCTGCGCAGGCACATCGGCATGGCGCACCAGAGGCGGGGCCGTCCGGCCCTGGCCGAAATGCGCAAGCACGCCATGTGGTACCTGAAGGGCCTGCCGGAGGCGGCGGAGCGGCGGCGGGAGCTGAACGCCACCCTCGATTTCGACGAGATCACGGCCATCCTGGACGCCTACGCGGCCTGGCTGCTTGCCCATCCCGAGGCCGTGGCCGCGGACCGCGAGGCTTCCTTCGCCGGAGCGGGAGAACCCGGGCTTGAAGAGGCGGTGTGATGGCCGGGGTCCCGGCCCGCGGAGCGGTCTTGGGCCTCGCGGCCGCCTTGCTGTTCACGGCTTGCGCGGGGCCGCGCTACGGCGGTCCCCTCTATGAGAGGGGCCTGGATTTTGAGCGCCGGGGCCGTCTGGACGAGGCGGTGGCGGCCCTGCGGCAGGCCGCGGACCGCGACCGAGGCGACCCGGTGCCGCGCGAGGCCCTGGCCAGCCTTTTCTACCGGCGCGGCTGGCTGGCCAGCGCCACCCAGGCCTGGGAGACGGCGCTGGCGGATTCCTCCGGGGTCAAGGGCGGCGCCCCCGACTCGGCGGCGGAAGAGGCGCGCCGGCGCGCCGCGGCCGGCCTGCTCAAAATCTACCTGGCCCGCGGGGCCGCCTCGGTCCGCGGCGCGCTGTGGGCCGACGCATCGGCGGATTACCTGCGCGCCACGGAGCTGGACTCAGGGAACGCCGAGGCCTGGTGCGGATTGGCCCTGGCGGCCGGGCGGCTGAAGGACAAGGACACGGCCTATCTGGCCTACCGCCGCGCCTTCGAGCTGGTGCCGGGGAACGCTGACCTGGCCTGGGGCTACGGCTACGAAGCCCACGCGGTGTCCAGGTTCGGGGACGCGCTTGAGGCGTACCGCCGCTACACCAGCCTGGAGCCGCTGGACGCCAGGGGCTGGAACAACGAGGGGACGATCCTGGTGGAACTGGGGCGTTTCGCCGAAAGCCAGGCCTGCTTCGACAGGGCCCTGGCCCTGCGGCCCGCGCTGATCCCCGCCCTCAACGGCAAGGGCAGCGCCTTCTACTACGCGGCGCGTTTCGAGGACGCCCGCTCCCAGTGGGCGAGGGTTCTCGACCTCGACCCGGGCGACCCGACCGCAACGCGGAATATGAGCACTCTCGTGAAGATGGGGTTCTGATGCGCCGGCACCTGCTGTATCCCGGATCCTTTGACCCGCCCACCCTGGGCCACCTCGACCTGATCCGCCGGGGGCACGCCCTGTTCCCGAAGCTCACGGTGGCGGTGCTGCGCAACGGCGCGAAATCGTCCCTGTTCAGCGTGGCGGAGCGCGTGGCCATGCTCAAGCACATGACCAAGGGCCTCAGGGGGGTCGGCGTCACGAGCTTCGACGGCCTGCTGGTCGACTACCTGAAGAGCGTCCGCAATCCGGTGGTCCTAAGGGGCCTGCGGGTGGTTTCCGATTTTGAGTACGAATTCCAGATGGCCCTGATGAACCGGAAGCTCGATCCGGCCTTTGAAGTGCTCTACCTGATGCCCGACGAACGCTACAGCTACATCTCCAGCTCCCTGGTCCGCGAAGTGGCCCGCCTGGGGGGCAAGGTCCACCAATTCGTCCCCAAAGAAGTGGCCCGGCGCGTGCACGAAGCCATGCGCCTCAAGGCCCTGATCGCCTGAGGGCGCCGCCCTTTTTGTTCCCCGAGCCCATGAGCGCCAGTCCGATCAGCGCTGCCAGGCCGGCCAGGCAGGCCGCCAGCGCATCGTAGAACAATCCATCGTCAAAACTGAAATCCAAGCGGTGCCGACCCGGGCCGAGGATGACGGCCTGGAAATCGCCGTCCGCCTTCAGCACCGGCGCGTCCCGGCCGTCCACGGAGCAGCGCCAGGAGGGGTACCAGGTGTCCGACAGCACCAGGGCCGAGGCCTCGTCCGTGGTGACGGCGAGCGAGAAGGACTGGGGCGAGCGCGCGAGCCAGGCGACGCTGCCCTTGGGCGGGGCGCCGCCGAGCCCGGCGTCCACAGCCAGGGCCACCTCGCTGCGCGGCTCGAAGGTCCCGCCGGCCACCAAACGGCAGGCTTCCTCCTCGCCGGGCACCCTGACGCTGCGCCCCACCAGCCAGGCGCGCGGCAGGGCCCCGCGGTTCTCGTAGACCGTCACCTGGTCTCCGGGTACCGAGGATTTCAGCTTGGAGTGGCGGAAGACGTAGCGGACGTTGAACAGGTCCAGGAAGTCCGTCCAGGCGCCCGTGGACGGGGGCACCGAGGACATGAGCCGCGCGAAGCTGGCTATGGGCACGGATTCGTCGCCGTACAGGTTCTCGTATCCCAGAAGGATGGCGTTGTTGGGGTTGGCGCTGTCCGGATCCAGGACGCGCCAGGGCTCCAGGCCCGGCGGGGAAGGGGGCCGCGCCGCAAAATTTGTTTTTTCCATCGCCGTTTGTATGTCCGTGAAACGGATGAAGCGGGTGAAGAGGGGCTGGAGATCCAGGCAGTGCACGGCCAGCGCCAAAAGCAGCGCGACCCTTGCGTCCAGCCGCCTGGCCGCAAGGAACAGGAAGACCAGCAGAGCCGGCACGAGCCCCAGCGTGGCCAGGGCGGATTGGCGGGCCAGGGACGCGAGCAGGGCCACCGCGGAGGGATAGGAGCCGGCCAGGGCCGGAAGCCAGGGCATGGCGGGCGCGTCCAGGGCCGCGCGCCCGTCCGCCGCGGCGAAAGCCAGGGCCGCCGCCGCCAGCGCCAGGGCGGAAAAAACACAGGCCCCGCGCAGGGCCGCCGCCCGGGTCTCCCGCGCCCTCAGGGCGTCCCAGCCGAAGGCGGCCAGGCTGCAGACGGCGAAGGTGAGCAGGAACAGGGTCCGGCTCCAGATCCTGAAACCGGAAACGATGGGCAGGCTTTGGAACAAAGCATAAAAGGGCGTCCAGAACCCCTGCGCGAAGAAGAAGGCCAGCAGCGCCAGCGCGGCCATCCAGCGCACCCGGGCGTCGCGCAGCCACAGCGCTGAGAGGGCGCACGCGGCCAGGGCCCACGGCAGCAGACCGAAGTACTCCGTGGTGAAGCTGTCTTTCACGGCCCCGTGGTAGGTGGGTTCCTGCCAGCCGAAGAAGCCCGGCACCCACCAGGTCAGGGCGTCGCTGAGGCTGATCGACCCCCCGACGAAGGCGGCATGGGAGAAGCCGCTGCGCGCGGCCAGGGGCAGGTACTGGAGGGTCAGCCAGAGCTGGGGAGCGGACAGAAGGAAGGCCGCGCCAAGGGCCAGAGCCAGGCCCTTGAGCACGGGCAGGCAGGCGGCCGGCCCCCTGGGAGCGGCGCTTTGGCCCGGCACCGCGTCCTCCCCCTTCCAGGCGAGGGCCAGGGTGAAACAGGCCAGCGCAGCCAGGGTGTAGGCGAGCAGCTGGGAGGCTCCGGCCAGGACCTGCAGGGCGAAGGCCAGCCCGCACAGGCCCCAGGCGAACCAGGATCCCTCTTTGGCGCCCTTGTGCGCCGCCCAGAAAGCCCAGGGCACCAGGGCCACGCCCTCCACGAAGTTGTAAAAACCACCGTAGAGCTGGGACAGCTCGGAGCCCGACAGGGCGAAGAAGAAGGCCCCCAGCAGGGCCGCCGGAAATCCGCGGCCCAGGCGCCGCAGGAACAGGAACATGCCGATCCCGGCCAGGGCCACGTGGACGGAGGCGTCCAGTCCCAGGAGGGTCTGGAAGGGCAGGCCCCCAAGGTATCCGATGAGGTAGGTCGGGCTCAGGAACATGAGGTTGCAGGACGCGATCCCGGGCATGCCGCCGAGCAGGTCCGGCATCCACAAGGGCCATTGGTGGGCGGCCAGGCTTTTTTGGATCTCACAATAGAAGGGCAGGCCCAGGGCGAACACGTCGTGTCCGTAGATCAATTTGTTCAAAAACAGCGCCGGAAAAAACAGGATCAGGGGTACGGCGACGAAAAAGGCCAGGGCCGCGAGCGTGCGGCGGCCTTCCTTCGGCGTTCCGTCCCGCTCAGCGGTTTCGGTCATAGCGGTACAATCCACACAGGGCCACCAGGCCCGCCAGACAGGCGGCGAGGGCGTCATAGAATAGGCTCGGATCGAAGCGGAAATCCACCTGGTGCCGCCCGGGCGGCAGCAGGACCGCCTGCAGGCCGCCGTCTGCCTTCAGCACCGGCGCGTCCCGGCCGTCCACGGCGCAGCGCCAGGAGGGGTACCAGGCGTTGGACAGCACCAGCGCCGCGTCCCGGTCCGTTGCCACGCCCAGGGAACAGCTCTGGGGGCCGCGGCCGAGCCAGACCACCCCTCCCTTGGGGGAATCAGCGGGGGTCCCGGGGCCGGGCTTGAGACCGCTGTCCACGGGCAGCGCCACCTCCAGGCGGGGATTGAAGCCGGGATCCGCCAGCAGGCGGTAGGCGTCCTCGTCCCCGCCGACCTTCCGGGCCAGGCCGGCCAGCCAGGCCCGCGGGAAGACCTTGCGGTTCTCGTAGATCGTCACGCTGTCGCCGGGTTCGGTCGAGCCGCGCCGGGTGTGGGAGAAGTAATAGCGTTCGTTCAGGAAACTGCTCCAGTCCCTGCCCGCCGCGCCCATGGCGTCGACGATCCGTATGCGGCTTTGCAGGGGAAGGGACTCCCGGCCCCCCAGGTTTTCATAACCCAGCAGTATGTTGTTGTCGGGGAACGAATTGTCGACGTCATAAATGCGCCAGGGCTCGACGCCTTCCGGCGGCGGCGGCGGGACCGTGAAATGGGGATGGCCGACGGCGTCCGCCGGGTCGATGAAGGTTATGGAGCGCCGGATCAGCTGGCTTTGGTCGAAGCCGTGGAAACCGAGCGCCAGGAGCAGGGCCGCGGAGGCCCCCAGGCCTTTCGTCCCCCATCGCCCCGCGGCGATGAGGACGGCCATAAGCACGGGGACGAGGGTCAGCGTGGTCAGGGCCGAATTCCGGGCCAAGGCCGTGAGCAGGTCCGCCATGGGCCGGGGATCCGTATGGAAGCCCATGGCCGCGAACAGCGCGGGGACGTCCGCGACGGCGCGGGCACGGGCGCATTCCAAGGAGACCGCCGCGGCCGCCAGCGCCAGCGCCGCGAACAGCGCCGTCCCGCGCAGGGCCGCGGTCCGGCTGCCGGACGCCCGCAGGGCGTCCCAACCGAAGGCGGCCGTGACGCACACCGCGAAGGTCACTAGAAAAAGAATGCGGCTCCAGATCCGGAAGCCGGACACGATGGGCAACGCGTGGAAGGGTCCGTAGAAGGGTGCCCATGCGTTCTGGGCGAAGAAAAACGCGGACAGCGCCAACGCCGCCATCCAGCGCACCCAGGCTTCCCGCCGCCACAGCGAAAATAATGCCCCCGCGGCCAGGGCCCAGGGCAGCAGCCCGAAGTATTCGCTGGTTTCGCTCATGCCCGTGGCACCGTGGTAGGTGGGGGATTGCCAACCGAAGAAGCCCGGCACCAGCCAGCTCAGCGCCTCCGCGGGGCTGACGGAGCCGGAGAGGAACTGCGCCCGACTCCAGCCAGCCTGGCGGGCGGACAGCGGCAGGTATTGCAGGCTCAGCCACAGTTGGGGCGCGGACAGCAGGAAGGCCAAACCCAGGGCCAGGGCCAGGCCTTGGAATACGCGGACGCCGGCTTTCATCCTCCCCGGGAAGCCTTCGGCCCCATCCTCGGCGCTGCGTCTCCATTCCATGGCCAAGGCAAAGGCGGCCACGGCGAAGAAGGTGTAGGCGAAGATTTGGCTCGCGATGGCCAGGATCTGGAGGGCGAAGGCCAATCCGCACAGGCCCCAGGCGAACCAGGACCTATCCTTGCAGGCTTTGTGTGCCGCCCAGAAGGCCCAGGGGACCAGCGCGATGCCTTCCACGAAGTTGTAGTAGCCTCCCAGCATCTGGGAAAGCTCGGAACCGGACACGGCGAAGAAGAAGGCCCCCAAAAGCGAAGCGGAGACGCCGCGCCCCAGCCTGCGCAGCAAAAAGAACATGCCGATGCCGGCCAGGGCGATGTGGATGACGGCATCCAGGCCTATCTGTATGCGCGTGGGCCAATCGGCCAGCACGGAGAGCAGGTCGCTGGGGTAAAGGAACATCAGGTTGCAGGCGGCGATCCCGGGCATGCCACCTAGGACGTCGGGCATCCAAAGGGGCCACTGGTGCACGGCGATGCTGCGCCTAAGTTCGGTCTGGAAGGCGACCCCCATCGCACTCACGTCATACCCGTAGATCATTTTGCCGGACGCGAAGACGGGCCAGCAGAGGAAGAGGGGGACCGCGGCCAGGAAAAGGACGGAAAAAAAGGCGCCCCATCCTTCCGCCGACGGCGAAGCGGGACGGGAAGCGGGGCGCATCACGGCCGCTCCCCGCGACGCAGGTTTCGCACGGCGCGAACCCGGGCCTCGCGCAGGAACAGGCCCAGCAGGGCGGCCAAGCCCGCCAGGGAGGCGGCCAAGGCGTCATAGAGCAGGCCCGGATCGAAGCGGAAGTCCATCCGGTGCCGGCCCGCCCGCAGCAGCACGGCCTGCAAGCCCCCGTCGGCCTTCAGCACCGGGGCGTCCCGGCCGTCCACCGCGCAGCGCCAGGAGGGGTACCAGGCGTTGGACAGCACCAGCGCCGCGGGCCTGGCGGTGGAGACGTCCAAAGTGAAGCTTTGGGGGCTGCGGGCCCGCCACAGGACGCCGCCCTGCGGGCGCGGTCCGTCCAGGCCCGCGTCCGTCTCAAGGGCCACCTCGTCGCGGGCGTGGAAACGGGGATCCGCCAGCAGCCCATAGGCCGCGTCCTCCCCCGGCACCTTGACGCTTTTGCCCACCAGCCAGGCGCGGGGGAAGGCGCCGCGGTTCTCGTAGATCGTCACCTGGTCACCGCTCAGGTAGCCCGTCTGCTGGGAGTGGGAAAAAATGTAGCGCACATTCATGAGGTCGGCCCAGTCCTTCCACCGGCCGGGCACGGCCTGCAAAGCCTCCTGGATCTTCAGGAAGCTGCGCATGGGCATGGACTCCGAACCGCCCAAGTTCTCGTAGCCCATTAGCATGTCGTTGTTAGGTATGCGTTCATTGGGGTCGAAAACGCGCCAGGGTTCCAGGCCCGGCGGCGGCGGCGCGGGGCGCGTGAAATTGGGCAGGGTGGCCGCCGTCTGGGGATCCACGAAGTGGACGCAGTGCGAGACCATACTGGAAATGTCGAGGCCGTGGAATGCGAGGGCGAGGACCAGCGCAGCGGCGCTTCCCAGGCGCCTGGTCGAGAACCAGAGCAGACCGGCGCCGGCGAGGAGCAGTCCCGCGGTCGTGAGCACGGAATTGCGGGCCTGCGCGGTGAGGAATTCGGCGACGGCTTGGGGCCCGCCGGACAGCCAGACCATGTGGGGCGCGGCGGCGTCGGCGCTTTCCTTGGCCAGTCTCCAGGAAAAGGCGGTCGCCGTCAGCGCCAGGACTCCAAAAAGCGCCGCACCGCGGGCGGCCGAACCCCTGCTCGGCGCGTCCCGGAGCGCGTCCCAGCCATAGGCCGCCAGGGAGCAGACCGCGAAGGTCACTAGGAATAGCACGCGGTTCCAGTCCCTGAAGCCCGACAGGACCGGCACATGCTGGAAGAGCGCGTAGAAAGGCGTCCACTCGCGTTGGGCGAAGAAAAATGCCGCAGGGGCCAGTAGGGCCATCCAGCGCACCATGCGGTCGCGCCGCCACAGCGCGGCCAGGGCCGCCGCGGCCAGGGTCCAGGGCAGCAGCCCGAAGTACAGGCTGGTCACGCACAGGGGCAGCGAACCGTGGTAGGTCGGCTGCTGCCATCCGAAGAGCCCCGGAACGAGCCAGGTGAGCGCTTCCTGCGGGCGGATGGAGCCGGCGATGAATCCGGCATAGGTGTATCCGTGGCGGGCGGTCAGGGAAAGGTATTGCAGGGTCAGCCAAAGCTGGGGCGCGGCGAGAAGGGAGGCCAGGACCAAGGAGAGGGCCAAGCCGGTCAAGGCGGTTTTGACGCCGTTCTTGGGGTGCAGGGGAGCCGGGCCGGGGTTTCGGGCCAGTCCCAGCACGAACAGGGCCACGGCCGGCAGCGTATAGACGAGGATCTGCACGGCCACCGCCAGGATCTGAAGAGCGCAGGCAAGCCCGCACAGCCCCCACCAGAAGAGGGATCCACGTGTCTGGGCCCTGTGTGCCGTCCAGAAGATCCAGGGAACCCAGGCGACGCCCTCCACGAGGTTGTAGGAACCCCCCATCACCTGGGATAGTTCGCTGCCGGCCATGGCGAAAAAGAAGGAGCCCAGCAAGGCCCCTGAAAGGCTGCGTCCCAGGCCGCGCAAAAACAGGAACATGCCCAGTCCCGCCAGTGCCACGTGCGCCGCCGCGTCGAGGCCGATCTCGGTGGTGAAGGGCAGCCCCGAGATATAGCTGACAAGGTCCGTAGGGTAAAGGAAGGCCAGATTGCAGGAGGCGATGCCGGGCATGCCGCCGAAAACACCGTTCAACCACAGGGGCCATTCGTGTGCGGCCAGGCATTGGCCGATCGCCGCATGGAATGGGACGCCCAGGGTGAGGTCCAGGCCGTAGATCAGCTTGGACCCGGTCAAAGCCGGCAGGAAGAGGGCGCAGGGGACCAGGACCAGGAAGGCCACGGCCAAAAATACGGACCATTGTTTTGGGGCGGGACGCATAGGGGATTCAAGGGCCATGGGAGCGATTTTAAGCCGCTTTCACCACATAGTCCACGATGGCGTCCCGCATCATGCGGTGGTATTTGACGCCCTTCTTTTTGGCCATCTGTTTGGCGAGGTCCACGAATTTCTTCGGGATGCGGATCGTCACGGTGGGGTCCTGGGGCGCGAAGCTAAAGTGGACTTTGCCCCATTTTAGCGTGCCTATGTGATCCGACAGGTCTTCGACTAAAGGGTCGTCTTCGATTTCTTCCTCAGTCGGCTTGGGCTTTTCACGGTTCCTAAGCTCCTTTGCATGCATGGATCGGGCGCTGGTCGGACGAACGAATCGACGGTTCTCTCGGATACGAATGGTGAAGGATTCCATCCTTGGTGAGCCCTACGGACAAATAACGTTGTTCGGGCCTGGAGTGTTTGGGATCTGGGGGCCCATAAACGAACAGCCCGGCCGAGCGGTTCGTCCGCCTGGCCGGGCTGTGGGTTCACACGCTGTCAAAAAGGGAGCTTAGATCGAAAGAAGGCCCTCAGGCCGCCAAAGTCTCCTCGGACACGCTGCCCGCGCCGGAGGAGTCCACTTCGCGCTGGTAGGCCTCCAGCACAAAACTCTGCAGCTCGTCGCGCATGGCCTTGCTGGTGGGGAAGTAGATGTCCTGGTATTCGCCGTCTCCGGTTTTGCGGTTGGGCATGGCCACGAACAGGCCGTTTTTGCCCTCAATGACCCTCAAACCGGTGAGGTAGACCGTGTCGTGGACCTTGACCGAGACCAGGGCGCGGAGGCTGTCCTTGGTGAAAAGGGTGACCCGGGCCTGGCTGAAGGGCAGATTGTTTTGCATGAACGACTCCTGTACTTGGGAGGGTGGTTCCCCTTTCACCATGAAAGGATGGATTCCCTCGGGGCGGTGGAACAGCGTGACGGTGGAACATTCGCATCAGTGGAGCAGGCGCCGGGGCGCCCTTGAAACTAGTACTGCCGCAGGAGGCTGACCACCCTTCCCAGGATGGCGAAGTCGTCGCCGACTTTGCGGGGCGGGTAGGCCGGGTTCGCGGACACCAAAAAGACCCCGTCGGGACGGCGCTGGAAGTATTTGACCGTGGCCTCTTCGCCCAGGAGCGCGACCACGATCTCGCCCTGCTCCGCGGTGCGCTGCTGGCGGACCATGACCAGGTCGCCTTCCAGGATGCCGGCCCCGATCATGGAGTCGCCCTTGACCTTGAGGCCGAAGACCTCGCCGGTGCCGTAACGCAGGAAATTGCGAGGCAGCGTGAGCGTATCTTCGACATTTTCCGCGGCCAGCAGGCCCGGGCCCGCGGACACCATGCCCAAAACCGGCACCCGTATGAAGTCCTTGAGCATGTCGGCAAGCCCGCGCTCATAGTGCTGCTGCGAGGCCTCGGTCTTGAAGGAACCGCCGATGCGCAGGGCGCGGGGCTTGCCCTTGTCCCAGTCCAAGGCCCCTTTGCGCTTGAGGTAGTCCAGGTGGGTCTGCACCGTGCCGATGGACACCTCGAAATGCCCCGCGATCTCGCGCAAAGAGGGGAAGTATTCGTTCTCGCCGTGGTACGCGGTGATGAAGTCCAGGATCTCACGCTGGCGGTCGGTCAAATTCGGGTCCATGGGGCTCCTTGGGGTGTTAGGGCGCCAGCACCAAAGCTGGGGCCTCTTCCCGGTGGTCGAACAGCAGGTTTTCGCATCCGAGTTGCGCCAGGCTTTGGTCCACCAGGCGGCGGGCCATCCAGTAGGCGGCATCGCCGTTGAGTTCAGGCCTGGACCGCAGGAGTGCGGCTGCCTGGTCAAAAACGCGGGTCCAATATCCTCTCGGCTCAGTGCGCATACAGTCCTCGTCAGCTTGCCTCTCGGGGCCGTTCCCGGAGGGGCTCATCCGAAGCGCGATCCTCTGCGCTCCGGTCCAGGCTGGTTTCCCGGACCGCCGGGATAGGGATTCAGCCTGGATATTTTCTTTTCCCGATCTCCGCGGCGGATGTCATCGCACACCGCGGTCTTCTTGCGCCTAGCGGGTCTGCTTGCCGGCCCAGTAGGAGATGGTGCAGGCGACGGCGGAGGCCAGGGTCATGATGAGAAAGGCCAAGCCGTTCAGGTCCGTGTGTGTCGTGTGCATGATGCGCTCCTCTTTTGATGATCCATACACTCGTATGGTTCGATGGGTAAAAAAAGGGCCAGTTCTTACTGGCAAAAGAAATGTACCATACACAAATATGGTTTGCAAGTGAAATATCTAAAAACAATCGCTTTTTAGTTTACTATCATAAAATCTCCCATAATATATGACTGCAAAATTACTTTTTCTATTAAAACCCATACTACAAGGTACTGCAATGGAAGACGTGCTTTTGATTGAAGAACAGGCCGAAGCACTGTCCTTGTTGTTGGGCATGGCCGAGGAAAACGGCTGGCGCCTCGAAAGCGCGTCTGATCCCGTACAGGCGGAACAATGGATGCAACGCCACGTATTTCAAGTCGCGGTTCTTGATCTGCGCATGGCGGAGGGCAACGGCGAGTCCCTGCTGGCCCGCATGAAGCAGGCCTGGCCCATGACCCAGTTCATCGTCATCACGCCGGCCGGAGACGCCCAGCGAGGCCTGAGGGCCTTGAAGCTCGGCGCCTACGACAGCGTCAGCCTGCCGCACGAGCGCGATGCGCTGGAGGCGGCGGTGAAACGCGCCTGCGAACGCGCCCGCTTCGGCAGCGACACCCGGGCCGCCCGCCTCCGCGACGACAGCAAACCGGCCTTGCTCGGGGGCTCCGCGACCGCGCAGCGCCTGCGCGACTCGCTCGCCAAAGCCGCCGGACACGAGGCCAATGTGCTGCTGGTGGGCGAACCCGGTACGGGCAAGAGCCTGGCCGCGCGCTTCATCCACCGCCAGAGCGCCCGCCGCAAGGGCCCGTTCGTGATTTTGGACTGCGTGAAACAGTCGCCGGAACAGGAACAGGAACTTTTCGGCCGCGCGAGCGAGCCCGGAATCCTTGAACTCGGCGCCGGAGGCATCGTGCTGTTGGCGCATGTGGAGTTCCTGCAGACACGGGCCCAGGCCAAGCTCCTGCGCGCCCTCCAAGACCGTGGCTTCACGGCGGAAGGGGGGGAGCGCTTCGTGCCTTTGGAGGCACGGGTCCTGGCCACCTCCGGCCCGGCCCTGCGGGACCGCGTGAAAGAGGGCAGCTTCCGTGAGGACCTGTACTGGAGCCTGGGTTCGACCCCCTTGGAGCTGCCGCCCCTTCGTTCCCGGCCCGAAGACATCGAGGAGATCTTCCGGAATTTCCTTGAAACCCGCTGCGCCCAGATCGGCAGGGCCCTGCCGGCCCTGCGGCCGGAAACGCTGGCGGCCATCCGCGCCCACTCCTTCCCAGGGAACATCGGGGAGCTGGAGGCCCTGGCGCATCTGGTCGCGGACCTGGCGCACGAGGACGTGGGCCTGGCCGACCTGCCGGTCCCGGTGTTCGTGGAGGACAGGGATGACCAGAAAAGCCTGCCCTTGAAGTCGCTGGTGCACGCCTTTGAACGCCACGTGATTCTCCGCACGCTCAAGGCGGTGCGGGGAAACCAGAGCCGGGCGGCGGAGCGCCTGCAGGTGCACCGCAACACACTGATCCTGAAGATGCAGGAATTGGAGATCCCCAACAAACGCACCCAAAAGAAGACCAGGGTAAAACAACGCGGATGAAACGATTCCCGGCCCTTCGTCGTATCGCGGGCTTGGCGGCCTTGGCCCTGTGGGCGGCCGGCCTGCATGCCGTGGGGTTGGCCCAGGCGGACAGCCTGGCGGGCCTGCGCAGCGTCCACGGGCCTTTGCGCATCACCTGGTCCGTGGACTCCGTCAGCGCCAAGCTGGCGGGCGGAGGCCCCGACCTGGGCGACGCCCTGGGCGCGGCGGCGTTCAAGCGCCTCAAGACCGCCGGCGTGCCGATGCTGGACGGATCCTTCGACCCCTCACGGGAGCCTTTTGTCAGCCTGGATCTGTGGACGCGGGGCGCCACGAAGGCCGAGGACGCCTCGGATCCCTTGAGGATTTTCTTTTTCCAGTTTCAAGTCTTCGCGCCGGCGGCGGCCCTGCGGGGCGCGTCCAAGGAGAAGGGGCGGGTGGAGATCTGGGAGCGCAGCCTCTACGGCGTCTGCGACGCGCAGGACATCAAGGACGAGGTCCGGATATTCCTGGGCCTGTGCGGCCAGTTCGGCGCGGACTGGAAGGCCGCCCAGGGGGCGGGGTCCTGAGGGCCCGGCTCGCTCAGTGCGGCGCGGACTCCGCCCGTGCGACGGCGAAAACGCAGAGATCCGGCAGCCCCGCTTCGCGGGCCTGCTGCCAGGCTACCTGGTAGTAGAAGGGATCCTGGATGATCCTTGAGGCGGGATCGGGTTTGACCCCGAAACGCGGATTTTCATACACCTTGAAGGTTTGGTCGTCGAACACCAGGGGCCAGCCCTGGCGTTCCATCTGCAGGAAGCTCAGGGCCACGCCATCGAGTTTGTAGAGGCCCAGCAGGTTGATGCGCGAGACCACGGCGAAGCGGACGTCCCGGATCCGGCAGGGTGTCGCGAAGCGCGAGGCAGGCGCCCCCGGGACGTAGAATCCGGAGGCCCGCCCTTCCGCGGCCCCCACCTCGAAGGGTTCGCACACTTGGAAGTCCGGCCGCAGGGCCCAATTGAAATTGGGGAGGCCGCACACCAGGTCGCCGTGCCGGCCCTTCTGCTCCAAAAACCCTTTAAGTTCGGCGACCTTTTCCGGGCGGCTGCTCCACAGCCTCAGCCAGTCGAGATTGAGCGGCTTGAAAAAGACAAGCGCGCCCAGGAGAGCCAAGGCCAGGCCCCAGGGGCCCCGGCCCAGCGCGCTGTCGGCCAGGTACGCGGCCCCCAGCGCGGCCAAAGGCGCCGCGGGGATGAAGGGATAGGGCATGCCGGCGATGTTCCCGCGCTGGCGGATCGGCTCCAGCGTGGCGAAAAACAGGCAGACCAGGAACCATTTCCACCTGCCTCCCTCGCGCCATGCGGCCCATCCCATCCCGGCCAGGCCCACGGCCAGGAAGGGAAGGACTTTGATGTCCGAGCCCAGGGCCAGGCCCCAGGCGGCGACGCTGTGCGGCCCGCCGACGGAACTGGTCCGCAGGAGGCCGCGGATGCTCCACAGCGCCCCCTGCGCGTTCGGCATGACATTCAAGGCGAAAACCAGCGCCGGCGCGAGCGCCATCCAGGGCAGCGCCCGGGCCCAGCCGGCCGGACGTTTGGCGAGCAGCACCACGGCCCAGCTCAGGGGCAGCCACCACAGCCAGTAGCAGGTCGCCAGGGCCAGGCCCGCGCAGAGCGACGCGCGGGACCATGGCCCCCGGCCGGACGTGTCGAACGCGGACTGCCCGTAGGCCAGGGTGAGGAGCACGAACACGACCGCCAAATGGTGGTAAAAAGCCCTGCCGCCGTGCTCCGCCGCGAAGGGGAGCAGGGCGTAGCAGGCGGCCGCAAAGAGCACCCGGCGCGGTGAGGCCAGCTTCCCAGCCAGGGCCGCCACCAGCCCCAGGCTGAGCACTTCCAGCCCGACCGCCCAGAGCCGCGCGCCCGTCATGGCGGACCACCACGGCAGGCTGGCCAGGGGCGCGGCGCTCAGGGGTGCCAGGACTGAGGTGGACAGGGGGAAAAACCCGTCCTGCCACATGGCGCCGAGCTGGGGCCGATGCAGCGAGCCCAGGCAACGGGCCAGCTCCGCCACATAGCCTTCGTCCCAATACCAGGGGGCGTTCAGGGCCACGGAGAGCCGCCAGGCGATGCCGGCGACCACGATGCACGCCAAGGCGATGCTGTGCCAGGTCTTCCAGGCCCGCAAGGCCTGCGCTTCCCCTGTTGTGGCCTTCATCCCTTCGTTCATGGAGCCTTTCTTGGGCCGGACTCCGTCCAAGGCAAGGACGACAGGCCCGCTTTTGTTTGAGAAACTGCGTCCAATCCGCCGGGCCCTTCTGGGCGGAGCGAGGAAATCAAAGGCGGTATGGAATGACCGAAGCAAGGGCCCCCGACGCGGCGGCTCGAACGAATCCCTGGTGGCTCTGGGGCCTGGTCCAGGGCGTCTGCCTCGCGCTGGCCTTTTACCGCGGCTTCAGGGCCCCCAGCCTGTGGAGCCTGAACTATTACCAGTTAAGCTGGGCGGACGGTTTTTTGCGACGCGGACTGCTGGGGACCCTGCTGCTGCCCCTGGGCTGCGCCCGTTTCGATCCCCATGTCATCTGGATGATCCAATGCGCGGTCCTGGCCGCGGCGAGCGCCGTGCTGTTCAGCCTGGGTCGGCGTGGGACCGCCGTGGCGCTGGCGCTGTGCGTTTTTTGGGCCTCCAGGCTCGGCACCCAATTTTTCAATGAGGTGGGCTATCCCGACCAGGTCCTGATCCTGCTGGCCGTGGCTTGCGGCGCCCTGCTGTCCCGGGGGCGGGTCTGGGCGACGGCCCTGGTGCTGGCCGCGGCCGCGTTGATCCACGAAATGGCCGCCTTCACGGTCCTACCCTTGGTGCTGGCCCTGCGTTCGCGACTTCCCCTTGGGAAGCGGCCCGCCCTGTGGAAGCTTTTGACGCCGCCGGCCCTGGCCTTGGCCGCCCTGCCCTACTTCGCCACTTCCGTGCCCGTGGCGACTCTGCTGCGCTACAGCGGCCACGCCCTCGCCTGCGGTCACCCTTTAGGGCGGCCCGATTTTCTCTCCTATTACCGGGATTCCCTGGGCCAGGCGCTGCACTGCTATTACCTGGGCCCCGAATGGTTCGGGATGCTCCTGCCCCTGGCCGCATCCCTGGCACTGTGGATCCTTTTGGGGGGCGCTTTCCCGGGCGCCTTGATGGGCGAGCGCTGCGCCGCGCTCTTGGCCTGCCTTTGCCCCCTGCTCCTGGGCTTCCTGGGGGCCGACCGGAACCGCTGGCTGCTCCTGGCGCTGCTGCAGGTGGTTCTGCTTTTGGGGCTCAGCCCGTCCGCTTCGCCCTCGGATCCGGGGCCTGCGCCGTCCCGTCCGGGCGCGTGGCGGCGGGCCACCCTGGCCCTGCCCCTGCTCATCTTCGTGTTAACCTTGCGTTTCGCCCTCTTCGACGGCTTTGAAGCGCGTCCGCTGGACCTGGACGCTATCCGCGGCTTTGGCGCCGACCTGGCCGGACAATGGGACAGGCCGCCGTTGCGCTGAGCGCGGCGGCCCTAGGGGGCGGCCCGGGCCAGGCACAGCAGGGAGTTTTCGAAGCCCCCTGACACGCCGAAACGGACCTTTTGGCAGCGCAAAACCTCGAAGCCCTCGGCCTTCAGAAGGGCCGCCAGCGACGTTTCGTTGAAAAAATTTATGTGTTCGTGGAGGGTCAGGTAACCCAAGGGCGGCACCACGCCAGTCTTCACCCTGAACAGCGTCGAATAAAAATCGAGGACCTTGCCCAGGTCCGGCCAGGCCGCGACTCGGTCCAGGAATTTCGCGTATAGCCTTTCCGCCGGCCCCCGCGTGGGGATGAAGCCCAGGCGGTAGCGTTCGTAGGGCACCGTGACCAGGAAACTGGAGCCCGTGGGCCGGGCCAAAGCCTTGATCTCTTTCAGCAGACCGCCGGGGTCGGAGCTGTGCTCCAGGACGTTGGCGAGGATGATCAGGTCGAAGCTCAGTCCGGAGAGGCCCTCCTTGGACGGGATCATGGTGACCCCATCCACGGCCTTCAGCCCGGAGATCTCGAAGACGAAGCGCTCCTTCCCCAACTGTGGCGGGATGAATTGGCCGCGGTCGCCGCCGTAGTCGAGGACCGACGCGATCCCCGACGGGTCTACCCGGGAGCCGATGAACTCCAGCACCGTCGCGTTCCTGGATGCGATCTCCGCGGGGTTGTCCCCCAGGGAGTCGTTTATTTTTTTCGAATACCAGAATTCGTGGCGGTGGCGCGCCTCGTAGTAGGCGGGGCCGCGGTATCCGGAGTAAAGCTTTTGGATTTCGGCGGGTTCAAAACGGGAAGCGAAGAAGCGGAAGGAGCAATCCAGGCATTCGAGCAGGCGGACCCCTCGTCTCGGACCGTCCAGGGCACGGTCGGCGATGAAGGCGGCCGTCAGGGCCGGATAGGAGCGCAGTCGGGATCCCGAACAACAGGGGCAAGCTTGGATTTCAACCATGCGCGGCTAACCTCACAGCGCTGCGCACCCGGATGCGCCGCAGGGGAATGTTCCGTGTCCGTGCGATTGCAAAGGCCCAGCATAACCCAAATTGCGCCTCGCCTCACGCCCTAAGAAGGCTGGCCGAGGAGGCGGCCTTTCGTTAAGCTGGCTGGGCCCCCGCGCTTGAGGGGGAGCAACAACGAAGAGGAGCTTGCGTGCGCCCTGGTTTCAAGACGTCGGCGGGTGGGGGAATTTGGCCGGCCCTCGCAGCGCTTTTGTTCCTGGCTTTGGTCCCCTTTTTTTACGCGACGTCGGTATCCCAGATCAGCCAGCTCTTCGGCGGGTACTACAATTTCATGGAGGCCGTCGCTCTGGCGCCCTGGGCCTTCTGGGCGGCGCAGAAGGCGCGTCAGGAATCTTCCTGGTTCGCCTGGGGCCTGTGCGGAGCGGTCTTCGCCCTGCAGATCCTTTCCACTTTCGTGCAACTGTTCGCCTACACCCTGCCTGCGGTCGCCTTCATGTATGAAACCATGTGCGGGACATCGTCCATGCCCCTGCGCAGCCATCTGAGGATCGCCGACGCCATGGGCCGCCGTAGGCAGGACTGGTACGACCTCTTCTCGGCGCGCTATATCTTCGTCCACTCTCAAGACGGATCTGCGGAGCCGGGCGACACGGTGACGGTGTATGGGAACAGGGGGGCTTTCCCGCGGGCCTGGCTGGCGGGGAGCGTGCAAAAGGTTCCCGGGGACGAGGACGCCTACCGGCTGCTGGCCGATCCCCGCTTCAATCCGCGCGAACGCGTGGCCCTGACCGAGGATCCGGGCCTGGCGGGGAGGCCGCCCAAGGGCCTTGTCCGCTGGATCGAGAGCAGCCCCCAAGCCTGCGCCCTGGCCGCCTGCCTGGCCGGCCTCGTGGCCCTCTTCGGCCTGGCCCGCTGCGACCGAGACCGCGCCGCGAGGGGCTTGCAATGATGCAGGCGCTTCCCATCGACGAACACCTTCCCCGCATCCTCGCGCTGATGGAGGAGTCCCCCCTGGGCCTGCTGTGCGCGGAGCCGGGCGCGGGAAAAACCACGCGCGTGCCCGCGGCCCTGGCCGCGGCGCCCTGGGCCGTCGGCCGTTCGGTGTGGGTGCTCCAGCCGCGGCGCCTGGCTGCGCTGGTGGCCGCCTGGCGGGTGTCCGAGGAGCAGGGCCAGGGCCAGCCCGGCGGCTTCGTGGGCTACCACTTCCGTTTCGACCGCAAGGAGTCGCGCGAGACCCGTTTGCTCTTCCTCACCGAAGGCATGTTCCTGCGGCGCCTGCAGGCAGACCCGGACCTGAACGAGGTGGCCTGCGTGGTGCTCGACGAGTTCCACGAACGCTCCCTGGACGTGGACCTGGCGTTGGCGCTCCTGCGGCGCCTGAGGGAACGCCGCCCGGACCTCAAGCTCCTGATCATGTCCGCCACCCTCGACGCCCGCAGCCTGAGCGCGAGCCTGGGGGACTGCCCGGTGCTGGAGTGCCCGGGCCGCGCCCACGCGGTGGAGCTCTCATACCTGGAACAGGACCGCAGCGACCCCCAGGAGCCCATCGAGCGCCGGGCCGTGCGCGGTCTGCGCGGGGTGGCGTCCGGGGACGGCGACATCCTGGTTTTTCTTCCCGGCACCGCTGAGATCCGGCGCACCGCCGACCGGCTGGCGGGCGACCCCTTCTTCGACAGCCGCAGGGTGCTGGCCCTGCACGGGCAATTGAGCCCCGAGGAACAGAAGCGCGCCCTGGGGCCCGCGGACAAGCCGAAGATCATCCTGTCCACCAACGTGGCCGAGACCTCGCTCACGGTCCCGGGGGTGCGGGTGGTGGTGGATTCCGGCCTGACGCGGCGCGACGCCTTCAACCCCTTCAGCGGGCTCAGCGCCCTGGTCACCCTGCCGGCCAGCCAGGCCTCCATGACCCAGCGCGCGGGCCGCGCCGGGCGGGAAGCCCCGGGCCGCTGCCTGCGGTTGTGTTCCTCCGCGGAATACCAGGCGCGGCCGCGTTTCGATCCGCCGGAACTCCAGCGCGCGGACCTGGCCCAGGCCCTGCTGCAGGCCCTTGCCGCGGGCTTCGGGGATTTGGGCGAGCTGCCCTGGATCGAAGCGCCGCCGCCCGCCCATGTCGAGGCGGCCAGGGCTTTGCTGCGCGAACTGGGGGCTTTGGATGCGGGGGGAGGCCTGTCCGCCAAGGGCAAGGCCCTGGCCCGTGCGCCCCTGCATCCGCGCCTTGGGGCCGTGGCCTGGGAGGCCCGCGCCGGAAGCGAAACGGAGTGGAACGATTTGATGGCCTGCCTGGCCCTGCTGGAGGCCGGGCGCCTTCGTGAGCTGGATTTTTTCACCGCCCTGCGCCGTTTCGAGGCGCAGGGACCGTCGCGCCTGCTCCTGCGCCAGCTGACCGATTGGTTGGACAAGGAAAAGGAGCGCCCCTCCGCTTCGCAGGGGCCCTGGGACCTGCGCCTGACCTTGGCCCTGATGCGGGCCTTTCCGGACCAGGTGGCCTTCACGCGTCAGGGCACGGACAAAAGGGGGCAGACGCGTTTCGTCCTGGCCACGGGCGGGGAAGCCGACTGCCGCAGCGACAGCTTCAGCACGCCGCCCGGTTTCTATCTTCTGATGGAGATCGTGGAAAGCCGGGCCTTGGGCCAAGCCGCCGGGCTGCCGCGGGTGCAGAGCCTGGTGGCCCTGCAGCCCGACTGGCTCCTGGAGGCCCTGCCGGAGCGGGTGAAGCAGGTCGCGCTGGTGAGTTTCGACGCCGGCGGCCGGAGGGTCCAGGCCCGCGAACGCCTGGCCTACGGCGTCCTGGTCCTGGACGAAGGCGAGGCCCGCTCGCAGGCCTCGCGCGACGCCGCGGCAGAGCTGCTGCTGCGCGAGGCGCGCAAGGCCGGGCTGCAGGCCTTCTGCGGCGAGGGCCAGCCGGACCGATACCTGGCCCGCCGCGCTTTCGTCCTGCAAAGCCGGGCTGAGGCGGAGCTTCCGGGCGAAGAGGCCTTGTGGGCCGAGGTCGGGGAGCTGGCCAGGGCCGGCGCGCTCAGTTTCGAGGCCCTGCGCCAGGCCGATCCCCTGCGCTTGGTGCTGGACCGCGCGCCCGCGGCCCGGCGCTTGCTCGACGAGCTGGCGCCCGGCCGTTTGCGCCTGCCCAGCGGCAGGGAAACCACCGTCCACTACCCCCCGGGCCAGGCCGCCTGGGTGGGATCGCGGCTCCAGGATTTCTTCGGCATGCGTGAGACGCCCAAGGCCGCGGGCCGGCCCCTGACCGTGCATCTGCTGGCGCCCAACCAGAGGCCCCAGCAGGTCACCCAGGACCTGGCCGGCTTCTGGCAGCGCGAGTACCCGCGCGTGCGCAAGGAGCTGATGCGCAAGTATCCCCGCCACGCCTGGCCCGAGGATCCATTGGCCTAGGACGCGGTCCCTGCCCTGGGCTCCGCCCTGGGCAGGAAGGCCAGGGCCAGCAGCATGGCCAGCACCGCCGCGGCTGAGACGCCGAAGGCGGAGCCGTATCCGTAACGGGCGGCCAGGCGGCCCAGGAGGAAGGGCGCCAGGAAATTCCAGGGCGCGGTCAGGGTGCTGTAGAGGCCCATGTAGGTGATGTGCTGGCCGGGTTCGGCCAGGCGCAGCATCCAGGGCAGCATGACCGAGCCGAAGACCATGCTGAAGACGCCCGCGCACAGGAAGCCCAGGGCGTCCGAGCCCCAGGCGCCGTGGCCGAAGCCGAGGGCGGCCAGGCCGGCGAGGAGGGGCAGGAGGCCCAGGGCCAGGGCCGGGCGCGGTCCGTGCCGGTCCATGATCCATCCCAGGCACACGGAACCCAGCGTGGCGCCGACGGCCAGCGCGGGATTGAAGAGCTCGAAGTCCGCGGTGCGGCAGCCCTGGTCCTTCACGAAGCTGGTGAACAGCTGGGTGGATCCGCTGGCGAACTGCAGCAGGACGATGATGACGCCGAAGCCCAGGAAGATTTTTTCGCGGCCGAATTGGCGCCAGCGGGCCTTCAAAAAGGCCTTCAACGGCGGGGTGGGATCCGGCGGCGGCTTCAGGGGCCGGGTCAGGGCCAGCAGCCAGACGCTGACCGTCTGGATCACGAAGGCCGCGCCGAAACATCCGGCGTAGCCCCAGGCCACGCCCCCCTGCGCGGCCAGGCGCGCGGCCAGGGCGCCGGTGAAGACCATGGCCAGCCCGGAGGCGGAAAAGCACCAGCCGAAGTACCGGCCCAGGCGCTCATCGGGGATGTTGCGGCTGCTGAGGGTGGCCCAGTGCGGCACCACCAGGCCCAGGCAGATCCAATGGGCGGTCACCAGCCACAGCAGCAAGGTCCAATGCAGGGCATTGCCCAGGGGCAGGGCCAGGGTGACCGCGGTGGCAAGGGTCACGCACAAGGCCGGCGCGTGCATCCAGGCGGTTTTTTTCGGGTCGGTCCAGGCGGGGGGGAACACGAAGGCGGCGCCGAGCTGCACCACGTTCAAGCCGGCGAACAGCGAGGCTTCCAAGAGGCCGGCGTCGGTCACGCTGCGCCCGAGGTCGTGGGCCGCCAGCGGCAGGATGGTCAGCGGATTGATGAAACCCAGGGCCGCGCCCCACAGGCATTCGTGGATGATGCCCAGGGTGGTGTTGCGTGTGGCTGGATGCATGGGGAGACGTTAAGGGCCGGGCAGCTCCCGGTCAAGACGGCGGGGCCGGATTTTCTTGCGGGGACGGATTTTTTTTGTGGGATTTTCGCGCGCTTAAAAAACTAAGGGATCGGAACCTTGGCCGCCTGCGGCGTTTTCGCGGTGCCCGACAGCGCGGCCGCTGAGGGGCTCACGGCGGCCGGCTTGGCCTGGGGCTGGGGGCTGGGCGGGGCCAGGGCTTCCACGGCCTGGGAGGCCGAGGCGCTGGAATCGGAGGCGTTGGCGGCGCGTCCGCCGTCCGCCGCGGGTTTGACGGCCAGGGCGACCCAGCCCGTGACCAGCAGCACGGCGATGGCCCCCGCCGGCACCCAGCCGGAAGGGAAGAGCGGACGTTCCGCCATGGGGCGGGCCTCGGAGGCGATGCGCGCCCTCAAGCGCGGCAGCAGGTCCGGCGCGGATTCCGCTGCGGGGTTTTCAGGGGCTTCGCCGCTGTTGAATTCCGCCAGCTCAAGCGCCAGGCAGCGCAAGGCTTCGTCCCTGCGCAGGGCCCAGGCCAGCAGGGAGCGCTGCCAGGACGGCAGGCCGGCCTGGCTGGCCTTGAACAGCAGGGATTCGAAGAAGGGGCGCAGGAAGCTCACGGCTCAATCCATCCGTTGTTTGAGATAGGCTCTCAATTTCTTGTAGGCCCTGGACGCCGCCGCCCGGGCGGCCTCCGGGCCCAGGCCCACGCGCTGTCCGGCTTCCTCCAGCGTCAGGTCGAGGCGGCTGCGCTGGCGCAGCATTTCCGCGCTGCGCCCAGGAACCTGCTGCAGGGCTTCCAGCAGGAGTTCCGCCAGCTCCCGCTGGTAGGCCTGCACCGAGGCGTCGTTCTCGCGCCGCCGCAGGCCGCTGTGCTCCGCGGCCAGGGCCACCTCCGGCAGTTCCATGGAGCTTTCGGGCTTGGTTTTACGCCAGTGGTCGCGGCAGAGGTTCAGGCAGAGGGCGAAGATCCAGGTGCTCAGGCGTGAACCGTGGTGGAAGCTGTCCCGGTGGCGCCAGACCTTCAGCAGGGTGTCCTGGACCACGTCTTCCGCGGCCTGGCGTTCGTTGACCCGGCGCAGGGCGAAGTAGAACAACCGGGTCTGGAAACGGCGCACCACCTCGTCAAAGGCCTCCGCGTCCTCCGCGCAGACGGCCAGCATCAGGTCTTCGTCGCTGGCTCCGTTCAGGTCCACGGCTCACATCCTTGATACGCGCTCGGCGGCCCTTTTGTGACGCCCCCGGGCGTATATAAAAGCCTTGATTTAAAAGGATATTTCCGGAAAAACCTCAGTTTTTCACCTTCAAAGCCAGGATCAAGGTCGCGGCCTTCTGGGAAGGCAGCGCATAGTAGCGGCCCAGGGGCACCAGGGCGCCCTTGTCGTCATGGCCGTCCCAGCTCAATGCCTGCCAACCTTCGGCGCCGGGGTCTGAAGAAACCGAAAATACGCGCGTGTTCCGTTTGCCGAAAATGGCCAGGCTGGCCACGCCGTCCGCGCTGCGCCAGCATTTCAGGGTCAGGGGTTTTCCCGAGCTGAGCGAGAAGACCAGGACCTTGCCGCTGTCCTCGTGGTGCCGGGGCCTGGGGGCCGCGGCCGTCTCCTGCGCAGGAGCGGCCGTGGGCGCAGGGGCGCTGGTCGCGGCCACGGCCGGCGCGGGAGCGGCCGGCACCGGGGAGCTGGCCGCGGGCTGGTCCGGGTTGTGGTGCATCAGGGACCAGCAAATCAGGCCCGCCACCACCGCCAGACCCAGGACGATGACGCCGTAGGGGCGGCTCGGCTCAGGCTGGGGGGTCGGCAGCGGGGGAGGGGTCGGCGTTGCCAAGGCCAGGGGCTTGGATGTCGTCCGGCGCGGCGCGCCGCGGCGCGGGGAAGCGGATTTTGAGGGGCGTTTTTTTGCTGCCATGGCCGTCTGTCTCCTAGTGGATTTGGATGGGTTCCACGCGCGAGAACCAGGGGGTCATCACGCGCAAGTAATAGGTGCCGGGTGCCAGAGCTTGTCCTTGGTCGTCTGCAGCGTTCAGGAGAAAGTGGACTGTGCCGGGGCCGAAGGCGCCCGCGGCGAGGGTGCGCGTTGATTTGCCGTCGGGTCCGAAGAGCCGGACGTCGATGTCGGTCCGCCCGGGCATGCCCAGGGCCACGTCCAGGGGGCCCTGGGGGCCCGATGCCGTGGCGGTCAGCCCGTTGGCGCTGCTCAGGCTGTCCGAGGACAGCGTCAGGCTCGGCTGGATCGCGCCGCTCGCCGCCGAGGGGGAGAGCCTCTGGCCGGCCGCGGCCTGCGCCAGGACCGGGGTCGGAACCGCCTTGGGGGAGATCAGGGGCGCGGACTGGACCGGCAGTTTCAAGTCCGCCAACAGGACGGCCGGCTTCGGGGAGGGCGCGGCCGCCGCGGGACCCGGCGCTTCGTCGGACTCGGCATCCGAATTTGAATCCGTGTCCGCCGGCGAAGCCTGGGTTTCGGAATCCTTGTTGGAGGCTTCGGAGTCTGCGTCCGGGGCCTGTTCCCGCGTTTCAGCCTCATGCAGGTGTTCCTGCAGGAGGCGCCGCGCCTGGCGGGACGCGGGGGACTCCCCATGCACGTCATCCGCGTCCGGGTTGGACGCGTCGTCCACGGGCTGGGACAAGGCCGCTTCGACCGGCGGCGTCTGCACCGGGAATTCAAAGGGAACCGCGTCCGCGCCGAGGGGCCCCGAGCTCGCGGTGGCCGCGGCGGAGGGGGCCGTGGCCGGCTGGCCCATGGACGGGAACAGCGTGCCCAGCCAGCCGCTGCGGTACAGCGACCAGCCCAGGCCCGAGGCCCCCAGCAGCAGGAGCCCCAGGATCCAGGCGGCCGGTCCGCGGCTTTGGGGGACCTTGCCCAGCAGGATTTCGCGCGCCAGATCGTCCCCGCCCGTGAGCTGGGACAGCTGGCGGCTGACATGGTCCCTGCGGCATTGAGCCAGCACGGCCTGGACCATTCTTTCGCTGGGTTGGGGCGCGCTTTCCAGGGCCAGGGCCTGCAGGGCCTGGTATTGGAACCATCCCGCGCGCAGGGCTTCGTCTTTACGGACCAAGGCCCGCTGTTCGTCGAGCTGGGGCGCCTTGCCTTTGTCCATGTCCAGGAAGAGCAGGGCTTCGCGCTGGGAGCTCATGCCAGCCCTTCGTTCAGGAACCCGGGGCCCAGGGAGCGGGTCAGGGCCTCGTAGCCCTCGGCGCAGAGCTGGCGCGCCTCGCCCGGGGCCGCGTTGAGGCAGCGTTCGGCTTCCTCAAAGCTGACATTGTCGAAATAGCACAGGCACAAGGCCGCGCGCGAACGGAAGGGGACGCCCAAGAGGGCCTGGCGCAGGCGGGCGGAGCGCTGTTCCAGGCTGGACGGGTCGCCCTTGGCGCGGAACTGGGCGGACGCCTGCGCGGATTTGGCGCACTGGCCCACGGCGAAAGCGAAGGCGGAGGTCACGACCCGTCCCCCGCGGACCAGCGCGGCGCGTTGGTTCCAGAGTTCCTGGAAGGCCTGCACCCACAATTCCCGCGCCGCCATCTCGTCGCCGCACATGCGCGTGGTGAAGGCGAGCAGGCGCTGTCCGTGGCGGCGCAGGAAGGCCTCCCAGGCGCCGAGATCATCCTCCAGGGCGGCGGCCACCAATCGTTCGTCGCTGGTGTGGTCGTAAATGGGCATAAGGAAAAGTCAGGCCCCCCTTGGCGCGGAAGCTTACACTGTGTCAAAATGGATCGATATGGATCGGTCTGGCGGCAAGGCGCCGGAAGACTGGAAATTTATTCTAGCATAGAAAAAATAATGAAAGAACTGTCCAAGATCATCATCGTTTTTGTCGCCGCTTTTTCGGCCGGTTTCGCGTTCCAGGGCGTGCTGGCGACGACCTTCAGGAAAGCCCGCACCGCCGTGTTCCTGGCCGAGGCCGACGGCCAGGTCCAGGGTCTGCGCCTCAAGGTCGCGGACTTCAAGCGGCGCGAGGGGCGTTTCCCCAAGGACATCCCCGAGATGGTGGCGCAGGGCTTCTGGTCCCCGGCCCAGCCCCCCTGCGAACGCCTGCGCGGCTGCGCCGACTGGGTCACGGCCTACGACGGCGAAGGCGGCTTCCTCTATCTCTCCGCCACGGGGCAGATTTATCTGAACACGGACCTGACCCGTGAGAAGCTCAGGTCCGCCGATATCCACAAGCTGGAGACCGGCGACCTGGTGCCCCCTGGAACCTTTTTCTGACCCAAGGACTATGCCCCCCAACGCCCAAGACAAGCCCTTCATAGCGTCCACGGCCGTGCTCGAGGACCTGCTGCGCCGCCGCATCGTGTTCCTGGACGGGGCCATGGGTTCCATGATCCAGCGGCGCAAGCCCAGCGAGGAGGACTACCGCGGCGAGCGTTTCAAGGACTGGCACCGCCCCTTGAAGGGCCTCAACGACCTGCTGGTGGTGACCCGGCCGGACATCGTGGAGGACATCCACCGCCAGTACCTGGCCGTGGGCTGCGACATCGTTGAGACCTGCAGCTTCAACGCCGTGCGCTTCACCCTGGCGGAATACGGCCTGCAGGAGCATGTGCGCGAGCTGAACCTGGCCGCCGCGGCCGTGGCGCGCAAGGCCGTCCAGGCCGAGATGGAGATCCAAAAGAGGCCTCTCTTCGTCGCCGGCTCCATCAGCCCCCTGGGCAAGACCCTGAGCATGAGCTCGGACGTGAACCATCCGGAACGCCGCGCCGTGACCTGGGACGAGGTGGTGGACGCCTACGAGGAGCAGGTTTCGGCCCTGGTCGACGGCGGGGTGGACCTGCTCCTGCCCGAGACCACCATCGACACCCTCAACCTCAAGGCCTGCCTCTTCGCCATCGAGAAGGTCTTCGACCGCAAGGAAAAGCGGGTTCCGGTCATGCTGAGCCTGACCATCACCGACGCCAGCGGCCGCATCCTGGCGGGCCAGACCATCGACGCGGCCTGGGCCTCGCTCAAGCATGCGCGCCCCTTCTGCATCGGCGTGAACTGCGCCATGGGCGCCGAGGCCATGCGGCCCTTCGTGAAGACCCTATCGGGGATCGCCGACACCTTTGTGCACTGTTACCCCAACGCCGGCCTGCCCAACCCCCTGAACGAGACCGGCTACGACGAGACGCCGGAGATCACCTCCGCGGCCCTGGAGGGTTTCGGCCGCGAAGGCCTGCTCAACATCGCCGGGGGCTGCTGCGGCACCACCCCCGAACACCTCGCCGCCATCATCGCCCGCTTAAGGCCCTTCCCGCCGCGCGCCGTACCCCACCCGCCGCAGGCCCTGCGCCTCAGCGGGCTGGAGCCCTTCACCCTGTCCGGGTCCGGCACCTTCGTCATGGTGGGGGAGCGCACCAACGTCACCGGCAGCCCGAAGTTCAAGCAGCTGATCCTGGACGGCCGCTTCGAGCAGGCGCTGGAGGTGGCCCGCCAGCAGGTGGTCAGCGGCGCCAACATCATCGACATCAATTTCGACGAGGGCCTGCTGGACGGGGAAGCCAGCATGCGCCACTTCCTCAACCTCATCGCCAGCGAGCCCGACATCGCCCGCGTGCCGGTGATGGTCGACTCCAGCAAGTGGTCGGTGATCGAGGCCGGGCTCAAATGCCTGCAGGGCAAGGGCGTGGTCAACAGCATCAGCCTGAAGGAGGGCGAGCAGGCCTTCCTGGACAAGGCCCGCCTGATCCGCCGCTACGGCGCGGCGGCCGTGGTCATGGCCTTCGACGAAAAGGGGCAGGCCGCCACCAAGGATGAGAAGGTGCGCATCGCGCGCCGGGCCTACGCCCTGCTCACGGAAAAGGCCGGCTTCCCGGCCGAGGACATCATCTTCGACCTGAACGTCCTCACCGTGGCCACCGGCATGGTGGAGCACGCCGCCTACGCCACGGACTTCTTCGCGGCCGTGGCCGAGGTCAAGGCGCTCTGCCCCGGCGTGCGCTTCTCCGGCGGCATCAGCAACGTGAGCTTCAGCTTCCGCGGCAACAACAAGGTCCGCGAGGCCATGCACAGCTGCTTCCTGTACCACGCCATCAAGGCCGGGCTGGACATGGGCATCGTCAACGCCGGAATGCTGGCCATCTACGACGACATCGAGCCGACGCTGAAGGAGCGGGTCGAGGACGTGCTGCTGAACCGCCGCCCGGACTCCACGGAGCGCCTGCTGGACTACGCCGAGCAGTTCAAGGGCCAGAGCGGCGAAGTCCGGAAGGAGGACGACGCCTGGCGCTCCGGCACCTACGGCGAGCGCATCACCCACGCCCTGGTCAAGGGCCTGGACGCCTGGATCGAGCAGGACACAGAGGAGGCCTTCAAGGACCTCAAGGAGCCGCTCAAGGTCATCGAAGGCCCCCTGATGGAGGGCATGAAGGTGGTGGGCGGCCTCTTCGGCGAAGGCAAGATGTTCCTGCCCCAGGTGGTGAAGAGCGCCCGGGTCATGAAGAAGGCCGTGGCCTGGCTGGAGCCGGCCATGCAGGCCGCCAAGGCCGCCTCCGGCATGGCCAGCCAGGGCAAGGTGCTGCTGGCCACGGTCAAGGGCGACGTGCACGACATCGGCAAGAACATCGTGGGCGTGGTGCTGGCCTGCAACGGCTACGAGGTCATAGACCTGGGCGTCATGGTGGAGGCCTCGAAGATCTTCGAGGCGGCGAAAAAAGAGAACGTGGACTTCATCGGCATGAGCGGGCTCATCACGCCCAGCCTGGATGAGATGGCCAGCAACGCCGAGGAGATGGAGCGCCTGGGCTTCACCGTGCCCCTGCTCATCGGCGGCGCCACCACCAGCCGGGCCCACACCGCCATCAAGCTTGCCCCCAAGTACAGCGGTCCGACCGTGCATGTGGGCGACGCCAGCCTGGTGGTGAACGTGCTGAGCGCGCTCAAGAGCGAACAGCTGCGCGGGAAGTTCCTGCTGGAACTGGACCTGCAGTATGACCAGGCCCGCAAGCGGCACGAGGCCGACAAGGCGGGCAAGGCCCCCATCCTGCCGCTGGCCGAGGCCCGCGCCCGGGCGCCCAAGACCGACTGGGCCAAGGCCGACATCCCGACGCCGAAGCGCCTGGGCGCCCAGACCTGGCCCGAGATCCCCCTGGACCGCCTGGCCGAGTTCATCGACTGGACCCCCTACTTCCTGGCCTGGGAGCTGAAGGCCCAGTTCCCCCAGATACTGGAGCACCCCACCTACGGCGAGCAGGCGAAAATACTGTACGCCGACGGCAGGAAGCTGCTGGAGGACATCATCCGCAACAAGCGCGCCAAGCCGCGCGCCGTGGCGGGCCTCTGGGCGGCCAACAGCGTGGGCGACGACGTGGAGGTGTATTCCGACGTCCAGCGGAGCGCGACGCTGGCGACCCTGCGCTTCCTGCGCCAGGCCCAGGACCTGAAGCCGGGCACGCCCCTGTATTGCCTGTCCGATTTCGTGGCGCCCAAATCCAGCGGCCGCATCGACACGATCGGCGCCTTCGCCTGCACCGCGGGCCAGGAACTGGAGGACTACGCCCAGTCCCTGAAAAAAGGCGGGGACGACTACAAGGGCCTGCTCCTGCAGGCCCTGGGCGACCGCCTGGCCGAGGCCCTGGCGGAATTCCTGCACCTGCAGGTGCGCAAGGCCTGGGGTTACGGCGAAAGCGAGAACCTCGGCACCGCGGCGCTCCTGAAGGAGGAATACCGCGGCATACGGCCGGCCGCGGGCTATCCCTCCTCTCCGGACCACACGGAAAAGGCCCCGCTCTGGAAATTGCTGGACGCGGAAAAGGCCACCGGCATCGTCCTGACCAGCAGCTATGCCATGCACCCGGGCGCCAGCGTCAGCGGCCTCTACTTCGCCCATCCCGAAAGCCGCTACTTCGCGGTGGGGCGGCTGGCCAAGGACCAGGTGGCCGACTACGCGCTGCGCAAAGGCTGGAGCCTGCAGGAGGCCGAGAAATGGCTGGGGCCTTACTTAGCCTACTGACACAGGGGGGACGGCGTGAAGCTCAACGAGAAACCGAAGATCCTGGCCTGGCCCGCGACCCACTACGTGTTCATCGAAAAGAAGGGCCCCTTCCACAAGACCGCTCCGCTGGCATGGGGCAAGCTGCACCAGGCCGTCCCCAACATCCTGGAGAACAACAGGATCACGGGCTACCTGGCCATGTACAAGGCCGAGGCCGGCGTCTACCGCGCCGGGGTTTCGCTCTCCGCGCCGGGCAGGAAGCTGCCCGCGGGCTTCAAGTCCACGAAATTCAAGGGCGGCAAGTACTCCTGCTTCGTGCTGAAGGGCCCCTATTCCGACCTGCCCGAGGCCTGCGGCCGGGTCTTTGAGATCGTCGAGAAAAAGCCCATCAAGATGCGCAAGGATTTCTGCATCGAGCACTACAAGACCGACCCCCGCGTGACGCCCGAGGACAAGACCGTCACGGAGATATTGATCCCCACGGCCTAGACGGCGCGGGCGGCCGGGCCGATTGTCCGCAACAGGTTCAGTGGTGTAGGATTCGAGCCCTGCCGAGGCGGAGTCCGCCTCAGGTCCACAAGGGAAGCGACCATGCCCGTCAGCATCCACAAGCCCACGCTCGCCGAACGCGAAGAGGCCTCGGCCTGGCCCATCTGGACCTGCGAGCCCAGCGTGTTCGAGTGGGGCTACGCCGCCACCGAGCGCTGCCTCCTTTTGGAGGGCGAGGCCGTGGTCGAGGCGCGCGGCAGGGAATTCAGCTTCGGCGCCGGGGACTACGTGGTCTTCCCCAAGGGACTGGCCTGCCGCTGGCGGGTGACGAAGGCCATACGCAAGCATTACACGTTCGAGGAATAAGCCATGACCCTCATCCCCTCCGCCGTCTTCAAAGCCTACGGACGCAAACCGGACTGGCTGCGCGCGCAGCTGCCCGGGGGCGAGGGCTATGAGGAGACCCGCCGCAAGGTCAAGGGCCTGGACCTGCACACGGTCTGCGAGGAGGCCCAGTGCCCCAACCTGGGCGAATGCTGGAGCCGGGGCACGGCCACCATCATGATCCTGGGCGACACCTGCACGCGGGCCTGCGGCTTCTGCGCGGTCAAGAGCGGCCGGCCCACGGAGCTCGACGAGGCCGAGCCCGAGCGGGTGGCCGAAAGCGTGCGCCGGCTCGGCCTGAAGCACGTGGTCATCACCAGCGTGGCCCGCGACGAGCTCTCCGACGGCGGATCCGGCATCTGGGCCCGCACCATCAGCCTGACCAAGGCGGCCGCGCCGCGCACCAGCATCGAGGTGCTGATCCCGGACTTCCTGGGCAAGCAGGACTGCTGGCAGCGCATCTTCGACGCCCGGCCCGACATCCTGAACCACAACACCGAGACCGTGCCGCGCCTGGCGCCCACGGTGCGCAGCGTGGCCCGCTGGGACCGGAGCCTGGCCCTGCTCCAGGCCGCGCACGCCGCGGGCCTGGCCACCAAGAGCGGCCTCATGCTGGGCCTGGGCGAGACCGGGCCCGAGGTGGAGGAGACCTTAAAGGAGTTGCGCGGGGCCGGCGTCAGCATCATCACCCTGGGGCAGTACCTCCAGCCCACGCCCGCGCACCTGCCCGTGGCGGAGTTCATCCATCCCGGCAAATTCAAGGAATGGAAGGACTGGGGCCTGGCCCTGGGCTTCAGGGTGGTGGAAAGCGGCCCCCTGGTGCGCTCCAGTTACCACGCCGAAGAACAGGCCCTGAGGCTGGCGGAAACCGCGTGAAGGCAGGCTCCGCGAACCTGGGACGGGCATGCCGAAGCTGAGCGTCTCGGCCTGGCTGGCCCCCGACGACGCGGCCGCGCTGGCGTCCTTGAAGGACCACGCCGGCCTGCTGTCCAGGCTCTATCCCCAATGGTATTGGTGCGGACCCGAGGGCATGCCCTTGCGCCGCACGGACGCCGGGCCCGAGGCGCGGCAAAAGGTCCTAAAGTTGGCGCGCGGGGGCGGGCTGGAGCTTTGGCCCCACCTCTGCGTCCAGCCCTTGGCCGGCCCCGGGCCGGAACCGCAAGGCGACAGGGGCGTGGGGCTTCAACGGATCCTGTTCGACGCCGCCTCCCGCCGGGCCCACGCCGCGGAAGTGCTGCGTTTGGTCCGTGAGGACGGCGTCCAGGGCGTGGACCTGGACTATGGAAGGCTTCCGGACGCGGCCCGCGAGCCCTTCAAGGCCCTTGTCTCCGAGATCTGTTCGCTGTTCCATGCGGCGGGCCTGAAGGTCGGGGTCGTCGCGCAGGCGCGCACAGGGCAGCTCGGGGCCCGCTCCGCCTTGGAGGCCGGGGACGACGCGCCCTTGGCCTGGGCTTCGGTCTGCGACGCGCTCCAGATCATGGCGCGCTATCCCGGCCTGGGCCAGGCGGGTCCCGCGCGGCCGGGTCCCCTGGCCCCGCCGGACTGGTGCTGGGAGGTGCTGGGACGCGTCGGGCTCCTGGCGCCGGTGGAACGGATCGAATGGGCACTGCCCGGCGGCGGCGGCGATTGGGGTCCCGACGGCGCGGCCAAGGGCCTCCCCTGGGACGCTTGGGCCGCCCTGGCCAGGGCCCATCCGCCCGAACGCCGCGACGCCCGCACGGCCGAATTGACGCTCGCCTATGAAGGCCGCGAAGCCTGGACCAACGACGCCATCAGCCTGACCGCCAAATTGTGGAAGCTGCGCCTCCACGGCGTGACCCAGGTGGCCCTCTGGGGCCTGGGCGCCGAGGACCCGCGCGTGTGGGCCCTGGTGGACAGCCTGCCCGGGGATTTCCTGGGAACGGAGCAACAGTGAACGCCAAAAAAATCAAGGATCTCGCCCTGGCCCTGGCCCTGCGCGCCGGCGAGCTCCAGGCCCGTAAATTTCGCAAGCGCTTGGACATCCGCTGGAAGCAGGCCACCGATCCCGTGACCGAGGTGGATAGGGCCTGCGAACGGCTGATCGTGGCGGGCATACGCCGCGCCTTCCCCGACCACGCCATCGTGGGCGAGGAGGGCGGCGCCCAGGGCCGCGCCGCGGCCGGCGCCCCCTTCACCTGGTTCATCGACCCGCTCGACGGCACCGTGAACTACAGCCACGGCCTGCCCATGTTCGCGGTCAGCATCGGGGTCTGGGGGCACGGCCTCAAAGCCCCCTCCGCCCGCCTGCGGGACGCGGCGGTCGGCGCGCCCCTGGTCGGCGTGGTGCACGCGCCCCTGCTGGGCGAGACCTTCAGCGCGGTGCGGGGCCAGGGCGCCTTCTGCAACGGGCGCCGCATCCGCGTCTCCGCGCAGTCCAAGCCCCTGGAGGCCGTGCTGGCCAGCGGCTTCAGCTACACCGCCCGCGAGAACGGCGAGAACTCCCGCGAATGGATGGAGATGGTGCGCAGCTTCCAGGCCCTGCGCCGCATGGGCTCCGCCGCCCTGGACCTCTGCTTCACGGCCGCGGGCCGCTTCGACGGCTTCTGGGAGTACGGCCTCAAGTCCTGGGACGTGGCCGCGGCGGGCCTGGTGCTGGAGGAGGCCGGCGGCCTCATCACGAACATCCCCGGCGCGGCCTATGCGCTGGGCAAGCCCGGCATCGTGGCCAGCAACCGCCGGCTCCACAAGCCCCTGCTGGCCTCCCTGAAAAAGGGCCTGGCCCGCAAGCTGGTCTGGCCCGCCTGAGGCCCCGGACGGCTTGAACTATCCCGCGCCAGGCCGTATGGTTTGATCCCTTTATAGCGTTTTTCGCGCCTTCGTCTCCTCAAGATCCCATGCCCCTGGTCACCTTCTCAAAAGTCTCCAAGTTCTACGGCGCCCGCGACATCGTCGAGCAGGCCAACTGGGCCATCGAGGACGGCCGCCGCATCGGGCTCATCGGCAACAACGGGGCCGGCAAGACCACTCTGTTCAAGATGCTCCTGGGCGAGGAGGAGGCCACCACCGGCGACATCTCCCGCCAGAAGGGCCTGAGCGTCGGCCACCTGAGCCAGCACCCCAAGTTCACGCCCGGGCACAGCCTGCACGCCGAGATGCTCACCGCGCACCCCGAGCTGGTGGACCTCGAGTCGGAGATGAAGCGCCTGGAGCACGAGATGGCGGACCCGGCCGTGTCCGCGGACACGGACCGGCTCGACAAGGTCATGCACCGCTATTCCGACGTCCAGAGCCGCTACGCCGCCATGGACGGCTACGCCTACGAAAGCAGGGCCGAAGGGGTCCTGGAGGCCATGCACTTCAGCCGCGCCGACTTCGAGCGGGACGTGGCCAGCTTCTCGGGTGGCGAGAAGACCCGCCTCATGCTGGCCAAGCTGCTCATCAGCCAGCCCAAGCTGCTGCTCCTGGACGAGCCCACCAACCACCTCGACACGGGCATGTGCGAATGGCTGGAGGACTTCCTCAAGGACTATCCCGGCACGCTGGTCTGCATCAGCCACGACCGCTACTTCCTCGACAACGTGGTCACCGAGATCGTGGAGCTGAAGGACGCCCGGCTGAAGGTCTATCCGGGCAACTACAGCTTCTACAAGGAGAACAAGGACAAGCAGCAGGAGCTGGCCGCCAAGGCCCTGGAGGAGCAGAACGCCCTGATCGCCCGCACCGAGGACTTCATCCAGCGCAACATCGCGGGCCAGAACACCAAGCAGGCCCAGGCGCGGCGCAAGATGCTGGAGAAGCTGGAGCGCGTGGAGGGCCCCGAGCGCAAGGCCCGCGGCATGGCCTTCGCCATCAACCAGAAAAAGGCCTCGGGCAAGGAAGTGGCCGTGTTCGACGGCCTGTCCAAGTCCTTCGGCGAGCGCAGCATCCTGAAGCCCTTCACCCACACCCTCTACCGAAACTCGCGGGTCGGCCTGATCGGCCCCAACGGCGCGGGCAAGACCACCCTGCTGAAGGTCCTGGTCGGCCGCGAGCCGGCCAGCGGCGGCCGGACCGTGATGGGCTCGGGCGTGGACCTGGGCTACTACGACCAGATGCAGAGCGACCTGTCCGAGAAGAACTCGGTGATGGAGGAGATCTGGACCCTGCTGCCCGGCGAGGGCCAGCAGACCATCCGCGGCGTGGGCGGGCGCTTCCTGTTCAGCGGCGACGACATCGACAAGAAGATCAGCAGCCTGTCCGGCGGCGAAAAGGCCCGCCTGGTCCTGGCCAAGCTCATGATCAAGGGACCCAACTTCCTGGTCATGGACGAGCCCACCAACCACCTGGACATCCTCAGCCGCGAAGTGGTGGAGGAGGCCCTGGACGAGTTCGAGGGCACCCTGCTGACGGTCAGCCATGACCGCTATTTCCTGGACCGGGAATGCGACCAGATCTGGGAGCTGTCCGACTCCTCCATCCAGATGTACGAAGGCAACTATTCGGCCTACCGCGAGGAGAAGCGCCGCCGGGACAAGGAGGCCTCCTCGGCCAAGCCAGCGGCCAAGCCGGTGAAAAGGGAGCTCGAAGCGCCCAGCACGGCCCAGGCCGAACGCGGGCAGGCCAAGGACGCCCAGAAGCGCTCCCGCGAGCTGGCCCGGCGCCAGGAGGAGCTCGAGCAGGGCATCGCGGCCCTGGAAAAGGAAAAATTGTCCATCGAGGACCAGTTCATGGACCCCAATTTGGTGCAGCGTCCGGACAAGATGAGGGCCTTGAGCGAGCGCCTGACCAAGGTCAAAGACGAGCTTGAAGCGGGCTTCGACAAATGGCAGGAATTGGAACAAAGAAAAGGGGCCTAAAAAAGGGGAAAATCCTTGTCTTTTATGGGTAAAAAAAGAAACACTTAGTTTCCATTTTCTTACCATGAAAAACGAATCTTTGCCGGGAACCTGACATACTATGGGTGCGTAATTTACAGGGATTCCCGCTCTAGGAAGCCTCCCATGCCAAACACAAAAACCGTCCCGCGGGCCGGTGTTTTAGCGCTGGTTTTGGCCCTCATGGCCCCCCAGCTGAAGGCCGATGTGCAGGCGCGTGTGAACGTCCTGGCCCATGCCCTGGCTTCCGCGGACGTCCAGGCCCAGAGCCTGGCCGTGGCAGGCTTCACCGACGCTTCCGGCCAAAGGCCGCCCTTCGCCCTGAGCCTGGAAGCGGACTTGCGCCAGGCCCTGGCCCATTACAAGAAACACTGGAAGGTGCTGGCTGTGGGCGCCCCGACCGCGGGCGCGGACGCCATGCTCACCGGAACCTTCCAGCGTTACGGCACGGACATCCTGGTGCACGCGGAACTGCGCTCCCAGCCCGACGGCGGCGTGCTGTGGCGGCGCAACGCCGTCCTGGACGGCACGGAGGTGACGGACACGGATCTGCCCGGCGCGCCGGTCGACCAGGACAAGGGTTCGCTGGCGGCCGCGGGGCCCATGTCGACCGACGAGGACCAGGTGGTCCCCACCCTGCCCTGGGGCAGCCGGGGCCTGCTCGAGCGCTTCGACAACTGGCTCGACGTCTCCATCGCCTACAAGGCCTATTTCCCCACCAACGGGAATTTCCAGTCCGTCGCGGGCAAGGTGCAGAACGGCGTGTCCGTGGGGGTCGACATCGACGACGTGTTCCTCTGGGACGTGGACTTCTGGAACCAGGCCGTTTCGAACTTGGGCACCGCGCAGAGCCTGGACTACAACGGCACGGACTTCGCCCTGGTCTATCCCTTCCACCTGGGGGACCACTTCACCCTTTATGCCGGTCCGGGCGGGCGCTTCGGCGAGATCTCGGTCAACGATCCGGCCCTGTGGGACCAGGGCGCGGGCTTCGGCAACAACGCTTTGGAGGCCGTGGCCGGGGTCAAATTCAGGGCGGACGAGGTGGGGCTGGATCTGCGCTACAGCGGGGACCTGGTCTCCAGCTACACGGGCTACAACACTTTGCGCTTAGGGGCCTTCTATGAATTCGGGCGCTAAGGCGATGGCGCGCGCGCGGCCCCTGGCCTGGTTCTCCCTGCTCTTGGCCGGGGCTTTCGCCTTCCTGGCCGCGGGTTGTTCGGACCACGGGCCGACGAATCTGTACAGCAACCCCCTCTTCGGCCAGACCCAGAGCGGGGCCACGATGCAGATCTGGGGCGGCTGGGAGAACTCGCTCAGCAGCACGGCCGGGGTTGGGCCTGACCAATATTTGGTGAAGATCAAGAACCTGGGTTCAGGGGCCATCATCGGGCCGGTCACGGCCCACGTGACCATGGTGCCGGCCTGTTCCGGGACCGTGATGCAGAACTACGCCGGCACGCCGACCGCCTCGCAGACCGTGATTTTCGGCGCCCAGAACCAGGCCATCTATTCCGGCGAGACCCTGGTGGGCTACGCCTCCGACATGAGCGGCCCCTACCAGTATTCGGTGGAGGTTGCCTTCCCGAACTCCTGCTCCAACACCACGGACACCTTCAGCGTGACGATGACGGACAGCAAGGCGGACCAATGGTCGGGGACCTTCACCGGTTCGAACATTTAAATTTTCACGGAGAGGAAGTCATGAAAAAAACAGCCATGATTTTTTCGCTGGCCTTCGCGCTGGCCGCCGCCGGCGCCCTGTGGGCGGACTCCGCGCAGTCCAGCGACGACACCGTGACCCTGAAGGACGGGCGCATCCTGCACGGCCAGGTGGTGGAGGAAAGCAACGACGACGTGGTGGTCCTGGTGCAGGGCGTCCAGCGCAAGTTCGGGCGCAGCTTCATCAAGAAGATCGTCTACGGCAAGGGCCCGGATGAGGCGCTCGCCTCGCCCGCCCCGGCCCAGTCCTCCGCCCCCGCGGCGGACGGAAACCCCTACGCCGCGCCCTCGGGCGGCGGGAGCGTCCCGGACGCCCCCAAGGGCGACATGGTCTCGGACCTGGCCCTGCGCTACAAGGTCCCGGTCAGCGACGTGATCTGGGTCCGCAAGCAGGGCATCTCCGACGCGGATCTCCCCCTCGTCTTCCTGGTGGCCGCCACGGCCCAGGTCATGCCCCGGGCGGTCGTGAAGCTGCGCCTGGAGGGCTGGGCCTGGGACGACATCGAGACCCATTTCGGCATGAACTCACAGTACATCTATTATGACGACGGCCCCTGGGGCCCCTATCCCTACTACTACTACCCGGGCTGGTGGGGAGGCTGGGGTTGGGGCTGGGGCGGCGGTTGGAGGGGCGGCTGGGGCGGCCACTATGGCGGCGGCCATTGGGGCGGCGGTCACTGGCACTAGACCCGAGATCCGATCTCATAGCTCATAAATAGCGCATAAACAAAAAGCCCTGCCAATGCGGCAGGGCTTTTTGTTTAGCCATTCACGGATGCGTGTACGAGAGAGAACAGTGCCCTAGATCTGGATCCTGGAGAACAGCCTGCTTCCCAGGACCAGGCAGGCGGCCGTGAGCAGGCCCAGAACGGCCAGGTCCAGGCTCAGGGGGAACTGGGAGGCCCCGGTCAGGGTGCCGCGCAGGCCGTCCACGCCGTAGGTCAGGGGGTCGAAGCGCGCGAGCATGGCCAGGGGCCCGGGCGCGCTTGCGAGGGGGAAGATGGCCCCCGACAGGAAGAAGATGGGCATGACCAGGAAGTTCATGATGAGCTGGAAGCCCTGCATGTCGTCCAGCACCGAGGCCATGGCCGTGCCCAGGGCGGTGAAGAAGAGGGCGATCATGAAGAGGAAGCCCAGGGCCATGGGGAACAGCGCGTAGTCCACCGGACGGAAGCCCACGGCCAGGCACAGCAGCAGGACGATCATGCCCTGGATGGTGGCCACGGTGGCGCCGCCCAGGGTGCGGCCCGCCATGATGGTGAGCCGCGACACCGGCGCCACCAGGGTCTCCTTGAGGAAGCCGAACTGCTTGTCCCAGATGACTTCGATGCCCGAGAACATGGCGGTGAAGAGCGCGCCCATGGCGATGACCCCGGGCGCGAGGAACTGCAGGTAGCTGCCGCCTCCGGCCTTCTGGTACATGGGGCCCAGGCCGAAGCCCAGGGCCAGCAGGAAGAGCAGGGGCTGGCCCAGGGAGCCGATGATGCGTGCGCGGGAGCGGAAGTAGCGTTTGAGCTGGCGCAGCCAAAGGATGTGCAGGACCCGCATGCTCAGCGCCTCCACATTCTGCGCATCTTGCGCATCTGGTCGGTGCTGGAGGCTTCCTCGTGGCGTATGCCGTGCCCGGTGAGATGGATGAAGGCCTCCTCCAGGCTGGCGGTCCCGGTGGAGGCCTTCAGCGCCTGCGGGGTCTCCTGCACGAGGATCTTTCCGTGGTCGATGATGGCCACCCGGTTCGCGACCCGGTCGGCTTCGTCCATGTAATGGGTGGTCAGGAACACCGTGATGCCTTCCTTGCGGTTGAGCTGCTGGATGTATTCCCAGATGTGGTTGCGGGTCTGGGGGTCCAGGCCGACGGTGGGTTCGTCCAAGAAGAGCACCTTGGGATGGTGCAGCAGGCCCCGGGCGATCTCCAGACGCCGCTTCATGCCCCCGGAGAAGGTCTTGACCGGGCTGTCCTTGCGGCCGAGCAGGTCCACGAAGCCCAGCATCTCCTCGACCCGGGCGCGCAGCTGCGCGGCGGGCACGCCGTAGAGCACGGCGTGGAGCTCCATGTTCTCCCATGCGCTGAGCTCGTCATCCAGGCTGGGGTCCTGGAACACGATGCCGAAGGAGCGGCGCACGGCCTCCTTGTCCACAGCGGCGTCGTGCCCGTCCAGGCGGATGCGGCCCTGGCTCGGGTTCAGCAGTGTGGTCAGCATCTTGATGGTGGTGGTCTTGCCGGCCCCGTTGGGGCCGAGAAAGGCGAAGATCTCGCCGGCCTTCACGCGGAAGGATATGTCGTCCACGGCCTTGAAATCGCCGAAGGATTTCGAAAGGCCTTCGACCTCGATGATGTCGGCGCCCTCGGACATCAGCGGGTCACCGCCACTTTTTCCGTGCTGGTGTCGATGGGCAGACCGAAATTGGAGTCGAACAGCGCGTCCACCTTGGCCAGCTCCTCCGGGGTGAAGGCGGGCGTGGCCGGGGCCGCGGCGAAGGCGGCCAGCTGGGCCTCGTCGTAGATGTTGGGCAGGCAGGCGGTCACTTCCTTGTGGGCCAGGATGTACTGCAGGGCCGCCTGGGCCAGGCTGCGCCCGCGGCCTTCGGTGAGGAAGCCCAGCTGCTCGATCTTCTGCAGGCCCTGCTCCATCCACACCCGCTTGCGGTGGGCGCGGTGGTCGCTGGCGTCAAACTTGGTGTCCTTGGTGTACTGCCCCTCCAGCATGCCGCTGCTGTGCGGCACGCGCACCAGCAAGCCGCAGTGCTCCTGCGCGGCGACCTGGAGGAGCCGGCGGCCGGGGTTCTGCTCCAGCAGGTTGTAGATCATCATCAGGGCGTCCAGGCGGCGGGTCTGCATGGCCTTGACCCCCTCCGGCTCCCAGCCGATGGCCGGGCCCAGGGAGACGCCGTAGGCCTTCAGCTTGCCCTCCTTCTTCAGCTGCTCCAGCAGGGCGAAGGTGTCGTCGCGCTCGATGCTGCTCATCTTGGCGTTGTGCAGCATCCACAGGTCGATGCGGTCCGTGCCCAGGCGCTCCAAGGCGCCTTCCAGGCCCTGGCGCACGAAGTCCGGGTCGAAGTTCTGTGGCTGCTCCACCTGGCCCTTGCGCTCCTCGGCCGGGGTGTCCTTCCAGACATAGCCGAACTTCGTGGAGATCTGGATTTCGTCGCGGCGGTGGCCCAAGGCCTCCTTGACGATGCGTTCGCCCAGGCCGTTGCCGTAGGTGTCGGCCGTGTCAAAGAGGGTGATGCCCGCGTCCAGGGCCTTCTGCATCAGTTCGACGCAGTACTTGTGGTCCTTGAGGCGCTCGTTGCTGCCATGCCACCAAGGGGTGGAGACGGTCCACACGCCGAAACCGATGACGCTGGCCTCGACGCCGCTCTTGCCGAAAACGCGCTTTTCCATGGCTTCTCCAGGCTGTTGGGAGCCTTTACTTTAGGGCAGGCCTTGACTCCGGTCAAGGCGGGGCGGGGGCCCGGGCCTTGGAAAAGGCCCTGCGCTGGGCCCAAAATTGGGTTTGCCTGGAACTTGGGGCGATGCCAAAATGCCCGGATCGTTTCATGGTGTCATCCACGCGGAGGCGGCCTTGTCCAAGGATCTATTGCCCATTTTCAACAAAGACCCCAAAAAACTCAGTTTGGCCGAGGAAGCCCTGCTCTTTTCCGTGGATGAGCCGAGCAATGGAAAAATGTACATCCTGCTCGAAGGCCAGGCCGAGATTGTCATCGGCAAATACATGGTGGAACTGGCCCAGCCGGGCGCCATCATCGGCGAGATGGGCATGATCGACCAGGAGCCGCGCAGCGCCACCGTGCGTTGCGTCACCCCCTGCGTCTTCGCCGAGGTGGACGAGAAGCGTTTCCTGAACCTGATCCAGCAGACCCCCGTCTTCGCGATGGAACTCTTGAAGGGCATGGCCGCCAGGCTGCGCCGCATCGACCGCACGATTTAGGCGATTGGACCAGAATTCTCGGTGAAATCCTCCCAATCGAGGCCGGTCTCCCGGGGGACGTTTGATCTGGATTTGCGGCGAATGCGGGAAACGGAATCTCAAGTCGTTTTGCGGCGCCTGCGGCGCCGTGAGGTCTCGGCGGAAAGCCTTCTATAAAGCTCCTATTTTGGGTTGGTTTGCGTTTTACTATTTCATAGCCACTTTGTTTGTCGGCACCGTCATGTTCCTCATCCTTCAAGCCCTTGGTAAGGGTGTTTCAAAATACTCCGTCGACATAATTTTCCAGATCGAGAATGAATTGCTATTTTTGATCTGGCTCCTTGGCCTGGAACGGGCCGGAACGATGAAGGTATCCAGAATCACGGGCAAAGTGCCGCGGACGGATTGGCCCCAATATTTTTTGATCGCCCTTTGTCTGACCTATTTCTCGCTTGGTTTCATCTTCATAAGCACGCCCATAGTCCATCATTTGGCGCCGGCATGGTGGCGCAAATTTTTTGGAAAACCACGCCCGCGCATTTGGACGGGGTCCGAGAAATCCATCGGGATCGGATGGAGCCTTTTGCGTTTGGGCCTTATCGCCGGATTTGTCCCGGTTGTAGAAGAGCTGATTTTCAGGGGGCTTATACTGCAGCGCATGGCGGAAAAATGGGGGTGGAAACCTGCGGTCCTCTGCAGTTCCGCCTTGTTCGCCTTCGCCCATAATTCGGTCGCCGGCTTGCCGGGCCACTTTGTTTTTGGCCTATTCATGGCTTTGCTTTATTTGAGGACGAGAAGCCTCTGGGTCCCCATTTTCTGCCATATGCTGAATAACCTGCTGGTCGAACGGTGGCTGTGGTACGGGAATCAAACGCAGGATAACCCCGTTTTTAAATTCTATATGCTTCATTCCCAATGGATGGGATTGGTGATGCTGATCTTCACCATTCCGCCATTGGTTTATTGGCTGAATCAGTTCTGGCCGCGGAGCAAACCGCGCATGCCCTATGCCGTGAATCGGACCCAAACAAACTATCAGGGATCAAAGCTCAAGCGAACTTGACACTCTATGGCACCCCGTTTTAAGGTGCCCTTGGGTGCCACGGGGGCGCCCGCCCGCCCAAGAGGATCTCACCCCGTTTCCACCCAAAACACGTCTCTCTTTTGTCAGCCCATCGCGGGAAGGGCAGCCACGACAAAGGAGTTTTTGTGAAACATTCGCGTCTGGAAGAGCTGCGGACCCGGGCCAAAATACGGGTCAAGAACGCCGAAAAAACCGGAACGACCCTCAGCCTCAAACAAGCCCTGGAAGAAAGCGCCCGGAAGCAGGGATACGCGGACTGGCGTGACCTGAAGCGGAACCTGGAATGGATGGACGCGGTCTATCCCGAAGGTTTTTCGCGGATGCTGAACCTGTGGTTCTCCACGACGAACGAAGGGCGCGCCTATTTGAAGACCAAGGGCGGAACGCTCATCCCCTACGGCAAGCAATGCTTCATCTGCGACACGGACTATCTGGCCCAGTTGGGCCTGGATCCCCAGGATCCGGACCTCAAGGCCGTGGGCCCCGACTGGAGCGCCCCGGTCGAGGCCTCCGCATGGCGGAGATTGACGGCCAGACTGCTGAAGTCCGGGAAGGGAAGCAAGCGCGGCAACGCATGATCGCCCGCGGGGGACTCCCTCCGGGTTTCAACCCAGGGCCGTGACCGCGTGCGGCACATAGGGCGTTTCCAGGGACTTCAGCTCTTCTTCGCTCAGCTTCAAATCCAGGCCTGCCACGGCGTCCTCGAGGTGCGCCATCTTGGTGGCCCCCACGATGGGCGCCGTCAGGCCGGGCCTTTGCAGCAGCCAGGCCAGGGCCACGGAGGCGTGGCGGGCGCCGCGGGCCTTGGCCACCGCATCCACGGCCTCCAGCACTGGCGCGTCGGCCTGCGCCTGGGGCAAGTAAAGGTTGCGGGTGAAGCGGTCCGTCTCCAGGCGTTTGGTCGCCGGCGCCTGCGGGGGCCGGGCCAGCAGGCCACGGGCGAGCGGGCTCCAGGGGATGAGCCCCACCCCCTGGTCCAGGCACAGGGGGTTCATGTCCCGCTCCTCCTCGCGGTAGAGCAGGTTGTACTGGTTTTGCATGCTCACAAAGGTCGTCCATCCGTTCCCGCGCGCCGCGGCCTGGGCCTTGGCGAACTGCCAGGCCCACATGCTGGAGGCGCCGATGTAGCGGGCCTTGCCCGAGCGCACCACGTCGTGCAGGGCCTGCATGGTCTCCTCGATGGGCGTGGCGGGGTCCCAACGGTGGATTTGGTAGAGGTCCACGTAGTCCATGCCCAGGCGCCTCAGGCTGGCGTCGATCTCATGCAGGATGGCTTTGCGCGAGAGCCCGCCGCCGTTGGGGCCGGGCCGCATCTGGCCCCAGACCTTGGTGGCCACCACCAAGTCCTCGCGCTTGGCCATGTCGCGCAGGGCCCTGCCCGTGACTTCCTCGCTGGCTCCGTAGCTGTAGACGTTGGCCGTGTCGAAGAAGTTGATGCCCAGCTCCAGGGCGCGCTTATAGAAGGGCCGGGACTCGTCCTCCTTGAGGGCCCAGTCCAGCTTGAGGAGGGCGCCGGGGATCGTGCGGTCGGGATCCCCGTAGCTCATGCATCCCAGGCAGATGCGCGAGACGGACAGTCCGGTGTTGCCGAGACGGGTGTAGATCATTGGAGGTCCGCAGAGGACGGAATTGGTGGGCAGAGCCAGCGTAGGGGTGGTTTAGCGCCCCAATACAATATCAATGCCTGCCAACAATTGTTCCATGTGCTTGCTTGTTAATTTGCCGACGCGCTCGGTGAGCGCGTCCTTATCCAAAGCCGTTAATTGGGAGACCTTGGCCACCGATTCTTTGTCCAAACCGCTGATTTTTGCCGTTAGGGGCATGTTGCCGGGGGCCTCAGCCCACTTTAGATTGCTCGTCAGGGGAACGCACAAGACCGTCGAAATGCGGCTTCGGTTCAAAGCGTCGCCCTGCACCACCAAAACCGGACGCCTGAAGCCTGGGCCCGGACCGACAGGGTCGGCGAGATCGGCCCACCACACTTCGCCTTGTTGTATTACCACTCGCTGCGCTCGGCGATACGGCGGACGGCGCGACGGCGAAACTCGTCGTTTTCTTTGCCCACCCTTGCGATAACTTGGTCCATAGCTTCGGTGACCTTGTCCGGTGTGTGCTTTGCCAAGAACTCAGCCATCGCGCGCGCATACAGATTGCTGCGCGAGGTCTGGGCTTTTTTGACAAAAGCCTCCGCTTCGGCGAAGACATCATTGGGAATGGATATAGCCAGCTTCATGCCTTTAGTAATACCATAGGTAATACTTTTTTGTCAAGCTGTGCGGGATAAGGGCTGGCTTCGCGCCGGCGCATATAAATCTTGTGGCGGACCGATTCCGTAAGGTTTTTAAGGGCTTTAGAAGGCCTGGGGACGGGCCGCCTTGACGCACCCCCCGACCCGAAGTATCTTCTTTATCCCTAAGGTTTTTTCGGGAGTGCCATGGCAGCCTTGGCCGCGAAAGACCACCTCAGTGAGGTGGTGGGGCTGAAGAACGACATCGTCAACGCGGTGTTCTCCTGCCCCCAATGCAAGACCGACGTGACCATTTCGCGCTGGCAGGTGCAGGGCGAATTGCCGATCCTCTGCGCCCGCTGCAACAGCCGTTACAGCGTCCGCGGCGAGGAGCTGGTGGACCATAACCGGCCCCTGGAATACTTCCCGGAGCACTGGCAGGACGGCAAGCCCCAGCCCCAGGCCACCGGCTACAAGGTCATGGTGGGCCTGGACGCGGTCCAAAAGGCCACGCCCCTGCCCAAGGACTCCTGGACCCTGGTCATGAAGCCGGAACTGGCCCCCAAGCCCGCCCCGGCCCCCGCGCCACCGGCCGCAGCTCCGGCCCCCGCCGCCGAAGCGCCCAAAACCGAACCCTAGGGCTGAGCAGCCCGTCTCCGCCACCCGTCAGGAGCACACCATGCCAAGCACATTGACCCTCACCCAAGGGACCGCAGCCTTCAAGGAATGGGCCGTGTCCTGCGAGGCCCTGGGCCTCGGCGAGCAGGTCATGATCTTCCGCAAGGGCGGCATCAAGGAAAAGGGGCGGACCTTCACCATGGACCACCCCAGCTTCTTCCTGTATCCGACCTTCGAGCACCAGGACCGCGAAAGCATCAAGCCGCGCTGGCACGCCCTGCTCGACCAAGCCCTGGCCGCCAAGCCGGAGCTCGGCGCGGTGCAGGTGAAGTATTGGGCCAAGGTCGACGAGGCCTGGGCCCTGGACAGCATGGCCCCCGTGTTCGGGCAGGACGACAACCACATCTACAGCGAGCAGAGCGTCAAGGACCGCTGGGAGTGGCAGGGAAGCAAGCCGCTCTGGCTCCTGCTGCTGCGCGTGTACCGCCTCAAGGAGGCCCTGGACCTGGAAGTGCTCGAGGACTACACCGGCTGCAAGAGCTGGATCGACCTGAGCCTGCCCGCCGCGGCCCCGGGCCTGGCCTGCGAGCCGGTGCTGGACGACGCGGCCTACGCGGCCATGGCGGCCAAGGTGAGGGCCCGGCTTGTATAAGATAGAGTTCACCAAGTCCGCCCGTACAGTGGACTGTTCCGGACAGATGACCGTGTTGGAGGCCGCCCAGGAGGCAGGGCTGCCGGACTTGCCCTATTCCTGCCAGGGCGGCACCTGCCGCACCTGCGCGGTGAAGGGCGAGGGCGAGATGGAGACCGAGGAAATGCTCGCCCTGACGCCTGCGGAGATCCTGGCCGGCTGGCGTCTGACCTGCGTGGCCTATCCGCGCGGGGACTGCAAATTCGATTTATAGGGGATTTCCATGTCGACCTTGAGCAACGAAGAAATTCTGCGTTATTCCCGCCACCTCATCATGCCGGAAGTGGGCATGGCCGGTCAGGAAAAGCTTAAGGCCTCCTCGGTCCTGCTCATCGGCGCGGGCGGCCTGGGTTCGCCCCTGGGGATGTACCTGGCCGCGGCCGGGGTGGGCAGGCTGGGCATCATGGACTTCGACGTGGTCGACCACAGCAACCTGCACCGCCAGGTGATCCACGCCACGTCCAGCGTGGGCAGACCTAAGGTGGAGAGCGCCAAGGCGCGCATCGCCGAGATCAACCCGAATGTCGAGGTGCGGACCTACAACGAGGCCGTGAACCGCACGAACATCCTGGGGATATTGAAGGATTATGACGTCGTCATCGACGGGACCGACAACTTCCCCACCCGCTATCTGGTCAACGACGCGGCCGTCATGCTGGGCAAGGCCAACATCTACGGCAGCATCTTCCGCTTCGACGGGCAGGTGACCGTCTTCGACCCCAAGCGCGGCGGCCCCTGCTACCGTTGCCTCTACCCGGAACCGCCCCCCCCGGGCATGGTGCCGAGCTGCGCCGAGGGCGGCGTGCTGGGCGTGCTGCCCGGCAGCGTGGGCCTGCTGCAGGCCACCGAGGCCATCAAGCTCATCATCGGCCAGGGCAAGCCCCTGATCGGGCGCCTGCTCCTGTTCAACGCGCTCGACATGAGCTTCCGGGAGCTCAAGATCCGCCGCGACAAGAGCTGCCCCATCTGCGGGGACCATCCGACCATCAAGGAGCTCATCGACTACGAGCAGTTCTGCGGCATGGGCCGCGGCAACGAGGAGGCCCATGAGGCCTCCGGCGCGGAGATCGACGCCCTGACCCTGAAGGAATGGAAGGACGCCAAGAAGAAATTCGTGCTGGTGGACGTGCGCGAGCCCCAGGAATGGGACATCGCCAAGATCGACGGCGCCAAGCTCATCCCCCTGGGCCAGCTGCCCTCGCGGGTCAACGAGCTGGACACGGCCGACGAGATCGTCCTGCAGTGCCACCACGGCAGCCGCAGCGCCCGCGCCCAGGCCATCTTGGGCAAGTTCGGCTTCAGGAAGACCTACAACCTCGCCGGCGGCATCGATTCCTGGGCCGTGGACGTGGAACCCGGCATGCCGCGGTATTGAGGATGAAGCAGACGCCCCTCAGAGCCTGGCACGTCGCACACGGGGCTTCGCTGGTCGATTTCGGCGGCTGGGACATGCCGGTCAGCTACGGCCCCATCGGCCCGGAGCACATGGCCACGCGCAAGGAGGCGGGGCTCTTCGACATCGGGCACATGGGCCAGATCCTGGTCGCCGGTCCGCGCGCGCTGGAATATCTGCAGGCCATGACCACCAACGACGTCTCCCGCCTGGGGGACGGACGCATGCAGTACAGCCTCCTGCCCAACGAGGGCGGGGGCCTTTATGACGACATCATCGTCAGCCGTCTCTCCCCGCAGCTCTATTACGTGGTCGTCAACGCCTCCAACACCATGACGGACCTGGCCTGGATGTTCTCCCGGGCCGCTTCCTTCGGCGTCAGCGTGGAGCTGTGGAAGGGCCGCACCCTGCTGGCCCTGCAGGGGCCCCGGGCCCAGAGCCTGCTGCAGCCCCTGGTGAGCGCCCCCCTCGACTCCCTGGCCTATTACCACCTGCGCGAGGACCGGGTCTGCGGGGTGGAGGCCCTGGTCTCGCGCAGCGGATACACCGGCGAGGACGGCTTCGAGATCAGCCTGCCCGAGGTGTCCGTGGAAAAGGTCTGGCTGGAGCTGCTGGCCTCCGGCCGGGCCCGGCCGGTGGGCCTGGGCGCGCGCAACACCCTGCGCCTCGAGGCGGCCTACCCGCTCTACGGCCACGAGATCGACGCGGAGCACAGCCCCTATGAGGCCGGCCTGGGCTGGGTGATCAAGCCGGACAAGGGCGAGTTCACGGGCAAGGCGGCCATGCTGGCCACGAAGGCCGCGCCCGCGCGGCGCCTGGCCGGCTTCCGCCTGCTGGACAAGGGCGTGGCCCGCGACGGCTACGCCGTGGTCGACGCCTCGGCCAAGCCCATCGGCCAGGTGACCTCCGGCGCGCCCAGCCCCAGCCTCGACAACGCCTGCATCGGCCTGGCCTACCTCCCCCCGGCCCTGGCCGTCGCGGGCGGCCGCATCCATATCGACGTGCGCGGACGCGCCCTGGCCGCCGAGGTCGTGAAGACGCCTTTTGTGCCTTCCAAGGTGCGCAAGAACGGTTAAAATGCCCGCGTCGCGCATCCGTGGACCGTTCTCCAAAGGAAGCCCATGCCCACCCCCACCGACCGCCTTTACACCAAGACCCATGAATGGATCAAGTTCGAGGGCGACGGCGCCAGCGTCGGACTCACCGAGTTCGCGGTGCACGCCATCAAGGACATCGTCTTCCTGGAGCTGCCGGAGGCGGGCAGGACCCTGGAGGCCGGCAAGCCCTTCGGCGTCATCGAGAGCGTCAAGGCCGTGTTCGACCTGAACGCGCCCATGGGCGGCAAGATCGTCTCCACCAACGACGAGGTGGAGTGCGAATTCGCCCCCTTGTCCGAGGATCCCTACGGGAAGGGCTGGCTGCTGAAGCTGTCCCAGCTGAGCGGGGACAAGGCCGCCTTGCTGGACGCCGCGGCCTACGACAAGCATTGCGCCGAGGATCACCACTAGAAAGGTTTTGTCCATGCCCTTTGAGCACCCCTACCTGCCGCAGACGCCCTCGGACGAGGCCGCCATGCTGGCCGCCATAGGCGTCTCCAGCGTCGCCGAGCTCTTCGAGCACATACCGGCCGAGTTGCGCCTGAAGGGCCGGCTGGACCTGCCCGACCACCTCACCGAGATGGAGCTCAAGGACGAGTTCCAGTCCCTGGGCAACGCCAACCAGTCCACCGGGCGTTTCGACAACTACCTCGGGGCCGGGGCCTACGAGCACTACAGCCCCAGCGCCGTGCGCCATTTGCTCAGCCGCAGCGAGTTCTACACCAGCTACACCCCCTACCAGCCCGAGATGACCCAGGGCGTCCTGCAGGCGCTGTTCGAGTACCAGAGCTGCGTCTGCTCCCTGACCGGGATGGACGTCAGCAACGCCAGCCTGTACGAGGGCGGCCACGCCCTGGCAGAGGCCTGCCTCATGGCCCACGCCCGCACCGGACGCAACCGGATCGTGCTATCGGCCGGGGTGCATCCCGAAAGCCTGCAGGTCCTGCGCACCTACACCCGCAACCTCGACACCGAGATCGTGGTGGCGCCCTTGGGCGCGGACGGCCGCAGCGACCTGGCCGCGCTCAAGGCCCTGGTCAACGACGCGACCGCGGCCCTGGTCCTGGCCAACCCGAATTTCTTCGGCGTCATCGAGGACGGGACGCCCTTCGCCGAGATCGCCCACGCCGTTGGGGCCCTGTTCATCATGGCGGTGGAGCCGGTGAGCCTGGCCCTGCTGAAGTCGCCCGGGGAGTGCGGGGCCGACATCGCCTGCGGCGAGGGCCAGAGCCTGGGCATCCCCCTGAGCTACGGCGGGCCCTACCTCGGCTTCCTGGCGGCCAAGATGGAGCTGGTGCGCCAGATGCCGGGACGCATCTGCGGGCAGACCAAGGACAACCGAGGCCAAAGAGCCTTTGTCCTGACCCTGCAGACCCGCGAGCAGCACATCCGCCGCGAGAAGGCCAACAGCAACATCTGCACGAACCAGACCCTGCTGGCCCTGGCCGCCACCATCTACCTCGGCTCCGTCGGACCCCAGGGCCTGAAGGAAGTCGCGTCCCAAGGGGCGAGCAAGGCCCACTACCTGGCCGCCGAGATCTCCAAGATCAAGGGCGTGAAGCTCCGCTACGCGGCCCCCTGGCTCAATGAATTCACCCTCGATTTGGGCGTGGACGCGGGCCCGGTGCTGAGGGCCATGCAGGCCAAGGGCATCCTGGGCGGCGTGGCGCTGGGCCGCTATTACCCGGAGCGCGGCCGCGAGATCCTGGTGACCGTGACCGAGGTGAAGAAGAAGGCGAAACTGGACCGTTACGTCGCGGCCCTGCGCGAAGCGCTGGCTTAAAGGAATCCCATGTCCGAGGAAAAGCTGATCTTCGAGAAGAGCGCGCCGGGGCGGCGGGCGGCGACCTTTCCGGCCCTGGACGTCCCGGCCCAGGCCCTGGAGGACTGGCTTCCCAAGGAGGCGCGCCGCGGCAGCTCCCTGGGCCTGCCCGAGGTCAGCGAACAGGACCTGGTGCGCCACTACACCCGCCTGAGCCAGCGCAACATCGGCATCGACACCCAGATCTACCCCCTGGGCTCCTGCACCATGAAGTACAACCCCAAGGTCAACGAGGACGTGGCCGGACGCGACGGCTTCCGCAACATCCACCCCCTGCAGCCCGACGACACGGTGCAGGGCGCCCTGCAGGTGCTCTGGGAGATGGAACGCTGGCTGTCCGAGATCAGCGGCATGCCCGCCATCTGCCTCCAGCCCAGCGCCGGGGCCCAGGGCGAATTGACGGCCCTGCTGGTGTGCAAAGCCTACCATGACAGCCGCGGCCGGCGCCCCCGCAAGGTGCTGGTGCCCGACAGCAGCCACGGCACCAATCCCGCCTCGGCCGCCTACTGCGGCTACACCGTGGAGACGGTCAAGAGCCTGCCCGACGGCACGGTCGACCTGGAGGACCTTAAGCCGCGCATCACGCCGGAAGTGGCCTGCCTGATGATGACCAACCCCAACACGGTCGGCATCTTCGAGAAGGACATCAAGCTCATCGCCGGCTGGCTGCACGCCGTGGACGCCCAGCTGTACTACGACGGCGCCAACCTCAACGCCATCTGCGCCGTGGCCCGCCCCGGCGACATGGGCTGCGACATGATGCACTTCAACGTGCACAAGACCTTCTCCACGCCCCACGGCGGCGGCGGCCCGGGCTCCGGCCCGATCGGGGTGAAAAAACACCTGCTGCCCTTCATGCCGGTCCCCCGGGTGACCAAGCAGGACGGCCACTATGCCCTGGATTACAGCCAGCCCCAGAGCATCGGCCGCATCCGGACTTTCTACGGCAATTTCGGCATCATCGTGCGCGGCCTGGTCTACCTGAAGTCTTTTGGCGGCGACGGCATGGCGGAGATCGGCAAGCAGGCTGTCTTGAACGCCAACTACCTGCTGGCCTTGCTGAAGGACACCTTCCATTCGCCCTATGGCGACCGGTGCATGCACGAGTTCGTGCTGTCGCTGACGGATTTCAAAAAGAAGAATGACGTGTCGGCC
>DATHOE010000025.1:0-46692 GCA_035485275.1 bacterium
GGACGGGTACAACGGGGTGGGCCTGCACTCCCTGTTCTCGATCTTCCAGATCTTCTTCCCGGGCCACTTCAAGAACGCGGTCTTCCTGAGCGTGGGCCTGGTGGACAGCGGCAACTTCAAGGGCGCGGACGCCCTGGAGCACCTGCACACGAAGGTGCGCGAGGACCTGGAGCGCTACGTGCTCTTCGCGCGGCGCATGGGGATCCCGGCCAACTACCAGATGGACCTGGGCACGGAGGTGGTGGCCCCGGCGGCGCGCCTGTGCAGCCAGATCGTGAAGGAGTTCCCGGTGTCGGTGGTCTTCGGCAGCAAGTTCGTGTTCCAAAGGGAGCGCTGGTACCAGCGCTGGATGCACAACCAGACCGTGTACCTGCTCCAGGGCAGGCTGCAGTGGGAGGGCATCCCCATGACCGTGCTGCCGGTGCGGGTCTTCGAATAGCCTTGGAGCCCCAAGGCCTGCTAGAATGGAGCCCCGGGTCCCTGGCCCGGGGCTTTTTTCTTAGGCCCCTCCCCTATCCCGGCGTGCCCTTCTTGAAAACGAACCTGCCTCCGCTTCGGAGGCGCATCTTCCTCGCCTACATCCTCATCGTGGCGGTGTACGCCAGCGCCCTGGCAGCCTTTGTCCTGAGCACCGCCTCGGCCGACGCCGGCATCTTCCACAAGATCATCACCCGCAACTACGACTCCATCAAAGCGGCCCGGCTCATGGACCGGGACTGGCGCAGCAGCCCCTTCACCCCGGCGCTCGCCAGGGACCTGGAGGACGAGCTGCGTTTCGCCCGGGCCAACATCACCGAACCCGGCGAACGCGAGGCCGTGGCGAGCCTGCGCAAGGCCTGGGACTTGCGCAGGGCGGGGGGCGATTCCCCGGACCTGGACAAGCGCTTCGATTCCGCCCTGGGCGAGCTGGTGCGGGTCAACGAGCTGGGCATGCACCATCTGGCGGACCAGGCTTCGCACCAGGGGCGCCGGGAGCTGGAGGCCCTGCTGTGGTTCTCCGCAGCGACCCTGCTGCTGACCCTCCTGATCGCACGGCGCCTGGCCCGCGGCCTGTCGCGGCCCCTGATACAGATTTCCAGCGAACTCAGCCGGCCGCGCGGCTTCGAGGAGCCCCTGGTGCTGCCGGAAAGCGGCAGCCGGGAGCTGGAGGTCCTGCGCCTGCGCCTGGAGGAATGGTGGGACCAGGCGCGGCGCCTGCAACAGGTGAACGTGGACGAGATCCTGGCCCAGCGCAACAAGCTGGAGGCCGTCTTCGCCTCGGTGGAGGACGCCGTGCTGCTCCTCGACGGGGCCGGGCGCGTGTCCCAGCTCAACCGCCGGGGCTGCGCCCTGCTGGGCGCCAGCCCGGAGACCGCTCCGAACCGGCCCTTTGAGGCGCTGGCCGCGGAGACCGAGAACGGCCGGGCCCTGCTGCGCTGGCTGAAGGGGCCGCGCGGGGAAGGCACCGCGCTGGAGATGAGCCATGAGGGCAGGCCGCGCCTCTTCGCGGTGCGCGAGCGCAGCATCGTGGCGGCGGAGGGAGTGGGCGGCGCGGCCTCGCGCCTTCTGCTGCTCCAGGACGTGACGGAACGCCGGCAGCGCGAGCGTCTCGAGGACGAGTTCATCGGCGTGCTGTCCCACGAGCTGAAGACGCCGCTCCAGAGCCTGGGCATGGCGGCCGAGCTCATGGAAAAAAGGCGCGACCGCCTGGACCCCTCCCTGCACGTGTTCCTGGACACCATCCTCGACGACCTGCGGCGCATACGCTCCGTGGCCAACGATTTCGTGCAGGTGAGCCAGCTCAACGTGCGCAGCATACGCCTGAACCTGGAGACCGTGGCCCTGGCCGGGAAGCTGAGGGAGTGGCTGCGCCCCTTCGAGCTGCTGGCCGCTGAAAAAGGGGTGGGCCTGATTTTGGAGGGCGGCGCGGGCTCGGGCCTGTGCCGGCTGGACCCGGTCAAGTTCTCCTGGGTCGTCTCCAACCTCCTGTCCAACGCGCTGAGGGTCTCCCTGCCGGGCCACCGCGTGACCGTGACGGTCGAGGACCAGACCCTCTTCGTGGAGATGCAGGTGCGGGACGAGGGCCCGGGCATCCCGCCGGAGGTGGAACGCCGCATGTTCGAACCCTATTTCCAGGGCCCGCCCGAGAACCAGGCCGCCGGCCTGCTGGGCTTGGGGCTCACCATCGCCAAGGAGGTGGTGGAGGCCCATGAAGGCGCCATTGAATACTACCGCGGAGAGTCCGGAGGCTCGGTGTTCCGCGTCCTTTTGCCCGTGGCCCCCCGGCCGCATGCGGAGCTGGCATCATGAGCGCGCTGCCCCTGCGGGTCCTGCTGGTGGACGACGACCTGAACATACGCAAGCTGCTCGCCCTGAGCCTGGCGGAGATGGGCTGCGAGGTGGAGCCGGTGGACGGCGTGGCCGCTGCCCTGAAGCAGATCCAGGCGGGCGGCCTGGACCTGGTCCTGACCGACCTGCGCCTGGGCCACCGCAGCGGCCTGGACCTTCTGGCGGCCGCGCCGAGCCACGGGGAGGCGCCCCTCTTCGTGGTGATGACCGCCTACGCCAGCTTCGACAACGCGGTGGAGGCCGTGAAGGCCGGCGCCTTCGACTACCTGGCCAAGCCCTTCGGCAACGCCCAGCTCGAGCACCTGCTGGCGAAGGTCCGCACGGTGGTTGAGCTCAGGCGCGAGAACCGGTACTTAAGGGAGCGCCGCGGCCGCCCGGACTTCTTCGCCGGCATGCTCTCGCCGGCGGTGCGCCGCCTTGAGGATTTCGTGCGCAAGGTCTCGCCGGTGGACGAGACGGTGCTGCTGGTCGGAGAAAGCGGCACGGGCAAGACCGAGCTGGCGCGGGTGATCCACACCCGCTCGCCCCGCGCCCAGGGCCCCTTCGTGACCGTGTTCTGCTCCACCCTGGCCGAGGGGGTGCTTGAGAGCGAGCTCTTCGGGCACGCCCGCGGCGCCTTCACCGGGGCCGTGTCCGAGCGGGCCGGGAAATTCGAGACCGCGCAGGGCGGCACCCTCTTCCTCGACGAGATCGGCGAGCTCAGCTCCTCGGCCCAGGCGCGCCTGCTGCGCTTCCTGCAGGACAAGGTGATCGAGCGCGTGGGCAGCAACCAGCCCGTGCCCGTGGACACCCGCATCATCGCAGCCACCAACCGCAACCTCACAGAGGCGGTGGCCGAGGGACGCTTCCGGGAGGACCTGTATTACCGACTCAACATCCTCGAGTGCAGCCTGGTGGCCCTCAGGCACAGGCTGGAGGACATCCCCGTGCTGGCGCGGCGTTTCCTGGAGGAGGCCTCGCTGGGCCGCGGGCGGGCCCGCCCCCTGAAGCTGTCCCCGCAGGCCGAGGCCCTGGTCGCGGCCTATGACTGGCCGGGCAACCTCAGGGAGTTGCGCAACGTCTGCGAGCGCCTGGCGCTCCTGTGCGACAAGGAGGCCGCGGGCCCGGAGGACCTCCCCGAGTCCCTGCTGGCCAGCCCGCGCAAGGCCTCCACGCTGGGGAGCCCCCTCGCGCCGCGGTCCCTGGAGGAGCTCGAGCGCGGCCACATCGAGGCCGTGCTCCTGCAGGAGCCGAACCAGGAACGCGCGGCCCAGATCCTGGGCATCACCACGGTGACGCTGTGGCGGAAACGCAAGCAGTACGGCCTGCCTTGAGCGCGCCCCGGCCCGAACCTTTTGTCCCGCGCTTCGACGTGGTGCTGGTGCGGCCGGAGATAGCGGGCAACACGGGCAATATCGGCAGGACCTGCATGGCCCTGGGCTGCCGCCTGCACCTGGTCCATCCCCTGGGTTACACCCTCAGCGACGCCAACCTGCGCCGGGCGGGCATGGACTATTGGCCCCTGCTGGAGAAGCGGGAGCACGCCGGGCTGGAGGAATGGATGGCCTCGGTGCCGGACGCGGCCCGGGTCTTCCTGTTCAGCACCAAGGCCGCGCGCCTGTTCAGCCCAAAGGAAATACCCTCCGGCGCCACCTTGGTTTTCGGCAACGAGGGGCACGGCCTGCCTGACGCGGTGCACGAGCGCTGGGGCTCGGGCGCCCGCCGCCTGGACATGGACGCCCGGGCGCGCAGCCTGAACCTCTCGAGCTGCGTCAGCCTGGTTTTGGGGAGCCTATTATGGTCGTGAACAAGCCCAAGGACCCCCTGCACGGGGTCACCCTTGAAATGATGCTGAAGCATCTGGAGCAGCGCCTGGGCTGGGAGCGCATGGCCAAGGCCGTGGACATCCGCTGCTTCAAGAACGATCCCGGCGTGAAATCCAGCCTGGTCTTCCTGAGGCGTACGCCCTGGGCGCGGACCGAGGTGGAGCGTTTGTATGTGCGTTTCGCGCCCAAAGCCTGATTCCCGGCATGGCGCGGAATGGTATGGAAAGGATGAAGGGCCTCAGAGCCCCATGGATTTGTTCAGAAAAAGGATGAGCGGGTTTGTTTTCCTGAAGGCGTCCGCGACGCGCTCCAGGAAGTCCTTGCCGCAGACTTGTTTGTCCGTGAAGTCCACCCAGGTGATGAAGTTCCTGCGTTTGAGGTCCGCGAGCATGGGGTGCTCCGGGCTGAAGCCCTTGGGGGCCCGTTTGAGCTCGTCGCCGTCCCATAGGGGCATGTCCGATTTTTTGATGGCCATCCAGGCGGGATCCTGGCGCGCCACCCGTTTCCTCACGGCCAGCAGGGCCTCGGACTCCGGCCTCCAGATCCCGCCGCCCGCGAAACTCTCCCCCGCCTCAAGATGCAGGTAAAAGCCGGGCGCGTGCACGTCCTCGGACGCCGCGCGGTGGCGGAACTGGCATGCGACATGGGTTTTATACGGGGTTTTGTCGTTTGAAAAACGCGTATCGCGGTAAATGCGGAAGGGCTTGGGGTAAGTGAAGTCCTTGTTCAGGCGGGCCACTTTGGGCGCGAGCTCGTTGACGAAGGTTTGGAAGGGCGCCTTGACCTCTTTCTCGTAGCGGCTTTTGTTCGCGGCGAACCAGGGGCGTTCATTGTTGAACTTCAATTCCACCAGGAACTGGAAAAATTTCCGGGTGAAGAATTCTTTTTGAATGGCGGGCATAGGACGCTTAAAAAATTAGGGCCCGCCCTAAGGCGGGCCCTGCGGTGTTCACTGCGGGGGAGGCGGCAGACCAGCGTCAGGGGCGGCGCCAGGGGCCGGGGGCATGCCAGCGTCAGGAGTGGCGCCAGGGGCCGGAGGCATGCCAGCGTCGGGGGCAGCGCCAGGGGCCGGAGGCATGCCAGCGTCAGGGGCAGCGCCGGGAGCGGGCGGCATGCCATTGTCCGGGGCAGCGCCAGGGGCCGGGGGCATGCCAGCGTCAGGAGCGGCGCCGGGGGCCGGGGGCATGCCGTTGTCAGGGGCAGCGCCGGGGGCCGGGGGCATGCCGTTGTCGGGGGCAGCGCCGGGGGCCGGCGGCAGTCCGCCTGCTTGGTCAGGGCTCATCCCCGGAGCCGGGGGGAGTCCGCCCGCTTGGTTCGGGCTCATCCCGGGGGCCGGGGGGAGTCCGCCCGCCTGGTCCGGGCTCATACCGGGAGCTGGGGGTAGTCCGCCGTCGAGGGAGGCGTTGGCGCCCGGAGCCGGGGGCAGGCCCACGGCCGTGTTCTGGGGCGCGGCCGGAGCCGCCGCTGCGCTCGATGGGGCAACGGAAGCCCTCGTGGAGATTTTCGGTTCCTCGGAATAGGGGCGGCCGGAGGCGCTGCTGCGGGAGTCCGCTTCCAGGGCCACGACCATGGGCCGCTGCTTGTAGTTGGCCAGCTGCCCGTTCTTGAGGAGCCAGCTGTCCACGATCTTGACCGAGGCCATGCGTTCAAAAACGCCGGTCACCACCACCTCGGTGGCGAGTTTGCCGTCGCGGAATTTGACCGCGAATTTGTCGCCGACCCGCACCCCGTCGATGCGGCCCCGGTCGATATAGGTCGTATCCACCAGGTCGTAGTTGCTGGTGATGATGTTGATGGGCCGGTCATAGTGCTCTTGCGCTTGGGCCGCCGCGGGAAACAGGGGCAGCAGGACAAGGCTAAGAAGCAGGGATGGCTTGCGCATAGGCGGGGGTGGCTCCAGCGGAAGATAAAACCGCGGTCCGACATCTGGGATAGACGCTTTAGTTTACCCCCAGGAGGGGAATAGCGTCAATTCCCACGGTCCCATTCCATGCATTGACCCTTAGGCCGGGCCTTGGCATACTCTGTGTCCTTTGCGGGCGGTGTGGAGAGGTGGCCGAGCGGTTGAAGGCGCACGCCTGGAAAGTGTGTATACCTGAAAGGGTATCAAGGGTTCGAATCCCTTCCTCTCCGCCATTTCATGATAAAAGACCCTTCTGCCAAGCGGCAGGAGGGTCTTTTTTGTGGGCCGAGTTTTTTGATTTTTAGGACCCCGAGACCGCCGGCACCGGCGGCCTGATGTGGCCGGATCGCCATGCCAGGTCGTTGGTGAACACGTAGGTCGCCATGGCCAGGAGCATCAGCCACAGCACCGCCCAGAATCGCCAATCGCGATGGGCGCGAAGCCAATAGGGGCCGTGGATGGCCTCGTTTTTTCCGCCGGAATCCCGGCGATCCTGCCCTTTTCTTTTTTGTCCGCCCATAAGCAGCCTCAGATGCGCAAGGAAGCCTTTCCCTGATCCTAAACGCGTCTGAGGGGGACATTATTCCATGGGTCTGTTGGCGGCCTTTTAGGGCCTTAAGATCCGGCCCCTGACCACGCTTTCCATGAAGGCCAGGTCGGCCAGGGCCCCGGCGGGCGTGTAGGCCGGTTTTTTGTTTTGAAGCACGGCCCGGGCGAAGTGCCGGAATTGGAGGGTGAAGGAATCCACTTTGGAACGGAACACGCGTTCCCGGCCCTGGCGCGGCTTGTACACGGCGTGGTCCCAATACAGTTCCGCGCTGCCCTTGGAGCCCCTCAGGGCCAGTTGGGGGCCCCCGGCCGCGTTGGAGAATGAGCTGAGCCAGCTGCCCAAGGCGCCGCCGGAAAAACGCATGACCGCCACGGCGCTGTCGATGGGCGGAAGGCCGGGATTGAAGCTGGCGGACAGGCCGTGCAGCTCCTTGGGCGCGCCGAGGAGGCGCCGCAGCACGTGCGCGAGATGCACCCCCGAATCCAGGACAAAGCCGCCCACGAAGCGCCCTTGCCTGCGCCAGGCCGTGTGGAAGTAGGGGACGGATTCGTCCGTCCACCCGCTTTGGCGTACCTCAACTAGGCGCAGGTCGCCCAGGGCCCCTTGGCACAGGAGTTCCTCGATCCAGGCTGCGGCGGGCATGAAAAAAAGGTTTTCACCCACCATCCACAGGGGCCCGCGTCTTGAAAATGGCCGGGCCCGCTCCAGGAGGCGCCGCCCGGCGGCCAGGCTGGGCGCCATGGGTTTTTCGCTGAGCACGGCCTTGCCCGCCTTCAGGGCCTGGATGATGTAGGCCGGCTGGCTGTCTATGGGCAGGCTGATCAGGACCGCGTCCAGCTCCGGCAGGGCGAAAAGGGCCTTGGCGTCCGCGACGACCTTCGCCCCGCTCAGGCCCGCGAAGGCCTCGGCCTTGGAGCGCGTCCGGTTGGCGCAGGCCAGGAGCCGGACCTCGTGGCGCATGTTTTTCAGCGCGGGCCAGTACAGCTTGCGCGCGGCGATGCCGGTGCCGAGCAGTCCCAGGCGTAGGGGGCGCATGGATCCTCAAAGAAGCTGGAGCTGCTCCTCGGCGCCGAGGGCGTTGGCGTCGTGGCCGGTCAGGCGCAGGTGGGAGGCGAACTCCGCGGCGAAGCCGTGGTGCGTGTGGATTTTCTTCGGATGCACCTGCCAGACATAGGCCAGCAGCTCGCTGAAATCGGCGTGGTCGGACAGCGGGAAGGCCTCGTCCACGCCCATGCGGGACTTGATGCCCGCGTCCATGGCCCAGCCGCTGCAGAAGGCGGTCCTGCAGCGCGCGCTGATGGAGGAATACCAGGCGTGCTTGCGGCCCTGCGGTGGCCAGATCAGGACCTTGTTGTCCAGGCCCGTGTTGCCGGGGGTGTGGCTGGGCGGCAGGGCGTAGCCCAGGCCCTTGTAGGCCTCGCAGACCGCGGCGATGGACGGGTGCAGCACGAACTCCCAGTTCCAGGGCTTGAGGCTGAGCATCAGCTCCTGGGCCTTGCCCAGGCTGTAGGCCAGCAGCACGGGCACCTTCTTGTCCTTGTGGGCCCTTTGCACGAAGCCGGCGATGCGTTCCACGGTCTGGCTGGCCGGCGGGAAGAGGTACTGGGCCTGGCCGAAGGTGCTTTCCATGATGAGCTGGTCGGCCTCGTGCACCTGGATGGGCTCGCAGGCCGGGTCCGGCCTGAGCTTGAAGTCCCCGCTGTAGCAGAGGGTCTCTTTCTTGTATTCGACCAGCAGCTGCGAGCTTCCGGCCACGTGGCCCGCGGGCAGGAGGGTCAGGGTGGCGCCCGCGTGCTTGAAGCGCTGCCCAAAGGCCTGGGGCTTGGCCTGGGCCTCCTTGGGCGGGCTCATCCTGGAGCGCATCAGCCGCAGGGTGGGGCTGGAGGCGATGGTGGTGGCGTGCCAATGGGCGTGGTCGCCGTGGGCATGGCTCACAAAGGCCGTCGCGTCGGGTTTGGGCTCGTGCGGATCCAGCCACAGGCTGATTTCCGGCAGGAAGATGCCGCCCTGATCAAAGACGATTTCCATCGGACCTTTCGGGTTCCTTGGGAACGCTGTTCGCGCGGGCTCGGGAAACGGCGGTGGCGTTCCTGCGCAAGCCGGCGGCCTTGGTTCTTTTCATGGACGAATCCCTGAAGCGTGCCGCGAAGGAGGCATCATCCATGCTCTCCAGCTCCGAGAGGGCCGGCGCCAGGAGGCCGGGACGGGCCTCGAAGGCGGGCTCGTGCCCCAGCACGCGGGTGCGGTTCCAGGGGCAGACGTCCTGGCAGATGTCGCATCCGTAGACGTTGGCGCCCAGGGACGCCTGGAATTCCGGGGGCAGCTCCCCCTTTTTTTCAATGGTCAGGTAGCTCAGGCAGCGGGAGGCGTCCAGCTCGTAGGCCTTGGGGAAGGCCTGGGTCGGGCAGGCGTCCAGGCAGCGCGTGCAGTTGCCGCAGTGGTCCAGGGCCGGCGGGTCCGGCTCCAAGGGCAGGGTGCAGAGGATCTCCGCCAGGAAGAACCAACTGCCCAGCCTCTGGTTGATCAGGTTCGTGTTCTTCCCCTGCCAGCCCAGGCCCGCGGCCGCCGCCCACACCTTCTCGCTGACCGGCCCGGTGTCGCAATAGGAGCGGTAGTCCGCACACGCGTCGACCTCGGTGCGCAGGGCCCGCTCCAGGACCGCGAGCCTGCGCGCCATGACCGCGTGGTAGTCCTCGCCCCAGGCGTAGCGGGAGATCCATCCCTTGCCCTCGGCCGGCTTGGGATCGCCCTGGCCGTCCAGGGGGAAGAGCTCGGTGCTGTAGGGCTGGTCGGTATTGTAGATCAAGCCGACGCAAATGAGGCTTTGGGCCCCGGATAAAATCCGCTTAGGATCCAGGCGTTTTTCCGCCTGGCGTTCCATCCAGGCCATGTCCCCCTGGCGGCCCTGGGCCAGCCAGGTTTTGAGCTCCTGCAAGGCCGCCGGGGGCGATCCCAGGCTGGCGATGCCGCAGAGGTCGAAGCCGGCTTCGCGGGCCAGCCGCTTGATCATCTCCTCGGATCTCACCTAGGCGCCGATGATCTTCACGACGACCCTTTTGGGGCGCTGGCCGTCGAACTCGGCGTAGTGCACCTGCTCCCAGGGCCCGAAGTCGAGGCGGCCCTTGGTCACGGCGAGGACCACTTGTTGGCCCAGCAGCTGGCGCTTCAGGTGGGCGTCGCCGTTGTCCTCGCCCGTGAAGTGGTGCTTGTAGGCTTCGCCGTGCGGGGCCAGCTCCTCCAGCTTTTCCAGGATATCCTGGTAGAGGCCGGGCTCGGCGTCGTTGACGTAGACGCTGGCCGTGATGTGCATGGGGTTCACCAGCATCAGCCCCTCCAGGATCCCGCTTTGCGCCAGCAGGGCCTCGAGCTTGGGCGTGATGTTGATGATTTCGCTGCGTTTGGCGGTCTTGAAGACCAGGTATTCGGTGAAGGTTTTCATGGCCTCCCTCAGGCGCGGCGTCCCTTTTCCGGGCGTCCCTTGATTTTAGCGCCGGCGGCGGCGGTTTCGTCCCTCAACTTCTCGTAGGACAGCCAGCGCTCCTCGGACAGGCGGCCCTCTTTCAGGGCCAGCAGCACCGCGCATCCGGGCTCGTTGGAATGCCCGCAGTCGCTGAACCTGCAGCGCGCGGCCAGCTCGGCGATGTCGTCGTAGCTCGCCGCGGCGGAATCCTCCTCCACCAAGCCCAGGTCCCGCAAGCCCGGGCTGTCGATGAGGCAGCCGCCGCCGGGCAGGGGGAGCAGGTGGCGGCCGGCGGTGGTGTGGCGGCCGTGGCTGTCCTTTTCGCGGATCTCGGCGGTGGCCATGACGGCGTCGCCCAGCAGTGCGTTCACCAGGGTGCTCTTTCCCACGCCGGAACTGCCGATCATCACCGCGGTCCCGTGGCCCCCCAGCAGGGCCCGCAGTTCCGCCAGGCCGCGGCCGTCCGGGGCGCAGAGGAGCAGGACCGGCAGGTCCTTGGACAGGGCCCGGGTGGCCAGGCGGGCTTCCTCCCCTCCGTCCTCGGCCAGGTCGGCCTTGGTCAGGAGCACCGCGGGCCTGGCCTTGGACTCGCGCACCAGGGCGATGTAGCGCTCCAGGCGCCGGGCGTTCCATTCCTCGTTGAGGCTGGTGGTGATGAGGCCCCAGTCGATGTTGGCGGCCAATATCTGCAGGCTGCTGGCGCGCCGCCCGGCCTCGCGCCGGGCCTGTTCGCGGCGGATGAGGGCGTTTTTGCGGCCCAAGGCCCGCACGATGATGGCGCGGTCGGCGTCCCTGGGTTCGAGCAGCAGCCAGTCGCCGACCACGGGATAGTCGCCCTGGTCGCCGCGGGCCCCTTTTCTCAGCACGCCCTTGAGCTCGGCGTTCACCGTCTTGTTGCCGCCGAGCAGGACCTGGTAGTGGCCGCGGCTCCCGAAGGAGGCCCGGCCCACGAGCAGGCCCTTTTCCTGGGGCTTGATCTGCTCGGCGAAGTGGCTGTCGAATCCGAGTCCGGCCAGGTCCATGCTCATCCCTGGTCCACGAGAAGGTTTCCCTGGGACATGCGCATGACCTGGCCGGGCTGGTAGGCCAGGCCGCGGGCGTGGGTGCTGGTGACGAAGGTTTGCACGCGCTCGTCGAGCAGGGCCAGCAGATGGGCCTGGCGGTCCAGGTCGAGCTCGCTGAGCACGTCGTCGAGGAGCAGCACCGGGCTCTCCCCGAGCTTGCGGGTGAGGAACTGCACCTCCGCCAGCTTGAGGCTGAGGGCGATGCTGCGTTGCTGGCCCTGGCTGGAGAAGAGGCGCGCGGGGCGGCCGTCGAGCAGAAGCTCGAGGTCGTCGCGGTGGGGGCCGGTCAGGGTGCTTCCGCGGGCCTGCTCTTCGCGGGCCCTTTCCCTCAGCAGCAGGCGGAAGGCGTGGGCCAGGCCGGCTTCATCGAGACTGGGCGCCAGCGGGCCCGGATCCTTGCCCGGGGCCAGGGAGCTGAGGTAGCGCATGCCCAGGACTTCCGAGCCGCCGGCCAGGCGGCTCTGCACCTCGGCGGCCAGCGGTTCGAGCTCCGCCACGGCCTGCATCCTGAAGCGCAGCACCGCCGTGCCCGCGCGGATCAGTTCCTCGTCAAAGGCGTGGATGCTCTCCAGCCCGGTGTTGCCCTGGGCATGGAGGCGCAGGGCCGCGTTGCGTTGTTTGAGCGCGCGGTGGTAGCGGCCCAGGTCCTGCAGATAGGCCTGGCTGGACTGGCTGATTTCCAGGTCCAGGTAGAGCCTGCGGGCCTGGGGCCCGGCTTTCACCATATCAAGGTCTTCAGGGGTGAAGAGGACCACCGCCAGCTGGCCGAAGAGCTTGGACAGTGGGCTGAGTTTTTTTGAGTTCAAAAGAAAATGCTTGGGCTGCCCCCGCCTGAGCTGGGCCTCGAGATCGCGCAGCAGGACGCCTTCTTGGTGGCTGACCTGGGCCCTTAGCAGGCTTTCGTCCTGCTCGTGCTGGATCAGGTGTTCTGTGGTGGTGGCCGGACGCAGGGTTTTGGTGGTGCCTAAAAAGAAGAGGGCTTCCAATAAATTGGTCTTTCCTTGGGCATTGGAGCCCAGGAGAAGGTTGGCTTTAGGGTGCGGATTCCATTCAATTCTATGGATATTGCGAAATTGGTAAATGAGTAGTGAGGACAAAATCACGATAAACTCCGCATTTGTTCCACGTGGAACAAAGGTGACATTTTTCAGCCTGGAGCTTTATGAAAGCCCAGGGGCTGGCACATAAACCTTTATTTTTAAAGGATATTTCGTTTTTTGTTCCACGTGGAACACTTGCTTCGTTCCACGGAGATCCCAAAACAGAGCCTCCTGTGTTCCACGTGGAACACTTTGGATCTATAGCAGGGGTTCTTTTTGGGCCAAGCCTACGAGTCTTGGGAACTTCTTGATGGTTTCAGCGGTTTTCCGCAGGCAGATGAGGCTTCTGGCTTCTTGAACCCCGGGCAGGATGAAGTCCCTCTTCTCGCAGAGCTCCATCTTTAGTTCTTTCATGGCCTTGGCCGCTTCGACCAGCTCCTCGCCGGCTTTGGGTCCTTTATAGGCGACCAGTAATCCGCCCACCTTGAGGAAGGGGGCGCCTAGTTCCGCCAGGCTGGCCAAACGCGCTACGCCCCGGAAGAACACTCCATCCGCGAAATCACGTAGACTGGGGACTGTTCCACGTGGAACACTTGCTTCAGGGACTGGAGCAGGCTTGGTTTTTGTTCCACGTGGAACACTTTTGGAGACTGCGGAGCCTTTGTAAAGGGTTAAGACTTCGGCTCGTTCGTTGTACACCTTGACGCGCTTGAGCAGACCCAGTTCCGCGGACAAGGTATTGAGAAAGTGCGCTTTTTTCCCTGTGCTTTCAACCAGGTGCAGGGTCGCGCTGGGCACGGCCAGAGCCAAAGCCAGGCCAGGGAAACCTGCTCCTGAGCCTACGTCCACCCACTGGGGATTCGAGGGAATTTGAGCTTGAAGGGATTTCAACAAAAGCACGGACGTACTGTCTATAAGGTGTTTATGGATGGCTTCGGCTTTGTCCGTAATAGACGTTAAATTCATGGTTTCGTTGGCGATCAACACCTTGTTCAAAAATGTTAATAAGTGCGCATCCGCACCCTGGGGAAGGCTCAATCCCAAGGTCTGGAGATCCTCGTTCAGGAGGGCAAAGAGTTCATTTTGTTCCACGTGGAACAGTCCTTGGTTCAGAGGGTGCAGCGTAAATTGCCATGCTGCGAAAGGAGAACTTAGACAGGGGCCTGGCGCCTGGCTTCCAAGCTGATCAAGAGCACGCTTATATCGGCCGGGCTCACGCCGCTGATGCGGCCGGCTTGGCCCAAGGAGCTTGGCCGCAGCTTGGACAGCTTTTGGCGCGCCTCCAGGCTCAGTCCGTAGATGGCCTGGTAGTCGAGATCAGCGGGCAAATGCTTGTCTTCCAGATGCCTGAACTGCTCCACTTGGATCAATTGGCGGCGGATATAGCCTTCATACTTGAGCTGGATTTCAGCCTGCTTCCACACCGTGGTGGCGAGATCGGGATCAGCCGGGTTTTTCTCCGGGCTTCCTGACGCGGCCGAAGACAGGAACTTCAAGTCAGACCAGCATAGTTCCGGCCGCTTGAGCAGGGTCGCCAGGGTCACCGCTTCTTCCAGAGGCGGACTTTCAAGCTGGGCCAGGGCCGCGTTGAGTTCCGTGCCGGGGTTCAAACGGGTTTTTTCCAGGCGCTCCAATTCCTTAGCCAGCTGATCGCGGCGCAGACGGAATTCAGCATGGACCTCCGGGTCGAGAAGGCCGATCTCAGCGCCCAGATCCATCAGGCGCAGGTCCGCATTGTCCTGGCGCAGGAGCAGGCGGAATTCGGCCAGGGAGGTGAAGAGGCGATAGGGTTCAGCCGTGCCTTTGCTCACCAGGTCGTCGATCAAGACACCCATGTAGGCCTGTTCGCGGCCCAGGACCACCGGAGCCTGGCCCTGCACCCAGCGCGCGGCATTGATCCCGGCCAGAAGGCCCTGGGCGGCCGCTTCTTCATAGCCGCTGGTTCCGTTGATCTGGCCGGCCAGATACAGGCCTTCCCAAGAGCGGGTCGCAAGGGCATGGGTCAACTGGGTGGGCAGGACGTAGTCATACTCCACCGCGTAGCCCGGCCGCATGATTTCGACCCGCTCAAACCCGGAGAGTTTCCGGAGAAAATGGAGCTGGTCTTCCTCAGGCAGGCTGGTGCTCAGGCCATTGAGGTAGAGCTCGCTGGTGTTGAGACCTTCGGGTTCAATGATGATCTGGTGCCATTCTTTTTCCGGGAAGCGAACCACCTTGTCTTCAATGGAAGGGCAATACCTGGGACCTATCCCGTGGATTGTTCCATTATAGAGCGGTGATCGGACTAAAGAGTCCCGGATGGCTTGGTGCACTCCGGCATCTGTCTTCACGGTCCAACACAGGGTCTTGTTGGACAAGGTCGCTGGATCCGTTGTGTAGCTGAAGGGCTGGATCGAGCTGTCCCCTGGAAATTCCGTGAAACAACTGAAATCCAGGCTGCGCCGGTCCACCCTGGGATTGGTGCCGGTTTTCAAGCGGCCCAGCTCAAGGCCAAGCTCGCCCAAGCTCGCGGACAGGCCCATGGCCGCGGCTTCACCCGCGCGTCCGCTGGAAATGCGGTGGTCCCCGATGTGGATCAGGCCCTGCAAAAAAGTGCCCGTGGTGAGGATCACGGCCTGGGCGTGGAACTCCAGGCCGGTCTTGGTCAGCACGCCCAGCACCCGGCGGCCGTCCTTGTCCACGATCAGGCGTTCCACCTGGGCCTGCTTCAAGGACAGGCCGGGCAGGCCCTCCAGATGGCTCTTCATCCAGGCGCGGTATGCGGCCTTGTCGCACTGCGCGCGCGGGGCCTGCACCGCCGGCCCTTTGCTGGTGTTCAACATCTTGAACTGGATGCCGTTGGCGTCGGCCGCGCGGGCCATGACCCCGCCCAGGGCGTCGATTTCCCGCACCAGATGGCCCTTGGCGAGGCCGCCGATGGCCGGGTTGCAGCTCATGGCCGCGACCGTGTCCAGGTTCATGCCCAGCATCAGGGTGTCGAGCCCGAGGCGCGCGCAGGCGTGGGCCGCCTCGCAACCGGCGTGCCCCGCTCCAACCACCACGATGTCGAATCGCCTGGCGTACACGCCCATGGGCGGGATTCCCCTTTTTAAGTGTGGCAGGCATGATAACAAGGGCCGGAGCGCAACGCCATGCCCAGGCGCCCGGACTTATGCGGATTACTGATATCCCCAGGCCTTCCGGCGCGCTAACATTCTCGCCCATGTCCACTAGACTCCCAGACCCACTCTTCGCCGCGCTCGAAGCGCGCCTGCATCTCGCGCCCTTGGGCACGCTCAAGGCCGGCTACCAGGCCTTGAGCCGCGACTACCGTTCCCGCACCGTGAGCGAGGAACAGCGCGACGACCTGCAGGGCGACGCCGCGCCCCTGGGCGGGCGCCTGCCCGGCGGATACACGCGCGCGCAAGCCCGCGCCCTGGGCTATCTGGCGGCCCGCTTTCCCGCCACCTACGCGGCCATGGCGGCGGCCCTGAGGCAGGTGCCTGACGCGGCGCTGGCCGGCTGCGAAAGCGTCCTGGACGTCGGCGCGGGGCCGGGCACCGCCACCTGGGCTTTGCGGGAACGCCTGCCCACGCTCAAGACGGCCCGCCTGCTGGAATCCAACGGGGAGATGCTGGGCCACGCGCAGGCCCTGGCGGAGGTCTACCCGGGCCTGAAGGTGACCTTCCATTCCGGGGACCTGGCCGAGCAGCTGAAGCTCGCCGCGCCCGCCGACATCCTGGTGATGGCCTATGTCCTGAGCGAGCTGGACGAGGCGGCCCAGACGGACCTTTTGAAGGCGGCCTGGGACAAGGCCCGCAAGGGGATCTTCCTGCTGGAGCCGGGCACGCCCGAGACCTCCCGCCGCGTGCTGGCCGCGCGCGCGCAATGGGTGCGCATGGGCGGGAACCTGATCGCGCCCTGCCCCCAGTCCGGAAGCTGCCCCATGGATCCTGCCAGGCCCCCCAAGGAAGCCAGGAAGGGCGGCCCCCGGGGCGGGGGCGAGGCCCCCAAGGACCTGCCCTGGTGCCACTTCGCGGTGCGCCTGGAGCGCCGCGGCCTGCACAAGTCCGTGAAGGGCGGCGACCTGGGCTACGAGGACGAAAAGTTCTCCTGGGTCTACGTCAGCAAGGATCCCGGCCTGCCCCCGGCCGCGCCCTTCCGCCTGCATTCGGACCCGCGCCGCGTGAACCGCAACATCAACCTGGACGTCTGCGACCGCGAGGGCGAACGGCGCAACCTGTTTTATAGGCGCAGGGAGGCCTCCTTCAGCCTGCGCCACGCCGTCCGCCAGCTGAAGTGGGGCGACGGCTGGGACCCCGAGGGCCCCCATCCGCAGATGGACGGGGGCGAAGAGGGGCCGCAGGATTGAAGTCCCTGGCAGGCCGCGCCTTCTTCCTATAATTTAGGGGCGCACAGCCCGCATTCCTTGATTTCCCCTGGAGCCGCTTGTGATCGCGTGCAGCAACCTGACCCTGCGTTTCGGCAAAAAAATACTGTTTGAGGACGTGACCCTCAAATTCAAGCCCGGCTACATCTACGGCATCGTCGGCGCCAACGGCGCGGGCAAGTCGACCTTCCTGAAGATCCTGACCCAGGAGATCAAGCCGACCACGGGCACCGTGAGCCTCGACAGCGGCGTCAAGATGGGCTGGCTGCGCCAGGACCATTACGCCTTCGACGACCTCAGCGTCCTGGACACCGTGCTCATGGGCAAGCGCGAGCTCTACGACGTGCTCAAGGAGAAGGACGCCCTCTACGCCAAGCCCGAGATGACGGAGAAGGACGGCGAGCGGGCGGCGGAGCTCGAGATCCGCTTCGGCGAGATGGACGGCTATTCCGCCGAGGCCACCGCCGGCGAACTGCTGGAGGGCCTGGGGCTCCCCAGCGACCAGCACGGCCTGTTCATGAAGCAGCTGACCGGCGGCTGGAAGCTACGTGTGCTGCTGGCCCAGATACTCTTCGCCAAGCCCGACCTGCTGCTGCTGGACGAACCCACCAACCACCTGGACATCGCCTCCATCAACTGGCTGGAGCAGTACCTGGTGGAGCACGACGGCACCATCATCCTGGTCAGCCACGACCGCCATTTCCTCAACAACATCTGCACCCACATGGTGGACATCGACCGCCAGAAGATCACCATCTACACCGGCAACTACGATTTCTTCGTGCAGGCCGCCGCCGGCGCCATGGACGCCAAGCAGACCGAGAACAAGCGCCGCGAGCAGCGCGCCGCGGAGCTGAAGACCTTCATCGCCCGCTTCTCGGCCAACGCCAGCAAGAGCAAGCAGGCCACCAGCCGTTTCAAGATGCTCGACAACCTGGCCAGCGAGATGGAGGAGATCGTGCCCTCCAGCCGCCAGTACCCCCGCATCCTGCTGAAGCCCAAAAAGGAGCCCGGCAAGGACCTGGTGGAGGTCGAATCCCTGAGCAAGGCCTTCAACGGCAAGACGGTGCTCAAGGGCATCAGCCTGGCCCTGTCCGGCAACGAGAAGCTGGCGGTCATCGGGCCCAACGGCGTGGGCAAGACCACCTTCCTGCGCTGCCTTTTGGGCGCCTACACCGGCTTGGACTTGGGCGACCTGGCGGGCCGCGGGATCCAGGCGGACAGCGGCAAGGTCAGCTGGGGCAAGAGCGTCTTCCTGAACTACATGCCGCAGGACACCAAGGAGGAGCTCGTCGAGGACCTGGACATGGTCACCTGGCTGAAGGCCTGGGGCCCCAACGACGAGATCCAGACGATCCGCGGGTACCTGGGGCGCATGCTTTTTTCGGGGGAACAGCAGGAGAAGAGCGTCAAGGTTCTGTCCGGCGGCGAATGCCAGCGCATTTTCCTGGCGCGCATGATGCTGCTGGCGGGCAACACGCTGATCCTGGACGAGCCCTCCAACCACATGGACCTGGAGAGCATCGAAGCCCTGAGCAAGACCCTGGAGGAGTTCCCCGGCTCGGTGCTTTTCACCAGCCATGACCAGGACCTGATCTCGAAGGTCGCCACGCGGATATTGGAGCTCAGGCCGGACGGATCATGGTGGGACTTCAAGGGGCCCTACGCCGAGTACCAGCAGGCCCTGGAGCAGGAAAAGAGGAACAAAAAGAAGGCCAAGGTCTAATCGGGGGCTTAGGAGGGGGCATGCGTCTGGCCTGGTTCTATCCCGGCGACCTGGACGGGTTCTTCGGCCTTTTTGTCGACAACCTGCTGCAGCTTCTGCTCATCCAGGGCCTGTGCACCCAGGTCTGCGGCATGCCCGCCGATTTCGTGGCGACCCGCGTGCTTCCAGGAGCCGCCTTCAGCGTCCTGCTGGGCAACGCCTTCTACGCCTGGCAGGCCAAGCGCCTGGCCGAGCGCGAATCCAGGCCCGACACCACGGCCTTGCCCTACGGCATCAACACCGTCAGCCTGTTCGCGTTCGTGTTCCTGGTCATGGGTCCGGTGTACCGCGAAACCCATGATCCCATGATCGCCTGGGAGGCCGGGCTCTTCGCCTGCCTGGGTTCGGCCCTGATCGAGCTTTGCGGCGCTTTTGTGGGGGGCTGGCTGAGGCGGAACACGCCGCGCGCCGCCCTGCTCAGCGCTTTGGCGGGCATAGCCCTGACCTTCATCAGCATGGGCTTTGTGTTTCAAATCTTCGCCAGCCCCATCCTGGCCGTGCTTCCGGCCTTCCTGATACTGTTGGTGTACAGCTCCAGGATACGGCTTCCTTGGGGGCTCCCGGGCGGCTTCGCGGCGGTGCTGCTGGGCACCGCCCTGGCCTGGATCCTGCGGGCCTGCGGCCTGGACTATTTCAACCCGCCGGCCCTGGCCTTTTCGCCCGGCTTGCACCTGCCCCGGCCTGCGGTCATGGAACTGTGGTCCCTGATCTTCCGCCGGGACGGCTGGCGCTACCTGGGCATCGTCCTTCCCATGGGCCTTTTCAACGTGGTGGGGAGCCTGCAGAACCTGGAAAGCGCGGAGGCCGCCGGCGACCGTTTTGACACCCGCTCCTCCCTCCTGGCCAACGGCTTGGGGGGGCTGGCCGCGGCCCTTTTGGGCTCGCCCTTTCCCACGACCATCTACATCGGGCATCCGGGCTGGAAGGCCATGGGCGCGCGTTGGGGATACAGCCTGCTCAACGGGGTGGTGGTGGCGGCCCTGTGCCTGACGGGCAGCGTGGCGACGGTGATGCACTTCATCCCCATGCAGGCGATGATCGGCATCCTGCTTTGGATCGGCGTCACCATCGCGGCCAGCGCCTACCGCGACGTTCCGCGCTCCCACTTCCTGGGCGTCGCCTTCGGCCTCGTGCCGGCCCTGGCCGCCTGGCTGCTCCTGAACATCGACACCGCCCTGCGCGCCGCCGGGACAAGCCTGTACCAGGCCGGCGGGAAGTTCCCGCCCGACGGCCTCGCCATCCAGGGCGTCTACGCCCTGAACCAGGGCTTCATCTTGACGTCCATGATCTTCGCCGCCATGCTGGTCTACGCCGTGGAGCGGCGCTGGCTGCGCGTGGCGGTCTGGGCCCTGGCCGCTGCCGCGCTCAGCTTTTTCGGCGTGATCCACGCCTGGACCCTGGGCCCCCTGGGTTTGGAATCGAATTTGGCTTGGGCCGCCGCGCCGGACTTCGCCCTTAGCTACCTGGGCGTCGCCGCGCTGGCCCTGGGATTGAACGCCGTCGGCCGCGGCCGGGCGGGGTCCGCGGGCGCCTGACCCGTCAGCGGTACTCTTGCGTCAGCACCTGTTTCAGGCGTTCCAATTCCCGCTCTTGCCGTCGCTTGTCCCAGCCCAGCACGGATCCCATCACCGCCGCCACGCGGTCCACGCCGCGATGGTCCGGCGCGAGCAGCAGGCCCAGCCTGGTCCGGCGCAGATAGAGATCATCCAGGTGGACGGCCTGCTCATGCAGCGCTGCCCAGGCCGCCATGGCCAGGATGGCGCCGCAGTCGCTGTCCGGGGCCAGGGCCTGCCTCAGGCCCGGATCGCGCTCGCAGAGGGCGCAGACTTCCCAGGCCAGGCGGCCATAGGTCCTGGCCAGCAGGCCGGCCGTCGCGGGGCCCAGGCCGCAGTCGCGGCTGAGGGCGAGCTCCAAGTCCCTTCCCCGGGGCTCCCCGGGCCCGGGCGCGCCGGGCAGGGGCCGGGAGGCGCTCAGGGACGCGGGCGGCTCGAGGCCCAGCCGTTTCGCGGCGCGATCCACCAGGGACTGGCAGAGGCTGCGGTAGGTGGTGTATTTTCCGCCCGTGACCGCGAGCAGGCCGGGCTCCTCCCAAAAGGTGTGCTCGCGGGACACCGCCGCGTTGGCGTGGCCGCTGTGCCGCGGCGCGCTGAGGGGCCGCAGGCCGGCGAAGGTGGCCCAGACGTCCGCGCGGCCCAGGCGCGCCCGGGGCAGGACGCGCGCGGTTTCCGCGAGCAGGTAGTCGATCTCGCCGGCCTCCGCGGCCGGGTGGTTTTCGTCCCCGGAATAGTCGCTGTCCGTGGTGCCGATCAGGCTGGCGGGCCGCCCTTCCAGGTCCCAGGGGATCACGAAAAAGATGCGCCCGTCGCTGCGCGCGGGCACCAGCAGGGCGTGGCCCTCGATGAGGCGCCGCGTCACCAGATGGACGCCCTTGGTGGGATGGACGCGCGGCGCGGTCTTGGGAAAGCCCAGCTGGTGGAAGGCCTTGTCCGTCCAGGCGCCCGCGGCCAGCACCAGGAGCCGGCCCCGCGCCTCGCATTCCCGGCCGCTTTCCTCGTCGCGCAGAAGCACCCGCACCGCGCCGTCCCTGAGCTGGGGGGCGCCCCGCAGGGAGCAGTAGTTGAGGGCCCGGCAGCCCATGCCTTGGGCGTCCAGCAGGGTCTCCAGAGCCAGGCGGGCGTCGTCCATCTGGCAGTCCCAGTATTCGGCCGCCCCCCGCAGGCCCTCCCGGGCCAGGTCCGGCGACGCCAGGCCCGCGGCCCGGGCCCCCAGCCAGCGGTGCGCGTGGATGAAGCCCCTGCCTTTCAGGGCCAGGGCGTCGTAGAGCCAGAGGCCGCAGCGGATGAGCCAGCCGGGCCGGGCGTCCCCCGCGTAGACGGGCACCAGGAAGGGCAGGGCCCGGGTCAGGTGCGGCGCCAGCACCTCGCAGAGCACCCGGCGTTCCTTGAGGGCCTCCGCGACCAGGGCGAAGTCGCCCTGCTCCAGGTAGCGCAGGCCGCCGTGCAGCAGCTTGGTCGAACGGCTCGAGGCACCGAAGGCGAAATCGTTCTGGTCCACCAGCAGCACCTTCAGGCCCCGGCCCGCGGCTTCGCGGGCCACGCCCACGCCGTTGATGCCTCCGCCGATGACGATCAGGTCATAGTCGGACGCGCACAGCTCCTGGATGTCGGGGCGGGGATGGGGCATGGGCTCGCGGGTGGATGGGGCGGTGGATGCGGATGTGGGGACAGTGTAAGCGCTGGCGCGCGTTTGCGGTAGCGGCTGAAGGAGTGAGCTTGCCCAGGCAGTTTAGGCCCATAGCGCAGCGGCCCCGCGCCGCGGAAAAGCCCGGCCCGTGACGCGGCCGCGGCGCGAAGAACTGTCCCGGCGCCTGGGCGCGGCGCAGCGCGGCGAGCTGCTGGCCCGGCACACGCCCATCGCGGACCTGATCCCCCAGCTTCCGGCCATGCGGCGCCTGGGCCTGAACAACGCGCTTTTCTTCCTGCGCCAGCACTGGGTGCATGTCGCGGGGCTGCCCCTGGCCCAGCACACCACCCCCTGGAGCCTGAAGGACGGGGTTTTGACCGTGAAAGCCGACAGCCCTTTGCACCGCCAGGAATTGACCTACGCCGTCCAGCGCATCCTGCGCATCGCCAAGGACCACCTGGGCGAGGACATGGTCCGTTCCGTGAAGGCCGCCCAGCCGTGAGGGGGCTCCGCGCCGGCGCCGGCCTTTGCCTGTTGGCGGCCTTGACGCTTCCGGCGCTGGCCCTGTTCCCTCCGTGCATGCACGGTTTTGTGCTGCCCAAATCCGCGGCCTGGGAGCCCCTGGTCGTCCTGGCCGCGGCCTTGGCCTGGGCCCTGCCCCGGACCCGCGAAGGCGCCTCCCGCGCCTGGTTCGCGGTCTGGGGCCTGTGGGCCTTGGCCGCGCTCGGCTGGCTCGGCGTGCGCGCCTTTTCAGCGGCCCCCCCATCCGCGCCCGGGGATATCCAGCGGCTTTGGCTGTTCCGCGGCACGGAGGCGCTGGCGGCCCTGTGCCTGGCGGAGCGGGCCTGGCGTTCGGGCGCGCTTTCCGGGTCCGCCTTGGCGCCTTTGCCCCGCTTGGCGTTCTCGCTGGCGGCCTGCTGGTTCCTGTCCGCGGCCCTGAGCGCGAGGCCGGACGCGGCCTTCCCCCAGCTTTTGGATTGGGCCGGCTATTTGCTGGTGTTCGCGGCCGTGTGGAGCCTGGCCGCGGACAGGGCCGGACAGGGCCGGGTGCTCGCGGCCCTGCTGTTCGCGGGCGCGCTCAACGCGGTCTACGGCCTGGTGCAGACGCTGGGGCTCGATCCCGTGCGCTGGGCCGAGACCTTCGACGGGCGGGCCTCGGGTTTTTTCGGGAACCCCGATTTTTTGGGCGGCCATTTGGCCCTGCTCCTTCCGCCGGCCCTTGCCCTGGCTTTGGGGCCGGGGCTGGGGGCCTGGGCGCGCGCGCTGTCCTGGGCTTTGGTGGGCTTGTTCGGCGCGGCCCTGCTGGCCACCCAGACCCGCGGCGCCTGGGCGGGGGCTTTGGCGGGATGCGCGGTGCTGTTCTGGGGCCTCCGGCGCGTGGACCCGGCTTTGTTCGTGCGCCGGCGCGCGGCCCTGCTGGCCGGCCTGCTGGCCCTGGTCTGCGGCCTGGGCGCCTGGTGGGGGCTGGGCGGCGCCGCCCGCCTCGGCGCGGCCTTCAGCGGCGACCAGGAAGCCGGAGAGCGCCTCTTCCTCATGGAAAAAACCGCCCAGCTGGCATGGTCCCATCCGCTGCTGGGCGTGGGTCCGGGCTGCTTCCGCGTGGACTTCCCCAGCGTGGAAGCCCTGGGTTCAGGCGCCGATTTGGGGCGTCCCTATGTCCTCAGCGAACACGGCCATAATGATTTCCTGCAGATGGCCGCCGACGCCGGCTGGCCCGCGGCCCTGCTGTGGTTGGCCTTGAGCGTCCTGCTGTGCGCGCGCTTGGCCTCGGGCTTGGGAGCGGCGCCGCGCGGCGCGGGCTTTTTGGCCGCGGGCGTCCTGGGAGCCTGGGCGGCCCTGCTGGTCCATGGCCTGGCCAATTTCCCTTTCCAGATCGTGCCCACCCAGTCCGCGGCATGGGCCCTCGCGGCCCTGGGGCTGCGGGCGCTGAATCCCGCGCCGGCCCCCGGCACGGAAGCCGGGGTTTTTTCCCGGGCCTGGCTGGCCCTGGGTCTGGCCCTGGCCGGCCTTTTGGTGGCCGCGCGGGGGCGCCAGCTATTTGAGGACGCCCTGTGGTGGCGCGGGTCCGGAGAGCTGGCCCTGAAGAACGAGGCGGGAGCCCTTCCGCTGCTACGGAAGGCCGGCGCCCTGGACCCGGACGAGGACCGGCTGTGGGCCCTGCAAGGACAGGCCCAGCTCGACCAGGGCCAATGGGACGCGGGGATCGGCTGCTTGCGGCGGGCGCAGAGCCTCAACCCCTATGACGCCCTGTGCGCCCTTCGCCTGGGCCAGGCCCTCATGGAACAGAGGCGCTACGACGAAGCCCGCACGGTGCTGGGCCGGGCCGTCGCCTACGCGCCGAATTTCGCGGATCTGTGGGAGCCCCTGGCCGCCGCCGACTTCGAAGAGGGGAAATTCGACGCGGCGATCAGCGCCTACGACAGGATGCTCGCGTTCCAGGTGGACCAGGAAAACGCCTACACCAACAAGGCCGCGGCCTTGGGCGAATTGGGCCGCCTGCCGGAGGCCCGCCGGACCCTGGTGGAGGCGGAGCGGCGTTTCCCGGGGAGCGGCGAGCTGCGCATCAACCTCGCCATCACCTTGTACAAGATGGGTTTGCGCAAGGAGGCCGCCCTGGCCCTGGATGAGGCGGCTGTTTTGTCCCCCGGCGATCCGCAGGTGGACTCTTTGAGGAAGGCCATGCGGCGCTGAGCGGCCGCGGGCAAGGGAGGTCGGGCTTGAAGGACACGGGAACGGATGAGGCCAAGAGGGCCAAGCGCGCGATCCTCGGCGCGGCGGCGGTGGCCGCGGTGGCCCTGGGATTTTTGTGCTGGCTGCTGGGGATCGCGGTTCCCGCGGGCGCGGGCCCGGCCTGGGTGGCTTTTCTTCCGGCCGGCGACGCCTTCTGCAACGCCGCCTCCGCGCTGTGCGCGCTGGCCGGCTTCCTGGCCATACGCAGGGGCTGGCGCGGGACGCACAGGGCCCTGATGTTGACGGCGCTGGCCTGGTCGGCGGCCTTCCTGGCGGGCTATGTCGTGTTCCACCATTTCAGGGGCGAGACGCGTTTCATCGGCACGGGGCCCCTCAGGATTTTTTATCTCTGCCTTCTGGCCAGCCACGTCCTGCTTTCCTTCCTGGTCCTTCCCCTTCTGTTCGCGACGGTGGCCCTGGCCGGCCTGGGGATTTTCGAAAGGCACCGGCGCCTGGCGCGCTGGACCCTGCCTCTGTGGCTGTACGTGAGCGTCACCGGGGTGGCGGTGTACCTTTTCTTACGTTCGTCCTACTGAGCGTCGCGGCCCGCCACGATGGTGCTTGATTTATCCAGAACGCTGGGGAAGTATAGGATTAGGAGCATTTTTCGCGCTTAAACTGGGGGGTTAGGGCGCCACACTGAAGGAAGGCTGTTTTATCGCAGGGAGCTTGGGCGAAGGCCGCGTTGTTTCGCGTGTCGCTTTTGCTTTGGGGACGATGGAACGGAAAGATGAGCTCATGGCCACAATGAACGAAGATACGCCCATGCACCGGGTGCGTTGGATCCAGGATCTGGGCAAGGAAATTTTGTTTCTCGACCTCAAACAGGCCACGACGGCCGAATCCCTGGTGGCACTGGAGGACTTCAAGAGCCACCTTCGCGACCGGGCCCAGCGCAGCGTCCTGCTGCTGAGCGACGTGACCTCGGCGGCCTACGATTCCTCGGTGTCGGCGCGCTGGAAGTCGGAGAGCATAGCCTGCGAGCCCCTGATCCGCGGATCCGCCATCTACGGCATGAGCGGGATGATCAGGGTTTCCTTGCGCGGCTTCCTGGAAGTCCAGCGCATGATGGGGCTCAACCGCCTGGCGGACGTGCAGAAGTTCTGCAAGACCAGGACCGAAGCCCTGGCCTGGCTCCACCAGCGCTGAAACGCCTTCGCCAGCCCCGGCCCCCGCGCCGCGAAACAGTTTGGACAAAACAAAAAAAGAGCCCGGATTTCGGGCTCTTTTTTTTGTTGTATGGTCCGGATCCGCCCCGGCGCGCCTAGAGCTTGTTCAGGGCTTCGATGCGCTCCTCCAGGGACGGATGCGTGCTGAAGAGGTTGGCCCGCTTGTCCGAGCTGATCTTCATGGTTGCCAGGGCCGGGGCCGCGACCGGCCCGCCCTGGGGCAGGCGGAAGCTGTCCTGCAGGGCCTGGAGGGCGCCGATCATCTTGTTCTTGCCGGCCAGGCGGGCGCCGCCCGCGTCCGCGCGGAATTCGCGCCAGCGCGAGAAGGGATAGATGATGAGCACCGCGGCCAGCGTGCTCAGGGCCACCTGCAGCACCATGCGGACCATCACCTCCATGAACCCGCCGCCGCGGTTGCGGTTGTTCCCCCCCGCCAGGAGGCGGGACAGGATGAAGCTGGCGAAGATCACGAAGCTGTTCACCACGCCCTGGACCAGGGTCATGGTCACCATGTCCCCGTTGGCGGCGTGGCTGAGTTCATGGGCCAGCACGCCCTCCAGCTCGTCGTGGTTCATCCGGCGCAGGATGCCGGTGCTGACCGCCACCAGGGAGCTGTTTTTGGACGGCCCGGTGCAGAAGGCGTTGACCTCGGGGCTGTCCCAGATGCCCACTTCCGGCATGCCGGTGATGCCGACTTCCCGGGCCAGGCTGTGGACGGTGGAGACCAGCCAGCGTTCCTCGGGCCCGGCCCGGTCGATGTCAATGACCTGGACCCCCTGCATCCTTTTGGCGAGGGTCTTGGACAGCAGCAGGCTTATGATGGCGCCGCCGAAGCCCCAGAGCAGGGACAGGACCGCCAGGGAGACGTTGTCCATGCCCCCCAGGGACGGGAAAACGGCCACGAGCACGGTCCAAATGACGCCCAGGGCCAGCATGATCAGGATGTTGGTGAATACGACCAAGAATATGCGCTTCATGACGCTCATGACGTTTGCTCCTTGTAAGGCCGGACCATGCCCACCCTTTGGCCCGCGCCCGCAAAAATAGCTTGGGGTAATGCCTGACAGCCTCACGGCTGTGTATTATTATACGGATAGCGGCTGAATTTCGTATGACAAAATCACCATGAAAAACGTTTAGCGCCCGCGGTTCGTGGAACTATGGACGCGCCGGACACGTTCCCCTTTTGAAACACCGGCGTTTTACGCGAATGACCTTGGAATTTGGTCCTTAGGAGGCGGCAATGAAGACCTTGATCTTGGACGACGATCCCAAGTTGGGGAAATTGGTGGTGGATTATCTTTCCAAAAACGGCGTCACCGCACGGCACGCGGCCACGGTGAAGGATTTTGAGCGTTCCCTGAAGCAGGATCCGCCGGATGTCGTGGTGCTGGATGTGATGTTGCCTGAAAAGGACGGATTCCAGGTGCTGCGCGAGCTGCGGGAAAAAGGGGAATCCCTGCCCGTGCTCATGCTTACCGCCCGCGGCGAGCTTTCGGACAAGGTCCTGGGGCTGGAGCTGGGCGCGGACGACTACCTGCCCAAACCCTTTGAGCCGCGTGAACTGCTGGCGCGCCTGCAGGCGCTGGCCCGCCGCAGCCGTCCGGTCACCGCCGGAATCGTGCGCCACGGCGCGCTGACCCTGGACCACGGGCGCCGGGTCGCCATGCTCAACGGCAAGGACCTTGAACTGAGCGCCTACGAGTTCGCGGGCATGGCCTCGCTGGCGGCTTCCATGGGGCGCGTGCTGACGCGCGACCAGCTCATGGAGCGCCTGAAGGGCCTTGAGCACGAGTCCTTCGACCGCAGCCTGGACGTCCTGGTGTCGCGCCTGCGCCAGAAACTGGGGGACGACGCGCGCAGGCCCCGCTTCATCAAGACGGTCTACGGCGCCGGCTACCTTTTCCTGGAGCAGGCCAGCCAATGAGGAGGAGCGTCGACGGCTTCATGACCAAGCTGTGGTCGTCGCTCTTCCTCAAAATCATGGCGGTGCTGCTGCTCGCCGCCGTCGCCATCAACTGGATCAACGGCCAGACCGTGCTCATGGCCCGCCTGGCGGAGCAGCGCACCCGCGCCAGCTACGTGCGCCAGCTGGCCGGACGCATGCAGTCCCAGATGGGGCCGGTCCCCGAGAAGTCGATCGGGCTGCGCCTGGCCGAGATCGGCCCCTGGCGCATCGCCTTCATCCCGTCGAAAGCGGGGCTGCAGGGATGGGCCACCTGGGGCGACATGCCCTCCCTGGACGACCTGACGCCCTACCTGATCACCAAGGACTGGGGCAACTACAAGAATTCGTTCTTTTTCATCAGCCCGCGGCCGGGCGGAACCCTTTTGATGATGACCCCGCCGCGCGACGACAGCCTCGGCTGGAAATACCTGGGGCTCCGCATCGGCGGCCTGGCCTTCGTGATGCTGGCCGTGTGGCTCGCGGTGGGCTGGCTGCTCAAGCCCGTGCGCTGGCTGGACCTGGGCGTGGCCCTGGTCGGGGCCGGGGAGCTGGGGCACCGCATTCCCACCCGCGAAAACGACGAACTGGGCCGCCTAGCCACCCAGTTCAACGCCATGACGGGCCAGGTCTCGTCCATGTTCGAACAGCGCAACCAGATGCTCCTGGACGTCAGCCACGAACTGCGCACGCCCCTGACGCGCCTGAAGCTGGGGCTGGAGGCCCTGCCCGAGGGCGAGGACAAGGCGGGCTTGAGCGAGGATGTCCAGGAGCTGGAGGCCCTGATCCAGGAGCTGCTGGAGGGGGCCCGCCTCACCCACGGCCGCAGCCAATTGCACGTCGAATCCGTGGACCTGGCGGCCCTGGCCCGGGAGACCGCGGCCCCCTTCGAGGACAAGGAGCCGGGTCTGACGGTGGAGGCCGCCGAACACCTGGTCCTGCAGGGCGACAAGATGCGCCTGCAGCGTCTGCTGCATAATCTTTTGTCCAACGCCTTCAGCCATGGGCAGCCGGCCCGCGGTCCGGTCCTGATGCGCCTGTTCATGTCCGGAAACGGGGCCTGCCTCACCGTGACCGACCAGGGGCCGGGCCTTCCCTCTGAGCACCTGTCGCGGCTTTTCACGCCTTTTTTCCGCAGCGACCGGTCCCGCGCGCGGGTCACGGGTGGCCTGGGACTGGGCTTGTCCCTGTGCCTGGGCGTGGCCCGCGCCCACGGCGGCGATCTGACGGCGGCCTTGAACCCCGGCGGCGGCCTGGTTTTCACGCTGACGCTTCCGCTGGCTTGAGCCCCTATCTGTGTATATGGGCCGCGCCATTTCCCATACAATAAACGTCTCGGCCCAAGCGAGGGCTTGAGGCGCTTTAAATCCGGGGGGGTCCTGTGCTCAAGGGGGAACCCATGTCCAAAATCCCGTTTGTGACGCTGGCTTTGGCCCTGCTCGCGGGCCTGGCCCACGCCGACGCGCTGGAAATTTCCGGCTTCGGCGGCTACACCAGCCTGGGCATGAAGCAGGTCAACGCCATGCTGGCCGACCCCAAGGGCCAGGCCGGCTACGACCAGACCACCACCACGGACATCTCCAACGGCTATGTGGTCGGCCTGGACGTGCGCAGCGGCCTCATCATCCCCATCCCCTTTGTCGAGCTGGGCTTGAGGGGCGAGTACGTCGGGGCCAGCGGCGACGGCGAGGCCGCGGGAACGTCCTTGGGCGTCCCCTACAAGGTCACGCTGGATCCTTCGATGCTGGACCTCATGCTCGGATTGACCTTGGGCACGAGCATTCCGGACAGCGGGCTCAGCATCAGCCTTTCCGCGTACGGCGGCTACGGCGAGGGCGCTATCCAGCAGTCCGCCAGCTCCGGAAGCTTCACCGCCCCGGACATCTATTCGGGCGGCGGCTTCGTCGGCGAGCTGGAGGCCCGCCTGGGGATCAAGCTGATCTCCGCGCTGAGCCTGTACGGTTTCGGCGGCATGCGCTTCGCCAACCTGGGCGTCTTCAGCGACCCGAACAAGGACAAGTTCGGGGCCGGCTTCCCCGGCGAGAGCGGCCCGCCCCAGGTCGACTTCAGCGGCGTCACCGGCGGACTGGGTCTGAACCTGGCTTTTTAAAAACAACGGCTTCAAGGAGGAACGCCATGGCATTGAGCCCCAAAGAACGCGAACAGATCGTGGAAGAGGAAACCCTGCGTTTTGAAACGCGCCAGAGCCTGCACGCGGCGAAATGCTCCCGCGGGCACGGCCGGCGCTTCAGCTGGCTCTGGCTCCTGGCCTTTTTCGCCCTGGGCTACGCCGTGCACGGCCTGTGCGGACGCGGCTGCCCCTTTGACGGCGGCTCCTGCCGCTGGCGCGCCGGGATGCTCCCGGGCCATTGTTTGTATGGCTCCGCGGCCCCGGACGGCCAGGATTCCGCCGGCGTTCCGGCCTCCCCGGCGCCCGCGGGCCCGGACCAGGCCAAGCCCTAGAGCGATCCAGGATTCCCCGGGAACCCTTGCAAGGCCTGCCCGGCTTACTTATAATCTTCGTCCCCCAGGGAGGCTGTGGTCCGCTGGGGGCGTGGAAACGGTGCCGCGCACTCGTAGCTCAGTTGGATAGAGCGTCTGGCTACGAACCAGAAGGCCGGGGGTTCGAATCCCTCCGAGTGCAAACATTCCGCCGTTCCCCGCCCCTGCGGGCCCACTGACGCGAGCATGGTCCGCCTGTTCACGCCGTTCCGTCTCGCCTGCGCCGCGCTGGTCCCGGATCTTTTGTGGACCGTGCAGGCCCTTTCCCGCGTCCCGCGCCACGCGGGCTCCAACGTTTCCATGGTGAGCCTGGTCTTGTGGGTGCTTTTTCACCTTCCCGCGACGCTCCTGGCGAGCCTGGTGTTTTACGCGGCCGGATCCCTGCAGGGCCCGGTTTCAAGCCTGCCGGCCTGGTGCCTGGCCGCGCTGGGGCTTCTCGGCCTGGCGCAGACCTTCGCGCTGGCCTACGGCCTGGCCTTATGGCGCGGAGGGAAAGCTTGAGCGCGGCGGCGGAATCGGCCCTGATGCGCCGGGCCCTGAATCTGGCGGCCCGCGGCGCGGAACGCGGCGAGGTCCCGGTCGGGGCCCTGCTGGTCCAGGGCCCCTTGGACGCGGCGCGGCCGAAGATCCTGGCCCAGGCCCACAACCTGACCGAGCGGCGCAGCGATCCCACGGCCCACGCGGAACGCCTGGTGATCGAGCGGGCCTCCCGGCGCCTGGGGCGCTGGCGCCTCAACGACTGCAGCCTGGTGGTGACGCTGGAGCCCTGCGCCATGTGCGCCGGCGCCGCGGTCTGGGGCCGCCTGGGGCGCATCCTCTACGGCGCCGCGGACCCGAAAGCCGGGGCCTGCGGCTCGGTCCTGCAGGTGGCGGCCAACGCCCGGCTCAACCACAGAATTTCCGTTCAAGGGGGGGTGCTCGAAGCCGAAAGTGCGGCCTTGCTACGGGCCTTTTTCAAGGCCCGGCGGCGCTGAAGCAGGGAGAGGTGGATGAGCGGTTGAAGTCACTCGACTCGAAATCGAGCGTACCGAAAGGTACCGGGGGTTCGAATCCCTCCCTCTCCGCCAGTTCAAAGCCGCGAACCTTTATGCGGCGTAAGGGCCTGTAGCTCAGTTGGGAGAGCGCGTCATTCGCATTGACGAGGTCAGCGGTTCGATTCCGCTCAGGTCCACCAATTAAAATGCCCCGGCGCCAGCCAGCCGGGGCATTTTTTATGGCACTTTCCCCTGGCCGACCCCGTCTTCATTGAGGGTCCCTATGGAAAGCGCTACCATTGAAGTCCGCTCCCGGCGCCTTGCCGGGCCGCGGAACATTCGGAGTATTCCGCCATGCCGCTCAGCCGCGCGCGTTTATCGATCCTGGGTCTGGCCCTGTCCCTGGCCTGCTTCGCGCCGGCGCCGGCGCGGGCCGACTCCATGGACGCAATCAAGACGGCCTACGAATCCGGGAACTACCCCCTCGCCGTCAAGCTCCTGAAAAGCGCCGCGGAAAAGGGCGAGGCCAAGGCCCAGTGCGGCCTGGGCATCATGTACGAGTACGGGCGTGGGGTGTCCCGGGACATACAGCAGGCACTGCTGTGGTACCGCAAGGCCGCGGCCCAGCACGACGGCAGGGCCGAGAACAACCTCGGCTTCCTCTACGACAAGGGCCAGGGGGTGGCGCGCGACTACGGCCAGGCGCTGACCTGGTTCAAGGCCGCGGCCAAGGACAGCAAGGCGCCCTGGGACAAGGCCGCCGCCCTGAACAACCTGGGCAACCTCTATCTGTTCGCCCATGGCGTCAAAAAAGACTACGTCCAGGCGCGGTCCTATTACCTGAGGGCGGCGAAATTGGACAACCCCTACGCCGACGACAAACTGGGCTACCTGTGCGAACACGGGCTGGGCCTCGGCCGCGACATGAAGCAGGCGGAGAGCTGGTACGCCAAGGCCGCGAACCTGGGCTACTCCACGGCCCAGGAAAATTTGGGCGTCATGTACGAGACGGGCCAGGGCGTCATGCTGAACTACGGCGAGGCTTTCAAGTATTTCTCGGAGTCCGCGGCCAAGGGAAACCCCTACGCGCAGGAGAGGCTGGGGCGCCTGTATGAGCAGGGGCTGGGATGCAAGCGCGACCTGGTGGAGGCCTACCACTGGTACGCCCTCTCAGCCTCGCGCGGGGACGAGGACGCGAAGGAAAGCAGGGACCGTTTGGCCCTGGTTTTGGATCCCCGGCAGATCAAGCAAGCCCTTGCGGAGGAAAAGCCATGAAGCGTTCGGGGCTTGGTGTTTGGGGCCGCGCGCGGCGTTGTCTGGTGCCGGCGGCCCTGGCTCTCTTGTTCACGGCCTGCGCGCCGAGCGCCCTGGTCATGGTCAACCCGCATTACAATCCCGCGAAGATCAGGCGGGTGGCGGTCATCGATTTCGAGGACTACTCCACGATGGCCGGCTCGGGCCGGCTCGTGTCCGGGATCTTTGAAAAATACCTGTTCTTGAACAACTACAGCCTGGTCGACCGCCAGACCGTGGTCGCCGCCATGCAGCAGCTCTCCATCCAGCCGACGGACAACCTCGACCTCGACACCCTGCGCACGCTGGCGGCCAAGCTGAACGTGGACGCCTTTGTCTTCGGGCAGGTCACGGACTTCACGGACACCTCCGAGCAGACCGTGGTGGAGGACATGACCCTGGTGCAGGACACCCCGGTCTACAGCCAGGTGGACACTGTACAAAGGGGACCCAACGGCGTTGTCCGGACCTCGCAGGACATCCAGACCGGGACCGACATCTCCACCGTGGACGAGCCCGTGGAGCAGACCGAGACTGTGGCGGCCCATGTGGGTTTGGCGGTCCGCATGGTGGACGCGCAAAGCGGGGAGCTGCTGTGGAGCGCCTCGGATTCCGAGGACGGCCCCCATCTCAACGACGCCGCGGAAAGCGTCTCCACCCAAATCATGAAGGCCTTCCAGGCGAGCATGAAGAACCTGGCGTCCTAAAGCAGGGTTTTAGATGGAAAAAAATTGCTCTTACATTTGTTCAAAATATATTTGTTTGTTGAAAAAAATGTGCTAATGTGAACAATAATACAGCATTTTAACAAATACTTCTTTTTATTCGCCCATTTTCTTCCGGATAATAGTGCCGAACAAGCATTTATCAGGGGTCTTACCATGGCGAACCTACTTATCGTCGATGACAATCCCGGTCTGAGAGAAGGCATCAGTTCTTTTTTTGAGGGCCAAGGGCATCAGTCCATCATGGCCGGCGGGGTGCGCGAGGCTGTTGAAATAGTCAGAAAACGGCCGCCGGATCTTATTCTTTCCGATCTCATCATGGGGGACGGAACCGGCGTGGCCCTGCGCAAGGAAATCCGCGGGCTGGGCCTGAGGCATGACCCGTACTTTATACTGCTGACAGGTTACCCCACCCAGGACAACGCCCATGAGGCGTATATGGGAGGGGTGGACCTCTACCTGACAAAACCCTTCCAATTGCCGGCCCTGGCCTTGGCCGTGGACAACGCCCTGCGCAAGCGCAGCGTCCACGAGGATCCCATCCTGCGGCCCGCGGAATCCTTCTACCACGACTTTTTCCTGGCTCTGAACCCGGTCCTGCCGCGCCTGCTGATGCTGATGGAAGGGCGTTACGGCGGATTGGGGCCGGAGCAGGTGGCCTGCATGAGCAGCATCTTCGAGTCCTGGCGCGCCCTGCTGTGGACCATGGGCGACTTCTACCAGAGGCTCAACGATCCCGCCTCGGGGGCCATGGAACGGCGCCGCTGGTCCGGCCCCGCGGCCCTGCGCCGCTGCATCGACAAGCTGCAGAAGGACTTCAGCGAGGCCCAGCTGCGCGTGGAGGTGGGCCGGGAATCGCGCCTACCTTTGGGCTTCGTCCACCCACCCACTGCGGAAGCCCTGCTGGAGGCACTCCTGCTGCGCCTCGCGGCCTTCTCCGCCCCGGGCGCAACCCTTTTCCTGACCTGGTCCACGGTCGGCAAGCGCCTTCTGCTCAGCCTCCGAAGCGACCTCGGGCATCCGGACTTGAGCGCGGAACTCATGCGCCACGCGGCCCTGCTGCCGCCGGTCCTGCCCCTGCTGGAGGAGGCCGGGGTGCGGGTGATCGTCACCGATTCAGTGGGTCCCTGGACTTTGTCCTTTGACGGGGCCTGACCAGGGCCCCTTGTTTTGTTTGCCTCGTCGCGCAGGCCCATCTGGCCTATACTGGGGATCCTAAGCCCCAGGAGGCCTTAACGATGTCCCTTGCAGCGCTTTACGCACGCGGTCCCGTGTTCAGTCTGGAAGTCTTCCCGCCCAAAAGGGAAGGCGATGTGGATGCCCTGTACAGGGTTTTCGACGAATTGGCCCCCCTGCGTCCGGACTACATTTCGGTGACCTACGGGGCCGGCGGCAGCAACGTGGGCCTGCACTTCGAGATCACCAAGCGCCTGATGCAGCTCGGAATCACGCCCCTGCCCCACTTCACCTGCGTGGGCCAGAGCCGCGACCAGATCAGGGAGCAGCTGGACCGCCTGGCCGCGGCCGGAGTGAAGAATATTTTGGCCCTGCGCGGCGACCCGCCCAAGGGCGAGACGGGCTTCAAGCCGCATCCCCAGGGCTTCGCGTACGCCAGCGAGCTGGTGGCTTTCATACGGTCCCGCTACGATTTTTGCGTGGGCGCGGCTTATTACCCCGAAAAACATCCCGACGCGCCGGACGCGGCCTCGGACCTGGCGGCCCTGAAGATCAAGGTGGATGCGGGCGCCGATTTCCTGAACAGCCAAATGTTCTTCGACAATGCCGCATATTTCGCCTTCGTGGCCAAGGCGCGGGCCGCCGGAATCAAGGTCCCCCTGGTGCCCGCCGTGTATCCGGTGATTTCAGCACGTTTTTTCAACCGCGAATGGGGCATCTCCTTTCCCGCCGGCTTCAGGGAAGGCTTCAGCGGAACGGACGCCGCCGCCGACCATGAGCACGGGCTGGCTTTCGCCTCCGAGCAGTGCCGCGCGTTGCTGCGCGCCGGCGTGCCGGGGCTGCACCTATACATCATGAACCGGGCGGACACCGCCGCCCGGCTGTGGAAGGACCTCGGCCTGGCCGGGGCCGCCAGGGCGTGAACAGCGAATCCGGGGCCGGGGACCCCTCCGCAGGGGCTCCCGGGACGGGCGGTCCTTCGCCGGCGATCCGCCTGCAGAAACGCATGGCGGACCTGGGCCTGGCCTCGCGCCGGGGCGCCGAAGCCCTGATTCTCGAAGGCCGCGTCCGCGTCAACGGGGCCCTGGTCACCGAGCTCGGCACGCGCGTCGACCCGCTCCTTGACCGCGTGGAGTTGGTGCGCGGGACCGGCCCGCGGGGCCCCTTGGGGATCCTCCTGAACAAGCCGGCGGGCTACGTCACCACCAAGGGCGAGGAGGAAGGGCCCACCATCCTGGACCTGCTGCCCAAGGAGGCCGCCGGCATGGCCTACGCCGGCCGCCTGGACAAGGACAGCCGCGGCCTGGTCCTGCTTCTGGACGACGGCCGCCTGAACTACGCGCTGACCGCGCCGGAGACGCACCTGGAGAAGGAGTACCTGGTGCGCGCCTCGGAACAGCCCTCGTCCAGCCAGCTTGAAAAGATGGCGCGCGGGCTCAAGCTCCAGGACGGCCCCACCCTGCCTTGCCGCGTGGCCGCCGACGGCGAACGGGGCTTCCGCGTCTGGCTCACCCAGGGCCGCAAGCGCCAGATCCGCCGCATGGCCTCCAAGGTCGGCCTGGACGTCGTGGACCTCCAGCGCGTCCGCATCGGCCCGCTCGCGCTGGGAAATTTGGCCGAAGGCGCCTGGCGTGAGCTGCGCGCCGACGAAGAAAAAGCCCTGCGCGCCGCGGTCGCGCGCAAGCCCGCCTGAATTCCCCGGATTAGCCCGCCTATGCCCCCCACCTACGCCGGCGCCTTGAGCGTCCTGAATATCCTGCGGACCAGCGGCCACCAGGCCCTGCTGGCGGGCGGCTGCGTGCGCGACCGCCTGCGCGCGGTGGAGCCGCTGGACTACGACATCGCCACCAGCGCATCGCCGCAGGAGGTGCAGGCCGCCTTCCCCAGCACCGAGCCCGTGGGCGCGGCCTTCGGCGTGGTCCTGGTCATCGCCGGGGGAGCGGCCTACGAGGTCGCGACCTTCAGGGCCGACGGCCCCTACCTGGACCAGCGCCGCCCCTCCGCGGTCCGCTTCGCCTCGGCCGAGGAGGACGCCCGCCGCCGCGACTTCACGGTCAACGGCATGTTCTATGACCCGGACAAGGACGCGGTGCTGGATTTCGTCGGCGGCCGCCGGGACCTGGACGCCGGCCTGCTGAGGGCCATCGGCGACCCGGCCGAGCGTTTCAACGAGGACCGCCTGCGCATCCTGCGCTGCGTGCGCTTCGCCTGCCAGCTGGGCTTCTCCATCGAGCCCGCCACCTGGGAGGCCGTGAAAAGGCAGCCGCGCCCCCTGGAGGGCCTGGCCTTCGAGCGCATCAACGCCGAGCTGACCAAGATTTTGCGTTCGCCGCGACCGCGGCTGGGCTTGGAGCTGCTCGACGAGGCCGGCCTGCTGGAGGCCCTGCTGCCCGAGCTGGCGCCGCTGAAGGGCTGCCCCCAGCCTCCCCAGTTCCATCCGGAGGGCGACGTATGGGAGCACACCCTGCGCGTGGTCCAGGCGGCGGCCGACCTCAGCGGCGGCGCGCCTTCGGCCGCCCTGGCCTGGGGGGCCCTGCTGCACGACGTGGGCAAGCCGCCCACCAAGACCTTCACGGACCGACTGCGTTTCCACGGCCATGAGGTCGAGGGCGCGAGGATGGCCCGCGCCCTGTTTGAGCGCCTGAAGGTGGGAAAGGAGCTGTCCGACGCGGCCTGCACCCTGGTGGCCGACCACCTGCGCCTGGACCCCATCAAGCAGATGAAGGTCGCCACGCTCAAGCGCCTGCTGCGCCGCGCCGACATCGAGGACCTGCTGACCCTTCACAAGGCCGACTGCCTGGGCAGCCACGGCGACATGGAGTTCTATGAGCTGGCGCGGGCCAAGCAGGCGGAGTTCGCGCGCGATGAGGTGGTCGGCCTGCGGCCACCGGCGCTGCTGGACGGGACGGACCTGATCGCGTGGGGATACGCGCCCGGGCCGCTGTTCAAGGCTGTGCTTGACGCCGTGGAGGACGAACAATTGGAGGGCAGGCTGGCCGACAAAGCCGCGGCCAAGGATTTCGTGGAAACGCGCTTTCCGCGCCCCTAATTCTGTCCGACTAAAATCAGGAAGGAGATGCCGCCGCCGCCGAGGTCCGAACCCAGGAGGTTGTCGAGGTCAGCGCCGCCGCACAGGCGCCAGCTGAAGCCGAGGCCGAGGCTCAATTGGCGGGACACATTGAGCATGATGTCGATTCCGGGTTCGATCTGGATGAAATTGACATAGACTCGGTCCGCGCCGGTGAGGCGGGGCACGGCCCAGCCCTGGCCCGGGCCGACCATGACCGAAGTGTGGATGGAAAAGAGCGAGCGGGGGAAATACAGCGAATAGTTGGCGACCACGCCGCCGTAGCTGTATCCGAGATCGTACTTGATGCCGTCGTGGGTGGGCACGTATTCCGAGGACAGGGAATATCCGCCCAGGCCGAGCCCCAGGCCGTTGCCCACCGAAATGAATCCGACGCCGCCCGAGAGCAGGGCCGGCCCGCTGGGCAGATAGGCTATTTTCGCTCCGGGGCCGCCTTCGGCAGGGATCGGCGCGGAGGGCTGCAGCAGGACCGGCGCCTCCGCCTGGGACACCGGGGAATCCAGGGCGAAAGCCCCCAGGGGCAGGGACAGCAGCGCGCACAGCAGGGCGAAGCGGGGAACAGGTCGGTTCATGCCCCCATGCTAGCCTTAAAACAGGCCAAAGGCTCTGGATTTTTCCGGGTATCGGCGCCCCACGAGGGGTATTTACAGGAGCGCCCATATTTTTTTAGAATAAGGGATTCTTTGCTATCGGGGGGATTTTGACGGACGATAGCATATCCGGACCGGAAAGCACCCCGGTCCCGGCCCGTCCCGGCAAAAACCGGGCATGGACCGCCCTGGTCCTGGCCCTCTTTCTCCTGCCGCTGGGCGTCCTGCTGGGGCAATATTGGGCCCTGGGCTCGGACCGTTCCGGAGCGGAGCGGGAAGCCGAAAAGGAGCTGGCCTCGCTCAGGCCGCGCCGCGCGGCCTGGGGCGTGCTGGGGACCATACGCCTGGAGCAGGGGCGCATCAACGAGGCCCTGCCCCTGTTGCGCAAGGCCTCGGACATGGAAGCCGCCGCCGGGGACGATTCCCACGACACCCTGGCCCTGGTGCAGGCGGAATTGAAGGGCGCCGGCGAAGGCATGCCGGGGGCCTCCCAAAAGGCCGCTGAACGGGCGCTTTTGCGGGCCGAGGCCCTGGCGCCGAAGCTGCCCCAGGGCCGGCAAGCCGCCACCTGGTTCAGCGCCGGGACCTTCTGGCAGGAGCTGGGGCGCCGGAAAAAGGCGGTGGCGGACTTGCAGCTTGCCGTGGCCCTGCAGCCCGACGACTGGGTGGACGACGGCGGCGGGCGTCGTTACAAATCTGCGGGCCTGTCCGCGTACTACCAGAAGATGCTCGCAGGCGCCATGGAGCCCTGATCTCCACTGTATCCCCGGGGGAACGATGTTGCCGATTCGCGGCACCATTGAACAAAGGAAATACGAGCGCATCGTGTCACAGCTACAAATCAAATTTTACGTCATTGACGGCGCCTACGCCCAGCAGCTGCGCACCGAGGCCGCCTACAAGGACACCCATCTCGACAAGCTGTCGGCGTCCCTGCGCCCGAGCACCGCCTTGACGGGTGTGACCGAGAACATCAGCCAGGGCGGGCTGTCGCTGGTGAGCGACCAGCCCCTGGCCATCGGGACGATGGTGATCTGCGACATCACCGTGCCCAGCCTGCCGCGCCCCCTGCGCGCCCTGGCCGAAGTGGCCCATTCCGACAGCAAGGACGGGCGCATCGTCGACAGGACGGTGAGCATCTACAAGAGCGGGCTCAAGATCATCGCCATCAACAAGGACGATCTGACCCGCATCGAAAATTACATCATCGACGAAAAAATCAGGCAGCGTCAGGGCGGGAAATAGCCCCTTGATGCGCGCAGCGCTTCCCCGCCACAGCGGGGGGGCTTCTCTTTGCCCATAGGTCTCCGTCCATGGCCCTACATGTCTAAAGAAGAAGCGAAAAAGAAGGTCTCCGGCGAATACTCCGCCGACAACATCACGGTCCTGGAGGGGCTTGAGGCCGTCCGCAAGCGCCCCGGCATGTACATCGGGCCCACGAACGAGTACGGCCTGCACCACATGATCTGGGAGGTGGTGGACAACTCCGTCGACGAGGCCATGGGCGGCTTCTGCGACCGCATCGAGGTCACCCTGCACGCCGACGGGTCCTGCTCGGTGTCGGACAACGGCCGCGGCATCCCGGTGGCCGAACAGTCCAAGCTGAAGAAGAGCGCGCTGGAAGTCGTGATGACCGTGCTCCACGCCGGCGGCAAGTTCGACAAGGACAGCTACCAGGTCTCCGGCGGCCTCCACGGCGTGGGCGTGAGCGTGGTGAACGCGCTGAGCGAATGGCTCGAGGTGGAGGTCCGCCGCGAAGGCAAGGTCTACTTCCAGAAATACGAGCGCGGCGTGGCCGTGGCCCCGGTCAAGACCATCGGCGAGGCCAAGAAAAACGGCACCAAGGTCACCTTCAAGCCAGACAAGACCATCTTCACGACCACGGAGTTCAACCACGACACGGTGGTGACCCGCCTGCGCGAGATCAGCTTCCTGAACAAGGGCCTGGTGGTGCGCTTCCGCGACGAGCGCGGCAAGGAAGCCAAGGAGCACGAGTTCCACTTCGAGGGCGGCATCTCGGCCTTCGTGAAGTTCCTCAACAAGAGCAAGGAAGCCCTGCATCCGACGCCCATCGCCTTCGAAAAGCAGAAGGACGGGGTCAGCGTCGAGATCGCCATGCAGTACAACGACGGCTACGCCGAGAACATCTTCTGCTTCGTCAACAACATCAACACCCGCGACGGCGGCTCGCACCTGGTGGGCTTCAAGAGCGCCCTGACGCGCGCGGCCAACAAGTTCGCCAAGGAAGCCGGCCTGCTGAAGAAGGCGGACAGCTCCCTCGAAAGCGACGACGTCCGCGAGGGCCTGATCGCCGTCATCAGCTGCAAGGTTCCGGAGCCGCAGTTCGACAGCCAGACCAAGGGCAAGCTGGTGAACCCCGAGGTGAAGGACATCGTCCAGGGCGTCACCTACGACTTTCTCTCGGCGTTTTTCGAGCAGAACACGGCCCTGGCCAAGCGCCTGATGTCGAAAGCCGTCAACGCGCTGGAGGCGCGCGAGGCCGCCCGCAAGGCCCGCGAACTCACGCGCCGCAAGGGCGTCCTGGACGGCATGAGCCTGCCGGGTAAGCTGGCCGACTGCAGCGAGCGCGACGCCTCGCTGTGCGAGGTCTACCTGGTGGAGGGCGACTCCGCCGGCGGCTCGGCCAAGCAGGGCCGCAACCGGAAGTTCCAGGCCATCCTGCCCCTGCGCGGCAAGATCCTGAACGTGGAGAAGGCCCGCCTGGACAAGCTCTTCGGCAACGAGGAAATCAGGGCCATGATCACGGCCATGGGCTGCGGCATCGGCGGCGAATTCGACATCGAGAAGGCCCGCTACCACAAGATCATCATCATGACCGACGCCGATGTGGACGGCAGCCACATCAGGACCCTTCTGCTCACCTTCTTCTACCGGCACATGCCCATGTTGCTGGAGAAGGGCTACCTCTACATCGCCCAGCCGCCGCTGTTCAGGGTGAAACGGGGCAAGTCGGAGTTCTACGTCAAGGACGAGAAGCAGATGGACGCGATGCTCATCGAGGAGGGCACGGACGGGGCCAAGCTGGTGCGCCTGAAGAACGGCAAAGTCGACAGCACCTTCGACAGCGCCCGCTTCCGGGACCTGATCAAGGACCTGGCGGACCTGGACCGCATCCTGCCCCGCCTGCGCCGCCTCCTGGACCTGGACGGCCTGCTGGCCGCGAAGACGAAACCCACCCACATCGTCATCGGGCCCCTGGGGCGCGTGCTGTGCGCGACCGAACGCGAGGCCGAGCTCGAGGCCGAGCGCCAGCGCAAGGCCGGGGCGGCCGGCAAGAAAAAGGAGGACGACCAGGACATCTACCTGGGCGAATTCCTCAAGCCCGCCGAGGACGGACGCACGACCGTGACGGTGGAGATCATGGCCCTGAGCGACCTGGGCGAGCTGCGTGAGATGGAGCAGCTGATCGTGCGCCTGACCAAGAAGGGCCTGCCCCTGGACGAGATCCTCAGCGAGGAGCACGAGGCCGACGCCGAGGAGGACCCCAAGAAGCGCAAGGCCCTGTTCCAGATCCTCACGGACAAGAAGTCCATCGACTGCTACCACGTCCGCGACGTTGTCGAAAAAGTGAAGGAACTGGGCAAGGCGGGCAGCAGCATGCAGCGCTACAAAGGCCTGGGCGAGATGAACCCGGAACAGCTTTGGGAAACCACCATGGACCCGACCCGCCGGACCCTCCTGCAGGTGAAGCTCGAGGACGCGGTGGAAACGGACCGGATCTTCACGGTCCTCATGGGCGACGCCGTCGAGCCGCGCCGCATCTTCATCCAGACGCACGCCCAGGAAGTCTCGAATCTTGACGTCTAGGAGCGCACCGCATCATGCTTGACCTCAAAACCGTCCGGGAAAACCTTCCGGCAGTCGCCGCGGCGCTCAAAAAAAGGGGCTTTGACTTCGATGTGGAGGCCTTCGAGCGCGTGGACGCGGGGCGCCGCGCGGCCATCACCGAGGCGGAGCAGCTCAAGGCCGCCAAGAACGGCCTGTCGAAGAAGATCGGCGACCTGAAAAAGGCGGGCGAGGACGCGGGCGAGCTCATGGACCGCGTGCGCCTCATGGGCGAGCAGGTCTCCGCGGCCGAGGCGCGCGCCGCGGAGCTCGACGAGAAGCTCTACGACGGCCTCAAGCGCACCCCCAACCTGCCGCACGAAAGCGTGCCGGAGGGCCTGGGCGCCGAGCAGAACGTGGAGGTCAAGGCCTGGGGCAGGCCGCCCGTCTTCGACTTCAGCCCCAAGCCGCACTGGGAGCTGGGAGAGGCCCTCGGCATTTTGGACTGGGTGCGGGCCACCAAGATCTCCGGCGCGCGCTTCACGGTCTACCGCGGCATGGGCGCCCGCCTGGAGCGGGCCCTGATCCAGTTCATGCTCGACACCCAGACCCAGCGCAACGGCTACACCGAGTTCTGGACGCCCCTGCTGGTCAACGCGGAGACCATGTTCGGCACCGGGCAGCTCCCGAAATTCGAGGAGGACCTGTTCCGGCTGCGCGGGGACAGCCCCTACTACCTGATCCCCACGGCCGAAGTGCCCCTGACCAACCTGCACCGCGACGAGGTCCTGGACGAGGCGGTCCTGCCCCTGAAGTACACGGCCTACACCCCCTGCTTCAGGGCCGAGGCCGGCAGCTACGGCAAGGACACCAAGGGCATGGTGCGCCAGCACCAGTTCAACAAGGTGGAGCTGGTCAAGTTCGCCCTGCCGGAGACGAGCTTCGCGGAACACGAGGCCCTGACCCTGGACGCGGAGTCCATCCTCGAGGCCCTGGAGCTGCCCTACCGCCGCATGCTGCTGTGCGCCGGGGACATGGGCTTCGGCGCCGCCAAATGCTACGACCTCGAGGTCTTTTCCGCTGGCCAGGAAAAGCGCTGGTGGGAATGCAGCAGCTGCAGCAATTTCACCGACTTCCAATCGCGCCGGGCCAACATCAAGGTCAAGCGCCGCGACGGGAAAAAGGAGCTCCTGCACACGCTCAACGGCTCCGGGCTGGCCACCAGCCGCGTGCTTCCGGCCATCCTGGAGAACAACCAGCTCGCCGACGGCAGCATCGTGGTTCCCAAAGTCCTGCGGCCCTACCTGGGCGGCATCGAAAAGATAGGCTGATACGCAAGGCGCGGCGATCGCCTGCCCAGCCGCTTCATTTGAGGAAACTTTGCATCCCTACCGCACCCATACCTGCGGGGAGCTCCGTAAGGCCCATCTGGGGGCCCAAGTCCGGCTGTCCGGCTGGGTCCACCGCAAGCGCGACCACGGCCACCTGCTCTTCATCGACCTGCGCGACCACTACGGCGTGACCCAGGTGGTGATCGGGCCGGACCAGCCCTTCTTTGAGCAGGCCACCCACCTCAAGCCCGAAAGCGTCGTCACCGTCACCGGCCTGGTGGTCGCCCGCGCGGCCGAAACCGTGAACACCAAGCTGGCCACCGGCGAGCTGGAGCTCCACGCGGCCAGCTTCAGCCTGGAATCGGCCGCGGAGACCCTGCCCTTCCAGGTGGCGGACCCCAACCCGGTCGACGAGAGCATCCGCCTGTCCTACCGCTTCCTCGACCTGCGGCGGGACCAGCTCCACGCCAACGTGCTCCTGCGCGCCAAGGTCATCAGCAGCATGCGCCGGCGCATGACGGATCTCGGCTTCACCGAGTTCCAGACGCCCATCCTCACGGCCTCCTCGCCCGAGGGAGCGCGCGACTTCATCGTGCCCTCGCGCCTGCACCCCGGAAAATTCTACGCCCTTCCGCAGGCCCCCCAGCAGTTCAAGCAGCTGCTCATGGTGTCCGGCTTCGACCGCTACTTCCAGATCGCGCCCTGCTTCCGGGACGAGGACGCCCGGGCGGACCGCTCGCCGGGGGAGTTCTACCAGCTCGACATCGAGATGAGCTTCGTGACGCAGGAGGACATCTTCGCGGCGCTGGAAGGCCTGCTCATCCCCCTGTTCAAGGAATTCAGCTCCTTCCGTATCGCCGACGCGCCCTTCGTGCGCATCCCCTACCGCGAGTCCATGCTCAAGTACGGAACGGACAAGCCGGACCTGCGCAACCCGCTCGAGTACCGCGACACCACGGCCTTCGTGGGCGCCATGGGCCTGGCGCCCTTCCAGGAAGCCGTCAAGGACGGCGGCATCGGACGCCTGCTGGTGGTGCCCGGGGCCGCGGACAAGAGCCGCAAGTTTTTCCAGGAGCTTGAGGATTTCATGAAGCGCCAGGGCGCGCCGGGCCTGGGCTATGTGACCTTCAAAGGCGGGGAGGCCAAGGGCCCCCTGCTCAAGTTCATGAGCCCGGAGCAGCAGGCGGAGCTGAAGGCCATGCCCGGCCTGGACCCGGACGATTCCGTGGCCTTTTTCCTGGTGGGCGGCAGGTCCGAGGTCGAGCCCTGGGCCCACGCCCTGCGCACGCGCATCGGGACGGACCTGCACCTGGTCCAGCCCGGCGAATTCAAGTTCTGCTGGATCGTGGACTTCCCCATGTACGAGCACAATCCGGACACGGGCGCGGTCGAGTTCAGCCACAACCCCTTTTCCATGCCGCAGGGCGGCATGGAGGCCCTGGAGACCAAGGACCCCCTGGATATCCTGGCCTACCAGTATGACATCGTGTGCAACGGCATTGAACTGAGCTCCGGGGCCATCCGCAACCACCGGCCGGACATCATGCTGAGGGCCTTCGCCCTTGCGGGATATGGGCCGGAAGTGGTGGAGAAGAAGTTCGGCGGCATGCTCAACGCCTTCCGCTTCGGCGCGCCTCCCCACGGCGGCATCGCCCCGGGCGTGGACCGCATCGTGATGCTGCTGGCGGACCAGCCCAACATCCGCGAAGTCATCGCCTTCCCCATGAACGCCGCCGCCGAGGACCTGCTCATGGGCGCGCCCGGCGAGGTGACCCCGAAGCAGCTTGAGGACGTGCACATCCGGATCCAGGCGCCCAAGGCGGTTGAAAAGAAAGGCTGAGCCCCGGCCCATGTCCCGACCCAGTTTGCTCCTCGCGGTGGACCAGGGTACGACCGGCACGCGGACCTATGTGTTCGACCGCCGCGGCAAGGTCCTGGGCTCCGCATACCGTGAGCACGCCCAGCACTTCCCCAGGGCGGGCTGGGTGGAGCATGACGCGGCCGAGCTGTGGGACAACACGCAGGCCACGGGTGGCGCGGCCCTGCGCGCGGCCGGCATCGCCAAGTCCGCGGCCAAGCGGCACATAGCCGGCCTGGGCATCACCAACCAGCGCGAAACCGCGGTCCTGTGGGACCGGGCCAGCTCCAAGCCCGTGCACCGGGCCATCGTCTGGCAGTGCCGCCGCACCGCGGCGCGTTGCGAGCAGCTGCTTCGGCTCGGCTGGGGGCCCCGCATCCGGCGCAGCACCGGCCTGGAGGTGGACGCCTACTTCAGCGCCACCAAGATCGAATGGCTGTTGAAGCACGTGACCGATGCCCGGGCGGGCGCCCGGGCGGGCAAGCTGGCCTTTGGCACCGTGGACAGCTGGCTTTTGTGGAAGCTCAGCGGGGCCCAAGCCCACGCCACCGATTACACCAACGCCAGCCGCACCCTTTTGTATGACATAAGGCGGCGGCGCTGGGATCCGGAACTCCTCCGCCTCTTTTCCATCCCCGAAGCGCTGCTTCCGAAAGTGCAGGCCTCGGCTTCGCGCTTCGGCGCGACCGCGTCCTCCGCGTTCTGCGGGGAGGGCATCCCCATCACGGGGATCGCGGGCGACCAGCAGGCCGCGCTGTTCGGGCAGGGCTGCACCCGTCCCGGCGAGATGAAGAACACCTACGGCACCGGCTGTTTCCTGCTCCTGAACCTGGGCTCGCGTTGGCGGGCCTCGCGCCGGCGCCTCCTGACCACGCTGGCCTGCGGCGACGACGGGGGCCCGGTCTTCGCCCTCGAGGGAGCGGTCTTCATCGGCGGCGCCGCCGTGCAATGGGTGCGCGACCAGCTGGGGCTGATCCGGAGCGCGGACCAGAGCGAAGCCATTTGCCGTTCGCTGAAGGACAACGCCGGAGTCTATCTGGTGCCGGCCTTCGTGGGACTGGGAGCGCCCCATTGGGACAGCGGCGCGCGTGGGGTCCTGACGGGTCTGACGCGCGCCAGCACCGCGGCCCATGTGGTGCGGGCCGCGGTCGAGAGCATGGCCTTCCAGAGCGCGGACCTGGTGCGCGCCATGGAAGAGGACGCGGGCCAGAAGATAAAGCGCTTGCGGGTGGATGGCGGAGCGAGCCGCAACGACTGGCTCATGCAGTTCCAGGCCGACCTGTTGGGCGCGCAAGTGGAGCGTCCGGCCCAGGTCGAAACCACGGCCTTGGGCGCGGCCCTGCTGGCGGGCCTGGGCGCCGGACTGCTGAAACCGGATCAAGGCCGCGCATTCGCGGGCGCGGTGAAGCGCTTCCGGCCGAAGCTGTCGCTCAGGGCGCGGACGCGGGACTTGGACGGTTGGAGGAAGGCCCTTCGCCAGGCTCTGACCGTTTGAGGCGGGCGCGTTCGGAACGCTGATGCTTCGGTTTTTAAAGTTTGATCGGGGCTGTCTGATTTTTTTGGATCAAATTTTTTGAAGCGATGACCGATAAAAATATACAAATTTACTATTTGTATATTTAGGGAGCATCTGGATTTTTGTTCTGACAAATGAAACATAAAGATGCACTTTTACACCATAAAATGTTGATAACATTGGAGTGATTGTTGTTTTTTGCTTAATAAATAATGCTAAAAAAATTTAAAGGGTAGATGTAATCATTGGTTTCTGTGAATCTTGCGTTCGGAAATGGTTTCAAAAAAGGAATCGAGACAGTGCGAAATTTCCTTTTAATTTTATTGGCTTTGCTCGTCCCACTGCGGTTTTGCGGTGCCCTGTCGGCTGCCGAAAATGCGGGCGCGGTGAGCGTCACCGCCGCGCCTGTTTTCAAGTACGACCTGGCCGCGAGCGGCTATTTTGGGCCTGAAAGCAGCACGCTCACCGCCCAGGGCGAGGCTTCCTTGTCCAAGCTCATGGACTGGGTGAAGCAGCGTCCCACGAAGATTTTGCTCTTCGGC
>DATHOE010000026.1:0-1725 GCA_035485275.1 bacterium
GCTCCGAGGTCCAGCGTGTAGAGCTGCTTGTCCTTGAGCGTCTCGGGCACCTCGCCCTTGACGATCTTCTGGGCCAGCCCCTCGACCACGGCGGTCTTGCCCACGCCGGGCTCGCCCACGAGCACCGGGTTGTTCTTGGTGCGCCGGGACAAGACCTGCATGACACGCTCGATTTCCTTCTCCCGGCCGATCACCGGATCGAGCTTGCCTTCCCGGGCGCCCTGGGTCAGGTTCCGCCCGAACTGGTCCAGGACCAGGGAAGTGGACGGGGCCGACTCGGAGGGGGCGCCTGCCGCGGCGGGCTCCTTGCCCTGGTAGCCGTGCAGCAGCTGGATCACCTGCTGGCGAACCCGGTTCAGGTCCGCTCCCAGCTTGACCAGCACCTGGGCCGCCACACCCTCACCCTCGCGGATGAGGCCGAGCAGGATGTGCTCGGTGCCGATGTAGTTGTGCCCGAGCTGCAGCGCCTCGCGCAGCGAAAGCTCAAGCACCTTCTTCGCGCGCGGCGTAAACGGGATATGCCCGGAAGGTGCCTGCTGGCCCTGGCCGATTATCTCTTCAACCTGCTGGCGTACAGCCTCCAGGCTGATTCCCAGGGACTCCAGCGCCTTGGCCGCCACGCCCTCGCCCTCGTGGATCAAGCCAAGCAGGATGTGCTCGGTGCCGATGTAGTTGTGATTGAGCATCCTGGCTTCTTCTTGAGCCAGCACCACAACTCTCCGCGCCCGGTCGGTAAACCTTTCGAACATCGCCTCGCTCCTCACAGAGCGGTCGGGGGGACCCAGATGTCCGGATGTTCCGGGGCCCGTCCCTTCCGCATGGTAGCCCGCACGCCGGACGACGCACCGCGCGATATGCGGCACTTGAGTAAACAGTTCCCCGGCAGGAGGACCTTCATCCCATCCAACCCCCGGGAGGGGCGAAGGTGTTCCCTGTACGCCGCAAGCGAACGGCCTCGACCCTGCTGCGACCAGCACCGCCTCATACTGATACCAACGAGCCCGGCGGCCGCTAAGTTCACCCGCGAGGCGCCTGCGCCCGATGCCGGGCCCGGGCCAGGCCCGGCCCGGCGGGCTCGGCGGGCTCGGGCCCGAGATGGCGGCCAGCCCTGCTGCCCGGACTCCGGCTCACGGTCCAGATCGCTGAGGAGCGGACGGCCGGTACCAGGTGGCCCGGCACCGGGCGGCATGGCACCGGCTGGCATGGCACCGGCTGGCATGGTTCCGGAGAGCGCGGCCCTGGATGGCACGGTCCCGGCCGCGGGCCGGGACGACTCGGTCCCCGGATGGCCTGGCCACAAAGCACAGGGCCCGCACGGGTCCCGCGGCGTGCTCCAGAGTCCTGCGGAAACTGGTACGCCACGGGGCACCTGCGGGCCCTTTGACGCAATCCCTAGTGGGCTGCGTCGTACTCCGAGATGATCTGGGCCGGAATCCGGCCGCGCTCGCTCACCTTGTAGCCGCGCTGTTTGGCCCACGCCCGGATTTCCGAGCTACGCTCCCGGCCCGGTCCAGTCCTGGTCCGCCGGCGGCGGGTGCCTGCGGCGCCACCACTTGCCTTGCGTGCATGGTCAACGTAGGGCGCAAACTCTTTGCGGAGCTTGCCCGCGTTATCTGAACTGAGGTCGATCTCGTAGGTGGTGCCATCGAGACTGAAGGCCACGGTCTCTGTCGCCTCGCCCCCATCCAGGTCATCGACGAGGAGCACCTGAACCTTTTGTGCCAT
>DATHOE010000027.1:0-10722 GCA_035485275.1 bacterium
TCGGTGGTCTTCGGCAGCAAGTTCGTGTTCCAAAGGGAGCGTTGGTACCAGCGCTGGATGCACAACCAGACCGTGTACCTGCTCCAGGGCAGGCTGCAGTGGGAGGGCATCCCTATGACCGTGCTGCCGATCAGGGTGTTTGAATAGCCGGAGGGGCGGGGCTCCGGCCTTAAGCCAGGAATTTACGGATTCTCCTGAGCAACTCGTCCCCGCCGATCGGTTTTTCAATGAACGCCGATCCGGGGCTCAGCATACCCTGCCGTTCAATCGCGTCATCGGTGTAGCCGGACATATAGACCACCTTGATCTCCGGACGCAGCGCGGTCACGTTCTCGGCCAATTCCCGGCCGCCCATTTTTGGCATGATCATATCGGTCAGGAGCAAATCGATCTTGTTCTCCGGCTTGCGGCAAATAGCAAGGGCGTGCTCCGGATCCTCCGCCTCGAGCACCCGGTAGCCGTTGTTGGAGAGCACCATCTTGAATAGCGCCCGAATTTCGCGCTCATCCTCCACCAGCAGGATAGTCTCATGACCCCGCTCGACGGCTTGGACGGCGGCGTTGGTGGGGAGCGTTTTGGAGCTTTCGTTTTTCGGAAAGTAGACCTTGAAGGTCGTTCCCACCCCGACCTCGCTGTAGACCCATATATTTCCGCCGCTCTGTTTCACGATCCCGTAGACCGTCGATAGGCCCAGTCCCGTCCCTTTGCCAACTTCTTTGGTGGTGAAAAAAGGCTCGAAAATCTTGTTCCGGATCGCCGCGGTCATGCCCGTCCCGTTGTCCGAGATCGCGAGCAGGACATGGGGCCCCGCGTGGCCTTCCCCGTGCCCTTGAATATATTCCTCGTCCAAAAACACGTTGGATGTCTCGAGGGTCAGCTTGCCCCCGCTGGGCATGGCGTCCCGGGCGTTGACGGCCAAATTCATGATGATCTGTTCCAACTGGTCCGGATCCATGAACACCTGATCCAGTCCGGGCCCCGGATGTATTTTGATTTCGATATCCTCTCCGAGCACCCGTTCCAGCATCATGCCCGTGCTTTTCAGGATGTCGTTGAGGTCCAGGACATGGGGTTGCATCACCTGTTTGCGGCTGAACGCCAGCAATTGCCGCGTCAGGGAGCCGGCGCGGGTCGCCGCCTGCAGAATGGTCGCCATCATTTCCCGGTTTTTTTCGTCGCCCGCGAGATTTTGCATCACCATTTCGCCGTACCCGAAGATGACCGTGATCAAATTATTGAAGTCGTGGGCGACTCCGGCCGCCAGTTTGCCGAAACTCTCCATTTTGATCGCGTGGTTCAGGTTCTCCTCCAATTTGACCCGCTCCGTGATGTCCCTGAAGTTCGATACGATGGCCCCAACCTTGTCGTCATCCAAAAAGTTGCTTAGGTTCCCTTCGATCCAACGCGAGTTTCCGGCCTTCGTCCGGACGCGCAGGCGCAGGCCGTTGAAGCTGTCCCCCGGCTTGAGCGAGGAATATGCCGCGAGGTAGGACGGGCGGTCGTCCTGGTGGAAGAATTCCATGAAGGAAGAGTTTTTGATTTCCTCTACGCTGTAACCCGATATCCGCTCGAGGCCCGGGCTGGCGTACAATATTTTCTGTTTGGCATCCCTGAGCGTGATGAGATCCCCGGATTTTTCGATCACGGCCCGGAGGCGAGATTCCATCTTCTGGGCGCCCCGAAACTGTTCCTGGGTTTCTTCCAATTCCAGCTTCTGCGCCTTGAGGCTGCGCTCACGTTCCAGGATCAGGGTGTCTATGATGATGCCGATATCGAAAAAGGCGATTTTTTTGAGCGCCATGAAGTTCTCAAAGCCCTCCAAGGGCCTGTCTTCGTACTTCCCCATGGTCATGAAACCGAGACTTTTCAAGAGGCTATGGAAGGCGCCCAGGAAAACGCAGGGGTCCAAGCCGGCTTTGGCGTAGATGAGCGCCAGGCTCAGGCGTTGCAGCGCATAGTCCTCGCCGTAGACGCCCCCGACCATGGCCCGAAGATGTTCTTCTTTGCGCAAAAAGGCCTGGTTCAGTAATTCCGCATTGGATAGGAGTCCATGGCCTGCGGTAAGGGGCGCGAGGAACTCGAAAAAGTTGGAAACCAGGGATCCGATATTTTCCTCAACCACGGGCCTGAGCGCTTGAACCCGGACCAGGTCTTCGGAATTGAACCCTACCATGGAAAGGCGGTGCGCAAGACCCGGGGTGTCGAGCCCCATTTCTCGGGCTGTTTCTTGGGCTGCAATCGATGGTTCGAACGCTTGCATGGGGGCTCCTTAACCGTAAAACTGTCTAAAATCGCACCTAGAATTAAGATTAGGTCAAACCTCATAAATTTTTTTACATTTTTACATTAATTTTGATGAGAAAATAGTACATAGTATGTAAAATAATTTGTTAAGTTTTGGCGACGTATCCAATCTGACTCTCGGAGTCCGCCCATGGCCCGCACCCCCCGTTCCTCCCTGATTCTCATCGTCGACGACGACATCAACGCCCGCCAGTTATTGCGCTTGGTGATGGAGCGGGAGGACTACCGGGTCCAAACCGCCGTCGACGGGCTGGATGCCATGGATAAGGTCGCCCAGGAAAAGCCGGACCTGGTACTGCTGGACATGCAAATGCCCGGGCTCAGCGGCACGGAGGTTTGCGCCAGGCTCAAGGGCAATCCCGCCACCCGCCTGATTCCGGTGATCATGCACACCGGCAGCGCGGACACGATTTCCAAGATTAGGGCCCACGAATTCGACGCCGATGACTACCTGATGAAGGGTTCCAGCATGCCGGAACTCCGGTCGCGGGTGCGTTCGCTGTTGCGGCTCAAGTACTACACGGACGATCTCGAGGACGCGGCATCGGTGCTGGCGATGGTCGCGCGCATCTCCGAAAAACGGGACCTTTTCACGCATGAGCACTGTAAGAAGGTCGGGGCCCTGTGCGAGAGACTGGGCGAGCACATGGGTTTGAGCGAGGATATGGTGCATCGCTTATGCCTGGGGGCCTCTCTTCACGACATCGGGAAAATCGTCATTGAGGACACGATTCTGCAGAAAACGGGTCCTTTGACCGGCCCCGAACGCGCCAAGATGATGACCCACGCCTCAATGGGCAGCGATTTGGTGAAGCCGATGCGCTCCCTGGCGGCGATTGTGCCCCTGGTCCGCAGCCATCATGAAAAGCTGGATGGCACCGGCTATCCCGACGGCCTGAAGGGCGCGGAGATAAGCCTGGAGGTGCGTGTATTGGCCGTTGCGGACATTTTCCAGGCCTTGGTTTCGACGAGATCCTATAAGGCCGCGTTCTCCCCGGAAATGGCCGTGGAAATCCTAAGGGCCGAAAGCGCCAAGGGATGGTGGGACAATGTAGTTGTCGAAGCGCTCGCGGCGCTGGTGGCCTCAGGGAAACTCAAGGAGCCCTTGGTACCGGCCGCCCCAGGCGTGGTATAGTCGGGCGTCGATAAAAAAGGGAGCCCTATGTCCAAGCACGGAAACCATAAAAACTTTGAGGCTTCGGCCCTCACGAACGGATAGCCCGCACAAGGCTTCGCCGCCTTTCAAGGCTTAGCGACCCCGGACCTTTTGGTCCGGGGTTTTTTTATTCCGGGGAGGATCGCAGCTTCCCTACGATGGGAGCCGCCATGCGGAGGAAAAGGATGAAGGGTAAGGAGAGAAAGTCAGATTGCATAAATAATACACTTAGTGATATAGTTAATCGAAGGGTCTTCAAGACCCGCAATTTTTCGAAATGGTCTGAAAAAACGGGATTGCCGGACGAGGCGCTTTGCCGGGCCTTTGGAGAGATGGTTCGGGGCCTGACAGACGCCGATCTCGGGGGAGGCGTGGTCAAAAAACGCGTTCCTTTGCCCGGTCGCGGCAAGCGAGGGGGCGCCCGCGCCCTGATAGCCACAAATAAAAACGACCGCTGGTTTTTCGTTTTCGGATTCGAGAAAAAGGAACGGGAGAACATACAGGCCGACGAACTTGAAGGACTGCAGACCATGGCAAGGGACCTCCTGGGCTTGCCCGAAGCTCGCTTGGAGAGCAGTCTTCGTGAAGGCATATTAGAGGAGATTTGCCGTGAAAAATAAAATTCCAGCGAAGAGCCGCATCATGGAGGCTGTTCATGACACCGCCATGGACCTCCATAAAGCCGGATTTATTGACCTGCGCCGCATGCGCGAATACGACGCCCTATGTCTGGCGCCGGTGCCGGATTATTCCGGTCGGAAGATTAGAGCCCTGCGGGACCGCTATAAGCTTAGCCAGGCGGTTCTGGCTTCACTGCTCAATGCCAGTCTTTCCACCGTGCGCCAGTGGGAGATCGGCGAGAAACATCCGGCCGGACCTTCAGCAAAGTTGCTGAATTTATTGGACCGCAAAGGCTTGGCAGCGCTCATTTGATTGGAGTAAGGGGGTAAACAGGAGCAAACCCTGACGACGATTCAAGTGCGCTTCACCGGTTCGGCCGATCTGGTCGAAAAGCTGAAACGCGGGCGACCGGACTTAGTGGCGCGTTCCCGGGCCGCTTCCTTGCGCGAGGTCGCCGGGCGCAAGCTTCCGCGTCTGCGCAGCGAACGCGGCTTCAGCCGCCGCGCTTTGGCCGAACGCACGGCGGATGTCGGTGAGCGGACCATCCAGCGCATCGAGGAGGTCCGCGAAGACTCCAATCCCGCGGTCCGGGTGCTTGAAGAGCTGGCCAAGGCCCTCATGGTTCCAGCTAGTGCCTTGACTGATCCGCGCCCACCCCGCTGGGCGAAGCGTGGGCCTAAAAGGGAAGGCTTCTTGGGAATGTAACGCGCAAAAAAAACTTACAAGATTGTTGGTAAATCATTCATTTTTATGGATACCATAGTAGTGGATCTCATGATCTCCATATTTTAAGGCCTTTTTAGCAGGAATCAGAGGTGGCACAAATCTTGCTTTTTTAATGGGTACTTTGCCTCCCGGAGGATGCTTGAACGCCGTAGTCTCGGAAGTGCTCCCGCAACGATGCCTGGTGGTGGACGACGAACCCTCCATTTGCCAAACCATCCGCTTCGCCTTGGACACCGAGGGCTGGTCCGTGCGCAGCTGCGGGGACCTCGCCTCGGGCCGCAAAATGGTCGCGGACGAGCCCTTTGACCTGGCTTTGATTGATTTGCGCCTGGGCCGACGTTCCGGCCTCGATTTGCTGCCGGTGCTCAAGGCCGAGCAGCCCGGGATCCCCATCGTCATCATCACGGCCTACGGCTCCATACCCAGCGCGGTGGACGCGATGCGCAGGGGGGCCACCAACTACCTGCCCAAGCCCTTCAACCCCATGGAATTGCGCCGGGCTGTGGCCCAGGCCATGGCCAGCCAGACACGCTTCCGCGAGACGGACCTTTCCAAGGCCCTGCTCGAAAGCCGGGCCGCCTCCATGCAGGCGCTGATGGTCCAGATCCGCAAGGTGGCGCAAAGCGGCGCGACCACGCTGCTCCTGCAGGGCGAGACAGGCGTGGGCAAGGGCGTGATGGCCAAGGCCGTGCACGACTTCAGCCCACGCAGGGAGGCGCCATTTGTCGTGGTGCCCTGCCCGGCCCTGCCGCCGGACATGCTCGAAAGCGAGCTCTTCGGCCATGTGCGCGGCGCCTTCACCGGCGCCCATCGCGACCATCAGGGGCGCATCGCCCGCGCGGAGGGCGGAACCCTCTTCCTCGACGAAGTGGGCGACCTGCCCTTGTCCCTCCAGACCAAGCTCCTGCGCGTGCTCCAGGAGCGCGAATACGAGCCCGTCGGGGACAGCCGCACGGTCAAGACCGACGTCCGCATCATCTCCGCCACCAACGTGGACCTGGCCGAGGCGGTCCAGGCTGGCCGTTTCCGCCAGGATCTCTACTACCGCCTGAGCGCGGTGGAGCTGCGGGTGCCCCCCTTGAGGGAACGCAAGGAGGACCTGCCCAAGCTCATCGACACGATGCTCCAGGAGTTGCGGCACGAGACGGGGCGGGGGCCCAAGGGGTTCAGCCCCCGCGCCCTGGCAGGCCTCCAAAGCTACCATTGGCCGGGCAACCTCCGTGAACTGCGCAACATGCTGGAGCGGGTCTGCGTGCTGGGGAACCAGGATGAGGTGCGCCTGGAGGACCTCGCCGGGATGTACTCGGCCCAGCGCCCCCAGGACGCGCCCGCGCCCGGTGCGCCCGAGGAGCTGGGGTCCATGGACGAGGTCGAGGCCGTGCACATACGCAAGGTCATGGCGCAGACCCGGACCCTGGAGCAGGCGGCCAAGGTCCTGAACATGACCGCGGTGACCTTGTGGCGTAAGCGCAAAAAATATGGCCTCTAACGCCATGCCCCGTGGCGGCGGAATCAGGAAAAGGCTCTGGCTGGGCATAGGGGGCCTGCTCCTGGTCCTCCTCCTGACGGCCAGCCTGGCGGTGTGGATCAGTCTGCGCGGCAACCTCGAGATCGAGCAGACCTTCAAGAACAACGGCGATTCCCTTGAGTACATGCACGAATTGACCGACGACTTGGACCAGACGGACGCCTGGGTCCAGGCCCAGACGCAGCGCGGCAGGCCGGAACATTTGGATTCCATCGCTGGTCCGCGGCGGAAGGTCGCCGCCATCCTCCTCAGTGAATTCCTGAACGTGACCGAAAAAGGCGAGCGCGAGGCGGCCCTGGACCTGCAGGCGGCCTGGGATTCCTATTCGGCCGCCCTGCCGGCGGTCCTCGGCCCCGGCCTCGATCCCCCCCGGCGCCGGGCCCTGTACCGCGCCCGCATGGCACCCTCCTACGCCCGCATGCGCGAGCTGGCCTGGGTCATCGCGGACTTGAACTTGAAGAACGCCCGCTTCCGGGACCACGGCCGGGATCTGCTGGCCTCGGAGCTCCGCTTCATGGTCTTGCTCCTGCTGGCCGGGGTGCTCCTGGGCGTGGCCTTCGCGCTGCGGGTGGGGCGCTCCCTGGTGGATCCGGTCCTGGAATTGACGGAAGGCGTCCGCGCCCTGGGCCGCGGGCGCCTGGACGGCCGCGTGACGGTGACGGGCGACGACGAATTGGGTGAGCTGGGGCGGGCCTTCAACGCCATGGCCAGCCGCCTGCGGGACCTGGAGCAGGGCTTCCGGGCCAAGCTGCTGCGCACCCAGCGCACGACCCAGCTCGCCATCAACAGCCTGCGGGATCCCGTGGCGGTCCTGGGACTGGACCGCAAGGTGGAGCTGTGCAACGCGGCCGCAGAGGACCTCTTCGGGCTGCGGCCCGGCGCCGGCTTCGAGAACACCCCGCTCGGGTTTCTGGACGTCCACGTGGCGCCGGTGCTGGAGCGGGGCCAGGCCTATGAGCCCGCGGACTACGCCAGCGCCCTGCAGGTGCGGCGCCGGGGCCGCGAACGCTACATCCTTCCGCGCCTTTTTCCGGTGAAGGGGCCCAAAGGGGACGTCGTGGGCGCGACCCTGGTGCTGGCCGACGTCACCGGCCTGCGCAAGCTCGATGAGATGAAAAACGGGATGCTGTCCACGGTGTCGCACGAGCTGAAGAATCCGATGACGAGCCTGCGCATGGCGGTCTATCTCCTGGGCGAGGATTTCGAGGCGGGCCGCGCGGGCAGGCAGGGGGAGCTCCTGGCCACCATGAAGGACAACGTCGAACGCATGCACGGGGTGCTCGAGGAACTGCTCGAGCTGGGACGCCTTGAGTCCGGGGACATCCTGCGCCTCGAGGTCCTGCCCGCGGGCGAATTGCTGCGCGCGATGGTGGAGCCGCTGCGCCCTTCCCTGGAGGGCCAGGGCCACCGGCTCGAACTGGTCGCAAAAGAGCCCTTACCCTCCGTGGCCGTCGACATCGGGCGCCTCAAGCTGGTGTTCTCGAACCTTTTGGACAACGCGCTGCGCCATTCCCCGGACCGGGCCAGCCTCACGGTCGGGGCCGCGCGGGAGGCCAAAGGGGTGCGTTTTTGGGTGCAGGACCAGGGTCCGGGGGTTCCCAAGGCCTATCAGCGGCGCATCTTCGAGCGCTTTTTCCGGGTTCCGGGACAGCCCCAGGGGACCGGACTGGGGCTGGGCCTGGCTATCGCCTGTGAAATCGCCGAATTGCACGGCGGTCAATTGCAGTTGGATCCCACGCCCAAGGGTGCCCGCTTCAGTTTTCTTCTGCCTTTTGTGGAACAGCCGGTGGGGCCCCTGGCCGCTTGAAGGGCCGGGGCGCGGTTTTTAAACGTGTTGCTTGGAACGCGGGACAGTATTGTCGGTAGTGACCTTCATGCCTTTCATTTTTAACGATTAGTTGGGGCCCCTGGCCGGGGCGCAAGGCCGGCGTTCTTTTTCAAGGCTTTTCGGTATGGCACAGGTCTTGCACTTGTATGGCTCACGGAAGCTACATGCGGCGTCAATCCGCCGCCCGGGGGTCTACAACGTTGTTTCCCCGGCTCCTTTTCCATCCATCCATTTCCAGCCGGGCTTCACGGAAGAGTCGGGCATAAAGCGGGCCGGGTCCAGCGGTCTGGCGCAGGAGGAAGCTGTGGTAAAGCGATTTATAGAGAAATTCAAGGATAAGGAGCAGCGAGGGCTGTTCTATTCCCTGTTGGGCGGAAAGATGCTGGGCCTGCTCATCCTGTACGGCGTCATCCTGGCGGTCCCGGCCTACTTCAACGGGCACCTGCACGCCGACGTCACGCCCACGGCGCAGGCCGCGACGGCCGCCGCTCCCGCGGCCGCTCCCGCCGTCGTCCCGGATCCGCCCTACGTCAACCCGATCAACACCATGTGGGTCCTGGTGACGGCCTTCCTGGTGTTCTTCATGCAGGCCGGCTTCATGTTCCTTGAGGCGGGTTTCGCCCGCACCAGGGAAACCATCAACGTGCTGCTGTCCGGCATCGTGGACACCTGCCTATGCGGTCTGCTCTTCTACGCGTGGGGCTTCGCCTGGATGTTCGGCAGCGGAAACGGCTTCATCGGCAACCAGTACTACTTCCTTCAGAACATCCCGCTGACGTACGGAAGCTGCGGCGTTGCGACCCTGGCCGTGTTCCTCTTCCAGTTCGCCTTCGCCGACACCTGCAGCACCGTCACCACGGGGGCCATGGTCGGCAGGACGGGTTTTGTCGGGGATCTGATCTACAGCGTGGGCGTGAGCGGGTTCATCTACCCGATCTTGGGCCACTGGGCCTGGGGTCCGGACGGCTGGTTGAACAACATCCAGCCCGCGGCCTTCCACGATTTCGCCGGTTCGACCGTCGTCCACACCATCGGCGGAATGGTCGCCTTGGCCGGAGCCATCGTCCTGGGGCCCCGCCTCGGCCGGAAGTTCGTGCGTGACGGGGGCGGGCCCATGCCCGGCCATGACATGACCATCGCCGCAGTCGGCGCGGTGATCCTGTGGTTCGGCTGGTACGGCTTCAATCCCGGTTCCACCCTGTCCGCGATGGACTTCATCGGCATCGCCCGGGTCGCGACCAACACCACCCTGGCCGCCTGCGCCGGCGGACTCACCCCCCTGTTCTACCTCTATCCGCGGCTCAAGAAGTGGGATTGCGGCATCTCGATCAACGGCTTTTTGGGCGGCCTGGTCGCGATCACCTGCCCCTGCTATTGGGTTTCCCCGCTGGGCGCCATCATCATCGGAGCCGTCGCGGGCATCGTCGTAGTCTGGGGCGTGGACCTTATGGAGCACCTGCGCATCGACGATCCGGTCGGCGCCTGGCCGGTCCACGGTCTCTGCGGAATCTGGGGCACCTGGAGCCTGGGTCTGCTGGCCACCGGCGAGTTCGGAGCCTCGACCACCACCGGAGCGGACAATTCGGCGGGGTCGGTCGTGACGGGCCTGTTCTACGGCGGCGGCTGGCACCAGTTTGAAGCGCAAGTGATCGGAAACGCCGCCATCGGCGGCGCCGCCTTCATCGTCGGTCTCCTGCTGATGTACGCCGTCCACTACCTGACCGGGACCCTGCGCGTCAGCAAAGAGGGCGAGATGGAAGGCTTGGATCTGCACGAGCACGGTGGCGTCGCCTACCCTGAAATGGTGACTCGCTAGTCGTCGCACGGGCCTGAGGGCCCCGGCAGGGAGCCGGGGCCCTCTCACTTACTTTCTTGGTGAAACCATGGGAATCAAGCGCATTGAAGCCATCATCAGGCCGGAGCGGCTGGAGCCCCTGCGGGTCCAGCTCGAAGCGGTGGGATATCCGGGCATGACCGTCTCCGAGACGGAAGGGCACGGCAAGCAGCGCGGCGTGGAGAATTCGTTCCGCGGCAACATCTACAAGACCTACTTCATCCCCAAGGTGAAGGTGGTCCTGACGGTGTCGGAGAAGTCCGTCAAGGCCATCGTCGACACGATCATTGAGGTGTGCAAGACCGGGAAGCCCGGCGATGGGAAGATCTTCATCACCGACGTGGCGGAAGTCATCCGCATCCGCACCGAGGAAAAGGGACTGGACGCGCTCTAGGCGCCTTTCCTGAATCGGATCCCTTCCTTTGCAAGGTTTCAGACGCCTATCCCCCAAAAGGGACCCTCAGGGCCGCCCGGAGGGGGATAGGCGTTTTGCTTTAGGTCCGGCCCAAGACACCGTCCATCCATCCGGTTTCCAGCCCGGCTCGTCGCGAGGTACCGCGCTTTGAGCGAATCCCGCCTTCCCAAAAACGTCGACCCGAGCCTCCACCCGGAGATCCCGGACGAGTACGACCTCAGCTGGAACATGCGGCTGTGGCGGCGCACGCGCCGGGCCCTCATCGGCGACGCCAAGGACCTCAACGACCGGGGCATCTTCCACACCGTGG
>DATHOE010000028.1:0-1084 GCA_035485275.1 bacterium
CCCGGTCGGTGGTGTTCAGGTCGAAGATCCCGTTCTTCATCAGCCCCAGGCTGATGCCCTCGCGGTAGTCGTCGAGGATGGCCACCTTGCCCTTGTACTTCGACTGCCAGGGCATGGCCCAGGGGTTGCGCATGGCGTACGGGTTCTCGTGCACCAGGTCCTTACGCCAGGAGATCCCGGTCGTGTAGATCGTGTACGGGGAGGTGTACTGCCAGCCCTGGTCGTAGAACGGGTTGGTGAAGTCCGGCCAGGCCTGGCTGATGTTCGGGATGTAGCTGTGGTTCAGCGGCTGGATCAGCTTGGACTCGATCAGCTGGCCCAGGACGTCCACGGTCACGCCCATGAACACATCGAACGACAACCCGCTGCGCAGCTTGGACAGGGCCTCGTTCATCGTGTTGAACGTGGTCACCTGCACCTTGCAGTTGTACTTCTTGGCGAAGTGGTTCAGGCAGGCCTGGTTGACGTAGGCGACCCAGTTGTAGATCTGCAGGGTGGCGCCGGTCTCGGGCTGCAGCCCGCTGGCGATCGCCTTGTTCTCGCTGAACAGGGGCCACCGGACCGGGTTGTCCTTGCGGGGCAGCGGTACCGTGCCCGACCCGGCCAGGGCGGGTGCGCACGCGTCCAGCAGGCCGCCACCGGCCAGGGCGGCTAGGCCGGCGCCCGCGCCGGCCAGGAAGTTGCGGCGGGTGAACATCGGCGGGCGTGACCCGTCCTTTGGCCAGCCTTCTCGCGGATGCACCAGCTCGCTTCTTCCTCCGGGGCTCGGTCCCGGTCCGCCCAGCCGGATGAATCCTGACTGAACAGTCCGTCAATAAGAGGTACTACTGCGACAGCATAAGCGCAAGGTCCTTCGGGCAAAAGTGCATTCAGCAGGCAAAACAGGACCGAAAGTAGATCCTCAGCGTGCGGTCAGCGGACGTTCAGCTAGTCACGGCCGTGGCGAACGCACCGAAGTTGGCCACCAGCAGGTCAATATCGGACTCGTCGTGCTGGACCGAGATAAGCCACTGCTCGATCTTGCCCCATGGGGGCAGGAATACGCCGCCGTTGTGCTGGAAGAGCCAGTGCGCGTGGCTGTACC
>DATHOE010000029.1:0-2498 GCA_035485275.1 bacterium
TCCGCCTTGCGGGCTGCCCCGCTCGGTCGGAGCGAACCGGCCCTGATCGATCACCCCCGACCTCAGCCAGGCCGCGACCATTCCCCGGGCGGGGAAGGTGCCGAGCTGTTTGAGGAGATGAGAGTGATCGAGCTGGTCGAACGCGGCGGCCAGGTCGGCGTCCAGCGCCCACACACGCTTGCAGGTCTTACCGCGTGCGGTCACGAAGACAGCCTGCATCGCGTCCTGGCAGCCGCGGCCCGGCCGGAACCCATACGATCGGGACTCGAACCGGGCCTCCCACTCGGGTTCCAGCGCGGCCGACGTCAGGGCCTGAAGCGCCCTGTCGGCGATCACGGGAATTCCGAGTCCGCGCCGTTTTCCGCCTGCCTTAGGGATGAACACCCGCCTGACGGGCCTGGGCCTCCACGCGGCCGCGCCACGCTGGAGCCAGGTAGTCATCTCGACCTTCTCCCAGCCGCCTAGCACGACCCTGCCGTCGACCCCGGCCGTCTTGCGGCCAGCGTTGACCTCCGTCACCCGTCGCACGCTCAACAGGGCGTTCGCCCGGGAACGGAGCATCAGCTTCTGCAGATTACGGACCTTCTTCAGGTCCTCCGCCTTGCTCGCCGTGAAGATCCGCTGCCGTAGCCGCCGTACGTTGTCCTCGACCTGCCGCCAATCCACGGCATCCCAGTCCAGAACCTCGTCCTCAGGTCCGTTCACCATGATGGTGTCCAACTTGCCCCTCAGCTCCAGCGTTTCCGGTCATCTGCTCTCCACAGGCTCACCTGACCCACGTCAGCTCCCTTTCGGGCCGGGCATCCGCCCGTATCCGGCCAGTTATGCGCAGACCACCCGGCGGAGGGTGCCGGTCCTGCGAGCTGCGGTTTCCTGCTGCCTTTCGGCCATCGGCATTGGCTTCTTGGGTCATCCTGCGCCCGCTGGGGAATTGAACCTTCCTCACGGTCGGCCTACCGGCCCCTGAAACTGGCCGGACCCCAACGGGGTTGTCGTGTTGCACATGAGCAAGCTGCGACCGGGCAGGGCGCCTCCTTTATCCCGGGGACGGTGGTGCGCTCCCGGCCGGCGACTATCCTCCGGCCGGCACCTGCCGCTCTCCTGCGGCCAGTCCCTACGGCCCCGCTAACACAACCCATCGACGGGGGGCACTTTCACGAGACGTCATCGAAGGTTCACCGCATTCACCCATCACCCCGGGGCAACTGGCAGTCGCCCCGAAGCCGGAAGACCATCCAGCCTCCCGCCGGTCTTCTCCTCGCCCGCGGCCCCCGGATGGAACAACGGCCGCTTCGGCTTCTACCTCGGGCTTCGCACCCCGCAGTCACCCGCGACGCACGCCAAGGCGGAGACAGGCCATCGCGCACTGGCCCGGGTACTACGCCACCGGCTTCAGCCGGGCCTCCAACGGCGCCTCCCACTTGAACTCATGCACCCTCACTTCGCACGTAGTCCGAGGTGGACTCCAGCGTCACGATCTCGATGCCCGTCTCTGCGGAGCTGCCGGCCCAGCGCGCGGATCGTGCCCATCCGGGCCTTCACCGTCCACACTGTGCTGCGCCGCGCGCCGGGCCGGGACGGATGCGGGGTACGCGTGCACACCATCCCCGAATCCTTCGCCACATCGACCGCGGCCACCCGGTCACGGATCCGCTCGTGCTCCTCGTCGTCGATTACCTGCGGTCTGCTCACCGCTTCCTCCTAGGCTGGGAGTGACGGGATACGGCGAGCTGCCCGGGGGTCCGGCCGGCGGGCACCAGGCCCGGGAATACTGACCGGCGCGCTCGAAGCAGCAAAAAGCAACCCTCAGGTCAAGACCCCAGCGCCGAGCTAACATGCGGGTTCGCATTCCAAGAAGAGCCGGCGTCACGGGCAGCCCGCCCCACTGTCCCATCCCGCACGGCAGTACAAACCCGGGCCCCGGCGCGGCAGCGGCCCCAGCCCGCCCCGACCCGCACCGGCCCCATTTTCACGCGGCGCGACCATCCCCAGATGAAATAGCTAACATCGTGTCAGAAACCGACAGCACGGGCTTGGTAGAAGGCCTGGTCAGGCTACAGGCCGAGGCTGCGGGCGATGATTTCTTTCTGGATCTCGGTGGTGCCGCCGAAGATGGACAGGACTTTGAACAGCCTTTTGGGCCGCGCCTTTATCACTGTCGCCAAGATAACCAAGCTGAACAGCAGGATGCTCAAGAGCCGCTCCCATCAGGCGGTTCAGGAGTGGCCTTTCTACTGTCGGCGGGCGCCCAGCCGCTGCCGTATGCCTTCCCCGCCTACGGCGGCGATGTAGTCGAGGTCGCCGCACACGACAAGACAGCTCCGCGCCCTGGACAGGCCCACGTAGAGGTACTCGCGGCCGCGGCTCTGGTCGCGTATGCGGTTCACGGCAAGGACCACGGCCGGCCGCTCGAGCCCTTTGAAGCCAAGGACGTGGCCGTAGAACACGTCCTGGTCGGCGAAGAACGCATCCCAGTAGCCGTCCCAGCCGTGGTAGTC
>DATHOE010000030.1:0-4468 GCA_035485275.1 bacterium
CCATCACGGTGTCCCCGACCAACAGCTTCACCGCCTCGCCGACCAGGACCTTCACCCCCTCGCCGACCAACAGCTTCACCGTCTCACCGACCAACACCTTCACGGCCTCACCGACCAAGACCATCACCCCGTCCCCGACCAACAGCTTCACCGTCTCGCCGACCAACACCTTCACGGTCTCCCCGACCGAGAGCTTCACCGCGTCGCCGTCCAAGACCCAGACCGTTTCGCCCACCGACACCTACAGCTTCTCACCCACCAACACCTTCACCTTCTCACCGACCAAAACCTTCACGCCCTCGCCGACCAACACCTTCACGGTCTCGCCGACCGCCACCTTCACCCCATCGCCGACCAGCACCTTCACGGCCACGCTCACCTTCACCAAGCTCCCCACGGGCTCGGTGACGGACACCATGACCTATACCGCCTCGCCGACCCTGACCTTCACGGCCTCGTCGACCAGGACCCAGACCGTGTCCCCCACCGACACCTTCAGCTTCTCGCCGACGGACAGCTTCACCGCCTCGCCCACGGAATCCTTCACCCCGACCCCGACCAGCACCTTCACCGCCTCGCCGACCCTGACCTCCACGGCCTCCCCCACCAGGACCTTCACGGACACGCCCAGCTTCACGGAGCAATCCACGGGCTCGGTGACGAACACCTACACCTTCACCGACTCCCCGACCAGCACCCCCAGCGTCACGTGGACGAGGACCTTCACCGACTCGCCCACGGAATCCTTCACCCCGACGCCGACCAGCACCTTCACGGACTCGCCGACCCCCAGCTCCACGGCCTCCCCCACCAGGACCTTCACCGACACGCCCAGCTTCACGGAGCAGTCCACCGGTTCGGCGACGGACACCCTGACCGCCACCGTGTCGCCGACCCTGACCTTCACGGCCTCGCCCACGGAAAGCTCCACCGAAAGCCCCACCCCGGGAGCCTCGCCCACCAACACCTTCACCGCCTCGCCGAGCCCGACCTCCACCTTCACCCAGTCCCCGCCCGCCTCGGCCACGGATTCGCCCACGGACAGCCCGACGGCGAGCTCCACCGAGTCGGCCACTCAAAGCTCCACCGCGAGCGCCACCGCCACGGACAGCCCCCAGAACACCGCCACGGACACCCGCACGGCCAGCCCCAGCGTCACGGACAGCCCGACCAGCAGCGTGACCAGGACCGACACCCCGACGCCGACGGACACGCCCAGCGCCACGGATTCGCCCAGCCGGACGGCCAGCTTGACCGAAACCCGGAGCGCCACCCAGACCCAGACCTTCACGGAGTCGGCGACGCCCGTCCCGGAACCCTACACGGTGACGGTCAACATCTTCAACAGCGCGGGCGAACTGGTGCGCAGCCTGTACACCGGCACCTCCGAGAATTCCGCGGAACAGGCCCAGGTGCTCGCCACGAGCGGCGCGAACGGCGGGACGCAGGTGAACATCACCGGCCTTGACGGGAACGCCGGCGCGGACCTGGTCTGGAACTCCACCAACAACGGCAGCCAGGCGGTGGGCGCCGGGGTCTACACGGTCCAGATCCAGACGAAGAACAACTTCGGGCAGATCCAGACCCAGACCCAGATGGTGACGGTGATGAGCGCGGCCGGTCCGGCCAGCCTGAGCATCTTCAACAGCGCCGGTGAGCTGGTCGCCAACCTCAGCGGCAGCCTGGCGGGGCAGAGCTCCGCGCCGATCGGCATGAGCCTGGTGCTTCCCAACGGCCAGAGCGGCGTGATCGCGGCCGCCGCGGGGAGCCCCTCCGGGGGCCTGCTCATCAAGGTCACCTTCGCCAACGGCAGCACCCAGACCGTGCCCTGGAGCGGCCTGAGCTCCCAGGGACAGCCCCTGCAGCCCGGAAACTACCTGGCGACCCTGTCCCAAGCCGAACCCGGCTCGGACACCGTGGTAAAGTCGGTGCCCTTCGTGCTCCTGGACACCGCGAACAGCTCCGCCAGCGGCATGGCCAACAGCGCCCTGGTGATCCCCAATCCCGTGGACGCGAACTGGTTCACGGTCCAGTTCCAGCCCGCCGGGAACGACACCGCCGTGGCCAGGCTCTATGACCTGTCAGGCCAATTGGTGGCTGAAGGCGTTTCCGACGGAACCAACAGCCTGCGCCTCTCCGGCACCTGGAGCGGCGGCGTCTACCTGCTTGATTTTGAGGTCCATGGCGTGCCCGCAGGCGTCCTGGCGCGGCGCGTGCTGAAGGTGGCGATCGTCCGCTGAAACGCCGGCACTTATATCCAAACCCATTTGAGGGCAATCCGCTGATACCGTGTATTAATTTTGCACAAATTTTAATTCGATCGGCTTTAGTCAAAATCCAATAAGCAAAAAAAGATCCGCCCCATAAGAATTGTATCCGTAGACTCCCCCAGTGCCGAAATATCCCGCCAAGCCAGGCACTCAGCAACGCCAAGTAACTCATTCCGTAATCGTGTTCCGTGACTTGGGACATGATTGGCTCATGGACGCGAAATCAGCGGTACGCTCCTACGGCAAAGGATGAGGTAGTCATGGCGCGCCACGCAATTCAAACGTTATTTTTGATGGCCGGGCTCGCGCTTGCGAGCCTGGCCTGCCCGCCCCATGCCCTGGCCCTGGGCGGCAGCGGGGTCAGTTCCTGCGTGGGTCCGGCCCCCACCCCGGTCGCGTCCGAATCCCTGACCCAATACCAAACCATCACCGGCGTCGGCCTGAACTACAGCATGGTCGAATCCACCGCAGGCGACAACTTCACGGTCAGCCTCCCTGCCGGCGCCGTCATCGTCCAGGCCTACTTCTGGGAGGTGGAGGATGAAGCGACCACCACCACCGCCGCGGTCGTCACCACGGCCACCTTCAACGGCACCGGCGTGACGGCGCAGCAGGCGACCACCAGCTTCCTGTGGGAAAACCTTTTTTACACCAACCTCCGCTTCGACGTCAGCTCCCTGGTGAGCGCCACGGGCAGCTCCTATTCCTGGTCCAGCAACTCGGTGTCCTCCCTCGGCCTCCCCCAGGCCGGATATCTGGCCATCGTCTATCAACTGGCCTCCGACGCCAGCGTGACGACCCTGGTCTTCGCCGACGGCATGAACGTGTGGCACGACAACGAGACCACCGAGGACGGCCCGGGGCCGGAACCGGTCGGCCTGGACTGGTCCTGCGCCGGCAACCCGGTCTGCAACTCCAACGACGTCAGCTTCAGCCGCGCCGGGGGCAACATCTACGACGTCGACGACGGCGACGTGGTGGACGGAAAATACGCCGACGAAATCCTGAACCCCCCAGGCGGTCCCGTGCTTTGGAGGGGCCCCACGGGCCAGCTTCCAGTTTGCGGGGCCGAACCCTGCCCCCAGGTCTCCACCTACACCCCCGGTTCCCCGGCCTTCACCCCGGGCCAGGACTCGACCATGTACGATCTTTACGACAACTCGACCTACGCCTCCAAGGACACGGTCTTCCTGGCTTCGCTGGTGCTGATGAACAAGTGCCCCAAGCCCCAGAGCCCGACGCCGACGCCCAACTGGACGGCGACCCCCGCCCCCACGCCCATACCCACCAGCTGCGGGCCGCCTCCGAGCCTCTATGCTCCCGGCACCAAGGAGGTGGCCGGACTCGGATCCAACAGCCCCTTTTCAACGACCGTGAGCGGCCCGGCGACCTTGCCCCTGAACCCGCTGCTGCTGGTGAGGATATACGTGGGCGGCAGCTCCTATCCCGCGCCGGCGGCCCTGCTCTCCTCGGTCAGCTACGGCGGGACGCCCCTGACCAGGTGGGCGGCGGGCGTCAACCAGATCGCCACCATGGGCACGGTCCCGGACACCGACTTTGAGACCTGGTACCTGAGCGGAGCCATCCCCGCGGGAAACCAGACCCTGACGCTCTCCTGGGCCGGCGGAACCTTCAAATACCCCATCGAGGTCGTGGCCGAGTTTTTCCAGGGCGTGGACCAGTCCGCGCCCCTGGGCGCGGCGGGCGCGGGGGATCCGCAGGCGGGGGGCTCCACCTACCTCAGCAGCCTGACGACCACCAAGGCCAACAGCATGGTGTCCACCCTTCTCGACGACGGCGAAAGCAGCGCCGAATACGCCGGTTGCGAGGCGGTCAACAGCAGCGGCACCACCGAATTCCCCACGGTTTTGGGCTCCTTCGATACCAACGGGGCGGAAGCCGACGGCCCGGCCAATTCCATCGGCGCCACCTCGGTCCTCTGGGCCCTTCCCAGCTGCACCAGCTTCCATTGGACCTCGGAAAGCGTGGAACTGATCGGCGCGCCCTGCCCGCCGCCCACGCCCACCAAGACCGTGACCCTGACCGGGACCATGACGGACACCCCGACCCAGACCCCTAGCGTCACGGTCACGCCGAGCTACAGCGACACGGCCTCCCCCACCGACACCTTCTCCGCGTCGCCCACCAGGACCGACACGCCGTCCCCGACCGACACTTCCTCCGCCTCCCCAACCAGA
>DATHOE010000031.1:0-187161 GCA_035485275.1 bacterium
CACCGTGAAGGTGTTGGTGGGGGATGGGGTGAAGGTTTTGGTAGGCGAGAAGGTGAAGCTGTTGGTCGGGCTCACGGTGACCGTGAAGGTCTTGGTCGGGCTGGGGGTGGGGCTGTTGTTGCAGGGGACGCCCATGATCTCCACGTTCTCCCCGACCCAGTAGTAGGTGTTGCAGGTGGGCAGGGTCCAGGTGATGGTCGTGGCGCCGCCGGCCGCGACGGGCCCGTCTTTCTCCGCCCCGCTCACGTCAGGGGCGCCCGAGGCCAGGGCGAATTCCGTGGTCGCGTTGTTGGTGGCTTCGCAGCCCGCGTATTCCGAGCCGCCGGTGGAGCCGTCCTCCAGAAGGGTGGACACCAGGCTGTTGCCCTTGGTCGTCGTCAGGGTGCTGGTGTAGGTGCCCCCCCCGGTCTGCTCGGCGTTGGCGCTGGCCGCGCCCAGGGGGGCGCTTTGGTCGACGTTCTGGAAGAACTCCGCGTCCACGGTGATCGGGTATTCCGAGGCACCGCCGCTCCAGGTCAGCGTCAGGGTTTTGCTGCCCGTGGGTATGGTGGCGCCCGTGAGGTACCAGGTTTCGAAGTCGGTGTCCGCCGTCGTCCCCTGCTGGGTCGGGATCTGGTTGATGCCGGCCGGCCAATGCGCCAGCGGCACGCCGCCCAAGCTGACGCCGGTGAGGATCCCGGCCGCGGTCACATAGGAGGGGTCCCCCATGTAGATCCGCACGAGCAGGAGCGGGTTGGTGGGCAGCGTGGCGGGGCCGTTCACGGTCACCGCGCTGAAGGGGCTGCCGGAACTGCCGCCGGCGTATTCCGTGCCCGCGGAATACAGGCTCGGCGCAGGGCCGCAGCTGGTGGGGACGGTCGTGGGCGAGGGCGTCGCGGTCCAGTTCGGCGTGGGCGTCGGGCTTTGGGGGTTGGGGCACTTGTTCATCAGCACCAGGGAGGCCAGGAAGACCGTGTCCTTGGCGGCGTAGGTGGTGTTGTTGTAGAGGTCGTACATGGTGGCGTCCTGGCCCACGCTGAAGGCCGGGGAACCGGGGGTGTAGGAGGCGATCTGTGGGCAGGGTTCGCTGCCGCAGATGGGGAGCTGGCCCGAAGGCCCGGTCCAAAGCACCGCCTGGGTGCTGGGGTTCATGATCTCGTCGGCGTACTTGCCGTCGGACACGTCGCCGTCGTCCACGTTGTAGATGTTCCCGCCGGCGCGGCTGAAGCTGACGTCGTTGGGGTTGCACACGGGGTTGTCCGCGCAGTTCCAGTTCAGGCCCACCGGCTCGGGCCCGGGGCCGTCCTCGGTGGTCTCGTTGGCGTGCCACACGTTCATGCCGTCGGCGAAGACCAGGGTGGTCTCCGTGGTGTCCGAGGCGAGCTGGTAGACGATGACCAGGAAGCCGGACTGGGCGATGCCGATGGAGGAGACCGAGCCGCTGGCCCAGGAATAGCTGGTTCCCGTGGCGCTCACCAGGGCGGTGACGTCAAAGCGCAGCGTGGTGTACCACAAAGGGCTCCACAGGAAATTGGTGGTCGCGTTGGTGGCCGTGACGCCGGTGCCGTTGAAGGTGGCGGTGGTGACCGGGGTGGCGGTGTTCTCGTCCTCCACCAGCCAGAAGTAGGCTTGGACAACGACCGCGCCCGCGGGAAGGGCGACGCTGAAGTTGTTGCCGGCGGTGGATTCGACCTCGGTGTAGTTCAGGCCGATGCCGGTGATGGTGTTGAATTGGGTGAGGGATTCCGGGGCGACCGGGGTGGGAGCGGAGCTGTTGCACGAAGTCACGCCCGTGCCGCCGAGGGCGAAGGCGCGCAAGGGACACAGCAGCAACAAAACGAGCAGGGCCCAGGTCTTCGGCGCCTTAAGAATTTTTTGGGTCTGTGCCATGACCCTCTCACGTGCTATAGTTCGATTCCGGACCGCAAAGTAGGGGCCGGGCCGTACACTGTGTTAGCTGGATTGCAAGATAAACACTTTCAAAAGCAGGAACCTTGATTCATCTCGGATCACGAAATACGATTTCGCGATCACGGTCTGGCGTCGAAATGCTGATAGCCAATTATAGTGATTTTGGTTTTTTTAACGCCCCGGTTTCAGAGATTAAGTGGTCGAAATTAGTCTTTTGTACAATATGCATATATTTTTGTGCTATTGCGATTTTGGGGGGCTGTTCGTCTAAAAGCCCTTTGCCCTTCCCGGAAAAGCCATCCTGGGTCGCCCTTGGCGAAGACGCAGAGTCCCGCTTCGGCTACAGGGCTTGCTTTGCCGGGGACCTGAATGGCAGCGGCTATTGCGCCCTGATTGTCGGCGCCCCGGGCTATGACCGCGATCGTGGGAAGGTCTACGTGTACCTGGGCGGCCCCCATGGACTGTCGCAAAAACCCGATTGGACCTTTGAGGGAGAAGCCCCGGGCGACGCCTTCGGCGACCGCGTGGGCTCGGCCGGGGACCTCAATGGGGACGGCTACGGGGACGTCTACGTCACGGCCTCGTCCTGGGGCAAGGGCCAGGGGAAGGTCTACGTCTTCTACGGCGGCCCCAAGGGCTTGCCATCGAGAGCCTCCTGGACCGCGCACGGAGTGGGGAAGCCGCCCCTTTCCTTCGGGGACTGCACGGTCCCGACCGGCGACCTCAACGGCGACGGCTATGACGACCTGGCGGTGGGCGCCTACGGCTTCGACGGCACCCGGGGCGAGGTCTTCGTTTTCTACGGCTCCAAAAAAGGCTTGGACAGGACCGCGGGCTGGCGCGTCCAGGGCGAGGCCAGGGGGGACCAGCTCGGTTACGGCCTGGGCCCTGCCGGGGACGTCAACCGGGACGGCTACGACGACCTGATCATCGCCGCGAAATACCACAGCGAAGGCGTCCCCCAGCAGGGCAAGGCCTACCTCTATGAAGGCGGCCCCAAGGGCCTCGCAACGGCCTCCTGGACGGCCTTGGGCGACAGCAAGGCCGCCAACCTCGGCACGCGGGTCTACGGCTGCGGCGACCTCCAGGGCGGCGGCTATCCCGACGTGCTCATCGGCGCGCCCTACGCCCAGGGAGGCAAGGGCGAGGTCCTGGCCTATGCCGGCGGGCCGGAGGGACTGGCGAAGAGCCCCTTCATGCGCTTGGCGGCCCTGGACGGCCGCACGGGTTTCGGCTTCTGCCTCGGGCCGCTGGGAAGGATGGGACAGGACCGTGAACCCGGTTTCTTTGTCTCCAGCCGCGGCGACGCGGGCGGCGTCGTGGACATCTATGAGTACAGCCCCGGACAGGGGCCCGTCCTGCTGCAGAGCATCCGCGGAAGCCACAAGGACGACCGCTTCGGGATGTGGTGCGCGCCGGTCGGGGACATCCGTGGGATGGGGACCGCTGACTTGTGCGTCAGCGACGACACGGACGGCCCCGGGCGGGTCGAAGTTTATTACGGCAATGCGCCGGATTCCGGCCTGAAAAATCCGGACGCCGCCCTGGCCTATTTTTTGGGCAACGCGAAAAAACAGGGCCCTAGGACACCGTAAATCACCTTATTTGGGCAGTTTTGGTGTGTTTTCCAGTGAGACGCCCTTCTCCGGGGTCTGCTATAGATGTTGGTAGCAGACACCTCTGGAGCCCATCAATGAGCACATCTTTTGAATCCGTGGAAAGCGCCAGCCTGCGCGTGGACGCAGGACGGACTGAACTTTGGATCGCCGGAAAAGCCGTTTTGCGGGACTTGAGCGTCAGGGCCTTCGGCGAGACCTGGGCCGCCCAGGCCTTCCAGCTCGGCGAGCCGGGCGTGGCGACGGGCAAGGGGACGGACGGCTTCGGCGACTTCGTTGAGCAGCGCTGGACCGGGCCTTCGGTGCCCCGGGCGCTCGCCCCGGACTCGCCGCCGTCCGCAGCGGCCTTTGAACTGGGCTTGAGGATCCGTTTCTATCCCCAAAAAGGCCTGGCGGCCTGCTGGCTTTTGTACGGGGGCGGTGAAGCCCTCAAGGCGGACGGCGCGGCCGTCATCAGCATGCCGGTCCTGGAGGGCTTCGCCGAAGGGATGGCCGCCTGGAGGAACACCTCCTGGTGGACCCAGCCCAAGGTGGTGGACGACCCCAACAAGATCCCCGCGCCCTGCCAGCACCTGCTCTGGCGCCGCGCGGACGGGACCTACGGGGTCCTGCTGCCCTTGGGCGGGCAGGGAGCCAAGGCCTCCCTGGGCGCGTTCAAGGACGTCTTCGGCCTGAACCTGGCCAGCGGGGCCCCGGGTTTGAAGGCCGCTGAGATCCCCGCCTTTGTGGTGGGTTTGGGGGAGGACTGCTTCGCCCTGAACGAGTCCGTGTTCGCGCTGGCGGCCCATTCCATGGGGGGCTCCTTCGCCGGCCGCAAGTCCAAGCCCTTCCCCGAGATCTTCGAGGGCATCGGCTGGTGCAGCTGGAACACCTACTACTACCATGTCAACGAAGCCAAGCTGGTGGCGACCGCGGAGTCCTTCGCCAAGGCCGGCTTTCCCATAAAGTATTTCCTCATCGACGACGGCTGGTCCCAGTTGAAGGAGGACCCCAGCCGTCCCCAGCACCCGGACAAGCCCTGGGACGGGACCGCGACGATGCTGTGGGATTTCCCGGCGGACCCCGCCAAATTCCCGAACGGCCTCAAGGGCGCCCTGGAAAAGGTGAAGGCCGTGTGCGGCGTGGAGAAGCTGGGCGTCTGGCACGCATTCCTGGGATACTGGTCCTACGTGCATCCGCAGTCGCCGCTGGCCAAGGCCATGGGCGACACGCTGATCCAGGGCACGGGCGGCGGCCTGGTCCCGGATCCACGCCAGGGCAAGGCCCTGCGCTTCTACCGCGAATGGTACCGCTACCTGGCGGCGGAGGGCGTGAGCTTCCTCAAGGTGGACGACCAGTCCTCGGCCCAGTTCGCGTACCGGGGAGTCCTGCCCCTGCAGGAGGCCGCCCAGGGCCTTGAGAACGCCCTGCAGACCGCCGTGGCGGAGAACTTCAAGGGCGCCCTGATCAACTGCATGGCCATGTCCTGGGAGAACGTGTCGGCCATGGACCGCTCCAATGTGATCCGCTCCAGCAACGACTTCCTGCCCAACATCCCGGAGAACGCGCCCCAGCACCTCATCTCGAACATCTACAATTCGTTCTGGATCGGCTGCGTCGCCACGCCGGACTTCGACATGTTCGAATCGCACCACGCCAAGGGCCAGAACCACGCCCTCCTGCGCGCCCTCTCCGGCGGGCCCGTGTATTTCACGGACCGGCCCGGCGAGGAGCAGTGGGACCTGCTGTGGAAGCTGGTCACCGCCGACGGACGCCTGCTGCGGGCCGACCAGCCCGCGCTGCCCACCCGCGACAGCATGTTCTGGGAGCCTTTGGAGCGCCCCCAGCCCCTGAAGTGCTTCACGCGCATGGGCGACGCAGGGGCGATCGGGCTCTTCAACGTCTACCGCGCCAACGAATCCATCTCGGCCTCCCTGAAGCCCTCCGACGTGGAGGGGATCCAGGGGCGGCGTTTCCTCGACTATGAGCACTTCAGCGGCAGGGCCGTGGTCCTGGAGCGGGACGAGGCCATGACCACGCGCCTGGATGTGGACGGCAAGGAGCTCCACCTATTGGTGCCGATGGAGGAGGGTTTCGCCGCCGCGGGCCTGCTGGACAAGTTCCTGGCCCCCCGGGCCGTGGAATCCGTGCGCCACGGCAAGGGCGTGGTGCAGGTGCGCCTGCGCGAGTCCGGCCGTTTCGGGTTCTACAGCGAGAGCCCGGTCGCGTCCGTGGACTTCGGCGGCGTCCCGGCCAGGGTCGTTTCGGGCCCCGGGCATTGGTATGTCGCCGCGCCGGACGCGAAGCCGGCCGGCCCCTGCGACGTGCGCATCCAGCTCGGCGCGGCGCGATGAAGCTGGCGGTGCTGGGCGCCGGCGGCCGCGGTTTCGAGCTCGCCAGGCAGGTGCGCCGCCAGGCGCCCTGGATGGAGATCAGCGCCGTGGCCGAGCCCAGGGCGGACCAGCGCGGGAATTTCGCGCGCGAATTCGACCTGCCGGCCGAGGCTCTGTTCAAGGATTGGCGCTCCCTGATGGAGGCCCCCACCGGCTGCCAGGCGGCCATCGTCGCGACCATGGACCGGGACCACCGCGGCCCCACGGAGGCGGCCCTGGCCCGGGGCTGGCACCTGCTGCTGGAGAAGCCCCTGGCGCCGGACTGGGAGGACTGCCTGGCCATGGCCGAGGCCTGGCGCAAGGCCGGCTCCATGCTGGCGGTCTGCCATTCCCTGCGCTACCACCAGGCCTTTGTGAAGGCCCACGCCTGGGTGGAATCCGGCCGCGTGGGGAAGATCCAGAGCCTGGACCTCCTGGAGCAGGTGGGTTATTGGCACTTCGCCCACAGCTTCGTGCGCGGGAACTGGGCCAAGCAGGACGCCTCGACTTTCGTGCTCCTGGCGAAAAGCTGCCACGACATCGACCTGGTGCAGTGGTTCATGCGGGAGCCCTGCGTTTCGGTCGCCTCCTACGGGTCCCTGGCGCAGTTCACGCCGGCCTCCGAGCCCGCCGGGGCCACGGACTATTGCCACCAGGGCTGCGCGGCCAAGGACTGCGCCTACGACGCCCGCAAGCTCTACGCGCCCAAGGCGCCCTGCTGGGGCTTCGTTGAGCACACCGCCTCCGTCCGCGGCTGCAGCCCCGCCGAGGCGGCCGAGGCCATGATCAAGGGCCGCGAGGGCCGCTGCGTGTACCGCTGCGACAACGACGTGGCCGACCACCAAAGCGTCCTGATGCGTTATGCCGGCGGGGCCGTGGCCACCTTCACGCTCACCGCCTTCACCGTGGACTGCGCCCGCCGCCTGAGGATAGAGGGGACGGAGGGCACGATCGACCTGGAGGAGACGCCGGAAGGGGAGCGCCTGAGCCTGAGGCGCTTCGACGGACTCGGCGAGGAGCTCTTCCTGCCGAAGCAGCAGGGCAGCCACGGGGGCGCGGACGCGCTTTTGGTCGGGGCCTGGCTCGACAGCGTCCGCACGGGCAAGGGCGAGGCCGTGCGCAGCGGCATGGAGGAGTCCCTGGCCGGCCACAGGATCGTGTTCGCGGCGGAGCGTTCGAGGAAGGAAGGCCGCATGGTGGATGTGCAGGCGGCCTTGGCCGGGAAGGCTTGAGCGCCGCCCGCTCGGGGCGGCGCCCGTTTTGGTCCGGAGTTTTGCGGCGGAAAATCAGGGGGAATTAAAAAACCAAAAACGGACGGCGGGGGCCTAGTGGTGGGCGGATTGCGCGGACCAGGGCACTCCGTTGTAGCTGGGCGAGCCGACCAGGACGTAGGAGTGCAGCCAGTTGTACCCGGTGCCGGCCTCCCAGACGCCCTGGTTGGCCAGCCGTATGCTGTATTCGGGCCGGCGGCGCAGCGCCGGGGCGGGGTCTGGGAGGTTCAGGAAGACGTAGTAATAGCCCGCGGCCAGGCTGGAGGGGATGGCCTCGCTGAAGGGGACCGTGATCGTGGCGCCCGGCTGCCAGTCGCGGGGGTCCGCCGCCAGGGGCAGGTGCAGCTCGGCCCCGCCCTTGGCGGCGCGCAGCACCAATTCCGCGTCGCGGGGGTTGTAGGGCGCTGCGAAACCGTCGTTCACCAGGCTCAGGGAGCCCTGCAGGCGGTATCCCTGGGCCACCTGGTCGGGCAGGTCCGCCTGCAGCAGGCGCAGGCGGTAGCCCAGGCGTTGGCTGATCTGCGGCTTGCAGCCCGCCTGGGCCCAGCGTGCCAGCACTTTGGGCTCATACTGCCCGCCCAGCTCGCTGTAATGGAAGCGGGCCAGCTGGTTCACGGCGTTGGCGCAGTCCGCCGATAGGGCGCAATAGTTGCAGGTCTCCCCGCTCATGACCACGTAGCGGGTCTCCCGCGCCATCCAGGCCTTCTGGCCCTCCAGCGTGTCTTCGTCGTGCTGGGAATAGGTCCCCCAGTCGTCGTCCGAGGCCAGGAAGCAGTCGTTGTGGAAGCCGAGCCGCGCCTGATCCGAGCCGTTGTGGGCCTGGTCCGCGCCGATGTTGGAGCGGTCGAAGAGGTATTCCATCTTGTGCCGCGGATAGCGCAGGACCAGCATGCGGTCCTTGGGGAGCGCGTCCAGCAGGGCCTTGAGCACGGCGGAATGCGCGTCGGCGTTGTCCAGCCCGTTGGAGCTGTCGTGCCATTCGCCCCAGCGGCCGATGAAGCCGACCTGCACGAAGGCGATCACGTCCGAGTCGCGCTGCAGCAGGGGCTTGAGCTGGGCGATATGGGCCTGCATGCGGTCCAGGGGCGCGTCCGGGCCGGCCTGGTCGAAGTTGTACACGAAGCGCGGCACCAGCTTCACCCCGGCCGCGCGCGCCTCGGCGAATTCGGCGTCGGCAGCCTGCAAAAAGGAGTCCGGAAGCGGCACGGTGCGCCAGGGATCCATGCAGAAGATCTGGCGCACCAGGGTCACGTGCTTCTGGGTGCGCAAGGCGACCAGGTCCTGGAGGCTGGGGGCCTTGCAGACATAGGTGACGGAAAATCCGCGTTCCGGGGAGCTGAAATCCGAGGGATCCGGGCTGAAGGCGACGCTTTTCGCCTGGACAGCGCCGGCGCCGGCGAGAAGGGCCAGAAGCAGCAGCCCGAGCCTGCTCATCGGGCGCCCAATTGCAGGCTGCCCAGAGTCAGCCATCCGTCGGCCCCTTGGGCCGCGTTGGAGAAGCGCAGGGGGCGCGCCTTGGCGAAGCCCAGGGCCTCAAGCGGGTTGGGCACGCGCAGGGCCAGGCGGTAGCTTCCGGGGGCCAGGCCTTGGGTGGGGAAGGAGGCCTCGTCCACGCGCGGGGCCGCGAAGTCCATGTCCTTGGGCTTGCCCTTCAGGTTCCAGTCCGGGAAGACCCTGATCTTGGAGGGCTGCAGGAGCCGCAGATCCCAGCCCGTGGTCCAGGCCTTGACGAGCTTTCCGCCCTGGAACAGGCCGACCAGCACCGGCCATGGGTAGTAGAAGGGCGCCACGCCTTCGTTGCTCCAACGCAGGGCCAGGCGCAGCCTCTCGCCGTCGTGCAGGGCGTTTTTGAAGTAGGCCTCGCGCACGCGCAGGTCATAGCCCAGGCCGCGGTCGAGGGCGTCCATGTCCTTGTCCCCGGCCGCGAAGGCCTCCACGCCCACGTGGTCCAGCAGCCAGCTCGCGTGGGCAGCGGCCACGCAGTCCCGCCAGTCGTCGATGTTCTTGCCCGGCCGGGCGAAGCTGGTCTGTATCTCCGGCCTGAGTTCGCCGCCGATGGGCTGCACCGTCCAACGGTTCTCGCCGCCGGCGTTGAGCATCTCCTGCAGGAAGGACCAGTCCCAGCCGCCCATGGACTGGGGCAGGGTCACGCTGCGGCTTCCAGGCTGCCCGCCGCTGTCGCGGTAGGCGAAGGAATCGTCGTGGAAGCCCATGGGCAGGCCCACGGCGTAGCCGCGGGCCAGGTGGGGATAGCGCACCAGCAGGCGGGTCTTGTGGAAGGACTGGGCGAAGGCGTCCAGGACCTGGCGCACCGAATCGTCCGTGGGGAAGAGCTCCGGGGAAGGCCAGGTGTGCCATTCCCCCCACAGACCGACGAGGCCCATGGTGATGAAGCCGATCCTGGGGTCGCCGTCGTAGCGGGCTCCCCAGGCCTTGATGAAATGGGTCAGCGCAGCCAGGGTCCGGGGGTCGTCATAGTCCGGGGATTCGGTGTTCCACTGCTTCACGCGGCGGATGGCGATGCCGCTTTTGCGCAGGAAGTCGGGGATGCCGGATTTTTCTCCGGGGTATTCGACGTACACGCGGACCACGGCCTGGCGGCCTTCCCGAGCGGTTTGGTTGAGGAAGTTTTCGAGCGGGGCCCAGTTGTAGCTGTCCGGCCCGGTCATGAGCTCGTTGAGGGCGAAATAACGGAACGTAAGGCTGGTGGGGTAGCGGCGCTTGTCGGCCGTGCCCGGGTCCGGCGGATAGGCCATCAGGCCCTTAAGCGGGTTGTCCAAGGCGGCCGGGCCGGGAAGCAGGACATGCCCGTCCAGGCCGGAGGGAAGGGCCCCCGTTGACGCGGGCGGGCTGGGCGGCCCGGCCGGGGCCGTCCAGCATTTTCCCGGCGCCAGGAAGGCCAGCGCCAGGAAGGCGATGAAGCCGCCTGTTTTCGCGGGCCTAATAGAACTGGACGTCATCAATCGCGATATCGTAGGGGCCGCCGGCGATGACGCGCACGATCAACTGGCAGAAGTCGTTGCGCTCCCAGGGGGCGGGCATATACCAGCAATATTGCCCGGGGCAGGGGTTGGTCGGCTGCCTCCAGGCCAGGTCGGTGTTGAGGTCGCCGGGATAGGCGTTGCTGTTGCTGGCGGTGGGGGTGCTGCCGTCCGCCGGGAAGTCCACGGAGAAGTAGTGCCACTGGTTCGCCGGCTGCAGGCTGGTGTCCGCGATGTTGACGGCGTAGTTGGCCCAGGTGCAGGCGGTGGCCAGGCGCAGGATCTGGATGGAATAGAGCTGCTGACCGGTGCCCGTGTTGTTGGTGATGTTGGTCATCAGGGCGAAGCTCAAGCCCTTGGCGCCGGAGGCGCCGAGCGAAGTGATGGTGTTGTTGTTGGAGACGTCGAGGGTCTGGTAGGGGCCGCCGCTCGTGCAGACGCTCTGGCTCGGGCAGCTGGTGGTGGCGCAGCTCGCGCAGAACGGATAGGTGCTGCACTGCGGCTCGTCGGAATAGAGCTGCGGCCCGGCGTAGAAGGCCGCCCGCATGCGCACCAGGGGATAGTTGCCGCTGCAGGAGGTCGTGGCGTCGGCCTGGCTTCCCGTGATGTGCGCGTCATAGCAGACCGACAGGGTGTTCCCCGTTTCGTCCACCGGGGGGTTGGTCATGGTGTTGGTCGGGCCGTTGACGCTGAAGGTGCCCGTGGGGTAGGTCATGGTCGTGACCGGGGCGCAGGCGTCGTTGTCGTAGTCCGCGAACCAGGTCGTGCCGCCCCAGACGGAATCCTTCACGTTGGCGGTCTCGAAGTCCTCGAAGGTCGTGCCCAGGGTGGGGGCGTTCTGGACCGGCGGGACGTTGCCGGCGGGCATGCCGGTGGTCGGGCCCAGGAACACGATGTCCCCCACGTCCAGGGTCGCGGGCATCGCTCCTCCCGCGGGCATGTTGCCGCTGTTGTCGTAGTTGCCCCACAGGTTGCCGATGACGACCCCGGTCACCGCGGCCAGGTCGGCCTGGGTGAAGGTGCCCCCGCTGGTGTTGTTCACCGCGGGCGCGCCGGCGTAGAAGGCCGCCAGGGGGATGACCACCTGGGTCCAATTGGTGGCGTTGAAGTTGGTCACGCCGGAGGCGCCGGAGCTGTAGGTGTACGCCGTGGCGGTGACGTAGTTGCTGCGGTCGTTGGGATAGCCGCCGCCCCCGCTCGTGCGCAGGGACACCATCGGACGCCAGATGTTCTCGCCCGCAGGGCAGGATCCGTGGGGGATCTTGATCCACAGGCTCAGGACGTTGGCCGAGGACGCGTCGATGGGCGCGGACAGCATCACCGCGTTGCCCCAGTCGCCGCTGCTGACGACGGTCATGGTGATCGACAGGTAGTCCGGGCTGCCGTTGGGGCCGCCGGAGACTTCGCTGAAGCCGATGGTAGAGGAGGCGCCTGAGTCGATGGATGTGGTCAGGCTGGCCAGGTTGAAGTTGGCGCTGCCGTCATAGAATTTGATCGGGGATGGGGTTTGCGTGGGCGAGGGCGTGGCCGTCGGTGAGTCCGTCGAGGTCCCCTGCGGGGTGTCGGTTGCGGCGGTCGTCGCGGTATAGATGGGCGTGGGGGTCCCCTTGTACATCGGGCTCAGCGGATCGTGGGGGTTGTTCCGGGTCGCGGAAGGAAGCCATAGTGGAAAGGCGGCCAGCAGGGACGCGAGGGTGATCATCACGACTGCGACGACGGCGGCGACGGCCAGGCTTTGCTTGCGCATTGAATACTCCGAAAGGGGTTCCCTAAGGCGAGTATAGGGAGTCGTCCACGGCGCATCTTACCGGCTTTTAACCAAAAATCCCTAAAATCAGCATCCGCATGGTAAAACTGCTTGCCAAGCATCGGGAATATTTCTAAAATTTCGCCATGAGCCCACAGGCCACGGACAACACGGAATACCTCCAAATCGGGTTGAACAGTTATGAACGGGGCCCGGATGCCATGTCCAGGCCGCATCGCCACAACGAAATTGAGTTGGTTTATCTCAAATCCGGCTCCGTAGTCTACCTTTTTGGCGGAACCAAGGTGGCGCTGAAGCCCAAGACCCTGGTGGCTTTCTGGGCCGGCGTTCCACACCAGGTCGTGCGTTTTTCCAGTTCCACAGTCCTGCTGGGCCTGGAAGTGCCGGTGGCTTGGTTTCTGCAGTGGAAACTCCCTGATTTCCTTACCCAATCCCTGCTGGGCGGCCAGCTCCTGACCGAATCAGACCCGGCCTTCCAGGCTTCGGACGCCCGGGCCTTGAACCGCTGGAATTTGGATCTGCATTCCGGCAGGGAGGAGCTCAAACGCGCGGTCCTACTCGAGGTCGAGGCGCGTTTTTGGCGTTTCGCGGAGGGGAACGCGGCGGCGCTCAGGCAGTCCGCGCAGCGCCAGCCCGCGCACCAGACCCGCCTGGTCCTGGGCGAAGGCGGATTGGGCCGGGTGGAGAAGCTGGCCCAATACATCGCGGACAACTACACCAAATCCATCAAGGTGGAGGATGTGGCCAAGGTCATCGACCTGCACCCCGATTACGCCATGAAGATCTTCCACAAGGCCTTCGGAACCCGCCTGGCGGACTACCTGACCCAGCACCGGGTCTTCCACGCGCAGCGCCTGCTGGCGAACACCGACGCGAAAATCATGGACATCGCCCTGGAGTCGGGGTTCGGCTCCTTGAGCCGCTTCAACGCCAATTTTAAGGAATTTTGCGGCCGTTCCCCCAAGGAATACCGCAACGAAATGAAGCCCAAGAACTAAATTTTTAGGTCCGCATCCCTGGTTTCTTGCGCAAACAACCGCTCATAACCGTAGGACCCGCTGTTGTAGAGGAGCAGGCGCCGCCCTCCGGGCAGGCTCAGCAGGTGCTGCCGCCATAGATTGACGCCTTCGCCCCACTCCTGGGCCTCCCGCGGCAGGTCCTCGACGCGCTCCAAGGGCCGCTCAAACCAGCGCCAGCCGCCGCGGGCCGAAGCGTCGTCGGTGTAGGCGAAGCCGCCCAGGCTGGGCGGAGGCTCCTCGCGGGAGACCTCGCTGCCGCCGGGATCCGGGGCGCTGGGGGAGGCGTTCGCGAGGCCCACCCAGGCGTGCTTCTTGCCCGGGAAAATCTGGAAGCCGCCGACCCAGCCCGAGGCCCAGTGGCCCTTCTGCGCGCTGGGGGGGAGGATGATCCCGCATTTGCGGGGCCGGGTGTCGTCCGGCCCCTGGACGGCCAGGGCCTGGGCCGAACCGAAGGGGCTCAGGGCCTGGGGCTGAGCCTTGAGGGGATAGCCCATGTAGAAGACATACAGCTCGTCGCGTTCCTCGAAATAGTAGCCGCTCACCGCGTCCTGGTGCCGGGCGTCGAAGTCACCCCCGATCCCCGCCTCGAGCAGGGGCTCGGACTCCAGGGTCCAGGGCCCGGCCAGATGTTCGCTCCAGGCGCGCTGCAGGACCTTCCTGCGGTCCAGGAAGCTCACGGTGAGCAGGCAGAAGCGTCCGTGCACGCGAGCCGCCTGGTTGCCGCCGTCGGGCTTCAGGACCACAAAGGGCTTGTGCGTTTCTCCGCCCAGCAGGGCGCGCGGATTCTCGAAGGCCAGCGGACCCAGGAACTCCCAGTTCCCGGGTCCCGGATCGCCGCGGTCCCGGCATACGGCCTGGCCGTGGCCGGGAGGCGACTGGAACAGGAACATGCGCCAGAGGCCCTCTTCTTCGTCCCACACCACGCAGGGGTCGCCGCACACGGAGCCGGCCTTATCCAGGCCCGGCTGCCCCGCCACGGGCCCGAGGCGGCGCCAGCGCGCGGCGGCGGGATCAAAGGACGGGATTTTGGGCTGGGTCACGCTGGAGCCGCGAATTAGGGGGCGGAAAGGGGGAAGCCCATGCCGGCGCGATAGGCCCGGGGGGACAGGCCCGTGATCTGCCGGAAATTGGAATTGAAACGGCTCAGGGAGCCGAAACCCGAGGCCTTCGCGGTCTCGGTGATCTTCGCGTCGCTCAGGGTGAGCAGGCGCTGGGCGTGGGCCACCCGGAATTGGTTCAGGTAACCGCTGAAGTTGGAGCCGAAGCCCTTGCTGAAGAGCTTCATGGCGTAGTTTGGGTGCAGGTTCACCACCCCGGCGACCTCGCGCACGTGCAGGGGCCGGGTGTAGTTTTCGGCGATGAAGCGCGCCATGCGCTCGATGCGGCTGACTTCGATGTCCTCCAGCACTCCGGCCGGGGTCGCCAGGCTGCGGCTCTGGCCCCCTTTTTGCGAATCCGCGAAGCGCCACAGGCGCGCCTCGATCTCCAGCAGCACCGCCCGCCGGCGGTTCGTGCTCGAGGAATTGATGTCCTCGCGCCAGTGGCCCGTCAGGGCGGCGTCGCTTTCCGAGAACTCGGGCGAGGTCTCGTACAGGATCTTCCCGCCCAGCAGGTGGTAGTTCAGCTCGGCCGGAAGGTTCCAGTGCAGGTACCAGGCGAGGGGGATTTCGAGGCCGCACAAAAGGGCCTGATGGTTGCTTTCCAGCACCTGGTGGGGGACGCCGGACCAGAACAGGATGAGCGTCCGGGGCGGGAGCTTGACGCGGTGGCCGCCGAAGCTGTAGTAGGTCGTGCCACCTAGCAGGTACAGGAATTCCATCTCGTTGTGGCGGTGGGCCACGGGCATCGGCGGCGGACGGCGCAGGTAGCTGTTGAGCCCGACGCGATGGTAGGTGGAGGGCAGTTCCGGGGCGGGGATCATGCCATGAGCTTAGGCGCCCTGGGCGGATCCGCTACCCGCGCTCCCCCAGAAATTCACCGGAACCCGATATTGGATTTCGCCGCATGGAAGACGGAATACGGGAATCCCAAAAAGCCGCAGGGTGTTAGCCTTCGCGCGTGACTTAAACTCGGGGACGAAGATGAAGAAACCGACCTTGTTGGTGCTGGCCGCGGGCATGGGAAGCCGTTACGGCGGCCTGAAGCAGATGGAGGGTTTCGGCCCGGACGGGGCCACCCTGCTGGACTATTCCAGCCATGACGCCCTGGGCTGCGGATTCGGGCGCCTGGTCTTCGTGATACGCCGGGATTTCGCCGCCGCCTTTGAGGCCGCCGTGGCCGCCAAGTGGAGGACCCTGTGCGACGTGGAGCTGGTTTTCCAGGACCCCTCGGACCTGCCGGAGCCCTGGAAGACCCCGGAGGGCCGCACCAAGCCCTGGGGGACCGTGCACGCCCTCCTGGCGGCGCGCAAGGCCATCCAGGAGCCCTTCCTGATGATCAACGCGGACGACTTCTATGGCCGCGACAGCTTCGAGGTCATGCACGCTTTCCTGGCCCGCGAAGCGCGCCCGAAGCACTACGCCATGGCCGGTTACACCCTGGCGACGACCCTTTCGCCCAACGGGGGCGTGACCAGGGCGGTCTGCAAGCTGGGGGCCCAGGGGGAGCTGCTGGACCTGGAGGAGCTGAAGGACGTCCGGCGCCTGGAGTCCGGGACGGTCCAGAGCGGGGCCCGGATTTTGGGCCCGGACGCGCGCGTGTCCATGAACTGTTTCGGCTTCGGTCCCGACGTTTTCCCGATATTGTCCGAATACTTCCTGCGCTTCCTTGAAACCCATCCCGGCTCGATGGATTCGGAATGCCTGATCCCCGACGTCGTGGGCGACCTGGTGCGAGGGGGCAGGGCCAGGGTGGACGTCCTGCCGACCAAGGCGACCTGGTTCGGCGTCACCTATCCGGCCGACCGGCCGCGCGTGCAGGCGGAGATCAAGAAGCTGCATGATCTGGGGCTGTATCCGGACAGTCTTTGGAAGTGAAGCCGCCCCGGCGCTAGCCGGGAAAAATTAGGGACGCATCCGTTCACGGCCGCGCCGCGCTCAGCGGACGACGGCGACCTTCAGCATGCGCCGGGCGAGGATTCCGTCGCCGTTATGCACCTCGAAATCCAGCAGGTAGACCCCGCCGCTCCAGTTTCCGGACAGCTGCAGCTTTCCTGAGCCCCCGTCCGCGCCTTCAGCCACCCTTTGTCCGTCCAGGTTGTAGAGCGTGGCCACGGCCGAATCCGCGCCGTCCGGGGCGTACTCCACGGTGAAGCTGTTTCCCGACACCGGATTGGGCAGGACCTGGGCGCTCCGCGCCATGCCGTAGGCCTCCCCGGATTTCACGTTGAGGACCACGATCGTGCGGCTGGTGACCACCTCGTTGGCCCCCGGATCCGCGCGGGCCAGGGTCACCAGGTAGTTGCCCGGCTGGAGGGGCTGGCCCTGGGAGCTCAGGCCGTTCCATTGGACCGTCGTGGTGCTGCCGTCGGAAAGGGTCACTTTGATGGTCAGGGCGGGGCCGGCGGAGTTTGTGGACGAGATCACCCCGCTGGCGTCGCCCGAAGGCAGCACCAGGCTCATGCCGATGGGCATGGAGGACTCGTTGGAGAGGTACGCGCTGAGGTTGACGACCAGCTCGCCGGCGCTGTTGAAGATGCCCAGGCTGGCTGTCCCCGCCTTGGACACCACGGATACCGCCTTGGTCACGGTCGTCACCTGGCCGAAGCTGTTCACCGAGGTGACCTGGACCGTGTAGACGCCGCTGGCGACGGACTGGCCGCCGTTGTTGGTGGCGTTCCAGACGAGGTCGTTTCCGGCATTGCCGCCCAGGCCGGTGATGTCCACCTCGGGTCCGCCGCTGGAGGAGACGGTCTGGAGCACGCTGACCTGGTTGGGCGGATTGGCCGAGCTGCCGTTGTAGAGGCTTCGCACCAGCTCGCCGGCGCTGTTGTAGATGTTGACGGTGATGGAGTAGGGCTGGGGCTCGGGGGTGTCGGTCACCGTGAAGGTCTGGGTCGCCGTGGCGGTCCAGGTCCAGGTGCGCGTGGCGGTGGCGCTCGGGCTGTCCGTGGACGTGGGCGTGTCCGTCCGCGTCGCGGTGAAGCTGCGCGTCGCGGTGAAACTCGCCGTCGCGGTGAAGCTGAAGCTCTGGGTGGGCGTGGCCGTGGCGCTGGAAGTGCCCGTATCCGTGGGCGCGGACGTGAAGCTGGCGGTCGCGCTGAGGCTGGGCGTGGCGGTCGCGGTGGGGGGCTCCGTCGGCGTCAGGGTGGGGCTTCTCGTCGCGCTGAAGCTGGGTGTGACGGTCAGACTGGGGCCGGGCGTCGCCGTGGGGCTGTCCGTGGGCGACGCGGAGAGGCTGGGCGTCGGGGTCGCGGTCGGCCTTTGGGTCGGGGAGTCACTGACGCTGGGCGTCTGGGTCGCGGTGGGGGAATCGGTGCGGGTGTCGCTCTGCGTGGGGGAGTCCGTCACGCTGAAGGGCGGGGTCGCGGTGGGGGAGTCGGTGCGGGTGTCGCTCTGCGTGGGGGAGTCCGTCACGCTGGGCGGCGGGGTCGCGGTGGGAGAGTCGGTGCGCGTGTCGCTTTGGGTCGGGGAGTCGGTGACGCTGGGCGTCTGGGTCTCGGTGGGCGAGTCGGTGCGGGTGTCGCTCTGGGTGGGGCTGGCGGTGATCGTGACCGTCACCGACTTCGTGTCCGTTTCCGTAGGGGTCGAGGTGGGCGTGGCCGTGGGGCTGTCCGTCGGCGTGGCGGAGGGGCTGTCCGTGGGCGTCTTTGTCGGGGAGTCGGTGAGCGTGCTGCTGGGGCTGTCGGTGACTGTCTTCGTGGGGGTGTCCGACGGCGTCCTGGTCGGGGTGTCCGTCGGGGTGTCGCTGGGGGTCACCGAAGGCGTGAAGGTGTCCGTGGGCGTGCCGCAGGCCAGCCCTTCGATCTCCACGATCTGCGAGGAGGCGTTGGTGGCGTAGGACATGTTGTAGCTCATGGAATGGGAGAAGGCCCCGGTCGTGGTGGCGTCGTCCGTGTAGACGTAGTCGCAGCACTCCGTGGCCGAGTTCATGGCGGTCTGGCCGCCGCCCAGCGACATGGTGGGGAGGTTCTGCAGGGCCAGGAAATCGACGTCGATGCTGTTGTTGGCCAGGTTCACCACGGAGTCGGTGAAGCTGGTGACGGAGCTGTGGGGGGTGTAGAAGGTCCCGCCGACGGGGCTGGCCTCGTTGACGCCGGTGTAATAGGAGGCGTCCACGTTCCATTCCGCGAAGGCCGCGGCGTAGTTGATGACCAGATTGTAGGCGCCCGTGGGCGGGTTTTTGAGGTAATAGGTGACCATCGAGTCGTTGTCCACGGATGTGCTGGCGATCGCCGGGCTCAGCGGCAGCCCGTCGTAGGTGATGCTCGTGGGCAGCACGTTGGGATCGGCCTCAATCTGGATGAGCAGGAGGGGGTCCGTGCCCCCGGGGCTGGTGTAGGAGATGGTGTTGGTGGTCGCGTTCTCGCCGGCGGCGAGCGCCTGCGAGCTCACCAGGCTGGGAGGGGTGCCGCAGCTGGGCAGGCACTTGCTCATGAGCACCAGGGCGTTCAGCCACACCGTATCCTTGGCCGCGTAGGTGGTGTTGGAATACAGGTCGTAGGTGGTCGTGTTCTGCCCCACGCTGAAGGCCGGGGAACCGGGCGTGTAGGTGGACACCTGGGGGCAGGGTTCGCTGCCGCAGATGGGAAGCTGGCCCGAGGGTCCGGTCCATAGGACCGCCTTGGTGCTGGGGTTCAGGATTTCATCGGCATATTTTCCGTCCACCTCGTCCCCGTCGTCGACGTTGTATTCGTTGCCTCCGGCACGGCTGAAGGTGACGCCGTTGGGGTTGCAGACGGCGTTGCCGGAGCAGCTCCAGTCCAGGTTGACCGGTTCGGGCCCCGGTCCGTCCTCGGTGGTCTCGTTGTCGTGCCAAACATTGATGCCGTCGGCGAAAACCAGGGTGGTTTCGCTCGTGTCCGAAGCGAGCTGGTAGACGATGACCAGATATCCCGGGAAGGCTATGCCGAGGCCCCCGGCGCCGGGGGTCATGCTCCAGGAATAGCTCGTGCCCGTCGCGGTCACCAGGGCGGTGACGTCAAAACGGGCGGTGCTGTACCACAGAAGGTTCCACAGGAAATTGGTGGTCAAAGCCTGGGCCACCACCCCCGTGCCGTTGAAGGTCGCGTCCGAAACCGCGGCGGTCGGCGTTTCCTCGTTTTCCACGACCCAGAAGTAGGCCTGGACCACGGTGGCGCCCGGAGGGAGGCTGACCGAAAAATTGCTTCCTGCGGTCGATTCGACCATGGTGTAGTTCAAGCCCACACCGCTGATGGTGTTGAACTGGGTGAGGGACTCGGGAGCGGCGGGGGTGGGGGCCGGGCCCGGGCAGGAGCTCACGCCCGTCCCGCCCAAAGCAAAGGCAGGGGATGAGCCCCAAAGGCTCAAGGCGAGCACAGCTCCAGCCAGGCGGCCGCAGGCTTTTCCCCAGGCCTCTGTCATTTGCTTCGCCCCTTGGAATACAGTTTCTTCTGGCGCATCTGTACCTGGCAGTTCAAACGGTTTAATGGGCCTCTAGATGAGAACCTTCATTAATTGTAGGGCCATCAATTTTTAAAACACTGCGGATTTAGCCGTTAAATAACCGAAATTCGCTTTTATTCATACAAAGTCTTTAATGAACAACGGCAACTTTTATCCAATGGCGGGCGAGGACTCCGCTTCCCTGATGCACCTCGAAATCGAGCAGATAGACCCCGGCGCTCCAGGAGCCGGACATCTGCAGGTTCCCTGAGGCGTCCGCGCCTTCAGCCACCCTTTGTCCGTCCAGGTTGTACATCGTAGCGACTGCCATATCCGTGCCGTCGGACTGGTATTTCACGGTGAAGGCGTTTCCGGCCACGGGATTGGGCAGCACTTGGGCGCTGTCCGCCATGGATGAGGCCGCCCCGGATTTCACGTCCAGAAGCGCGAAGGCCAGGCTCTTGATGATCATGCTGCTTCCGGGCTCGGCCTGGGCCAGGGTCACCACGTAATTGCCGGGCTGAAGGGGCTGGCCCTGCGCGCTCAGGCCGTTCCAGAGCACCGGCGTGGTGCTTCCATCGGCAAGGGTCACGGTGATGGTCAGGGCCGGGCTGGGGGAGTTTGGCGACGAGATCACCGCGTTCGCCTTGCCCGGGGGCAGCAGCAGGCTCATGCCGACGGGCAGGGAAGACTCGTTGGAAAGGGATTCGCTGAGGTTGGCGACCAGTTCCCCGGCGCTGTTGAAGATGGCCAGGCTGGCCATCCCCGCCGTGGACACGATGGACACGGTCGTGGATTGGGTCTGGACCTGGCCGAAGTTGTTCGTGGTGGTGATTTGGATGTAGTAGGTTCCGCTGGCCACGGCCTGGCCGCCGTTGTTGGCGGCGTTCCAGATGAGCTCGTTCCCGGCGTTGCCGCCCAGGCCGATGATGTCCACCTGGGGTCCGCCCTTGGAGGAAAGGGTCTGGACCACCGTGGCTTGGTTGGGCGAATTGGCCGAGCTGCCGTTGTACAGGTTGCGCACCACCTCGCCGGCGCTGTTGTATATGTTGACGGTGACGGAATAGGGCTCCGGCTCCGGGGTGTTGCTCACCGTGAAGGTCAGCGTCACCGTGGCGGTCTGGGTCCAGGTTCGCGTGGAGGTGAAGCTCGGGCTGTCCGTGGCCGTGGGCGTGTCCGTGGGCGTGGCGGTGAGGCTGTTGGTCGGGGAGAAGGTGTCGCTCTGGGTCGGCGAGTCCGTGGCGCTGAAGCTGGGGGTGGCCGTGGGCGTGCCCGTGAAGCTCTCGGTCGCGGAGAAGGTGGCGCTCTGGGTGGGCGAGTCCGTGGCGCTGTAGGTGGGCGTGTCCGTGGACGTGGCGGTGAAGCTGTCGGTCGCTGAGAAGGTCACGCTCTGGGTGGGCGAGTCCGTGGCGCTGTAGGTGGGGGTGTCCGTGGGCGTGGCGGTGAAGCTGTCGGTCGGGGAGAAGGTGTCGCTCTGGGTGGGGCTGAAGCTTGGGGTGGGGCTGGCCGTCTGCGTGGGCGAGTCGGTCGGCGAATCGCTTGCCGTGGCCGTCAAGCTTTGCGTGGGCGAGGCAGTGAAGGTGGGGGTGGAGGTCCTCGTCGGGCTGTCCGAGGGCGTGTCCGTCAGCGAAGTCGTGTCCGTGGGCGAGGGCGTGGACGTGCGGGTGGGGCTGGCCGTGAAGGTCGGGGTGGGTGAGGCCGTGTTGGTCGGCGAGGGCGTGGACGTGCGGGTGGGGCTGGCCGTGAAGGTCGGGCTCGGAGAGGCCGTGAAGGTCTTGGTGGGGCTCGCGGTGGGGCTGTCGGTGGCCGTGGGCGTGTCCGTTGAACTGGGGGTGTCGGTCGGGCTGCTGCCGCAGGCCGGCACCTCGTAGGCGCCGATGTCCCAGATCGAGTTGATGGGCCGCCAGGTGGTGGAGGTGGGGTGGGCGTAGTCCCCGAGCACCGACGGCTCGTTCGCCCCGGCGTCGATGTCCGGGCTGGAGCACTGCAGGTAGAAATCGGCCGGGCTGCCCGGGGTGGCGTTGATGAAGAGGGGGTTGGCGGCGATCGAGCCGGAGCTGTCCGGGGAGCCGGGGCTGCTCTGCCAGCCGGTGGGTCCGGTCAGCCCGGTGTAGGTGGTGCCGTTGTACGACTTGAAAAGGCCCGTGGCCGCGCTGGAGCTGTAGTAATCGTTGTGGTCGAAGACCGTGTTGGTCGGCGCGGCGGAGCAGCCCCCGCCGGTGGTGCCCTCGGTGATGAAGGTGTTGGGGGGGTTGGCGGCGTAGACGATGTTGTTTTCGAAGGTGTTGTCGTTGCTGACGGTGCTGCCGCTGGAAATGACGATCTCACCCTCGGTGTTCCCGGCGCCGGTGCAGTTGCCGTAGAGGGTGTTGTTGAGGATCTTGTTGTTGCTGGCGTTGCCGTTGCAGTTGCCGTAGGTGCCGATGTTCAGGCCCGACTGGGTGCCGCCCCACACAATGTTGTTGCTGACCAGGTTGTTGTTGCCGCCGGTGCCCCCGGGCCCTGAGCCCGTGTATCCCACTTGGATGCCCCAGCCGGAGGTGTCCCCGACGGAGTTGCCCGTGACCGTGCTGTTCGAGGCGCCGTCCAGGAAGATCGCCGATCCCCCGGGGTCGGTGGGGTTCGTGACGCCGCCGTCGCAGACGGTGTTGGTGAGATGGTTGCCTTCCACGGTGATGCCGCTGGGGGCGCCGCCGTCGCAGTCGATGTCGATGGCGTTGTAGTACGCGTTGCAGCTGGTGAGGGTGTTGTTGTCCACCGCGGAGTTGGTCACGACACCCTCCAGGGCGATGATCTTGGCCGGGTACTGGCCCTGGGAGTTGTTGAAATCGGAGAAGGTGTTTCCCGACACGGTCAGCGCGCTGATGGCGTTTCCGGTGCCATAGGTGTTGGCCTCGACGCCGAAGGCGTTGGATCCGGAAATGTGGTGGATGTTGTTGTTCAGGATGCTGATGCCGGCGCAGCTGTCCTCGATCATGAACGCGCCATTGTTGGTGTCGGCGACGTCCAGGTCCTCGATGGTCACGTAATTCCGGCTGAAAAATTCGAAGCGGGCCGAGCCGCTGTAGGACGTGTCGCCGTTGCCCACGAAGACCGTGCCGGGGCCGTTGGCCGCGATCAGCGTGACGTTGCCGCCGGCGAGGGTCCCCGACAGATTGACCTGGACGTTTTCGTTGTAGGTACCCGGTTCGATCATGACCGTGTCCCCCGGGGCGGGCTCGCCCGGGCCGCTGAAGTTGACCGAATCCTGGATGGTGGGCCAGGCATTGGCCAGGCTGGTGCCGTTCTGGAGCCCGGCCCCGGGGGTGGCGACATACCAAGTCGCTGCCTGGCTATGGGCGGTCAGCAGGCAGAGAGAACCCAGAAAAAATAGCAACTTGTGGCGGTTCACGGTTTCCTGAAGCGGAATTCGGGCCTTCTCAACCACCCTTATTTAATCGCACTTTGCGGCCCGGGACTTGCTGAAAAACGCTATATTCCGGTCAAAATCAAGACCGGTTTTTTGTCACATTTTATGATCCCGTACGGATTCATTTGGTCTTGGTGATTTTTTTCAGGCCCCGGGGTTTGGCGGGATCGAGGCCCTTGGCCAAGGCATTGTAGTACGCGAACCATTGCCCGGGCAAGATCGTGAGCAGGGGGCTCAGGCATTCCTCGACGTCCGCGTCAGCCAGCATGCTGAGGTCGAGTTTGGGGCTCTTTTTTAGCGAAGCCAGGCCTTTGTCCCGGATGCCCATATGGAAAACCCGGGCGCCCCGTTCCAGGAAATCCTTGGTGCTGCGGAGGCTTTCGGACTGGAGCGCGCCCGGGACGCTGACATAGAAAACAGGGAAGCCGCGATGCGCCAGGGACACCGGTCCGTGGGCGAAGTCGGCCACGCTGTAGCTCAGGGCCGGCACGCCGGCGCATTCCTTCATTTTCAATCCGATTTCCTGGGCCACCCCCAGCTGGTAGCCGCGGCCCAGCACCACGCAGGAGCTCAGGGTTTTGAGCCGTCCGGCCGTCCGGCGCGTGGGCGCTTCGGTTGCGGCCAGCACCGCCTGCATCTGGGCGGGGAGCGCGTCCAAGGCGCGGATCAAGGCCTTGTCGCCCCTCCACAAGACCCCCAGAAGGGCCAGGGCGGCGAGTTCCGTGGTGAAGGTCTTGGTGGCCGCGACCGCCCGCTCCGGGCCGGCCCCCAGGTCCACCAGGTGCCTGCTGGCCCCGGCAAGGCCTGAGCGCGGGTCATTGGTGATGCCCAGGGTGGCGGCGCCCTGCCGCTTGGCCAGGGCCATGACCGCGTTCACGTCGGGCCCCTGCCCGGACTGCGAGACCCCGATGACGAGGTAGTCCTTGTAGCGGGGACGGGCCCCATACAGGGTGACCAGCGAGGGCGCGGCCAGGGACACCGGTATGCCGGTGAGCTGCTCCAGGAGGTAGCGCCCGTAGATCGCGGCGTTGTCGGAGCTGCCGCGGGCGGCCAGGACGATGCCCTTGGGTGGTTTGGCCCCCAGGCTTTTCAGGAGCGGCGCCAGGCCGGCCCTTTCGCGGCGCAGCAGGCCCTCGCAGAGCGCGGGCTGCTCCAGGATTTCGGAGCGCATCACTTCGGCGCTCATGCCGGCCCCCCGCCCGTGAGCTGGTCCAGGCGTCCCAGCACCTCGGCGCGGAAGGAGGCGAGGTAGCGGCCGCACAAGGCCTGGGGCGACAGGCCGTCGTCCAGGAGGAGGGGCGTCAGGTCCATGCCGAAGATCAGGTTTTCATGCGTGTCCGCGGCGTGGCTCTCGAAAAAGGTGGCGTTGGCCTTGCGCCGCCCGCGGGCGGCCAGGTCATAGCGCTTGCCGCCGGCGATCTGGCTGTCGAAGACGGCCATCAGTGCGTCGCTCAGGTCCTCATGGCCGTCCACGTCCATGACCACCTTGTCCCCGTCGTTGAGCCAGTCCAGGCCCCGCCAGACCTCGCAACCCACCAGCCTGCGCGGGCGTTGGGCCGGGGGGAGGCGGCGCAGGGCCGCCACCAGCTTGAGCGCGACGCCCACATGGGTGTCGTGCTTGTCGGCCAGGTTGTGGGTGTATATCTCGCGGGGCCGGGCGGCCCTCACGATGGCCTCGAGGTCGTCGATGGCCGTGTCCGCCTTCGGGTCCTTGACCGCGCTGGAGGGGTGGTCCAGCTGCAGCTGCAGGGCGTATCCACCGAGAAGGGCCGCTTTGCGCTGCTCCGAGCGGCGCACGGCGGCCATTTCCGCGTCCGTGTGGTTTTTGTAGGGGCCCGTGCGCGAGCTGCCTGCGCCGTTGGTGACGACCACCCCGCTGAAGGCCTCCCCGGGTGCGCTGAAGCCCTTCAGGATGGGGTAGAGGGCCATGCATTCAAGGTCGTCCTGGTGGGCGGCCACGCCCAGGAGGGTGGTGCGTTCGAGCGCCGCCTCGAGGGTGCCGCCCGCGGGCAGGTAGACGTCGGCTCCGGCCTGGGACAGTTTCACGGTTTCACCATGGGAAGGGAGGCGGCGACCACGGCCTGGCCGAGGCGCCGGGTGCTTTCGTCGGGCAGGTGCAGGCGGATGTTTTTGGCGGACCTGGGGTCCTCCAGGGCCATCACCGCGCGCGCGGTTTCGAGCATGATCGGCCCGCCCTTCCCGCTGCACACCCGGCCCAGCAGGAGCACGTGTTTGATGTCGTAGAAGCGCGCGTACTGAAGGATCCCATAAGCCAGGTATGTACCCATGGTTTTGTAGATCTTGGACAGGCCCCCGGGCCGGCGCCTGAATTCGTCCTGCACCGCCTTCAGCTTTTCCGCCGGGCTGGCGTCCTTCTTGAAGGGGAAGCCGAGGCCCGAGGCCAGGCGCAGGACCGCGTCCTGGCTGAAGTAGAGGGCGCCGGTGCCGCGGTCCTTGCTCCATTCCTTGTCCTGGGGGGCGGCGTCCTGGTAGTCCACGGGCGCGAAGGCGAGTTCGTTGAGCCAGCCGGTGATGAAGCCGCGCTTGTCCACGTAACCGGCGGCCTGGCTGGTGCCCATGGCCAGCCCCAGGACCGAGTGCTCGCCCAGGCTCATCGCGCCGGCCAGGGCCGTGACGTCGCCGTCGTTCGCCACCGCGACCGGGACCCCGCCCCAGGCCTGGGAAAGGTTTTTGTAGATGTCCTTGATCCTCTTTTCGAACAGCCGGGGCGGCACCTTGCGGAAGAGGCTGGCCACCATGCAGCGTCCGTCCACGTAGACGCCGGCCGAGCTGACCCCGATGGCGTCGATGCGGGGCAGGTGGGCGGCCGCCTGGCGGATGCTGTCGTTGACCCCCTCGATGTGGTAGCGGGGGTCAGCCTCGGTCTTCGGGTTCCACACGGTCTCCGCGGAGAAGACCTCCTCGCCGTTGATGACCGCGGCCACCTTGCGGTCCGAGCCTCCCGCGTCGAAGCCGATGCGGCATCCGTCCAGGTGGCGGCCCACGGCTTTGGAGTTTTCCTTGGGCCTCGGCAGGGCCGCCAGGGGGAGGCGCCGCACCACGAAGGCCTTCTTTTCGTAGACCCCGGCCATGAATTTGGCGTCGAAGGAGCGGCTCCCGCGCGCGGAATAGGCGCGGGCAAGGTGCAGCGCCACGGATTTCGGGCCGGCCACGCTCAGCTTCCAGCCGCCGCGCGACCACAGCAGGAATTTCACGACGCGCTCGGCGTAGGCTAGGTTTTCGGCGCTGAGCGGGTGTTTTTCGGGGAAAGCCAGGGTTTCGAAGCGCGTCACCGCGCCGGCGGCGGCCTCCAGCGCGAAGGCGAGCGGCACGGCCGCCCCGGACCGCGCGCAGGCCGCCTCGAAATTCCGGTTCCCCAGGTAGGCGGGGCGGAAGCCGGGATCGAGGGGAGGCGGGGCTTTGGGGACGACTTGGAGCAGGGAGGCCATCGGGTTCTAAGAGTGTGGGCCGATTTCCGCGATGAACGCCGACATCTTGCCGAGCTTGCGTTCGATGTCCTGGGCCAGGGCGAACTGGGTCCGCGCGCGGTCCAGGTTGTGGTTTTCCCGGCGGACCTTGAAGTACCGGTCGCCCTGGAGGTGGTCGGCCAGGAAACGGATGCCCACCTCGAAGGTCATGAGCCAGCCGGCGAAGGCCAGGGTCTCCTTTTCGTGGCGGTTCAAAAAGGCGCCGGCGCTGGAAAGGTAACCGCGGGCGATGGCCTCGAATTTGCCCCACTGGACCACGACCTTGCCCAGGTCGCGTTCGTCCTCGGCCACGGGCATGGTCGCGGTCCGGACCATGTCCCCGAAGTCGTAGGCCGCCAGGCCCGGCATCACGGTGTCCAGGTCGATGACGCAGACCCCCTCGCCCGTGGCGTCGTCCAGGAGCACGTTGTTCAGCTTGGTGTCGTTGTGGGTGACGCGTTCAGGCAGCAGGCCCGCGGTGGAAAGCTCCAGCAGCCTTCCGACCTTCCCTTTTTGGGCCAGGGCGAAATCCGTTTCCCGGGCGCAGCCCGCGGCCCGGCCCGCCTTGTCGGAAGCCAGCGCCTCTTCCAGGGTCTGGAAACGCCGGGGGCTGTCGTGGAAGTGCGGGATGGTCTCCCGCAGGCGCGCCCCGGGGAGGTCCGCCAGGGCCCCTTGGAAGGCGCCGAAGGCCCGGGCGGCCGCGTAGGCCTGGCCGTCGCTCTCGATGACGTCGTAGGTTTTGGCGCCTTCGATGAAATAGTAGGTGCGCCAGCAGGCGCCGGAGGGGTCCGTGAAAAAACGGCGCCCGTCCGCGGCGGGGAGGGGCCGCAGCACCCGCCGGCTGAGATCCCCAGGATGGACGCGCTCCAGGCGCGCGCACTGGTGTTCCGCCACGCGGCGGATGTTGTCCATCAGTCCCGGGACGTCCCGGAAGACGCCCTGGTTGATGCGCTGGTGGATGTAGCGCACCCGGGTCCCGGCCTGGCCGTAAGCCGCCACGTAGGTGTCGTTGATGTGCCCGCTGCCGTACGGGCCGCCTTCAAGAAAGTCCCCGGGGAGGGAGAAGGCCGAACCCACGGCCCTGAGGCCGGGATCGCGCGCCGCGTCAGCGCCCACGGGGGCCCCGGAGGGTCATGGCGGGCCTCATGGAACGACGGCGATCTTGGCCACGCTTCGCGCCGCCACGGAACCGCTAGACTGCTGGCGGAATTCCAGGAAATAGATCCCGGGCGCCAGGCCGGAGGGGTTCAGGGTGATCGTGCCGCTTCCGTCCGGATCCGTGCCCAGGGTGGCCAGCCTGCCCGTCAGCGTGTACACCTCGCACACGCCCTGGCATCCCGGGTAGGGCGTGTAGGCCACCGTCAGGGGCTGGCCCGGACGCAGGGGGTTGGGGGCGACGGTCATCGCGGCGGAGGGAAGCCCCTGCCCCGTGGCCAGCAGCACCAGGGTCTTGGTCGTCACGCCCATATCCGCGCCGCTGATGACCTGCACGGTGTAGGAACCGGACTGGACCGGCGTGCCCTGCGTGGACAGGCCGTCCCAGGTCACCGATGCGCCGCCCTGCAGGGTGATGACCAGCTGGTTGGTGAGCTTGCCCGTGGCGGGGTTGTATGCCAGCGCAAGCCTCGTCGAACTGAGGGTGATGGCGCCCGTTCCCACGCCCGTCTGGGGCAGGGCGCTCCACCAGACGAGCTCGCCGGCGCTGTTGAAGATGTTCACGCCCTGTCCCGCCGAGGCGTCGACGACCTGCACGCTCTGGGTGTAGGTCGTGACCTGGCCGAAGGTGTTGGAATATTTCGTCTGGAAGGTGTACATGCCGCCGGCGACCATCTGCCCGTCCGCGTTGAGGCCGGTCCAGGACAGCGAATTCTGGCCGTCGGGCAGCAGGGTGCCGAGCTGCAGCTGGAGGGAAGTCCCTTCGACCAGCAGGGGGCTGCTCAGGCTCAAACCGGAAGGGACGGATTGGGCCCCTCCCTGGTACAGGACCCTGACCACTTCGCCGGCGGAATTGAAGAGGGTGACGGTGAGCTGCACCGGCGCGGGCACGGGGGTCTGCGTGATGGTCGGGCTGTCGGTGAAGCTGGAGGTGGCGGTGCAGGTCGGCGACGCCGTGAAGGTGGCGGTGTCGGAGGGCGTCGCCGTGGGGGTGGCCGTTGCGGTCCAGGTCGCGGTTTCGGTCAGGGTTAGGGACGGGGTATCCGTGGGGCTGTCCGTGGGCGTGTCCGACCGGGTGGGGGTGGCGGTCAGGGTCTGGGATTCGGTGTCCGTGAGCGTTTGCGTGGGGGTCGCGGTCGAGGTCGGAGTGTCGGACCAGGTGGGCGTCGAGGTCAGGGTCTGGGACTGGGTGTCCGTGAGGGTGTTCGTGGGCGTCGCGGTCGCGGTGGGCGTGTCGGACCAGGTGGGCGTCGAGGTCAGCGTCTGGGACTGGGTGTCCGTCAGGGTTTGCGTGGGCGTCGGGGTCGCCGTCGGGCTGTCGGTCAGGGTGCCGGGGAGCGTGGAGCTGGGGGTCGAGCTTTCCGTGTCTGTCGCGGTTTTGCTGGAGCTCAAGGTGGCCGAGGGGGTGGAGCTCAGGGTCACGCTGGGCGTGTCCGTCGCGGTCTTGGTGGAGCTCATGGTCGCCGAGGGGGTGGCCGTGGGGGTCGGGGTGGCGGTGCCGCAGGGCACGACCACGGTCACGAGGTTGGACACGCCCACGATGGTGTTGGAGGTGAAATCGGCCTGGTCGCTGATGCTGCAGCCGGCGCCCGCGTTGACCGTGCCCCACCATTGGTATTCCTGCGTGGCCTGGCATTGGATGCAGGGATCGAACCAGCTGACCATGCCCCCGGAGACGGTCCCGGAGGGGCTGCTTCCCGCATAGGTGATGGACGCGGGGATCGTGTCGTAGACGGTCACCCAGTTAGAGGGCGCGCAACCGGCGACCAGTTGGCCGGCGTAGTACACGGCGAAATGGATGTCGCTCACGAAGCTCGTGCTCGGCTGGTAGCTGTACTGGTTCGTTATCGAGAAATAGGGCGGAGGGCTGGGGAGGTAGAGGTCCAGTTGGATGGGGCCGTCCGTGACGCCCGCCGGAAGGACCTCCGCGGAGCTGGTGGACCAGGCGATCTCCAGATCCGCGTCGAGCCCGTCGGGCCGGGTGATGGGCGTGACGCCAGTGATCGCGGCGGTCCAGGTGGGCGCGCTCCAGCCCGCGACAAAGGGCGTGGCGTTGCCGCCGTAATAGTCCGTGGGGGTGATGTTCGCTGAGGTCATGCCCGGGTCGTTGAACCAGTACACGATCTGCACCTGGTTGAGGTTGACCGATGTGCTGCCGTTGTTGGTCAGGTTGAAGTTGTATTGGATGTTCGTGATGTTAGGCGGGGAAAAGGCGCCGTTGGCCTCGACGGTCAGGGTCAGGTCCGGAGGGGAGCTGGGGGCCGCGCAGTCGTTGAGGTAATTGAGGGTGTAGGTGACGGTGTCCCCCGGCGAGGCCGTGGATGGGCTGACCAGCTTCTGCAGGTTCAGGCCCGGGATGACGATGGTCACCGGCGCGTTCTGGGACGTGAAGGGCTGGTCCGTGCTGTTGTCGCCCATGGCGTAGTTGGGGACCACCTCGCCGTTGAGCGCCCCCGGCTGCACCGTGGTGTTCACGGTGATCGTGACGGTCTGGCCCGCGGCCATGCTGCCGATGGTCCAGAGGTAGTAGCCCGTGGAGGGGTTGGTCTCCGTGACCCCGCCCGCGCCCGCGACCGAGTAGGAGCTCAGGGAGAAGGTGGCCGGAAGGTTGGTGGGCAGGGTGTCCCAGACGCGGGTGTTGGTCATGGTGCTTTTGGAGTAGTTGGTCGCCACCAGGCTGTAGGTCACGGTCCCCCCGACATCGGCCGTGGAGGGGCTGGCGGTCTTGCTGACGATCAATTGGGTGAGGTTCGGGGGCGGAATGGAATAGGCCTGTTCGCCGCCGCCGCTGGGGTTGCTGAGCGCCTGGCTCACCACGAAGGCGTAAAAGTTCTGCGTCGAGGTGGCGGACGCGAAATAATCGTCGGGGCAGGCCGTGTCGTTGAGCACGTAACGCAGGCCCGCGGGCCCGCCGGAGGTGTTGGTCTGGGTGCTCAGGGGCGTCGTCAGGGTCCCCGAGGTCGTGTTGAAGGTGACGGAGGTGTTGTTCGTGGGCGCGATGGCGTAGAAGACCTCGGGGGCGCTCGCCCCGGTGCCGGAGCCGTTGCCCATGCCCCACTTGAACAGGCCGCCCCAGGGGGCCTGCTGGTCCGCGGAGTCCATGTAGCCGCCGCCGTCGAAGGCGTTGATGAGGGGCTGCGCGCCTCCCCAGGCGTTGAGCAGGACCCCGTTGTTGGAGATCACCTGGAAGAACGTGGACCACTTGCGCAGGGGAGCCGCGCTGTCGTTGTTCCAGAAGAAGCTGGCGTTGGGCGCCAGGGTCTGGTTCACCACGTCGGTGTTCACCCAGTTGTTGTCCGGGACGAGCGCGGAAACCGGCCACTGCGCGCCGGCGGTGTTGGTCACAAGGCGCTGGATGGTGAAATTGGCCGTGTTGACCGGGTCCTGGTTGGTGATGATCATGTCGGCGTCGTTGGGGGTGCCGCAGCCGTCGTTGTGCCAGTCGTTGGGGCCCACCAGGTCCGTGCCCACCTCCCGGCCCGTGTTCATGTCAGGCATCATGTGGGCCAGGTCGTTGCGGTTGCTGCCCGAGCCCTGGTAGTCCGTGAAGTCGTCTCCGAAATAGCACAGGCCCGACCCGCCGCTCAATTGCACCTGGTAGTTCCCGGCCTCGGCCGCGGTGGTGCCGCCGGACTCGTTGAGGGGGCTGCCATTGGTGGCGGTGTCGGGGCTCCACATCCATACGCCGCCCGCGGGGATGGAGGGGGAAGTCACCAGGGGCACCGCGCTCCAGGATCCCGCGGGAGGCGTGCCGGTCCATTCCCGCACCGCGGCAGTGATGGCCGTGGCCCCGGAATTGATCACGGCCAGGTCATCGCCGAAATCGTTGTTGCCGCAGCCGGAGCAGGAACGCATCCAGGTCATGAAGACCGTTCCGACATAGGTGTTGGTATCGGCGGCGTTGATGAAGCTGTCCTGGTCGTTGCCGTCGATGAACAGGGGGTCCTCGATGACCCCGTTCATCGGGTTGCTGGAGCTGATCTGGAAGTAGCTTTCGCTGAAGGGGCCGATGTTCATGGCCGGTTGGTAGGGTCCGATGGCCGCCCCGGACGCGACCACACCGCCGGTGTTGATGTTGGTGTTGGGCAGGCTGACCGAATTCACCTGGTAGCTGGTGGAGGCATAATTGCCGGTATAGAGGTACAGATGGCCTATATCATTGGGGTCGCTGGACTGGTCGTCGTAAACGGCATAAGTGTCCAAAGGGAAAGCGCCGGCGGCGGCGCGGCCGCAGGGGAGCAGCATCAGTAGGGCGAGCACGAAACGTCGTTTCACCACTGTCCTTAAAGGTTTTTTCAGGATTTTCCCGTTTTTTTGACCGTCGGGAAGGCGCGCCCACCCATCAGGCTAGCACGGGCATAAGACCCGTGCAACGGCGCCGCAGGCGTCCAATGTCCTATTTTTCGGACTTCTGGGTCAAATGCTCCTTGCTGTCCGACAAAAATCTGCTGTTTTCCGCCAAGGAGTCCCTGGAAACGCTTAATGCAGTATTAAAAACCTTCCGGTGGCTTGTTTTGACTGATTCGAACCGCGGACGCCTATGACGCGGTAGTAGTACAGGCCATTTGCAGCGCCCGATACGAAGTCCGCGGGCAGAGGCAGGGTGATCCATCCCGCCTCGGAGGGGCCCGCCGTCACCGTGGCCACGCGGACCAGGGCCATGGAGTAGATTTCAGCCACCACCGAGTCGACGTCGCTTTCCAGCTCCACCTTCAGCGCCGTCGGATTCGGGTTCGGCACCGGGGCCGTGGCCAGGATCCTGTTGGGACCGCTTCCGGAGACCGCGGTGGGCAGGGGAGTCGCCGCCCTGGTCGCGGTGGGGGAAGGGGTGGGGCTGGCCCCCGGCGTGGCGGAGGCGGTCCGGGTCGGGCTGAAGCTTGGGGTGGGCGTGCCCGTTTTTGTGGATGTCGGCCGCGGGCTGCTGCTTGCGCTGGCCGTGGGGCTGGGTGTGCGGGATGCGGTCACGCTGGCTGACACCGTCGTCGTCTCGGTCGGGCTTTGAGTGGCGCTTCCCGTGGCGCTGGGTGTTTGGGAGGCGCTGGAGCTGGGCGACGGGGTCGCGGTCAAGGTCGGACTCTGGTCCGGGGTCAGGGTGAAGCTCGGGGACGCGCTGGGGCTGGGCGAGAGGGTTGAGCTCACGGTGGGGCTTTGGTCCGGGGTCAGGGTGAAGCTTGGGGAGGCGCTGGGGCTGGGCGAGAGGGTCGCGCTCACGGTGGGGCTCTGGTCGGGGCTGGTCGTGGGGCTGGGGGAGGCGCTGACGGTTCCGCTCGCGGATTCGGTGGGGCTTTCGGACGGGGACGCGGTCGCGGTGCCGGTACTGGATTTCGTGCCGCTGAGGGTCGGCGAGGCCGTGGGGCTTCCGGTCCGGGAGAGCGTGACTGTGGGGCTGTCCGTGACCGAGCCCGTGGACTGTTCGGTGAAGGTCGGGCTCGCCGTGGCGGTCCTGGTGGCGGACAGCGTGGACGTCAATGTCGGGGACGCCGTGGCCGTTTTGGAAGGCGACGGGGTGAAGGATTGCGTGGGTGAGATGGTGAGGGTCTCGGTCCGCGAGGGCGTGCGGCTCTGGGTCTGCGAGGGCGTGACCGTGGGGCTGTCCGTGACCGAACCCGTGGATTGCTCGGTGAAGCTGGGGCTGGCCGTGAGGGTCCTGGTGGGGGACAGCGTGGACGTCAAAGTCGGGGATGCCGTCAAGGTTTTGGAAGGCGATGGAGTGAAGGATTGCGTGGGTGAGACGGTGAGGGTCTCGGTCCGCGAGGGCGTGCGGCTCGGGGTCTGTGAGAGCGTGACCGTGGGGCTGTCCGTGACCGAGCCCGTGGACTGCTCGGTGAAGCTGGGGCTGGCCGTGAGGGTCCGGGTCGGGGACACCGTCCAGCTCAAGGTCGGGGACGCGGTGAGGGTTTTGGAAGGCGACGGAGTGGAGGATTCCGTGGGCGAGGCCGTGGAAGTCCTGGTCGGCGACGCGGTGCGGCTCTCGGTCGGCGAGACCGTGGCAGTGAGGGTGTCCGTCGCCGAGCCCGTGGACTGCGCGGTGAAGGTCGGGCTGGCGCTCGGCGAGGCGGTCCCTGTCCTGGTCGGGGATGCGGTGGAGCTCGCTGAGGGGCTGACCGTGAGGGTTTTCGTGGGCGAGGACGTGGCGGCAGGCGTCTGGGTGGAGCTGGCGCTCGGGGTCGCGGTGGACGTGGACATCGCGGTGAAGGTTTTGGTGGGCGAGAGGGTGTCGGTCTTGGTCGGAGACGCGGTCAGCGTGCTCGCGGGCGAGGGCGTTGCCGTGGAGGTCCTGGTGAAGGTCCCGGTGTCCGTCGGGCTGGTGGCGGCGCAGGGGGCCGCCAGGATCTCGACGTTTTCCCCGGTCCAGTAGTCGGAATTGGTCCCGAGCGTCCAGGTGATGGATGTGGCGGTGCCGGAGCTGGGCTGGGCCTTGTCCGCGCCCCAGATATCGTCCGCGCCGCAGGCTGAGAATTCGGTGTTGGCGTTGTTGTTGACGCTGGGGCAGGAGCCGTCTTCTCCGTCGCAGAGCACGCTGGAGACCAGGCTGTCCGCGGCCGTGGTGCTGAGGGTGCTGGTGTAGCCGGTTCCTCCGCTCTGCACGGCCCCGGAGTTCGCCGCGCCCAGGGGCGTGGATTGGTTCGCGTCGGAGAAGAACTCGGCGGACATCCAGATGGGGTCGTAGTATGCGCCGCTGGTCCAGGCGACCGTCAGGGTCTGGTTTCCCAACGGGATGCCGCTGCCGGTGGCGTACCAGGTCTCGAAATCGGTGTTCGCGGTGCTTCCGCCCGTGGCGATCTGGTTGATGCCCGGGGCCCATTTGGTCAGGCCCTTGGTCCCGTAGGTGACGCTGGAAAGCAGGCCCGAGGGCGCCCCGTCGCCGATGTACACCCGCACGAGCAGCAGCGGATTGCTGGGCAGGCTGGCGGGACCGCTGACGGAGAAGGTGAAGCTGTTGGTTCCGCCGTTGTTCCCGTTCCACTCGCTGCCGCTGACGGGACTGGGCACGATGCAGCCTCCGGAGCCGCTGGTGGGCGAAGGCTCAGGGGACGGGGTGTTGGTCGGCCCGCCGCCGGTGGCGGTCCAGGTCGGGGTGGGGGTCGAGGTCCCGGGGATCGGCGTCTGCGTGGGGCTCCCCGAGGGGGGGTTGGCCACGATCTGGATGCCGTTGATGGGCGCGCGGGGATAGGCATCCGTGCTCGCGCCCACGGAGGCGGTCAGGGTGAAGCTGGAACCGCTCTGGTTGGTGAAGAGCACGTAATTTCCGTTGGAGCCGCCCGAGGCCTGGGTGAAGGTTCCGGAAAAATTGGTGTTCGCCGCGTCGGTGCCGGAAATCGTGGTGGATCCGATCGTGTAGTTGCCGGTCCGGGCCGCGCCGGAGTTGTCGCCGTCGAAGTACACGTAGACCGAATAGCCGTTGGCCGTGATGCGGCTGGGCAGGGAATTGATGGTGACGGTGGTGCTGGCGCCGGAGGAGGCGTCGATGTAGCCGCCCATCATGTCGTAGTTCCCGGCGGAATACGTGATGGGGAGGCTCCAGATGGCGTTGCCGGCGCTGTAGCTCAGGGTGGAGCTGGTGGAGCCGCCGCTGTTGTCCATCAGGTTGGCGATGCTTCCGCTGGCGCCGCTGGCGTTGTTCCACTCGGGCAGGGAGACCACCCCGGCGTCGGTGGCCGCGGCCATGTTGGTGGGGTCGCCGTTGGTGCTGCCTCCGACGAAGTCGATGCTGATGTCCGTGCCCGTGCCCGGTGCCGGGGTGGCGGTGTTGGTGGGCGTGGGGGTGGCCGTGCAGCCGGCGCAGTTGACCACGCTGAGGGTCTGGCTGAGGTTGTTGTATCCGTCGCCGGACTCCCAGACCCCGCTGTCGGCCAGGCGCATGGCGTAGTTGATGTAGGCGGCCGGGTTGGACGCGCTGTTGTAGAGGCTGGAATGCCCGTCGGGAAGGTTCAGCAAGACAGTGTAATTGCCCGCGGTGACCGATCCCGGCAGGGTGACGCTGACGTTGACCGTGTAGCTCTGGCCGGGCTGCCAGAAGCGTGGGTCCGTGTTGTTGGCGGTGCTTTCGGTCACCGGGATGGCGATGGCGCCGGTGAAACCGCTGTCGGCGGTGGGCCGCAGGATCACCTCCATGGGGCGCTGGTTGTAGCAGTTGGCCCAGCCGTTGTTCTCCACGACGAAACTCAGGTTCAGGACCGCCCCGGCGTTGACCGAAGCCGGCACCGTGGACTGGGTCAGCGCGTAACGGTAGCCCAGGTCGAGGTCGATCTGGCTGAGGCAGCCGCCGCTGGACCACTCCGATATGTTGGAGGGATCCCACTCGCAGTGCATCGCGCTCCAATGCTCGCTCTGCAGGTCCGCCACGGAGTTGGAGCAGGTCGAATAGCCGGAGGTCCCGCAGGTCTCGCCGCCTTCGGCCACCGAATAATTCTGCGCGGCGAGGAAGGACTTGAACTGCGACACGGACCAGCCCAGGTTGGTGCCTTTGGCGTAGGTGCCGCCGTCATATTGGTCGGACTCGAAGCAGTCGTCGTGGGTGCCGACGCGGGAATAGTTGCTTCCGTTGAAGGCGTTGGCGGCGCTGATGGGCGTGGTGGTGTTGAAGATCTCCAGGCTGTAGCCCGGGTAGCGCACCGCGATCATGCGGTCGGTGGGCAGGTCCGCGAGCTCTTGGTCCAGAATGGTGGTCATCGCGCTGGTGGAATTGCTGTTGGTCGAGTCGTTCAGGCCGTTGGTGGAGTCGTGCCACTCGCCCCATTGCCCGATGAAGCCGGCTTCGATGTAGGCGATCACGTCCTCGTTGGCCGCCAGGATGGGGAAGATCTGGGAGATGTGGCCCTGGATGACGCTCAAGGACGCGTCCTGGCCGCCGCTGTTGCCGCTGTTGCCGGTGCCGGACCCTTCGTTGTAGTCGAAACGGATGATGAGCTTGATGCCCAGGCTGCGGGCGGTGTTCAGGTCGTTGGTCAGGTTGTTGAGCCAGGTGCTGTCGATGGGCTGGCCTGAGGTGGCGTAATCGGTGCCGCCGTAGATGCCGCCCAGGTCGTAGATGCGCTTGACCACCACCTGGTGGGTGTCCCCGGTGGCGTTGCCGCTGCCCGTGACCTGGCCCTGCCAGCTTGCGTCGTTCAAATTATTGTTCTGCGAAATACCGTTCCCATAATTGTACATAGTGACGTACCAGCCGCGCTCGGGATTGGTGAAGTCCGTGCTCGAGTCCACGGTATAGCTGACCGTGCCCGCGCGGCCCAAGGCCGGGAGCGTCAAAAACAAGAGAAGGGAGGAGTAAAACAAGAGTTTCATATATTTCGCCATGTAAAATACAATTTCCATTTGTGTCGGTGATTAAAAGTATAATTCCTGGTTCAGGAGATACTCCTTATTGTCCGAACAAAATCGATTGTTTTAGCAAAACATAAAGTTTAACAAAATACTTTCAATGCTAATGCAGGATCAGAAATTTGCCGACCGCGGGTTTGGACCCGCTGGAGCCACGTCGGCTGATGATACGGTAATAGTAGAGGCCATTGGCCGCCCTGGCCACAAAGGCGTAGGGCAGGGGCAGGTTGACCCAGCCCGCTTGCGAGGCACCGATGCTGCCCGTGCCCACCCGGACCAGGGCCGTGGTGTAGATTTCCATGGTCACGGAGTCCGCATCGCCGGCCAAAAGGACCTTTAAGGCGACCGGATTTGGGTCGGGCACGGATGCCGTGGCGAGGATTGCGTTGGGGCCCTGGCCCGGCGCCTGGGGCGCGGCCGTGGCGGATTCCGTGGCGGTCAAGGTCACGGACGCCGTAGGCGTGGGGCTGAAGGGGGGGGTGGCGCTGGGGCTCGGGCTTCGGCTTGGACTGACGCTGGGCGTGGCGCTGGGGCTCGCGCTCGGGGAAACGCTGGCGGAGCTGGTGGGGGTCGGGCTCGCGGTGGGGCTGAAGTACGGCGTCGGGGTGAAGCTCGAGGTGGGGCTTTCATAGGGGCTGGCCGTGGCGCTCGCGCTCGGGGAGCCGGTGGCGCTCGGTGTCGGGGTCCCGGAGGGGCTCGGGCTGGCGCTGGCCGAGGCCGTCGCGCTGGGGGATTGGCTGGGCGACGGGGTCGGCGTCGGGCTGTCCGTGGCGCTGAGCTTCGGCGTGGCCGAGGAGCTCGGCGTCGGGCTGAGGAAGGGCGTGAGGGTTTCGCTCGGACTTTCGCTGGCGGTCGCGCTGGCCGTGCCGCTCATGGTCCGGCTCGGGGACAAAGTCGGCGAAAGGGACGCGGTCCGGCTGGGCGTGGCGCTGCGGCTCACGCTGGGGCTGGGGCTCGGCGTCGCCGACGGCGAGATCGTGGCCGTCGCCGTCGCGCTGCGCGTGGCCGTCAGGCTGGGGCTCTGGCTGGGGCTTTCCGTCGGGGACTGCTGGGGGGTGTCCGTGGGGCTGCCGCAAGAAGCCCCCAGGATTTCCACCAACTGCAGCGCGCCCGGGTTCACGGCCCCGCCGAAGTTGTAGGTCAGGCCGTAGGGGCCGCCGCCGGTCGCCGGACCCGCGCTGGTGGTCCCCAGGATGGCCTGGGCGTCATAGGTGCTGTCGCTGTAGATCGTCGTCAGCGCCGGCGTTCCGCTGGACACGGTCTGCCCCCCGTTCTCCAGGAAGCTCTCCAGCAGGCTGTTGTTCCCCGACGGCGTGATGGAGGTGGAATAGGTGGAGACGTTGTTGATCGCGTCCTGCGCGATGCTCGTCCCGATGCCGGCCGTCCCGCTGAAGGTCATGACCGCCACCTCATAGTCCGCGTATGCTCCCGCGGCCGGGAGGATCACCAGGCCCGCGCCCGCGCTCGTGGACGGGCTCATCAGGTACCAGGTCTCCATGTCCGTGCCGCCCGGCCCACCGGTGTCGCTGGCCGCGGCCACCGCCTTGAGCAGGGGCGTGCCGTTGTAGCTGATGGAGCCGACCTTGGCGCCCGTCGCGTTGAACAGTTCGACGTTGGCCACCAGCATGGTGTCGCTGCCCGACCCGGCGGTGTAGGCCACGGTCCAGCTCGTCGCCTCGGTGCCGGTCTGGGAGATGACCGCGGTCCCGACCAGGCTGGGCGAGGAGCTGCAGGGAGGCACCGTGGTGGCGGTGGGGGTGGCGCTGACGGTGGGCGTCAGGGTGGGCGTGCAGCCCGCGCAAGTGACCACGCTGAGGGTCTGGCTGAGGTTGTTGTAGCCGTCCGCGGACTCCCAGACCCCCGTGTCCGCCAGGCGCAGGGCGTAGTTGATGTAGGCGGCCGGGTTGGAGGCGCTGTTGTAGAGGCTGGAGTGCCCGTCGGGCAGGTTCAACAGGACGTCGTAGGAGCCCGCCGCGACGCTCAGGGGCACCGTCACGCTGATGCTTGCCGTGTAGCTGTGCCCGGGCTGCCAGAAGCGCGGGTCCGTGTTGTTGGCCGTGTTTTCCGCCACCGGGATGGCTACGGCGCCGGTGAAGCCGCTGTCGCCCAGGGGCCGCAGGATCACCTCCATGCCGCGCTGGTTGTAGCAGTTGGCCCAGCCGTTGTTTTCGACCGTCAGGCTGAGGTTGAGGGTGGCGCCGGTGTTGACCGAGGCCGGCACCACGGACTGGGTCAGGGCGTAGCGGTAACCGAGGCCGGTGTTGATCGTGGGGAGGCATCCGCCGCTCTTCCATTCGTCGATGTTGGAGGGATCCCACTCGCAGTGCATCGCGCTCCAGTGCTCGTTGGTCAGGTCCGTGACGGAATTGGCGCAGGGGGAATAAACGTTGCCGGAATCGACGCCGCAGGTCTCGCCGCCCTCCTGCACCGAATAATTCTGCTGGTCCAGGAAGCTCTTGAACTGGGCCACGGACCAGCCCAGGTTCGACCCCTTCTCGTAGGTCCCGGAATCGTACTGGTCCGACTCGAAGCAGTCGTCGTGGGTGCCCAGGCGGGAATAGTCGCTGCCGTTGAAGGCGTTGGCCACGGTGATGTTCGCCCCGGCCGGGCTCACCGGCAGGGTGTTGTACAGCTCGACCGTGTAGCCGGGGTAGCGCACCGCGATCATGCGGTCGCTGGGCAGGTCCGCCAGCTCGTCGCTCAGGACGCTGCCTTCGGAGCTGGTGGAATTGGTGTTTCCGGAGTTGGTCAGGCCGTTGGTGGAGTCGTGCCACTCGCCCCACTGCCCGATGAAGCCGGCCTCGATGTAGGCGATCACGTCCTCGTTGGCGGCCAGGATGGGGAAGATCTGTCCGATGTGCCCCTGGATGACGCTTAAGCTCGCGTCCTGGCCGCCGCTGTTTCCGCTGTTGCCGGTGCCGACGCCCTCGTTGTAGTCGAAGCGCAGGATGAGTTTGACGCCCAGGCTGCGGGCCGTGTTCAGGTCGTTGGTCAGGTTGTTGAGCCAGGTGGCGTCGATGGGCTGGCCGGAGGTGGCGTAATCGGTGCCGCCGTAGATGCCGCCCAGGTCATAGATGCGTTTGACCACGACCTGGTTGGTGTCGCCGGTCACGTTCCCGGAGCCCGTGACCTGGCCCTGCCAATTGGCGTTGCTGAAGTTGTTGTTCTGGGAAATGCCGTTGCCGTAGCAATACATCGTGACGTACCAACCCCGCTCCGGATTGCTGAAGTCCGTGGTGCCGTCGACGGTATAGTTCACCGTGCCGGCATGAATAGCGGCCGGAAAGACGCCAAAAACGAGGAAAATAACGATTGCGAGAATGCGCTTCATATATTTCGCACTGTGAAATTGATTTTCATGGTTTATCGGATCCACCTATATTAATGCATGCCCTGATGATTACTCCTTATAAAACGACCAAAATCCGCCATTTCTAGTGAGAACGGAGACTCATACAAAGGCCGGAACCATTGCCTAACGGATGATCATGAATTTTCCGCCCATGGGTTTCGAATCTTGGGAGCCTTGGATTTCCACGATGCGATAGTAATACACCCCGTTGGCGGCGTTTTTCAGGAAATCCGCGGGCAGGGGCAGGGCCACCCAGCCCGCTTGGGAGGCCCCGATGCTGACCGTGGCAACGTGGATCATGGCGCCGGAGTAGATTTTCGCCACCACGGAATCCGCCCATCCGGCCAATTGGGCCTTCAAGGCCGTGGGATTGGGGTCCGGCAGCGGCGCCGTGGCCGCGATGGAATTGGATTCCGCCGGCGTGGCGGAAGGAATAGGGGTGGGGGTGTAGGTGGGCGTGCAGGCGGAGCAGGCGACCGCGGCGATGGTCTGGTTGAGGTTGTTGTAGCCGTCCGTCGGCTCCCACACCCCTGCGTCCGCCAGGCGCAGCGCGTAGTTGACGTATGCGGCCGGTTTGAGGGCGCTGTTGTAGAGGCTAGCGTGCCCGTCGGGCAGGTTCAGCAGCACGCTGTAGTTTCCGGGCACCAGGGATCCCGGCACGTTCACGCTGACGCTGACGGTGTAGGTCTGCCCGGGCTGCCAGAAACGGGGGTCGCTGTTGTCGGCCGCGCTTTCGGACACGGGGATGGCCCAGGCCCCCGTGAAACCGCTGTCGCCGCTGGGCCGCAGGACCACCTCCATGCCGCGCTGGTTGTAGCAGTTGGCCCAGCCGTTGTTCACGACCTGGAAGCTCAAGTCCAGGGCGCTTCCCACGCTGACCGAGGAGGGAAGCGTCGACTGCGTCAGGCTGTAGCGGTAGCCCAGCCCCAGGTCGATGGTGTCGATGCAGCCGTTGTTGGTCCATTCCTGCAGGTCGGCCGGGTCGTATTCGCAGTGCATCGCGCTCCAGTGCTCGCTGGTGAGGTCCGCCACGGAGTTCGCGCAGGTCGAGTAGGTGGAGGTCCCGCAGCTCTCCCCGCCCTCGGCCACCGAATAGTTCTGCTGCGCCAGGAAGCTCTTGAACTGGGGCACGGACCAGCCCAGGTTCGTGCCCTTGGCGTAGGTGCCGCCGTCGTATTGGTCGACCTCGAAGCAGTCGTCGTGCGTCCCCAGGCGGGAATAGTTGCTGCCGTTGAAGGCGTTGGCCGCGGTGATGTTCGCCTGGGCAGGCGTCACCGGCAGGGTGTTGTACATCTCCACCGTGTAGCCCGGGTAGCGCACCGCGATCATGCGGTCGCTGGGCAGGGCTGCGAGTTCGTCGTTCAAAATGGTGGTTTCGGCGGGGACGCTGTTGTTGTTGCTGGCGTCGCACAGTCCGTTGGTGGAATCGTGCCATTCGCCCCACTGCCCGATGAAGCCGGCCTCGATGTAGGCGATCACGTCCTCGTTGGCGGCCAGGATGGGGAAGATCTGGCCGATGTGCCCCTCGATGACGCTCAAGCTCGCGTCCTGGCCGCCCTTGTTGCCGTTGGTGCCGTCGTTGACCCCCTCGTTGTAATCGAAGCGGAGGATGAGCTTGACCCCCATGCCGCGGGCGGTGCTGAGGTCATTGGTCAGGTCGTTGAGGAAGCTGGCGTCCAAAGGCTGGCCGGAGGTGGCGTAGTCGGTGCCGCCGTAGATGCCCCCCAGGTCGTAGATGCGCTTGATCAGGGTCTGGTTATCGTCGCCGCTGTAATTGTTGTGGGTGTTGTTGACCAGGCCCTGCCAGTTGGATTCATTGAGGTTTTCGTTCTGGCCGATGCCCGGTCCGTAATAATACATGGTCACATACCAGCCCCGTTCCGGATTGCTGAAGTCCGTGGCGCTGTCCACGGTATAGCTCACCGTGGCGGTCCGGCCGAGAAGGGGCAGCGCAAAGAGGATGAACAGGAAGCCCGGAAATATGCGCGGTCTTGATTTTGCCATGTGGAAGTAAGATCCCCTAGTTCTTTGGAATGGCCTTGGAAGCGCCCACCTGCCATTCCTCCTCGTGCACCAGCTCTTTCCCTGGGGCCACCGCTTTCATTTCCCCCAGGGTCTCCAATTCTACCATGCCGTTTTGGGTGAATAATTCGACATGGGAGCCGAAATCAGTGTCCCCCTGATGCGGCGAGGGCCGGAAAGAGATTTTGAAGCGGATCCCGTCCCTGTGATAGGCCACCCATCCGTCCGGGACGCAGGCCCCCAGTTTTTGGGCCTTGGCCGCGCCTTTGGGTACGCGCAGGAACAGGTGCCGTTTGCCGAAGCGCCAGCGTTGGTCGCCTAGGTCCGTGTAGGGCCACAGGACCAGGGGGCCGGAGGGATTCACCTTCGCCGGAAAGCGCCCCCGGCGCGGCAGCGGGAAGTAAGCGTCGCCCCCGCCGGGCAGGACGGTCAGCGCCCAGGGCGCGATGCGCAGGGGCCGCAGGCCGGCGTTGACCAATCGGTGGCGGAGCAGGACTTTGCCGAGGCGCGGATGCATCCGTATCTCGAGGATTTTGCGCCAGGCCACGCCCTTCTCCTGGGGCTGGATGAGCCGCGCGCCCAGGGGCAATGGCTCCCAGCGCACGGGCAGGTTGTCGGGGGGATAGGGCTTTGTCTCGGGGCAGACCCAAAAGCGGTGACCGCCGTACAGGCGCCACGCCGCGCCCCCGCGCAGCCCGAGTTCGCCGGGGAAGACCTTCAGCAGATTCGCGCCGTCCGGCGCGCCGCAAAAGATCACCCGCGGCCCCACGTCCAAGGTCAACAGGAGGCGCAGGCGCGGGTTGGACAGGCTGAGGCAATGTTCCCAGCCCATGGCTTTGACGACTTTCAACGCGACGCCCAGGGCGCCTCCTCGGATGTTGATGCATTGGGGCCAGCAGATTGTCGCCGTGGCCCGCTCCTTCGGGCCACCCGCGAAAACACAGGAGGTGGCCAAAAGACGACAAAGCCTCCGGCGGGTCTTTCACGCGCCGCCCGGAGCGAGGATCAGAATTTGACCAGTATCGGAATCTTTCCAGGCAGTATCGGAAGGCCCGGCTCTATACACTGTGGATCGCCCGCGGAGATGCCGGGCTTTCGGAGGCTAAGGATGAAAGCACTATGCATGGGGCTGCTCTTGACCGGACTCTGCGCGTCCGGACTCCTCGCCCAGCCGGCGGATGCGCCCGCTTGGTTCGCGCAGGCAAACCAGCTGTACATGGCCAAGGATTACGACGGAGCCCTGGCCTCCTACTCCCAGGGCCTGAGGCTGGACAACCGTTCGGCGCCCGCCTATGAGGGCGTGGGCAATTGTTTCGCGTCCAAGGGCGACGTCCTCCATGCCCTGCAGTATTACGGATGGTCCCTGCAACTGAACCCGAACAACCCGGCGCTCAGGAATTACGTCAGCCGTTTGCAGGCGGCCGCCCGGCCGGCCCCCAGTCTGGCCGGGGCCAACCAGTTGTACCACCAGGGCGAGTACGACCAGGCCATCGCCGCCTATCAGGCCTTGAGCCTCGCGCAGCCCAATGACGCCCGGGCCTTCCAGGGCCTGGGGAACGCCTACTACGCCAAAGGCGATCAGCAGGAGGCCATGGTCCAATACCACAAGTCCCTGGCCCTGAACCCGGGGAACACGGCCCTGGCTGATTTCGTGGCGAGCCACGAGCGCGTCGCGGCGGCCGCCCAGGGGGGCGGCGGTCCCGGAGACTGGCCCCAGCCCCTATGGCGTTCGGCCATCCTGCCGGGATGGGGGCAATTCTATAACGGCCAGTCGACCAAGGGCCTGGTCCTCGGCGGACTGACCCTGGGCTGCCTCGTCGGCGTGGTCTCCACCTACATGGTCGGCGACCAGGCGATGAACCAGTACCACGCTGCCACGGGAACCAACGAGTCCGCCTACAACACGCCCTACAATACCTGGGCCACCATGGCCGACTGGAACCACGCCTTCTACATCGGCTTCGGCCTGCTCTACACCTACACCTTGATCGACGCCATCGTCGGCGCGCGCCCCTCCTCGGCGCTGGCCGAGTTCACGCAACCCGACGCGCCCGTGCAACTCATGGCCGACGCCAAGGGCTTCGCGTTCAAAGCCAGGCTTCTGAGCTTCTAAGCGTATCCCTAGGCGGAACGCATTTCAGGGCGGCTCGACTGTCGGATATCGCGGAGAAACAAGGGCGAAACGCGTGGCGACGGTTTAATACTTAATGTTACATTGAGGCCATGGTATCAATGCGCTCCTTCGTCGCGGGTTTGCTGGGCTTGACCCTGCTCTTGGGCGCGCCTTTATCCTCAGAAAGCCAGGCTCCGGACTGGATCGTCGCAGGGGATGCGGCCTATCCGGTGCTGTTGAAGGGCGCCCAGCAGGCCGGCCTGAAGGGCTGGGAAGTGGATGTCCTCAACGCGGGCAAGCCGCTTCCACAGGCTTCCGCCCGCACCCTGGCCCAAAAACTGGAACGGAGCGCGGCCGTGGATGAAGGCCTGAAGGTCCAGTTGGAGACCCTGCTTCCGGACGAACCCCTGGACCAGCCGGGTCTGGACGCGGAAGTCGCCGCCGCGCAGGCGCGCCTGGACAAGCTCAATCAGGGCATGGCCGACGTCAACACGGAGATGGCCGCCAACAACTACAGCCCCACCACCGACCCCACCGCCTGGCTCACCATGGACTCGGCGGAGAACTACGTGGACGTGAAAGGCATCGGGGCCATGAATTTCAGCCAGGAGCCGACCCTCTTGAGCGCCGAGATGCGCGGCGCCAGCGGGGTGGGCACCTACCGTGTGGTGATCGGCGTGGATTCCGACGACCAGGACGAGGGCAACAACAAGCTTTCGGCCCCCTTCCTGGATCCCGACGCCTCGGTCAATTTGTTGGGCTCGCTTTTCGGCGTGGACAACGTCCAGGCCAACCTGGGCTTCGAATCCCTGCTGTTCTCCAAACTCATCTATTCGGCTCCGGCCTTCGCCTATCAATCGCCCTTTTTCCAGGCCGACGCGGCGGTGGCGTCGATGCACGCGGACGCGCCCAACGGGGAGCGCAACACCCAGGGGCTTTACCTGCGCAAGCAGGGAAGCCAGGGCTGGTGGATCTTCAACGACGCCCAGGCCTTCATCTCGCCGGAGGCCGAATTCTTCAGGGAGTTCAACCACCGGCACGGGTACGAGAGCGCGGTGCGCCTCGATCTCCCGTCCTTGGGTGGCATCCCCTTCGCCGACAGCACCCTGGTCTACATGACCTATTATTTTTACGGCAACGACCCCGGCGAGTTCCCGACCTTCTACAACGACAGCCAGTTCTACCAGAATCCGTCCTTCCAGGAGTGGAGCAACAACGCGGCCCTGGATTTTGAAAGCCAGCTCAGCGGCGGCGGGACCCTGATCGGCGAGGTGGCGCAGTCGAGCTGGGCGGCCCGCATGACGCCCCTCTATCCGGAATTGGGCAACGTCAACCTGTCGGACCAGGCGGGCTTCCTAGCCTTCAGCAAATCCGTCGGCAGGGTGATCTTCGGGCTCCAGGGCTCCGAGGTGGGGCCGCGCTTCGTGCCCGGCGGCCATGACGGCAATCTGGGGGGGCTGGGCGGGAACACCACCGGCATCGCCCTGGACACCCTGCTGGCCAGGGATCCGCGCAACGACATGGCGGACAACAGCTGGTCCACGGTGTCCGAGGACCCGGCCTGGATCACCAACAACAGCCGGAAGATCTCGCTGTCGGCGACCTGGCTGGAATCGCTGGGCCAGATGAACCTCAACATCGGAACCAGCCAGGAGATGGAGGCCACCGGCCCCTGGGTGATCGGCACCAATTTCTTCAACAACAGCCCCTACAACGGCTACACCTATTCCCAGATGTTCTATGACAATTACACGGATTTCGGGGCCAACGTGAACACCGACACGACGGGGCAGGCGAACCAGGCCTACTTCAACTACAACGCCCCCACCACCCACGCCGCCAACTACCAGGGCGCGCCGGTGAATTCGCCCCTGAATCCCGGCATCGTCAAATGGGACGACATGGAACAGCTGAGTTGGAGGCAGACCACCCACATGATCTGGCTGAGCAAGGGCGGGGTCGGGGACGACAACCTGATGGCGGATTCCGTGAAGTACTACAACACCCTGCACTGGGACTGGACCATCGACGGCGGCGCCATCTTCCATTCCAGCAGGAACATCCGCCTGACCCTGTTCGAGGAGATCCGCGACACCGCCCAGGAGCCGGGCCTAGCGGATCCATTCTCCCAGTTCGGCGGCATGCCGTCCGATCTCCTGGTCCAGAGCATCACCGGGGCGGACCTGGTGTGGCAGTTCTCCCAGGACTGGCAGTTCCTGGCCACGGGCGGCCATGAAAATTGGGCCACGGACCACAGCTATTATCCCATCCATTTCGTGGACAACAGCGTCGGCGTGGGCGCGGACGCGCTGCTGACGGAGATGGTGGACGGCCTGAAAATCAATTTCCGGGTGCTGGAGCTCGACCACGAAGACCAATACCTTCCGTCCAGGAATTTCTCGGGCTGGCGGGTGTCCTTGGGGTTCAACTATGCGTTCAAGGATTAAATCATGAAAACGGAGTTAATGGTGGGAAGCCCGCGCCGTCTGGTCCTGGCCGCCGGCCTGCTGGCTTTGGCCTGGCCCATGTCCACGCCGGTCCATGGAGCGCCCGCCGATCCGGCGGCCTTGGCGGGCCCGCCGCCGGTCCCGGACCAAAGCTATTCCCTGAGCCTGTCCCCGACCGCGGCCGACGCCGCGCCGGGCGCGGATCCCGACTGGAAAAGCCGGGACTATGATTCCTTGTATGCCCTCCTGCAGAAATACCGCGACGAGCTGCGCCTGCTGCGCCTGAAGGACCGGAAAACGGACGCCGCCTTGCGGCAGATCCAGGAAGGAAACGAGGACCTGGCCCAGAAATTGGAGTCGCTCCACCCCCTGGACGGGCTGAAATTCCACGGCGACATCGTCACCTACTACGACGACGTCAACATCAACGGCCCCGGGGCCGGACCGCTCCTGGACGGGCATTTCCGAACCGCCGTGCAGCGGGCGGAACTGAAGCTGACCTACACGCGCGGGATCGTCAACGGGATGATGGAATACGATTTCCAGTACCTTTTCGGCAACCAGTACGACGGGCCGGATTACCTCGGGGTCGAACAGGTGCCGGTGGAGACGGGCATCAGCCAGGGCTCCAGGCAGATCTACATCGAGCTGCTGACGCCCGTGCAGATACGCCTGGGGACCACCAGCTACCGCCAGACGCCCTTGACGGTCTGGCGCGAAGAGGACCCGGATCCCTTCGCGCCGGAGATCTTCTCCGAGCGCCGCCAGCGCCTGCGCGACGACCTGCTGCTGGAGGATGACCACGCCCAGGTCCTGCAGGACGCCCTGCGCCTGCAGACCGGCGACGCGGGCCTTTTCGTCCCCGAATTCCATTTTTCCGCGCTGCTGACCCAGTTGGGGACGGCACCCACCAACGCCAGCTACCTGACGGGAAGCAGCCCCATCAATGTCGGCGCCGACGAGATCTATGCGACCGGCACCGACACCCCGACCTCCCTGTTCGAGACCTACGACACCTACCTGGCCGCCGGCCAGCTGCACTACCTCTTTTCCTCGATCGGCGTCGATCTCGGGGCCCAGGGAACCTATACCTGGGACAGCCCGGACAGCATCAGCCGCGATTACGCGGTGGGCGTGCAGGACTCGTCCGTGGTGGGGACGCCGGTGCCCGGCTTTTCCAACGCGGTGTACGGCTTGAGCCTGTCCTTGACCCGGACCTCCTGGGTCAGCCTGGACGCCGAGACCGACATGAGCACCTTCAACGCACCGGCCGTGGCGGCCTCCGGCACGGATCCGCAGATGCCCTCCGACGGCGAGGAGACGGGAAGCGCCACCGACATCGACCTGGCGCTGCATTTCGGCTGGCTCAAGATCAAGGGCCGCGTCCTGGACGTCAGCCAGTACTTCACGTCCTCGGCCGCCCAGAACCGGACCTGGGACGCGAGCATGTCCCCGATGGGGCCCTTTGACACCGAAAACAGCCGCTTTGACCCCCAGTCCAACGGTTTCGGCGAGTTGATGGCCCCGCGCGCGCCGGAGACGATCTATAACCGCGTCATCCTGCCCGCGGAATACTGGTATGAGACGCCCGGAGGGGCGGTGCTGGCCTCCGACGCCAAGATGCCCTATGACCCCACCGTCGACTCGATCGATCCCTACGGCGACGCCACCCCCAACCGCATGCGCTACGGCGGGGGCCTGGAGGCCGACCTGTTGAAGCACGCGGTCCAGCTGGGCCTGGACGGCGATATGGCGACCCAGATCGACAAGGAGGTCGGCCAGGTCGGGGGCGTGAATGAAAACCTGCCCCTGGAAACCTTCGAGCGCGGGGTGATGGGCGCGCACTTCAACCTGAAGCCCCTGTTTGGCTGGGCCCTGCGCGGCAGCGGCTCCTACACCGTGCAGAGCGTGCGCGATTCCGCCTCCGTGGCCCTGGATTCGGGCATCATCCAGGGGGGGCTGGAGCAGGACCTGTGGCAGGGCGCCACCGTCGAGTTGGGCTACCGCCACCTCGACGCCAACGGCGTGCTTCCGTACAGCAATCCCGCGCCCTTCGCGGCGCCGGACCCGGCCCTGGTGAGCCTGGGTTACGAGTCCTACGACTTCTCCTACGACCAGTGGGCCCTGGGCTTCACCCAGGCCTTCACGCCGAACCTGGTGTTCACCGCGAACTACGGCGACCTGGCCTTCACCAATGCCCTGGTGGGGCAGACCACCGACGTGACCGAGGCAAGGCCCAATTTCGTGGTGCAACAGGGCTACGCCCGTTTGACGCTGGATTTCTGAGGGGATGATGCGGAAGTCGCTCGCCATTCTCTGCCTGCCATTCCTGGCGGTCGCCTGCACCAAGAACCCCTTGGGGCCGGGACTGAGCGCGGCCGCCTCGGCCAGCAGCGGCCTGTGCTCGGACCGCTTCAGTTTCCAATCCCCCTCCTCGGTGTCGGCCTGGACCGCGCCGACGGGCTGGTGCCCGCCCGTCACCGATACCGCCCCCGTCTGGGACGGGACCCATTCGTATTGCGGCGACGGCGCCATGAGGGTGTCCCTGGACATGCCCTTGGGCGGCAGCATTTTCGAAGCCGGCTGCGGCGGCACCTACAGCGCCGCGTCCTTCCAGGGGATACTCTTCACCCTCTTCGCCCAGACCCCCGGCATGCCCTCCGAAGAGAACGCCTCCAACGCCCACGTGGTGATGCACGTCTACTTTGACCAGGCGCCCCCTGCCGAGATGAGCATGCGCATGTACTTCATCGACGACCAGGACATCTGGGTGCCTTCCTTCGACGCCGGGCATCTGGCCGGGCTCCACCAGGGCTGGAACGACCTGAACCAGTATTTCTACGTCAACTCCTCGCCGCAGCTGGGGGACATCACCCATGTGGTCGGCTTCCTGATACAGATCCAGGACAACGTCGTGAACTTGAGCAACAGCCCGCCCTATGTCGCGAATTTCTGGATCGGCGGGATCAGTTGGTAGGGGCCATGGACAGGGCATCGAAATCCTCGAAGGCCTACGGCGTCTGGGCGGCATTCCTAGCCCTGGCCCTCGGTTGCGCCGCGTGCACGCCGCTGACGTCCTCCAATCCCCTCAGCCCGGGCTTGGGGGCCTCGTCGGGCTCCGCCTGTCCCGCGGTGTACAGTTTCGAAAACGGCAGCATAGCGGGCTGGAACGCCCCCACCTGGCCCGGCGGCCTCATCGGCATGATCGTCGACCAGATGCAGGCCCACTGCGGGACGCATGCCCTGCACCTGAACATGAAGCTCGGCTACACGGGGCTCCCCAACCAGACGGCCTCGACCAGCGAGGCGCTGGCGGTGACCTACTTCGCCCTGCCGCTGACCCTGAATAACAACAATGTCCAGCTCTGGAGCTACTTCGGCCAGACACCGCCGGCCGGCGTGACGATGACAGTGGTCTTGTTGAACCAGCAAGGGGGCTGGGCCTGGTCCCAAGCCCAGAGCGGCTTCAGCGGCGGAGCCTGGGCGCCTTTCAACGCCACGGTGACGAGCGCGAATCTCGCGGGATTTGAGCTTCAGTTCAGCATGAGCGGCAGCAGCACATGGAGCGGAGATGTCTGGATCGATGATATCAACTGGTAAAAGGCCGGTGGCGGGGGCCGCGCTGGTCCTGGCCTTCTGTCTGGCGCCCCTGCGCCTGCCCGCCTACGTCATCTCGGCCACCCTGGAGTACAGCGTGGACGAAATCGCCAGCTTCTACCTCAACGGCCACGCGGTGGCCCTCAACACTCCGGACCATTACCCGGACTACGCGGTGCTTTCGACCACGGACGGGACCCTGCCCCTGAAGTACTTCAACCCCAACGGCGACAACCTGCTGGCGGTGTCGGATTTCGTGCGGCGCGGCGGCGGCGACATCGCCATCAGCTACCGCCTGACGGTGCACCACAGCAACGGGGACCCCGTGGTGGTCTGGAGCGTGCCCGCGGGCACCAAGCTCCTGCACCTCTCCGAGGGCCAGCCCCAGCCCGCGGGCTGGTACCTGCCGGGATTCGACGACTCGGCCTGGCCCCAGGCCGTCAAGATGGCCTACGGCACGGCTTGGTACACCTATCCGGAAATTCCCGACCCCGCCTTCGGCAGCGGCTTCGGGTTCCAGGGGGTGGTGCCGCACCTTTCCTTCAGCGCCAGCGGCGCGGCAAAATCAGGGGACGTGGACCTTTTCCGCAACCATTTCAGCTTCCCCTACAGCGCCTCCAGGACCCGCATCTACGTCAACCCGCCCGCGGCCGTCCAGGGCCAGGCGGTGGCGGTGCGCATCCTGCCGGGCCGTGACGCCGCGGATGTGGGCGCCTTCTCCATGTACGCCGACCTCCCCAAGGGCCTGCAGCTGATGAGCGCGCCCAAGGCCTCCTCCTATGACCGCCAGGCGAACCGGGTGGCATGGTCCTACCCGGATGCGCAGGCCTCGGTGCGTTATATCCCGCTGGGCGCGGACAGGGTGATCGACGCCGGGGGCTGGACCAATCCGGAGAAGGTGCTGGGCGGCTTCAAACCCACCTACCACCCCACGGGCTGGTACCACAACGGCATCCCCGAAGATTTGTACAAGGATGGGGCGACCTTCTATCCGGGTTCGGAGGGCGTCTTCGGCCTGTCCCAGCCCGACCCCGCGGTGGTGGCGGCTTTCCCCGAGATTCTGGGGGTCATTTTCCACGGCCAGATGATGGCGGGCGGACAGAACACGGCCACGGTCAAGGACGTGGACGATTTCATGTTCAACTATTCGGTCACGCCCGACGGCAAAAAGGTCCTGAAGCACGGCGCCTGGGTGAGCCGGGTGAGCAACGCGAACGCATGGTTCGACGGCTACTACGACGCCTCCACGGACATTCCCTGGACCTGGGCCGACGTGCAGAACCTGCGCGTGTACATGGAGGCCGAGACCCGGCGCAACCCGGACAAGAACACCGTCGCCTCGATGTGGGCGGTGGTGCGCTGCTACCGGCCCCAGGACATGGCCCCGGTGTTCTACGCCCGCGTCACCGACTCCGACTGCGAGAACCTGCACCTGAACGCCGGGCTCTACTCCCGGCGTTTCGGGACGGCCTCCTCCGACGGGGTCGATCTTCCGGTGAACCAGGGCATCTGCCCCACGCCGACCGCGATCCCTACGGTCTCGGTCTACATCGCGCCCGAGCCCGGCGCCTCGCCCACGCCCCTGCCCGGGATCAAGATGTCGGGCGCCGACATACTCGGCCTGGCATGCCTGAGCAGCGCACCGGAGCCCTTCAACTACGCCGGCGTGTTCATGCAGTTCTGCCTGAAGAAACCCGCCCAGGTCAAGGTCCGGATTTTCGACGGCTCCAACAACCTGGTGCGCGAGTTCGACGGAGGCAGCTTCGGCGCCGGGGACGGCCAGATCTTCTTCAACGCCCAGGACGCCTCCCAGAAGCCCCTCCTGCCGGGCGCCTACACCTACCAGCTCTACGCCACCAACGGCCAGGTGTCGGTGGAGCGCAACGGCAGCTTCACGCGCGCCTCGGACAAGGGCCAATGATGCGGCGTTTCGCGGCGGGATTCCTGCTCCTGAGCCTCCTGGCATCGCAGGCCTGGGCGAAGCTCTATTACATCAACCAGGGCGTGCGCTACCACATCGGCGACGGGAAATCCGCCGAGTCCGGGGACGCGATGTTCGTGGGCACCTATCCCTTGGTGGGGAAGCAGTGGGTGGAGGGCTTCCGCATGGACCGCCGCGACCGGGTGAAGGTGAACATCCGCCACCTATGGGGCGTGGACGACTGCGAATACTGCAAGGACCTGGTCTGGATCGACGGCAAACTGATGGGCCGTCTGGACGCCGCGGAGAACAAGACCGGCTTCGCCACGCCCCCCCAATTGGCCGCGGACCTGGACGCGGGCGACCACCTGCTGATGATCGAAAGCGTGGGCATGGAGCAGGCGGACGACTTCGTCATGGAGGGCGTCAGCGTGGGCACCGGCGAGGCGAACATCGTGCTGATGCAGCCCGGCCCGGTCATCAAAGGCCCCATGGACCCCATGCCCAAGCTGTTCGCGCCGGAGCCGGTGGGCAAGGGGCTCTGCGACAGCCTGGTGCGGGAGCGCAATTGGATGCTGGGCTGGGAGCAGGGGCAGCCCCGCGACCTGAGCCTTACCTCGGACGAGGATCCGGCAGCCAGCCCGCTCCTCCTGGGCCTGCCGCAGGGCTCCTACTGCGCGCTCCAGGTCGAATCGACGGGCGCGGACGGCACCGGCAAACTCGGTCAGGCCTTTGAAATCCTGGCCGGGGACCAGGGCCGCGACGGCTGGGATCTACAGTATGACGGCGGCGGCGTGGCCCACGGAAACGTGGTCCGGGACGGCGATTACACGCCTGAAAGCTTTCCGGCCCCGGCCTGGCATCCGGGTTGGAACCTGGTGGAAGTGCAACGCTGCCGCGACGGAAGCCTGAGCGCCTCGGTCAACGGCCAGCCCCTCGGCCCCAGCGTGGACGTCCCGGGGGCTTCCGCCGGCATACGCCTCCAAGGCCTCGGCCTTGACCTGGACGTCCGTCCGGCGCCCTAATTTCCCCTGAACGGAGCGCATATGACCACCCCGACCAAAAACGGGATGATGCAGGAAGCGGAAAAGGCCTTCGCGCAGCACTTCAACGGAGCCTGCAGCCACGTGGCCGCGGCCCCCGGCCGCGTCAACCTCATCGGCGAGCACACGGACTACAACGACGGCTTCGTCCTGCCCATGGCCCTGGACAAGGGCGTCTACGCCTGCGTCCGCCTGCGCGACGACCTCAAGGTGCGCGTCCTGTCCGCGGACTACAAAACGGAAGGGAGCTTCAGCCTGACGGACCTCCAGCCCGGCGCGATCAAGGGCTGGCTGGGCTATGTCGCGGCCGTGTACTGGGCCCTCAAGAAGGAGGGCTATACCGTGCGCGGGGCGGACATGCTGCTGATGGGGGACCTGCCGCAGGGCACCGGGTTGTCCTCCTCCGCGGCCCTGGAGCTGGCCGTGGCCCGGGCGGCCTGCGCCCTGGGGAACTGGCAATGGGACGGGGAAGCCATGGCCCTGCTCTGCCAGAAGGCGGAGAACGGCTACGTCGGGGTCAACTGCGGGATCATGGACCAGTTCGCGGTGGCGGTGGGCGAGCCCCACTCCGCGCTCTTCCTGGACTGCCGCACCTTGGCCCACGAAAGCCTGCCGGTGCTGTGGAAGGACGCGGAATTCGTGGTCATCAATTCCGGGGTCAGCCGCTCCCTGAATTCCAGCAAGTACAATGAACGGCGCGAGGAATGCGATCTGGCGGTCCGCAAGCTGTCCGTGCGCTTCCCCAAGGTGGCTTCCTTGAGGGACGCCACCCTGGAGATGCTGAAGGAGGTCCCGGACGACAAAGGGACCTGGTGGCGCAGGGCCCGGCATGTGGTCTCCGAGGACGGCCGCGTCCTGAAGGCCCTGGAGGCCCTGCGCTCCGGGGACCCCTCCGCCTTCGGCAAGCTCATGACCGAGTCCCACGCCAGCCTCAAGGACGACTATGAGGTGAGCTGCGCGGAATTGGACGTGCTGGTCGAGACCGCGCTGGCACAGGAGGGCTGTTTCGGCTCTCGTTTGACGGGGGCGGGATTCGGCGGCTGCACGATCAGCCTGGTGGCCAAGGAGGCGGTGCCCGCCTTCATCAAGAACGTGGTCAAGACCTACCGCCAGGCCACCGGCAAGGAAGCCCAGCCCTTCGTGTTCAAGGCGGGGCGCACGGCCCGGCTTCTGTGAGGGGCTCCCCCATGGGACGGGGAAACCCCCGTTTTCCCATGGGTGCCTGGGGGACTCTGGCTTATAATGAAGCGGTCTTGGAATGCGCTTTAAGGAGTTTTGAATGAAAAATCGTTGGGGCTATCTGTTCATCAGCCCTTGGTTGATCGGCGCGCTCTTCTTCGTGGTGGGCCCCTTCATCGCCAGCGTGTATTTCTCCTTTACCCGCTATGACATCGTCAATTCGCCGGTATGGGTGGGCATGGCGAATTACAAGACCCTCTTTTTCGACGACCCCCTCTTTTGGAACGGCCTGCTGACCACCCTGGAGTACGCGGCCGTGGCCGTCCCCCTGGGGATCATCGGGGGCGTGGGCCTGGCCCTGCTCCTGAACCTTGAACTCCCCGGCATGGGCATCTATCGCACGATCTTTTACCTTCCTTCCATCGTGCCGGTGGTGGCGAGTTCGGTCGTGTTCATGTGGCTGCTTAACCCTCAGATCGGCCTGGTCAACAGCCTCATCCGCCTGCTCGGGGTGGAAGGTCCCAATTGGCTGCAGAAACGCCCCTTCGCCTTCTGGTCCCTGGTGGGCATGTCCCTGTGGAGCCTGGGGGGCAGCATGATCATCTACCTCGCCGGCCTGAAGGACGTCCCCACGACCCTGTACGAGGCGGCGGTGATCGACGGCGCCGGGGCCTGGAACCGGACCCGGCACATCACCCTCCCCCTGCTGACCCCGGTGATCTTCTTCAACCTGGTGATGGGCGTGATCGGCGCTTTCCAGTACTTCACCCAGGCCTACATCATGACCCAGGGCGGACCCGAGGACAGCACCACCTTCTACGGCCTGTATATCTTTTTCAGGGCCTGGCGCTACCTGGACATGGGCTACGCCAGCGCCCTGGCCTGGGTGCTCTTCCTGGCCATCACCTGCGTGACCGCGGTGATCTTCAAGACCCATTCGAAGTGGGTGTTCTATGGCCGATGAGTCCTCCTCCCGGGGCCTTTGGCTGGGCCTGGCGGTGATCCTGGTGGTGGCGGTGGCGGTGCCCTGGATCGTGCCGGGCCCCGGCCAGCGCCATTATCCGCACCGCAAAGTGGTCCGCTTCTGGCACGTCTGGACCGGCGACTGGGAAAAGGTCGTGGACGGGATTTGCGACCAGTTCAACGAAAGCCAGACCGAATACGAGGTGATCCCCCTCAGCGTGCCGGGCGACGAAGCGGACTCGAAGTTCCTCATCGCCGTGGCCGGGGACAATCCGCCGGATTGCATGGCCCAATGGCAGGACGTGATCCCGAACTGGGCGGAAAGCAAGCTGGTGGTGCCTTTGGACACGCTGATGGCGCCCGACGAATGGGAGCACCAGCAGAAGTCGATCTTCCCGGCGGCCCTGCGGATAGGGATGTATAAAGGGCATTTGTACGGCCTGACCGTGGGCATGAACGTCTACGGGCTCTACTACCGCCCGGACTACTTCCGCGAAGCCGGCCTGGATCCGGACCATCTCCCCGGCACCCTGGAGGGCCTCTCGGCCTGGGCCGCGAAGATGGACAAGGTGGACGCCAACGGCAACCTGATCCGGGTGGGCTTCCTGCCATGGGGCATGCGGAATTTCGCGCCGATCTTCGGGGGCGGCTTTTTCGACTGGGCCAAGGGCAGCCTGAACCTGGACACGCCCGAGAACATGCGGGCCCTGGAGTGGCTCACGGACCAGCACGAACGCCTGGGCTTCGACAAGGTGGTGCGTTTCGAGGCGTCCCAACACACGGCCAGCGGCGGCCAGGGCGACTGGCCCTTCATGACCGGGGCCATGGCCATGGACCTGGACGGCCAATGGCGGGTGCAGGAAGTGAAGCGCCTGGCCCCGGATTTCGACTACCGCACGGCGCCGATCCCGCCGCCGGCCGGGGGGCGCTCAAACGCCGGATTCTGCAACGGGAACTTCATGGTCATCCCCACCAGCGCCCACGATGTGGCGGGCGCCTGGGCCTTCATCAAATTCTGGTCGGGGCTGGTCAATCCCCAGCGGGCCGCCTCTTTCTACACCTCGGGCGGCTGGCTGCCCATGAACCGCGAGGTCAGGGACGCGCCCCTGTACCAGGATTACATCCGCCAAAATCCGCAGTTCAAGACCTTCGTGGACCTGCTGGAGAGCCCCAACCTCTACCCCATCCCGCCGGTGCCCTACCAGGTCTATCTTTCGGACCGGATTGACCGCATGGAGGAAAGCGCGTGCATCGGCAGCGTGTCGCCCAGGCAGGCCATGGACCGGCTGCTGCTGGAGATGAAGCGCGAATTGAGGCTTAGGAAGGAATACGGCTATGTCGACTAAGCTCGGGATCTTCGGATTCAAGCGTTCGCACCAGGTGCTGGCCCACACGGTCATCATCTTGATCAGCATCCCCTTCATGCTGCCGCTGATCTGGATGGTGTGCACGGCCTTCAAGTCCAACGCCCAGATATTCACCGGAGCCCAGGGCCTGAGCCTGTCGAGCTTCTTCCCCTGGCCGCTGCGCTGGCAGAACTTCACAGACGCCATGAAGCTGGTGCCTTTCGCCACCTACCTGCGCAACACGATGATGCTTTGCGCGCTGAACGTGGCCGGGGCGGTGGCGTCCAGCGCGGTGGTCGCCTACGGCTTCGCGCGCATGGAGTTCCGGTTCCGTGAGACGCTGTTCTGGGCCATGGTGGCCACCATCGCCCTGCCCAGTCAGGTCACCATGATCCCGGTCTTCGCCCTGTTCAGGGCCCTGCACTGGACCGGGACCTACCTGCCTCTGGTGGTGCCGGCCTTCTTCGCCAGCCCCTTTTACGTCTTCCTGCTGCGGCAGTTCTTCATGACCATCCCGGAGGACATCTCCGAGGCCGGCTGCATCGACGGCGCCAGCGAGTGGCGCATCTTCTGGCAGCTCTACCTGCCCTTGGCCGGCCCGGCCCTGGCGACCTGCGCCCTGTTCCAGTTCCTCTTCACCTGGAACGATTTCTTCGGCCCCCTGCTCTATCTCGACGACCCGAGCCAGTACACGGTCGCCTACGGCCTGCAGCAGTTCGTCAGCAACTACGGCAGCTACTGGGGCCAGCTCATGGCCGCGGCCACGATCTTCACCGTGCCCATCATCGTGCTCTTCTTCTTCACCCAGAAGACATTCATCGAAGGCATCAGCACCACCGGCGGCAAGGGCTGAGGGCCCCTGCCGCGGCGGTCCGCGTCCGGATTTGTTTGGCTCGTGAAAGGGTCGTTTGGGGTCGTTCGAGGGTGTCCGCCGAACACTGCGGACACCCTTTGTTTTTGGGCCGGACTCAGCGGGGCAGGACCTTGAGCGTTTGCTTCAAATCATTGTATCCCGTGGCCGCTTCCCAAAGGTTCCCGGTGTTCGCCAGGCGGATGGAATAGTCGGGACGCCCGTGCAGGCTGGGCGCCGGGTCGGGCAGGTTCAAGAGGACATCATAGCGGCCCGGGGCAAGGGTGGCGGGCACACGCACGTCCACATGCGCGGTGTATGTCCCCGCGCCGGGCTGCCAGAACCTCGGGTCCGTCCCCTTGGAACGGTCGGGCCTCAGCGCCAGGGCCGTGCCCCCGCCCTTTTCTCCGGTTTTCCGGAGAATGAGCTCAAAACCCCGCGGATTGTAGCAGTTGGCGGTGCCGTCGTTGGCCACCCGGATGCTCATGCGCAGCACGGCGCCCCGTTTGATCCGGGCCGAGGGCAAGGAGGAGCTCACAAGGCGGTACCGGTAGCCCAGCGCGGCCACCAGGTCCATGCAGCCGCCCTTGACCCAGCCTTGGATGACCTGGGGATGGTAGCCCGCGTGCACGGCGCTCCAATGCAGGGCCCTGAGGTCGGCCAGGGTGTTGGCGCAGTCGGCGAAATCGGACATCCCGCAGGTCTCGCCGCCCTCCACGGTGTAGAGGTTCTGCAGGCCCAGGAAGGCCTTGGTGGCCCCCGGCGTCGCGCCGGCGGTGTCGTAGGTGCCCCTGTCCCAGAAATCGGCCTCGAAGCAGTCGTCGTAGGTGCCGATGCGGGCGTAGTCCGAGCCGCCGAAGGCCTCGGCTGAGGTGATGGGCTGGCTGCGCCCGAAGATCTGGCTGGTGTAGCCCGGGTAGCGCATGGCCACCATGCGGTCGGCGGGGAGGGCCGCCAATTCGGCGCGCAGGATGCGGCCCATGGCAGGGGTGGCCTGGCGCGACTTGTCGGTCAGTCCGTTGGTGGAGTGGTGCCATTCCCCCCAGGTGCCGACGAAACCGGCCTCCAGATAGGCGATGACGTCCTCGTTGGCCCGCAGGATGGGGGCCAGCTGCTTGATGTGCCCCTCCACGACGCTTTCCGGCGCGTCCGCCTCCCCGATGGGGCCCTCGTTGTAGGAGAAACGCGGGATCAGCTTGATGCCCAGGGTCCGGGCCTCGGCGAAGTCGGCGTCGATCTGCGCGAGCAGGGAAGCGCTGAGGGGCCGGTCGCGGAAGTCCCGAAGGCAGAAATAGCGGCGCATCAGGGTGATGGCGCCGTGGCCGGTGGGGTTGGAGGCCACCTGGTCCTTGAAGGCGTTCGCGTTCAAGTCCTGGTTGCCTGGGCTTCCCGCGCCGTAGAAATAGGTCTGCACGAATAGCCCGCGTTCGGGGTTCTTGAAATCCGTGCTGGTGTCGGCCTGGTAACGGACCGTGGCCGGGCGGCCCGGGGCGGGCGGCAGGCAGAGAGCCAGGGCGAGCGCGGCGAATTTCGAACGGATGGGATTCGGAATGGGAGCCTCCGGGCAAGGGGGAGAGGTCGTGACGTTTTATGCCGTGGCGGTGGCCGGCGGGAAGAGCAGGGGGCCCGCGCTGGTCTGCAGTCCGACCAGGCGCGCGTAGAGGCCGCCTTTGGCCATCAGATCCGCGTGGCCGCCTTGTTCGACGATGCGGCCGCCCTCAAGCACCACGATCAGGTCCGCGCCCAGTATGGTGGACAGGCGGTGGGCGATGATGAAGGTGGTGCGGCCGCGTGTGAAGGATTGCAGGGCCTCCTGGATCAGGCGCTCGGATTCGGCGTCCAGGGCCGAGGTGGCCTCGTCCAGGATGAGCAGGCGCGGGTCGGTGAGGACGGCCCGGGCGATGGCGATGCGCTGGCGCTGGCCGCCCGAGAGCATGACCCCGCGCTCGCCCACCACGCTGTCGTAGCCCTGCGGCAGGAGGGATATGAAGTCGTGGGCGTTGGCCGCCCTGGCCGCCTGGACCACGCTTTCCAGGGGCGCGTCCGGGGCCCCGTAGCGGATGTTGTCCAGGAGGCTGCCCGAGAAGAGCAGGTTGTCCTGCATGACCACGCCGATCTGGCGGCGCAGGGACCGTATCTTGAGCGTGCGCAGGTCGTGCCCGTCGATGGCGATGCACCCCGAATCCACGTCGTAGAAGCGGCACAGCAGGTTGATCAGGGTCGTCTTTCCCGAGCCGCTGGGGCCCACCAGGGCCACCCGGCTGCCCGCCGGCACGTGCAGGTTGATGGCGTCCAGCACCCGGCGCCCCGCGTCGTAGCTGAAATGCACGTCCCTGAAGTCCACCTCGCCGCGGGCGGGGGGCAGCGGCAGGGCCTCCGGCGACTCCTGGACAAAGGACGGTGTGTCCAGGACCTCGTAGATCTTCTCCAGGCCCACCAGGGCGCGGTCGACCGTCACGTTGAGGTCGCTGAGGCGGACGATGGGCGTGAAGAGGAAGCCGATGAGGGTGATGAACATCACCAGGTCGCCGACGCTGAAGACCCCGCGCGCGGCCAGCCAGCCGCCGAAGCACAGCGTGACCAGGGTCCCGAAGGAGGAGATCATGTCGGCGATCACCCACAGGCGGGCGTTGAAAAGGGTCAGGGTGTTGAAGTTCGAGAAGTCGTTCTCCATGGCCCGGTTGAAGCCCGCCTTTTCCCGCTCCTCCATGGCGAAGGACTTCACCAGGCGGGTCGAGGCCACCCGTTCGGTCAGGAAGCCGACCGCGCGCACCCAATTGCGGCGGTGGCGCCGGCTGATGGCCTTCAGGCGCCGTTGGTGGAAACGGTAGTTCAGCAGGAAGATGGGAAGCACCGCCACCGTCAGCAGGGCCAGTTCCACGTTCACCAGGAACATCATCACCAGCACGCCCAGGACCGTCACCGAATCGCTGACCAGGTTGATCAGCACCGTTGAGATCAGGTTGTAGATCGCCCCGGTGTCCTCGGTCACGCGGGCCACGATCTGCCCGGTCTGCTGGCGCTCATAGTATTTGAGGGACAGGTTCTGCAGGTGGGCGAAGCAGTCCTTGCGCATGTCCACGCAGACCCGCATGCCCAGCTTTTGAAGCAGGTTGCGGTTGAGGTAGGAGACCAGGCCGCGCGTCAGGAAGAAGAGGGTGAACAGTCCGCTGAGCAGCCACACCAGCCGCAGGTCGTGGCGCGGGATGGCACGGTCGATCATCAGCTTGAACAGGTAGGGGTAGGTCAGCGTCAGCGCGGTGACGAGCATCATCAGGAAAACGGACAAGGCCACCCTGTCGCGGTAGGGGGCCAGACTTCCGAGAAAACGGCGCAGCTGGATCATGGAACCATTATACCGCCGCGACTTTCATTCGGCTAAACCTTAAAAGTGGTTGATATTTAAGGAAAAAAGAGCGAATTGTGATTCTCATTATTTTTAGATAAATCAAAAAAATAACATATCAAAATGATAAACTTATATTGACATATTTTATAACATGGATTATTATCCCCAAGTACTGCGGTGAGGCTTTAAGGACCAACTTGCCCCGACCGTGACCGGATCCTTCCACCTTGGTGGAGGGGGCCGGACTGAACTGGGGGCTAAAGCGGATGAAACCAGCTACCCCTGTAGCCCGGCCCATCCCCATGGTCCGGGCTTTTTGTTTTGCGCAAGCATCACGGATAGCGGGCTCCCACGCGATGGCGCGGGCCGCTGACTACAGGAGGAGCCGTGGCGATACCCGTCAAGGATTACGACCTCGAGAACGAGGAGCACCGAAGTTTGGCGCTGGAAATTTTTGGGGCCCTGCGGGGCCTGCGCTACGGAACCGTATCCATCACCGTCCACGACGGACAGGTCGTACAGATCGACCGGCACGAGCGCCTGCGGCTCGCCGGGGGCTCCAAGACCAAGCCCGCCTGACACCCTTACCCTTCATCCCGGGAGGCACCATGAACATTCTCAGAAACGGACATTTTAAAGCTGCGCTACTGACCGGCGCCTTGGCCCTATCCTCCGCCCTCCGCGCCGACGTGGCCCTGCTGAACGTGTCCTACGACCCCACCCGCGAGCTCTACGAGGAATACAACAAGGCTTTTGAGGCGCACTGGCTCAAGGAGACCGGGGAGACCGTGACCGTCAACCAGTCCCATGGCGGCTCAGGGGCCCAGGCCCGGGCGGTCATCGACGGCCTGCAGGCCGACGTGGTGACGCTGGCCCTATCCGCGGACATCGACGCCATCGCCGACAAGGCCGAACTGCTGCCCCAGGACTGGGAGACGAAGCTCCCCGACCACAGCACGCCCTACACCAGCACCATCGTATTCCTGGTGCGCAAAGGAAACCCCAAGCACGTCAAGGATTGGGATGACCTCATCAGGACCGGCGTCAGCGTGATCCCCGCGAACCCGAAGACGAGCGGCGGCGCCCGTTGGACCTACCTGGCGGCCTGGGGCGCGGCCCTGAAGCGCCACCATGGCGACGAGGCGGCCGCCAGGGCCTACGTCACGGCGTTCTACCAGCATGCGCCGGTGCTCGACGCGGGCGCACGCGGGGCCACCACCACCTTCGTGGAACGGGGCATCGGGGACGTCCTGGTGGGCTGGGAGAACGAGGCCTACCTGGCGAAGAGGCAGGCTCCGGGCGAGTTCGAGGTGGTGGTGCCTTCGGCCAGCATCCTGGCGGAACCGCCCGTCGCCGTGGTCGAAAAGAACGCCGAGAGGCACGGAACGACCGAGGTGGCGCAAGCCTATCTGAAGTACCTCTACAGCCATGAGGGCCAGGAAATCGCGGCGAAGTATTTCTACCGCCCCCGCGACCCAAAGGTGCTGGCGGAGCATTCCAGGGAGTTCGCCAAGGTGAAACTGTTCACGATCGAGAAGCTCTTTGGCGGTTGGAAAAAGGCGCAGGCCGCCCATTTCGCCGACGGCGGCATCTTCGATCAAATTTACGCGCCGGCGTCGAGGTGACGGATTTATCCGTCGATACCCTGCGCGACAATCGGGAGTCCGACATGAGCGACAAGACGATTTCGAAGGCGCCTACCCTGGCGCAGTTTTCAGAGGAACTCGATTTCCGGGAATTCGAAAAAAAGGGCTGGGAACGGGCCGCCGGCCCCTACCACAAGGGATTCTCGAAGATCACGCCCCTGACCGCCCAGGCCCTGGTGCGGGAGGCAGGGGTGGCCGCGGGCCAGAGGGTGCTGGATGTGGCGAGCGGCCCGGGCTACGCCGCGGCCGCAGCCGCCTTGCGCGGCGCCCAGGTCCTGGGCATAGACATCGCCGAAGCGGTCGTGGCCCTGGCGCGGGCGGAAAACCCCGGCCTGGAAGTGCGCCTGGGCGACGCCGAGTCCCTGGAACTGCCGGACGCGAGCTTCGACGCGGTGCTCTTGAACTACGCCTTGATGCACCTGGCCGATCCGGACAAGGCCCTGAGGGAGGCATACCGTGTCCTGAGGCCGGGCGGGCGGGTGGCCTTTTCCGCCTGGACCTCCGGCGGGGAGGCAGCCGCCTTCACGCTCATACTGTCCATCGTGGCTAAGCACGGGGAGCCCGACCTGCGCCTGCCGGAGGGCCCCGATTTTTTCCGCTTTTCCGATATCGGAGAGAACCTGCGCAGCCTGAGCGCCGCGGGCTTCAGGCAGGCGCGCAGCGAACTGTTCCAGCAATTCTGGAGGCTCAGGGATCCCGACGAGGTCTTTGACACCTTCATCCACGGCACGGTGCGGACCGGGGCCCTGCTCCGCGGGCAGGCGCCGGGGGCCTTGCGGAAGATACGCGAAGAACTGGCCGCGGAAGTCGCCAGATACAGGGTGGGGGCGGAATACCTCCTGCCCATGGCGGCCGTGATCGCGGTCGGCACAAAGTCGTGAACGCCGTTTAGGCGGGTTCGGATCCGACGCCGACGCTCCCTGGCGAGGCGGAATTTATATCCCAATGATGAAGCTGTGATCCCACCAGGAAGCGGCGGACTTAAGGAGAACCATGAAAAGATTTCTGGCGATCGCACTCGTCCTGGCCTTGGCGCCGGCGACATTGGTTCGGGCGGACGAAGAGGCCTCATCCGGCCAGCCGAGCCTGGATCAGCGCGTGAACGCACTGGAAGGGAAACTCGCGGCCCTCAGCCCGGTGACCGGGACGGCCCTCACCCTCAAAGCCGACATTTCCCCCTACAGCGGGATCGGCATCTACAACAGCGACGGAAGCTACGGCATCCAGTTCAGCGGCCTGATCCAGGAGGACAGCCGGAACTACCTGTATAAGGGGCTCAACACCAAGACCGGACTCACGGCGCAGCCGGTCAACGAGTTCGTGCTAGCCCGGGCCCGCCTGCAGGTGGACGGCTATCTTGGGCCCAGGGTGCATCTGCGCTACCAGGAGGATTTCTCCAACAACGGCGGCAACAGCGGCGTCACCGGCGCCACCGGGGCGGCGGGCGGCGACGGGGCCCTGCTCCTGGACGCCTATGGCGAGCTGAAATTGGCGCCCTGGACGCTCCTGCGCGTGGGGCAGTTCAAGGAACCGGTGGACCTGGAACGCCAGCGCCCGACGGCCGCCCTGGACTTCGTCCAGTACAGCTACACCGCCAACCTCGTGGTGGACCGCAGCCAAGGGGCTTTGCTCGAGATCTCCGATCCCAAACAGGTCTATTACCTGGCCGGCGGAGCCTTCGACGGGGCGGCGGACGCGGGATCCACGCCGGTCGTGCAGGCCTACAACGGCAACAAGGACGCCGTGGCGAAGGCCTTCATCCAGCCCTTCAACGGGATAGCCGGCAATGGGCTGGGCGACCTGGGTCTGGGCATAGCCGGCACCGCGGGCAACCACAGCGGCGATCCGATCTCCACCTACAAGAGCCTCGGCCAGCTGACCATCGTGACGCCCCTCACGGGAAACGCCTGGACCACGGCCTATCTCCAGGGCGCCGCTTACCGTTATGTTCCCCAGGCCTACTGGTTCTGGAGGAACCTGAGCCTTTTGGGCGAGTTCGCGCATGAGGACGAGAGCTACAGGGTCCCCAGCCAGGTCAACGACTACGTCAGCGCCAGCAAGGCCTGGCAGGCGCAGCTGGGCTGGGTCGTCACCGGCGAGCATACGGCCTATAATGGATGGAGGCTGGACAAGGGCTCGTATCCCTGGGGAGGCCTGCAATTGGTCGCCCGGGTGCAGGGCGCGGCCTATGACGAGGACGCGATCACCCAGTACGCGGCGAATAATTCCACCACGGTGAAGGGCCTGGGCCTGATCGATCCGAGGGCCTCCGTGACGGGCCTGACGAGCTGGTCCCTGGGCCTGAACTACATCCCCGTGAACGATGTGGAGTTCCAGGTGGACTGGGACCAGACCAACTTCCAGAACGGAGGGGTGAACAACCTGATCGGCGCGAACAAGGCGATCGTCGGCACCGTCCTTGCCGATCGTCCGGCGGAGCAGGCCCTCCAGGTGCGGGGGCAGTTCGCTTTTTAGTTCCTGGACCGGGGCCTTGGGCGAGGGCGCCCAGGGCTCCGCCCCGCTCAGGCGGACCTTTTTCGGGGGTTTGAACCATGCTTCACGCACTGTTCGTGGCGTCTTGGCCCGGTTGGGTGGCCGGCCCCTTGATCGGCCTGTACGTGGTCGCGTTTTTCGTTTTTCAGCGCCGCAACCTCGGGGCCAGCAGCTCCTTCGCCTCGGCTCTGGAGGCCGCCCGCGGAAAGGACGGTTTGGACCTGGCGCAAGCGGATGATCCTTTGCGCCTGCCCTTCGACCCGCGGGATCAGGCCCCGCGTTGGCGCCTGTGGTGGCTGGCGGGCTTGTTCACGGCCGGGGCGCTCGCTTGGAGCCTTGGAGGGGAAGGCACGGGCGGGCTTGAATTGCCCGGACTGGGGCAGTCCTTTCCGGGCTGGCCGCTGTGGGGCGAAGCGGGGGTCCTTTTCTGCGGCGGGATTTTCATCGGGTTCGGGACCCGCATGAGCGGGGGCTGCACCAGCGGCCACGCCATCTTCGGGATCAGCCAGCGGCAGGCGCCCAGCCTCTACGCGACCCTGGTCTTTTTCGCGGTGGGGATGGCGGTGGCTTTCCTGTGGAACAGGGCGCTGTCATGAAATTACGAAATCACATTCCGTACCTGTTTTGGGGCCTGGGCTTCGGCTTCATCATCAGCCGCGCCGGGGCCACCCGTTTTGACTACATCCGCGACATGTTCCTGCTGCGCAGCCCCCAGCTGTACTTCGTCATCGGAGGGGCCATCGCCGTGGCCCTGCCCCTCTTCGCCTGGCTCCACGCCCGCGGGCCCAAGAGCCTGCCCTGGCCGCATCGCCGCCTGACCCCCGGGACCCTGCCGGGCGCCGCCATCTTCGGCGTGGGCTGGGCCGTCACCGGCACCTGCCCGGGCCCCGCCGCGGTGCAGGTGGGCGAGGGGCACTTCATCGCGTTGGCCACGGTGGCCGGGATTTTGTCGGGAAACCTTCTGTATGAATGGGCGCACCGGCGTTGGTTCCACTGGAGGCCGGATTCCTGCGCTTGAACAATTTTTTTGACGGCGTCCGCTCTAGCCGGCGGCCTCCAGCGCGCCATCCCCCACCAGGCCGGCCAGGGCCTCGACCACCGTGGTATCCCACCAACCTTTGGCGCACTCGCCTCGGAGGATCTCCACCGCCTTGGCCGGGGAGAGGGCCGGTTTGTAGGGCCGCACGGAAACCAGGGCCTGGTAGATGTCGGCCACGGTGAGCACGCGGACCTCCTGGCTGATTTGATCGCCCTTCAGGCCGTCGGGGTAGCCGCTGCCGTCCAGTTTCTCGTGGTGGTGGCGGATCAAGGGAACGACGGCGGCCAGGGTATGCATGGGCTCGATCAATTCGCTGCCCATCGCGGCGTGGGTCATCATTTTGGCGCGTTCCTCCTCGTTCAAGGGCCCCTGTTTTTGAAGGATGGCGTCCTCGATGACGATTTTGCCGATGTCGTGGAAGGTGGCCCCCAGACGCAGCCTGGCCACCACCTCCTCGTCCAGGTACAGGCGCTCGCCCAATTTTTCGCACAGCGTCGCCACCTTGCTGCAGTGTTCACGGACGGTGAAATCGCGTTTTTCGACGATGCGGGCCACCGTGGCCAGCACCGCGGACGCGTTTTCAAGCTCGTCGGTGTAGTGCTTGAGCCTCAGCAGTGAACGCACCCGCGCCAGCAGCTCCTCCATGCTGGATCCCTTGATCAGGTAGTCGTCGGCGTCGAATTCGCGGGCCATCAGGCGCGGGATCAGGTCGTCCACGCCGGTGTGCATCACCACCGGGATCAGCCGCGTGCGCGGATTGCGTTTGATTTGCGCGCACACCTGGTTGCCGTCGAGGCCCGGCATCTGCATGTCCAGGAGCACCAAGTCGGGCTTTTCCAGTTCCATGAGGTTCAGGGCCGCCTGGCCGTCGCCGGCGGTTTGCACCGCGTAGCCCTCGCGAACCATCATCAGGCGCATGACCCGCAGGACGCCGGGATCGTCGTCGACGATGAGAATCAGGGCAGGCAGGCTGGATGGGGACATGGTGTTTCCGGAGCGAGAGCGGGGATCAAGGCGCTGTTTTTATTAGGGCATTAGACAGGTACTTGGTTATATTGGGAACCCATAGACCGCTGGATTTTTATATTTTTTTAGGATACCAATCTTCATTTATTTATAAATTCAATGCTAAAAAGTCCGATAATTTCACAGGTAGGTAAAAATAGTCGTTATTTTTAGTTTAATGAACGAAATCAGTGATTAAATGTGTTTAAATTTTAATACAAATATTGTATAAAAGACATTTTTTGTATAAAATTACACTATTTTACAATCATATATCATTAAAGTAACGGATATTTTCAGAATATTTGCATGAAAGTTATAAAAAAATATAAATTTTATGTCATTATTTTACCTTGTATCAGCCTGCTTGCCCCGCTTGGTGAACACCCTGAAAAGCCTCATGTCCGATTCCTTGGCTGTGCTCGTGGTGCAGGCCCATGGTTTGAGCCTCGCGTTGCCGCTGGCGGCGGTGCTTGAGGTGTATCGCCCTTTGCCCACCCAAACGGTTTCCGGAGCGCCCGCTTTTGTCCGGGGGCTGGCGCGGATACGCGGCCGGGCGACAGTGGTGGTGGATCTTAACCGCCTTCTGGGCGCGCCGCAGGATGCCGAAGCAGGGCGCTATGTGAGCCTGCGCATGGATGGGCGCAGCGTGGCCCTGGCCGTGGAATCGGCCAGGGAACTGAGGACCCTTGATTCCGCCATCCTGGCCGGTCTGCCGCCCCTTTTGGGCGAGGGCGGGGAGCGCTTCCAGGCCCTGGCTTCGCTGGATGAGGGACTCTTGGTCGTCCTCAGCGCGGCCAAACTCCTGCCTGAAGGGGACTGGGAGCGCTCCGCGGAGAGCGGGTCCTAGCGTGGCATCCCAGGAGGCCCAGATCTTCCGGAGCGCCGTGACCCGCCTGCTGGGCCTGCAATTCGGCGACGACAAACTCGATTTTCTGGAATCCGTCCTTGCGCGGCGCGCCAAAGAGGCGGGCCAGGATACGGGCTCCTATCTCCGAGGACTGGCGGAGGGGCCGACCGGCTCCGGGGAAGCGGGGGCCCTGGCCGAAGCCCTGACCGTCACGGAGACCTTTTTTTTGCGGAACGGGGACCACTTCAGGGCCCTGGTGTCGGAAGCCATCCCGAGGCGGCTGCAGGCGGGACTCCCTTCCAGGCGCCTGCGCATGGTCTCGGCGGCCTGCGCGTCCGGGGAGGAGGCCTACAGCCTGGCCATGGTCCTCCGGGAAAATTTCCCCGAGCTCGCCCCCGGGGACTTGAGCATCACGGCCGTCGACATCAATCCCGCGATGCTGCGCCTGGCCGCCGCGGCCCTATACTCCCCCTGGGCCATGCGCGAAACCCCGCCCGCCATGAGGGACACGTATTTCCGCGCCGTCGGGAAGAACTTCCAGGTGCGGGAGGACATCCGCGACGCGGTCCGTTTTGAGCACCGCAACCTGGTCGAGCCCAACAGCGATCTTTGGCAGCCTTCCTCGCTCGACGTCGTTTTCTGCCGGAACATGCTCATGTACTTGAGCCCCGAAGCCGCGGTGGTCCTGGTCTCGCGCATCGCGCGGGCCCTGGCGCCGGGGGGCTACCTGTTCCTGGGGCACGCCGAGACCCTGAGGGGGCTGTCCCGCGATTTCCACCTGTGCCATACCCATGAGACCTTCTATTACCGGCGCCAGGACGGCGCGGATATTTTGGACCTTTCCATCCCCCGCGAATCCCCGGCTCCGGCCGCGGTGGAGCCTGCCGCCGCCTGGCTCGGGACGCTTTCGTGGATGGATGCCATCCAGCGTTCCTCCAACCGCATCGCGGAACTGGCTCAAGCCGCCCCGCCGGGGGACAGCAGCGCGCCGCCCCGGACGGGCCCGGCCGCGGAATCCCGGAACCTGGCCCCTGTCCTTGAATTGATGGGCCGGGAACGCTTCGCGGACGCCCTGGAATCCCTGGAGCGCATCACCCAAGGCGGCCAGCAGGACGGGGACGCGCTCCTCCTGGGCGCCGTTCTGCAGGCCAATTTGGGGCGCCTAGCCGAGGCCCGCGAGGCCTGCCAGCGCCTGCTGGTGGGCGACGAATTCAACGCCGGCGCCCACTACGTCATGGCCCTCTGCCGGGAGCACGCGGGCGAAGTCGCGGCCGCCGCGGAGGAGGACCGCACCGCCGTCTACCTGGATCCCTCCTTCGCCCTGCCCCACCTGCACCTCGGTCTCCTGGCGCGCAAGGAGGAGCCCCGGCGTTCGCGGGTGTACCTGGAGCAGGCCCTCCAATTGCTGGCCCGGGAGGACTCCTCGCGGGTGCTGCTCTTCGGCGGAGGCTTCAGCCGGCAAGGCCTGCTGCAGATCTGCCGCAACGCCCTGGACTCCTGCGAGGTGGCTTAGGTGAGCGACGCGCCCCTGTTCCTGGAAGCCTCCCGTTTGAGGGCGGATTTCGACCGCGTCTTCGCCGAGGCGGAGCCCCCCCCTTCCAATCCCGGCGAAAGCCTGCTGGCGGTGGAGGTGGCGGGCGACCCCTATGCCTTGCGCCTTGGGGACCTGGCCTTCCTGGAGCGCGGCGCGAGCCCGGCTTTCCTTGCGACGGGCGCGCCGTCCTTCCTGGGCCTGGCCGGCCTGCGCGGCGAGGTCCTGCCGGTCTGGGACCTGGCCGGCCTGCTGGGATATCCCGTCCGGCCCCTGGGGCAGCTGTGGATGGCCTGCAGCGCCGACACGCCCCGCTGGGCCGCGGCCTTCGGGCGCTTCGGGGGCCTGCTGCACGCCTCCGACACCGAGCTCGAGCCAAACCCGGGCGGCGGTCCGGCCCTTGTCTCGCGCTTCGCGCGCGGGATCTGCAGGGCCTCAGGTGTGTGCAGGCCGGTGCTCGATCTGCGTCTGATTTCTCAGGCCATTCGTGAAGGGAGCAAACGATGAACGGGGTCCCATGGACGGTAGGACAGAAGCTCTTGGCGGCCTTTTCCGCGGCCGCTTTGACCGTGGTGCTGGTGGCCATCTTCGGCTACCAGAGCATCAACCACCTCATCGACAACAACCATTGGGTGGACCACACCCATGAGGTGCAGCGCCAGCTGACGGTGCTGCAGGACGAGCTCACCGACGCCGAGACCGGCCAACGCGGATTCGTCATCACCGGCGATGACGCATACCTCGACCCATACAACAGCGCCCTGGGGCGCATCGACGCAACCTTCGACGACCTGCGGACCCTCACCGCGGACAACGCGGACGAGCAGCGGCGCCTGGACCTGGCGAGGCCCCTGATCGACTCAAAGATGGCCGAACTGAAGCTCACGATCGCCACGCGCCGGAGCAAGGGCTTCGAGGCGACGCAAAAGATCGTGATGTCCGGGGTGGGCATCAGCACCATGGACGACTTCAGGCGTATCGTCGCGGAAATGGACGCGGACGAGACGGCCCTGCTGCTCAAACGCTCCTCCGAGGCCGAGGCCAGCGCCCAGACGGCCCGCACGGTCATCGTGTGGGGAAGCCTGGGGGGCATGCTCTTCATCGGGCTTTTGGGCTGGTTCATCGCCGCCAGCCTCACCAAGCAGGTCGGTTCCTCGGTCGGGCGCATCCAGAGCTCCTCCGCGGAACTTCAGGCCGCGGCCAACCAGCAGGCCTCCGGCGCCCGCGAGCAGGCCACCTCCATGAGCGAAATTTCGACCACGATCAGCGAACTGCTGGCCACCTCGCGCCAGATCGCGGAGAGCGCCCAGCGGGTGGCCCACATCGCCGGGGACACGGCCCAGGCCGCAGGACGCGGGGGGCAGACCGTGGACCGCTGCCAGGAGGCCATCTCCTCCATCCGGCGCCAGGTGGACCTCATCGTCGGGCACATGCTTGAGCTGGGGCGCAAATCCCAGCAGATAGGCGGGATCCTGGAGATCATCAACGAGCTGGCCGAACAGACCAACATCCTGTCCATCAACGCCTCGGTGGAGGCGGCAGGCGCGGGCGAGGCGGGCCGCCGTTTCTCGGTGGTGGCCGACGAGATCAGGAAGCTGGCCGACCGGGTGGGGGCCTCCACCAAGGAGATACGCACGCTGGTCGAGGAGGTCCGTTCGGCGGTCAACACCACGGTCATGGCCACCGAAGGCGGGGCCAAGGCGGTCGAGGCCGGGACCCGCCAGTTCTCCGAGGTGGCCGCCTCCTTCCAGGGCATCTCCTCCATGGTCTCGACATCGACCGAGGCCGCCCGCGAGATCGAGCTGTCCACCAAACAGCAGGCCACGGCCGTGGACCAGGTCACGGTGGCCGTGAGCAACGTGGCCCAGGCCACCCGGGAGACCGAGGCCAGCGCCAACCAGACCCTTCAGACCGCCGGTGAGCTGACCGCTTTGGCCGGGGAATTGGCCCGGCTCATCCAGGCACAGGACCGGGCTTTGGTGAGGGCCTGAGTCCGATGGCCCCGCGCGACCCCTTCCGATATTTCCGGGTGGAAGCCAGGGAACTGCTGGACGGCCTGAACCAGGGCGTCCTGGAGCTCGAACGCGGCGGGGCGCCTGGGGAGGCCATCAAGCGCCTCCTGCGCCTCGCCCATACCTTGAAGGGCGCGTCCCGCGTGGTCCGCCTTCCCGAGTTGGCCGATCTGGCCCACCGGGTGGAGGAGGTCCTGCAATCGCCCTCCGCGGATTCCGGGATCCCGGTCGCGGGCCTCGCCGCGCTGTCCGGCTTCCTGCGCGCGATCGCCCAGGGGCTCGACGGTCTTGATGCGCCTGAAGGCGCCCCGCCGGACTCCGTCCCCAAGGCCGCGCCGGAGGCTCCGCTGGACAACACGGCGGCGCGGGAAGCGCCCCGTCCGGACACCGTGCGCCTCGAGATCGCGGAGCTCGATTCCGTGCTGAACGGCCTGCGCGAGGCGGGGGGAAGGCTGGCGGCCCTCAAAAGCCAGACCTCGGGCCTGAAGCGCGCCCGGCGCCTGGCCAGGGATCTCGCGGTGGAGGGCCCTGCGGAGGGGCGGGCCGGGGCGCACGAACTCAACGCTTGGCTGGAGGGTTTCGATCGCCGGGCCCTGGCCACGCTGGACCAGGCCGAGCGGGACCTCGCCCAGGCGCACGACAAGGCCGCGCGTCTCCGGCTCCTGCCCGCCACGCTGCTTTTCGATTTCCTGGAACGGGTGGCCCGGGACGCGGCCCGGGTGCTGGACAGGCAGATCCGCTTCGTTTCCGAGGGGGCGGACCAGCGCCTGGACGCGGCGGTGCTGGCCGCCCTCCAGGACGCCTTGCAGCATGTGGTCCGCAACGCCGTCGTCCATGGGCTCGAGGACGCGGCCGGGCGCAGGGCCGCGGGCAAGGACGTCCGGGGTCTGGTGCGCATCCGCCTGATCCGGAGGGGCGAGAACCTCTTCCTGGCCTGCTCGGACGACGGCCGGGGCATACGCCACGACGAGGTGCGGAGGGTCGCAGTTTCCCGGGGACTGCTGTCCAAGGCGCAGGCGGAGGCCCTTGACGAGCAGGCCGCCGTGGCGCTCCTGCTCAAGGGCGGCATCAGCACGGCCAAGTCCGTTTCCGAGCTGTCCGGCCGGGGGGTGGGCCTGGACGCGGCGAGGGCGGTGGTGGAACGCATGCGAGGCAGGCTGGACATCCGCAGCACCCCGGGCCAGGGCACGGAAGTGGAGCTGCAGGTTCCGGGCTCCCTGGTCAGCTTCGAGACCCTGGCCGTGGAGGCCGGCGGACGGCAGGCCCTGATCCCTTTCCAATCGGTGCGCCGGGCCCTGCGCCTGGACCCCAAGGACATCGCGCGCTCCCCGGAGGGGGACACGGTCCTGCTCCCGCAGGGGGGCCTGCCCTACCTGGCCCTGCGCCCCCTCCTGGCCGCATCGGAGACGGAGTCCGGCCGGCTTCCAGGGGCCGGGGTGGTGGTGTGGTCGGGGGCCGGGGAGGCGGTGCTGGGCGTTGACCGCATCGTCGGCATACGGGAATCCGTGGTGCAGCCCATGCCCGAACTGTCCCCGCGGCCGCGCTTCGCGTCGGGAGCCAGCCTGGACGCGGCCGGGGCGGCCTGCGTGGTCCTCGACCCCGAGGGCCTGGTCGAGGAGGCCCGCCTGATGCGCGGCAGCCCGGCGCCCGGGTCCCTCGCGGCGGCGCCGCGGATCCTGGTGGTGGACGACTCGCTCACCACCCGCATGCTCGAGCAGAGCATCCTCGAGACCGCCGGCTACCGGGTCGAGCTTGCGTCCTCGGGCGAGGAGGGCCTGGCCAAGGCCCGCCAGGAACGCTTCGGCCTGATCCTGGTGGACGTGGAGATGCCGGGAATGAACGGCTTTGAGTTCCTGGAAAGCCTGGCGGCCGACCCGGCGCTCCGGGCGACGCCGGCCATCCTGGTCACCTCCCGCAACGCCCCCGAGGACCGCCGCAGAGGGGAAGCCGCCGGAGCCCGGGATTACATCGTCAAAGGGGAATTCGACCAGGCCCGCCTTTTGGGCCGCATCCGCGAGTTGACGGCGTGAGCAGGCAGAGGGCCCTGGTCGTGGACGACTCGCCTACGGTGCGCCACCGCATCGCGGAGGTGCTCTCGGCGCAGGCGGATTTCGAGGTGGTCGGGCAGGCCGAGGACGGCAAGCAGGCCATCGAGCTCTGCCTGTCCCTGCGGCCCGACGTGATCACGCTGGATATGGCGATGCCGGGCATGAGCGGCCTGTCCGCCACCGAATACATCATGGCCTATTGCCCCACGCCCATCCTGATCGTGTCCTCGTCCACCAACCGCGGCGAGCTGTTCAAGATGTATGAGGCCCTGGCCGCCGGGGCCGTGGACGTCCTGGAGAAGCCCGACGGCGGCGAGACGGACCTGGCCTGGGAGGCTAAGCTCGTCGGGACGCTCAGGATCATCTCCCGCATCAAGGTCATCACCCATCTGCGGGCCCGCACGGGGCGGGCCGCGGCGGGAGCCCCCCCGATCCTGGCCCCCCGCGTCCCCGCGGGCTGGGTTTTCAGGGCCATCTTCATGGGCGCCTCCACCGGAGGGCCCGGTGCGGTGCGGGAAATATTGATGGGTCTGCCCCGCGACTTTTCCCTGTCCATCGTCCTGGTCCTGCATATCGGCAAGACTTTCAACTCGGCGCTGGCCGAATGGCTGGACGCGGAATCCCCGATCCGGGTGGCCTTCGCCACGCATGGGCAGGCCCTGCCCGGGCCGGAGCCCGGGCAGGCCAGGGTCCTGCTTGCCCCGCCGGACCGCCACCTGGTCCTGCGGGAGGGTCGCCTCTGGCTGGAGGACACGCCCGAGCTGCATTCCTGCCGGCCCTCCGTGGACCGCCTTTTCGCCTCCGCGGCCGGCGAACTGGGCCCCCAGGCCGCGGGGGTCCTATTGACGGGGATGGGACGGGACGGGGCCGAGGGCCTGCTGGCCATGCGCGGGGCCGGGGCCATGACCGTCGCCCAGGACGAGGCCACCAGCGTGGTCTACGGCATGCCGCGCGAGGCCCTGGCCCTGGGCGCCGTGGATAGGGGGCTGCCGCTGGGGGAGATCGCGTCCCTGGTGCGCGGCCTGGACCGGGGGCCCTCGTGAAGCCCCGGGCGCTCATCGTGGACGACAGCATCACCGTGCGCATGGACCTCAAGGACTCCCTTGAGGAGGCGGGCATCTCCGTCGCCCTCAGCGCCACGGCCGCGGCCGCCCGCGACGCCCTGGCCCGCACCGCCTTTGACGTCGTGATCCTGGACGTGATGCTGCCCGACGCGGACGGCCTGGAGCTTCTGCGAGATTTGAAGTCGGATCCGGCGACCGCGGGCATCCCGGTCATGCTCCTGTCCTCCGAGGGGGAGGTGCGGGACAGGGTGCGGGGGATGGCCGTCGGCGCGGACGAATACCTGGGCAAGCCCTACAACCGCGTGCAGGTCGTCTCAAGGACCCGGGCCCTGTGCAGGAAGGGGCGTTCCCAGGGCCGGGAAAAACGCCTGGTGCTGGTCGTGGACGACAGCCCCAGCTTCCGCGGGAGGATCACCGAGGCGCTGGAAGAGGGCGGCTATGAGGTGGCGGAGGCCGCCAACGGAGAGGACGGACTGCGCCTCGCGGCCGAGCTGCGGCCCGACGCGATGCTGGTCGACCAGCAGATGCCCGGCCTGGACGGGGTCGGCGTGCTGAGGATGCTGAGGGCCGACGCGGCCCTGCGCAGGCTGCCCTGCCTGCTTTTGACCGCGTCCCAGGAGCCGGACGCGGAACTGCGGGCCCTGGAGTCGGGGGCCGACGCCTACCTGCCCAAGAGCGGGGAGACGGACCTGGTCCTGGCCAAGCTGGCCGCCCTCCTGAGGTCCGGCGCCGGCCCCCGCGACCCGGGCAGCGAGACCGGCACCAGCCTTTTGGAGGCCAAACGGGTCCTGGCCGTGGACGACAGCCCCAGCTACCTGGCCGAGCTCTCGGACCGCCTCCGGGAGGACGCCTACGACGTGATCGGCGCCGCGTCGGGCGAGGACGCCCTGCAACTGCTGGCCGCCCAGAGCGTGGACGCCATACTCCTGGACCGCATGATGCCGGGCTTGTCGGGCCAGGAGACCTGCCGGCGCATCAAGGCCAATCCGTCCTGGCGGGACATTCCGCTGCTCCTGCTCACCGCCTCCCAGGACCGCCAGGACGTCCTGGACGGCATCCAGGCCGGGGCCGACGACTACATCATCAAGTCCGACGACTTCAACGTGCTCAAGGCCCGCCTCAAGGCGCAGCTGCGCCGCCGGCAGTTCGAGGACGAGAACCGGGTCTTCCGGGAGCGCATCCTGCGCCAGGAGATGGAGGCGCTTGAGATGCAGGCGGTGAAGGAGCTGGCCGAGAGCCGGGCGGCCCACATCGCGGCCCTGGAGGAGAACAACCGCGAGCTGTCCAAGGCGCGCGAGGAGGCCCTGGCCCTGGCCAAGGAGCTGGAGTCCTTCAGCTATTCCGTGTCCCACGACCTGCGGGCGCCCCTGCGCAGCATCGACGGATTCAGCCTGGCGCTGATGGAGGACGACGCGGAGCGGCTGGACGAGGCCGGTATGGGGCACCTGCGAAGGATACGCGCCGCCACGCAGAGGATGGGGCAGCTGATCGACGACATGCTCGGCCTGGCCAAGGTGAGCCGCAAGGAGATGGCGCTTGAGGACCTCGACCTGTCGGACATGGTCCGCAGGATCGGCGAGGAGCTGGCGGCCCGGGAACCCGGACGCAAGGTCCGCCTGGACGTCCAGCCGGACCTGAGGCTGAAGGGCGACGCGGGCCTGGTCCGCATCCTCCTGGAGAACCTGCTGAACAACGCCTGGAAGTTCACCAAGGGGCGGGACGAGGCGCACATCGCGTTTTTCGCCGAAACGACGGCCGAAGGGAATCCCGCCTTCACGCTGCGCGACGACGGGGCGGGCTTTGACATGGCTTACGCCCACAAGCTTTTCGGCGTCTTCCAACGCCTGCACTCCGCCGCCGAATTCCCCGGGACCGGGGTGGGGCTGGCAACGGTTTCGCGCATCGTGGGCAGGCACCGCGGCCGCATCTGGGCCGAAGGCAGGCCGGGCGAGGGCGCGGCTTTCCATTTCACCTGGTGAGGGGGTATCCCATGGAGCGAAGCATCCTTCTTGTCGAGGACAACCCGGATGACCGGGCCCTGACCATGCGCGCGCTGCAAAAGAACCAGATGCTCAACCCGGTGCTCATCGCCGAGGACGGGGTGCATGCGCTCGAGATCCTGCTCGGAGGCCCCGCCTCCGCGCCGGCCGACCCTCCGCCGGCGCTCGTGCTCCTGGACCTCAAGCTGCCCAAGGTCGACGGGCTCGAAGTGCTCAAGGCGGTGCGCTCCGATCCGCGCACCCGGCTGCTGCCGGTGGTGGTGCTGACCTCCTCCAAGGAGGAGCAGGACCTGGTGGCCAGCTACAGGCTCGGCGCCAACAGCTACATCCGCAAGCCGGTGGAATTCACCAAGTTCGTGGAGGCCGTGCGCCAGCTGGGGCTGTATTGGCTGGTGCTGAACGAGGCTCCCCCCGCCGGCGCCGCCGCGGGGGGGAGCCCTGAGCGGGGAGTGGACCATGACTGAAGCGCTGAGTTTGCTGCTCGTCGAGGATTCGGACGACGACGCGACCCTCCTGCTGCGCAACCTGCGGGACGGGGGTTTCGAGACGGATTACCGCCAGGTGCAGACCGAAGGGGCCATGCGCGCCGCCCTGGACGAGCGGGAATGGGACCTGGTGATTTCGGACTATTCCATGCCCACCTTCGACGGCATTTCCGCCTACCTCACGCTGCGGGATTCCGGCAAGGACATCCCCTTCATCTTCGTGTCCGGCACCCTGGGGGAGGACAAGGCCGTCGAGGCCATGCGCTCGGGGGTCAGCGACTACATCGTCAAGGGAAGCCTCAAGCGGCTGGTCCCGGCCATCCGCCGCGAATTGGGCAAGTCGGAGGACCGCCGGCGCTACCGCCGGGCCGAGGCCGCCCTGCGGGAGGCCGAACAGAAGCTGAGGATCTCCCAGCGGCTGGAGGTCATGGGGCGCCTGGCCGGGGGTGTGGCCCACGACTTCAACAACCTCCTGACCGTCATCCTCGGCCACACCGACCTGATGCTCAGGGACCTTGAGGAGACCAACGAACATTGGCAGGGACTCAACGAGATCCAGGACTGCTCCGAGCGGGCCGCGGCCCTGACCCGGCAGTTGCTGCAGTTCGGGGGCAACGAATCGGCCCGGCGCCGCCGGGTGGACATCAACCTGATCGTCAGCAACGCCTCGATCCTGCTGAAGCGCATGGTGGGTTCGGGGATCGAGCTCGACCTGCGGATCCCGGAGGAGCCCTGCTGGATCCTGGCCGATCCGGACCAGCTGGGCCGCATCCTCACCAACCTGGCGGTCAACGCCCGCGACGCGATGAACGGGATGGGAAAGCTCCGCGTCAGCCTCGCGGCGCGCAACCTGACCGAACAGGATTTGGCGGCGAGCCCGCAGATGCGGCCGGGGCCCCATGTGCTGCTGGAGATCGAGGACAACGGGCAGGGCATGTCCGCCGAGGTCATGAGCCACCTGTTCGAGCCCTTTTACACCACCAAGGCGAACGGCAAGGGCACGGGCCTGGGTCTCGCCATCGTTTTCGCGGCTGTCCAGCAGAACGAGGGCAGCATCGGCGTCCGGAGCGAAGCGGGCCAAGGAACCGTGTTCAGCATGTTCTTCCCGCAGGTCCTCGCGGAGGAGTCCGAGGGTCCGCAAAATTACGAGCGCGCCAAGTCCAAGGAGGCGCCGCGCGGGGTGGAGACGGTGCTGGTGGCCGAGGACTCGGAGTCCCTGCGCGACTACATCCGGCTCGCGCTGTCCCGCCGGGGCTTCCACGTGCTGGCGGCCGCGGACGGGGAACAGGCGCTGGAGCTGGGCCGGCTCCATCCGGGCACGATCCACCTGCTCCTGGCGGACCTGGGGCTGGCCGGGGGCATGGACGGCCGCGAACTGGCGCGCCGCCTGGTCGCCCAGAAGCGCCCCACCACCCGCGTCCTGTTCACGACCAGCCGCGGCGACGCGCTGGATGAAGGCGGATCCGGGCTGCTGATCAAGCCCTTCAATGTCGAGGAGCTGGTGAAGGCCGTCCGGGAGGCCATGTCCAATCCCCGGCCCTTCGGATTTGCGGAGAAGACGAGGGAAACGGGCCTGCTTTGATCGGGATCCAACCGCAGCACCCGGGGCGGGCACGAGCCCGCCCCGGCTTGAACGCATTCCCATTTTTGAAAGGTGTAGGGTCGTCGGACGGTCGGTGGCTTGAAACGGCGTTGCTGAAATCAAGGTGCCGAACGGAACGCGTCCATACAAGAAACCATGACCCCAGCTTCGGGCTTCACCCTTCTTTTCGCGGACGATGACCCCATGGTCATGAACCTGTACAAGACCAGTTTCGCCGAGGACGGCCACCGGATTCTGACCAGCTCCAACGCCGCCGAGGCCATGGCGGAACTTCAGGACGAAAAAGTGGACCTGCTGGTCACCGACCTGGTCATGCCCCAGGCGAACACCTTCGAACTATTCGATTTGGTGAGGGAAAAATTCCCGAAGTTGCCGGTCATCGTCGTCTCGGGGAAATACAAGGACCATCCGGAGGATTTCACGAGCAAGGGCTACAAGGTCGCGGCCTTCATGCCCAAGCCCGTCAGGCTGGCCGCCTTGAAAGCCAAGATCAACGAGGTTTTGGGCATCGTCCGGCCGGACGGGAAGCCGCTCAATCCAAAGCCTCGGGCATGAGGGCGATGTTTTTTTCGCCCGCGGCCTTGCGTTCGTTGTATCGCTTCACCCAGTCCTCCCACTGTTTGCCGGCGGCGCAGTCCCGCCCGCTGAACTCCAGGCGCGCGATCTCGGCGTAGCTGACGCTGCGCTTGTCCGGCGCCGCGGGCGTGAAGTAGCGCACGAAGGAATCCGCCAGGGTGGGGCCGGGCCTGCGGTCGAAGATGTAGGCCTCAATGCGTTCGTCGCTCTTGAGGGTCAGGGTCACGTCTCCGCGGTAGTCCAGGGCCGCGTCCAGGGCGCGGCGCAGATCCTCGTCGTTGCCCAGGTCCGGGACCCAGCCCTTCAGGTCGCGGCGCTCCGCCCCGGGGGCGACTTCCAGCGCGTCGATCTCCTCGCGGGAATACTTGCGCTGCTCCCCGCTCATGGCCGGGACTCCGGCGCCGTCGTCGCGTGGGCCTTGGCCGGCTCCTGCAGCAGCTTCATCGCGCCGGGGTCCTTGTAGCGGCTGAAGGTGCCCTTGACCATGTCCATGAAACCCTTGGCCGAACCGAATCCGTCCACCACCGCGGTGGCCTCGTAGCCGCAGCTCACCATGCAGTTGGCGCATTTGGGGTTGCCGCTGGCCGTGCCGTATTCCTCCCAGCGCGTGGAGGCCAGCAGTTCCTGGTAGCTGTCGGCGTAGCCTTCCTGCAGAAGGTAGCAGGGTTTCTGCCAGCCGAAGACGTTGTAGGCGGGCATGCCCCAGGGGGTGCAGTCGTAGTCGCGCTTGCCCATCAGGAACTCAAGGAAGAGGGGGGACATGTTGAACTTCCACGACTCCTTGCGGTTGGACAGGGCCGCCTTGAACAGGCGGCGCGAGTGGGCCCGCCCCATAAAGTGCTCCTGGTCCGGGGCCTTGTCGTAGCTGTAGCCCGGCGAGAGCACGATGCCCTCCACGCCGTAGGCCATGACCTCGTCGAAGAAGTCGCGGATGCCGTTGGGGTCGGCCCCGTCGAAAAAGGTCGCGTTGGTCGTCACGCGGAAGCCGGCTGCCACCGCAGCCTGGATGGCCTCCACAGCGATGTCGTAACCGCCTTCGCGGCACACCGACATGTCGTGGTGGTCCTTTTGGCCGTCGAGGTGGACCGAGAAGGTGAGGTACTTCGACGGCTTGAACTCGGGCAGCCGGCGCTTGAGCTCGAGGGCGTTGGTGCAGAGGTAGATGTACTTCTTGCGGGCGACCAGACCCTCGACGATCTCGGCGATCTGGGGGTGCAGCAGGGGCTCGCCGCCGGGGATGGAAACCATGGGCGCGCCGCATTCCTCCACAGCCGCGAAGCACTCCTCGGGGCTGAGCTGCTTCTTCAGGATGTGGGGCGGGTACTGGATCTTGCCGCAGCCCGCGCAGGCCAGGTTGCACCGGAACAGGGGCTCCAGCATCAGCACCAGGGGGTATTGTTTCACGCGCGTCAGGCGCTTTTTGAGCACATAGGTGGAGACCGTCCACATTTGGGACACCGGGACTGCCATGGAACCTCCTTGGGACGCGCTGGTCCGGCTAGGCCGGGCTGCGCGCGGAAAATGCCTTTTGGTAACCCGCCAAGGCGAGCAGCGGGAAGTAATGACGGTACATGCCGTATGCCAGGTAAAAAACCTTGGGGAAGCCGGTCCCCGTGATGATGCTCTGGCGGTTGCGGCCCTCGCCCGTGGACTCGTCCCAGCTCCCGTCCGGCAGCTGGCGCTGCAGCAGCCAATGCAGGCCCTTGGCCGCCTCGGGGCGGGACTCGTCCCCCGCGGCGAGCAGCCCCAGGAGGGCCCAGGCCGTCTGCGAAGGGGTGCTCAGGCCCCGGCCCCGCAGGGAAGGGTCGTCGTAGCTGCCGCAGGTCTCGCCCCAGCCGCCGTCCGGGTTCTGGGCCCCGGCCAGCCAGTCGCTGGCCCGGCGCACCCGGGGGTCCAGGCGGTCGAAGCCCACCGCGGCGAGGCCGCGCAGGGCCAGGAAGGTGCCGTAGGTGTAATTGACGCCCCAGCGCCCGAACCAGCTCCCGTCGGGCTCCTGTTCGGAAAGCACGAAGCTGACGGCCCGCTCCACGCGGGGGTCGCTGCGGTCGAAGCCGAAGGCGGCCAGGGTCTCCAGCATGCGCCCGGTGATGTCCGAGGTGGGCGGATCCAGCATCGCGTTGTGGTCCGCGAAGGGGATGTACTGGAAGATCATCTTGGTGTTGTCCTTGTCGAAGCTGCCCCATCCGCCGCCCCGGCACTGCATGGCCAGCTCCCAGGCCAGGCCCCGTCGGATCGCCTCTTTCTGGCGTCCGGTCCCGGGGTCGCCCGCGTTTTTCAGCGCCAGCAGGACCTGCGCGGTGTCGTCCGTGTCCGGGTAGAATTCGTTGTTGAACTCGAAGTACCAGCCGCCCGGCTCGACCCCCCAGACCTTGTCCGCCCAGTCGCCCTTGTGGCGGACCTCCTTGGAAAGCAGCCATTGGGCCGCCTTGACCATGCGGGGGTCGTCCCGGGGCACGCCGGCTTCGCTCAGGGCGAAGACCGTCTGGGCCGTGTCCCAGACCGGCGCGAAGCAGGGCTGCATGCGGAAGGTGGCCTCGCCGTCGGGGCCGGCGGGCTTCTCGATGCCCAGCCGTTCGAACTCGGCGCGGGCCCTTTGGACGCGCGGGTCGTCCTCGGGGTAACCCAGGCAGCGCAGCGCGATGATGGCGTTGAGCATGGCCGGGTAGATGGCGCCCAGGCCGTCGGTCATCTCGAGGCGCTCGAGGATCCAGCGCTCCGCCCGGCGCAGCGCCAGCCAGCGCAGAGGGCGCAGGTGCACGGCCTCGAACCAATGGGTCAGGCGGTCCAGGATGATGAAGAAGTTCCGCCAGGAGACCAGGGCCGAACGGTCCCGCCGCAGGCGCAGCACGGACTGGGCGCGGCCCCCCACGAAGAGCTCGTCGATGCCCCGCTCCTTGGGGATCTTTTTGAAGGGCTTCTTGGCGTAGATGACCGCCAAGGGCACCAGGATGGAGCGGGACCAGGCCGAGATTTCGCTCAGGTTGAAGTAGAACCAACGCGGAAAAAGGACTATCTCCGGCGGGATGGCCGGGGCCGCGTCATAGTCGTATTCGCCCAGGGCGCAGAGGTAAATCTTGGTGAAGGTGTTCACCAGGATCACGCCTCCGTGCGCCAGGATCCAGGCCCGGCACTTCGCCAGCCGGGGGTCCTCCGCGCCTATGCCCATCAGCTTGGCCGCGGAATAGCATTTGACCGAAAGCGACAGGTTGCCGGGGCCGCCGGGATAGATGCTCCAGGAGCCGTCCTCGCTCTGGACGCGCATCATCTCGGCCAGGGCCCGGCTCAGGCGGCCGGGGTCCCCGCTGTCGAGCAGGACGTGCAGGAAGATGTAGTCCGCCTCCAGCATGGAGTCGGCTTCCAGCTCCCCGCACCACCAGCCCTCGGGCTTCTGCAGGCCCAGCAGGAAATCGCGCGAACGGTCCACGGCCGTCCCGAGGTCCGGACGCCCCGCGGCCGACCGTCCGGGCTCGGGCGGAGCGCTTATGGCCGTGCCATGGGCCGGATTCAGATCGGGACCGCCGCCGGGTTTCCGGACGGGCCTTTGCGCGCGATCTCACGGGGAAGCGCGAAGTGGACGTCCTCGGGGACCGATTCCAGTTCCTCAAGCCCGGTATATCCGAGCCCGGCCAGGTGTTTCAGGACCGCGGCCACCAGTACCTCCGGGGCGGAGGCCCCTGCGGTCACCGCGACGGTGTCCACGCCCACTAGCCAGGCCGGGTCGATCGCCTGGGCGTCGTCGATCAGGTGGCTGGCCGTGCCGAGGTCGCGGGCGACCTCGACGAGGCGGTTGGAGTTGGAGCTGTTCTTGGAGCCCACCACCAGCACCAGGCCGGCTTTGGGCGCCCCGTTGCGCACGGCCACCTGGCGGTTTTCCGTGGCGTAGCAGATGTCCTGGGAGGGCGGGGCCATGATGGCGGGGAAGCGGGCCTTGAGGGCCGCGATGATGATCCCGGCCTCGCTCAGGCTCAAGGTGGTCTGCGTCAGGTAGGCCACCCGGTTTGGGTCGGGCACGGAAACCGTGGCGGCCTCGGCGGGACTGGACACGACCTGGGTCACTTGGGGCGCCTCGCCCAGGGTGCCTTCGACCTCTTCGTGGTCGCGGTGGCCGACCAGGAGCAGGGAATAGCCCTGCTTGGCGAAACGGAGGGCCTCCAGGTGCACCTTGGTCACCAGCGGGCAGGTGGCGTCGATCACCTTCAGGCCGCGCGCTTTGGCCCCTTCGCGCACCGCCGGGGAGATTCCGTGGGCCGAAAAAATCACGCGTTCCCCGGCCGGGACCTCGTCCACTTCGCGCACAAAGATGGCGCCTTTCGCGGCCAATTCGCTGACGACGTGGCGGTTGTGCACGATCTCGCGGCGGACATAGATGGGGGCCCCGAAGGTTTCCAGGGCGATGTTGACGACGTCGATCGCGCGCACCACGCCGGCGCAAAAGCCGCGTGGTTTGAGCAGAAGAACTTTTTTGGCTGAAGATGCGGCGTTCACGGTCTCGTCCAAGAGAAAGGGAGAAATGCGTTCGTGGCCGGGGGGGACCGTGGGGCCCGCTTGACAGTGCTGCCGACCGGGTGCTACTATCCGATAGATTGATTGAAAAATCAATGATTGTTCGGGGACGCACCGAGTGTGGAAAGGGACGAGCGACGCATGCCCGAGATTTTCCGCCATTTCCAGGGCTTCAGAAAGGCCCTCGCATCGGCCTTCAAACAGAGCTGCCGCAGCATCAATTTGGACATGCGGCAAGCCGCCGTGCTCAAGGCCCTGGCCGACTTGGGCTCCTCCTCGGCGGTGGACCTTTGCCAGGCCACCCTTTTGGACCCGGCCACGGTCAATCGCACCGTGGCCCAGTCGGTCGTGCGGGGCTGGATCAAGCAGGTCAAGGATCCTGAGGACCGGCGCTGCTGCCGCCTTAGCCTGACCGCGCTGGGGGCGGAACAGGCCCGTTTGGTGTTGCGTCAGTACCGCTTGCTGGAGCGGAAGACCTTCCGCCCCTTCAGCGTCGAGGAACGCCGGCGTTTCAGCCGGGACCTTGAACGCCTGACCTCGTATTTGAAGGCCTCCTAGGGGGCTTAAGCCCCCTCTTTTGAAGGGATTCCTTGTGGCAAGCCCCCCCTGCACCGACCCGACCATCAATTCCATCCTGGCCGGCTGGCGCTACGACATATCCGGGCTCACCCCGGAAATGCGCAAAGACTACGAGCGGCATCTCGCGGAATGCGACTATTGCGCGTTCCGCCAGCGCTTCCATCGCCGCCTGGACCTTAGCTTGGCCGCGTTCACGGGCCTCCTCTTCGCGTTTTTCGCCGCCTTTTCCCTGGCTCTGCTGCGCCACGTCCAGGCCGTGCACCGGGCGGCATTGGCGGTCCTCAGCCTGGCCGACGCGTCGGCCCTCTCCCCCTTGCTCCTCATCCTGGCCCTGGCCGGAGCCGCGCTTTCGGTACTCGCCTTTGTTTTTGTCCTGAGCGCCACGCCCGCCCCGGGCTACCTCGGCAGCCTGGCCGCCCAACAGGTCAAGAAAATCGAAGAACGGATGCCGCGCCGTCCGCGGTCGCGTTAGGAACGCCGTGTTCGAACTGTCCCTGCGCTATCTTTCGGCCCGCCCGCGGCAGACCCTCCTGATGCTCCTTGGGGTCCTGCTCGGCACCGCCGCCTTCATCGCCTTGTCCGGGCTTTTGATCGGGTTCAAGGATTACCTGGTCAACCAGCTGGTCAACAATTCCGCGTCCGTCCACATCGAGCCGGCCAAGGACGGGGGCTTCATCCGCGACCTTTCGGCTTGGTCCCGGCGCCTGGACTCCGACCGCGCAGTGGCCGCCTGGTCCCCCCAGCTCATCGTCCCGGCCCTCTTCACCCGGTCCGGATCCAGCGCGGCCGGGCTGCTGGCCGGCTGCGACCCCGCGCGCCAGGCCCGGGTCTCCACCATCTCCTCATACGTGGCACAAGGCCGCTTCGCGGATCTGGCCCAGGGCGGTGCCCGGGTGGCCCTGGGCGCAGTCCTGGCCTCGAAGTTGGGCCTGGAACTGGGCCAGACCGTGTCGATTTCCACGTCCCGCGGGCGGCCCGAAAGCTTCCGCGTCGCGGCCGTGTTCAAGACCGGCGTGGAACAGCAGGACTCCCTGGCATACGCCCCCTTGGCCGAGGTCCAGGCCTTGTCCGGGGCAAGGGCCCGCATCAACGAGATCGCGGTGCGCCTGGAGGACTATAGCCTGGCGGGGACGAAGGCAGGAGCCTGGAGCCGCATCGGGCCGGACAAGGCCGAAAGCTGGGACCAGAAGAACGCCAACATCGTGGACACCTTCAAGTCCGAGGACATGATCCGCTTCCTGTCGCTGGCCGCGGTCCTGCTCGTCGCCGGCTTCGGCATCTACAATGTCCTGAACATGACCGTCACGCAGAAGCGGATGGACATAGCCATCCTTCGTTCCCTGGGATACGGGAGGGGCGATGTCCTGGCCCTCTTCCTTTGGCAGGGCTTTCTGCTCGGACTGGCCGGGATCCTTCTGGGCTGCCTGGCGGGCTGGGGCTTGGACCTCTACCTCCGCACCGTCTCCGTCGGCGGCAATCCCCTGGGTTCCGGCACCGGCACCCTGGCCGTGTCCCTGGCCCCGCGCATCTTCTGCGAGGGGGCCGCCTTCGCCCTCGTGTCCGCCTGCCTGTCCACGATCCTGCCGGCCTACGCCGCGGCGAAGCTGGATCCCATCGAAATCATCCGGGCGGGGGCCTCTTGATGGGCATCTCTGCCTTGGGGATCGGCAAAACCGTCGGAAACCCGCCGGTGCGCATCCTTTCCGGAGTCAATCTAGACATCGCGCGGGGGGACTTCGTCTCCCTGACCGGGCGCTCGGGGTCGGGCAAGAGCACCCTGCTGCACATCCTGGGGACGCTGGACCGCGCCTCCGAAGGGATGCTTTGGCTGGACGGCAGCGAAGTCGGGTCCCTGGTGCGGCGCGACCTGGACGCCTTCCGTAACCGCAAGCTGGGCTTCGTGTTCCAGTTCCATTACCTTCTGGCGGAGCTCAGCGCCCTCGAAAACGTGCTCCTGCCGGCGCATAAGGCCGGCGCCAAAGCGCGTTGCCGCCCCCGCGCCGAGGAGCTGCTGCGCCGCTTCGGATTGGGCCACGGCCTGCACCGTCTGCCGCGCCAGCTTTCGGGAGGGGAGCAGCAGCGCGTTGCCATCGCCCGGGCCCTGGTGATGGAGCCGGAGTACCTTCTGGCCGACGAACCCACGGGGGCCCTGGATTCGGCCAGCGGGACGGCGGTCATGGAAATCCTGCGGGACTGCCATGCCCGCCTCGGGACCACCATCATCCTGGCGACGCACGACCCGGACTTCGCGGCCCTCGCCCCCAAACGGGTGCATATGGTGGACGGGTCTTTGCGTTAGCGGATGTTTTAGTTTCGCCGGCGCCCGCGGACGCTCAGCGGGGCGCTATGAGGTCTTCCAAAATTTTGGCGATATCCCCGGCCGCCCGGCGGCTGTGGATCCCCATGCGGATGAGCCCGGCCCAATAGCGGGGCCTCAGCAGGGCGTAACCCACGAAGGGGGCCGTGCGGAAAGCGCCGTCGGCGCCCATGAAACGGTTGAGGTCCGGCAAAGGCTCCCCGGCCCCGTCGCTCACGCCTTTGACGCAATAGAAAGGGATGCCGCGCTCCTTCGCCATCCGCGCGACCGCGGCCCCCTCCATGTCCACCAAGTCCGCGCCGAAATCCGCGCGCAGCCCTTGTTTCTCCTCCAAGCCCGCCACGCGTTGCACGCTGACCAGCCTAAGCCCCGGGGGCGCGGCGGCGAGGGGCAGGGAAGCGGCCTTGAAGCGCTCGCCGCCGGCCGCATCCACGAGCTCCGCGACCGGGTAGGCCTTCCCCGCGACCAGGCCCTCGTTCAAGGCCCCGGCCCATCCGATTGAAGCCACCCAATCGATCCGCCCGCCCTCTTCCGCGGCGCGGAAGGCCCGTTCCGCGGCGGCGGCCCCGGCCCCGGCGCAGGCGGCGGTGATTTCCGTTTCCCCGGAGCGCCGGGACCACAGCGCTGCGCCCGCGGCGTTCGCGCGCCCCCAGCCGCGGGTCAGGGGCCCCAATTCACCCTCAAACGCCGCGATCACGGCGCCGCGGCTCATGCTTTCGGCGCGTAGCCGCGCTCCCGGAACCAGGCCACGGCCGCCTCCAGGGCGGGGGCCGCCGGCAGAATATTGAAGCCGAGCTCGCGTCGGGCGCGTTCGCTGGAGACGTACATCTTTTTCTTCCCCATGCGCACCTCCTCCAGCGTGGCGCGGGGCTCCCGCTTGAGCAAGCGTCCGCTGAACCATTCCTCGAAGCCGGCGTATGCGAGCGCGGCGGCGTAGGGGACCCTGAGTCTGGGGGAGGGGCGCCCGCTCAGCGCGGACAGCGCATCCAGGATCTGTTTCAGGGTCAGGTTTTCGCCCCCCAGCACGTAGCGCCGGCCGGCTTCGCCGCGGGTCAACGCGGCAGCGTGGGCCCGGGCGACCTCGCGGACGTCCACGAGGTTCAGGCCGGTATCCATGTAGGCGGGGAAGCGGCCGTTCAGGAAGTCCACGAGGATGCGGCCGGTGGGCGTGGGCTTGGCGTCGCCCGGGCCGACGGGCGCGCTGGGATTGAGCACCACCACGGCCTGGCCGGCGCGCGCCGCGGACAGGGCCTCCTGCTCGGCCAGGAACTTCGAGCGCTTGTAGTGGCCCACCATGTCGTCGAGCCGGGTGGGGGTGTCTTCGTCGCTGTTGCGACCGTCCGTGTGGAAGCGCAGCGTGGCAACGCTGGAGGTGTAGACCACGCGCTTCACGCCGGCCTCGCGGGCCAGCCTGAGCAGGGCGCGCGTGCCGTCCACGTTGACACGGTACATCGCCTCGGGGTCCGGGATCCACAGCCTGTAGTCTGCGGCCACGTGGACCAGAGCCTCGCATCCGGCGAGCCCGGAGCGCAGCGATTCCGGCTCGGCGAGGTCACCCAGGTGGGTCTCGGCGCGGATCCCCTGCAGGGAATCCAGCTTGCTGGCCTTGCGGACGAGCAGGCGCAGATCGCCGCCCTGGTCGGCCAGGGCGCGGGCGACGTGCCCTCCCACGAAGCCGGTCGAGCCGGTCAGGAAGATTTTCATGCGGGGGTCATGTCCGGATGCGCTTCATCGGAATGGAAGTAAGAGCGAGGCCCTAAAATAGCCCCGCCGGCGCGGAAAGGCGAGGGATGAATTGCCCGGGATTTTCCGTCACCACGGGAAGTGAAACTTTTTCTTTTCCTTGTTCAAGGCTTTTTGGACGGCCACTTCACGGGCCCTGGCTTGCGCGGCAGCCTTCTCCTTTTGTTGGACCAGGATTTTCAGGGTTTCAGCCTGCTGTTCGGCCTGCTTTGCCAGGACGTATTGCCGCCACCCGACGGCCGTCCCTCCCAGGACAAAGGTCAGCAGGAGCATGTTGGTGATGACCTTGAAGCGGTAGGAGCGGCTCCCTTTGAACAGCCTTAGGCCTTTTCTGAAGCGGGAGTATAGGCCGCGGTAGGTGCCGCCGTGGAAGGGGATGGCCGCGACTCCCATGGCGAACAGGGAGAGGTAATAAAAAGGGGCCAGAATTTTGTGCGGCCAGGAGCGCCGCGCCAGGAGCGCGGATTTCGATCCGGACGTGTAATGGACTTCGGCCAGGGCGCCCAACAGGTAAAAGGAGCCGTCCTTTGCGACGGACCCCTCGGTGACGCGGGAGTGCACGCGTTTCAGGGCCAGGCCGCCGAAGGGCAGGAGCTCGGGCTCGGCTGAGCCGTCTTTGGCCTCCACCGGAGGGGCGAGCTTGTAGGCGCCGACCTCGCTGAGCTTGGGGATCCGGTACAAACGCACCTGTTCGTGGATCCCCTTGAGCTTGTGCCTTCCGGCGTCCAGGAAGGGCACTTCGCTCCGGTTCATCATCAGGTAGACGGCCTCGGAGAAATAGATTTCCCCGCCGCTTGCCAGCGCTTCGATGCGGGACGCGATGTTCACCGCCTCGCCGAAGACGTCATTGTGCTCCACCCGGACCTCGCCGGCGCTGGCCGCGAAGCGGAGCCTGAAGCGTTCGTGTTTTGGAAGCTGGGGGCTGCGTTCGGCCAGCAGGTCCTGCACGGCCATGGCGCAGAGCAGGGCGTCCGTGGGGGACTTGAAGACCACCAGGTAAGCGTCGCCCATCCCCTTCACGATCCTGCCGTTGAAGGCCCGGACCAAGGGCTTCACCAGCGCGGCGAAGCGTCCGAGAAGGCGCTCATTGGCGCCCCGGCTTTGGTCATTGGTTTTGGAGGTGTAGCCTTCGATATCAACGAAAACTACGGTCAGGCATTCTATTTTCATGGACCTTCCCACGGCACCGGCGGGTGGAATCGAAGGAAAACCGGATTATTTCCATCCCGCGGCGGGGCGTCAAGCGCCGGGAAACGGCGGTGCCATTGAAACAGCCGCCGGGCCTGCAATGTGTGAAAGGATGGAAAAAATCCAGGAACGTTTGCCCGGCCGGGCGCCTAGGACGCGGCCTTTAGCTGGCGGAAGGCGGCCTTGAGGGCGCACATGCGCGCGTTTTCAACGGCAATGGCCGCCTGGCTGGCCACCAAGGAGAGCAATTTCATTTCGTTCCTGGCGAATCCGCCGCTTTTTTGGGAGTAGCTGTTGATCACGCCGATGGCCCGGCCGCCCAGCATCATCGGCATGCACAAAACGGTCTTTATGCCCTGCTGCTTGGCGAATCCGCGGATGGCCGGTGACAGGGTGGAGATATCGGTGATCAACTGCGGGGTGCCCGTCTTGACGGCTTTCCCGGACACGCTTTTATCCACGGGGATGCTCGCCACGTCGGGCGGGGCCGCCTGGGTGCTGCGGACGGCCGCGACGTTGAGGGTCCCGGAATCCTCGTCATAGAGCAAAATCGTTACGATCTTGCTTTGCATGAGGTCCGCCGCCGTCGAGACGATGACGTTGAGGATGTCGCTCATGCCCAGGTCGCTGCCCACGACCTGGCTGATGCGGTAGAGCAGATTCAATTTCGGGCTGTTTTTAACGGCTTTTTTCGGTGGCATGGCGGCCTCTTTTTTGGATTAGGCGGTCATTCTATCCCGTGTTTTTGGGACAGTCATTTGAAGAATTCCTCCATTTTTCATCTCGGCTTGAGCAAGGGACAAAAAACGCGGGTCCGGTATCCCAAAAGCCTCGTGAACCTGCATGACCGGGCACCCTGGCTGCGGAGCAGCGGACTTCTAATAGGTATGGGCGGACTCCCCGCGCGGAGGCGGCGTAAATTTGAAAAACGCAAGGCCCGCAAGCGTTGAAGGCGTTAAGTCCTGTAATCTTGGGCTTTCACACCCAAAGACGGATCTGAATACAGGTGGGACTTAGGGCGCCGTCATTTCGGGTCAAATTCATTGCCTGAAAATGTCCGGCGGGGAGGTTTTTGGGGCGGATTCTGTTAAAGTTGGCCGACTATGCTCCCTTCAGCATTCCTCGATTTCTTCCGCACTTCCGCGCCGCGTCCCTTAGGCATGCAGCGTCCCCCTTGTGTCCTGCTTGTGGACGACCTCGACGTGTGGGTGCGGCGCAAGGCCATGCGCACCCTGCGCCTCAGCCTGGGTCCGGATGCGCAGATACGGGTGTCCGCGCCGTTGAGCTCGTCGGACGCGGCCATCACGGCTTTTGTGCGCGGGCACAGGGCCTGGATCGAGGCACGGCGCCTCGAACTCCTGGACCAAGGGAGCCAGCCGCGTTTTGACTACCTGGATGGGGATACCCTGCCCTTTTGGGGAGATCAAATCCGGCTCAAGGTCCTCACCGGCGGCAAAGTCGGGCGGGCGGTATTGGCCCAGCCTGGCGTCCTGGAGCTACGTTTGCCCGAAGGCAGCACCAGGCGCAAGCGGCAGGCCTTGGTACGGCGCTGGCTGGGACGGGAACTGCTGGCTGCGGCTGCGGCCCGCCTCCCGGCCTGGCAGGCGGCAATGGGGGTGGGGAGCTGTCTGCTCAGGGTGCGTTTCATGAGCAGCCGTTGGGGCTCCTGCAACGCCCGCACCGGCGTGGTGACGCTGGCCGGCCAATTGGCCCAAAAGCCGGCCGAGGCCCTGGACTACATTTTGGTTCACGAGTTGGCGCATTTCAAGGTCCGCAGCCACGGAGTGCGGTTTAAAAGCATCTTGGATCGGCATATGCCGGATTGGCGTCTGCGACGGCGGCGACTCAATACCGGGTCGGGCGAAGGGGCCGCAATGGAGAGGGACATGCGCCGGGAGGAGGAATATTAGAGGCCATTTGGGCAGCAGGCAGAGATGGGAAATGTGACCGTATCGATCGGATCAGGCCTGATCGGCGTCGCGATCGCTTCGATGTCCGGGCACCGTTTGGGCCCGCTTACGGACGAACAAGATAGGCTCCCCGCAACCACGCCGGGCGATCAGTTCCTTAAGGATGAGCTAAGGGGACCCTGCGGGGCAGCTTACCGCCGCATGATCGGTTCGCCCCCTGTCGGGAGAGCCGGCACTCCTGATGAAGTGGCGGATGTCGAGGCACCGTTCGTGGGCCGGGATGGAGGCTACATCAGCGGGAGCGACCCACTTAACGATGGCGGAGTTACGTCCTCGTATAGGTTTGGGGACTTGGCCCTGTGATGGCCATCGATGTCGGATTTTGACGGATAAATAGGAAAGGATTATGAACGGCGCTCCTGAAATTTGCCGAAGCATGGAAGCCTTTTAGTTTGCGCGCTTTGGAAATGTCCTTCTTGCAAGGCCTCGCGCTTGCATCGGGTATTGCCGCGGATAAAGGTCCGCTGCTCTCGGGCTGGAAAGCCAAAAACCTTTTCAAACATTGGCGACCAGGTGGCTCAGTTGGAAGTGCGAGGGACTTTTAATAAGAAAGGGAAGATTTACAGGCGGAAGCGACACAATTTTTAAAAACGCAAGGCCCAGCAGCGTCGAAAAGCCCCTCCTTGGCCACGGTTAATCGGGCCGGTGCCGAGGAGGGGTTTATTGATTTTGACGGGAGAAGCTGGAAAACGATGGCAAAAGCGGGTTGAGTATGAAAGGAATAAGGAAGGTATTCCGCGTCGGGCCATGGGTCGGGCAGATACGTCCCTTCAGCGCCCAACAGACGCGCCAATGGAGGTGCCCCGGCTGCCTCAAATGATCCGCGCGCGCCCGCTATACATCGCTTCAGAGAAAACCATGGCTGATCTTCATGAGTTCGCGAAGAATATCTGGACGATCGAAGGACCTGATGTCCGGGATATGGGCCTTATGTTCACCACACGAATGACCATTGTGAAGCTGACTGACGGATCGTTGTGGGTGGATTCGCCGGTGTCGCTTCCGTTCGATACGGTCAAAAAAATCACTGAATTGGGGCCTATCCGATACCTTGTGGCGGGGACGCCTAGGCACGTCTGGCGGCTGGATAGTTGGCACAAGCTGTTCCCGGAAGCCCAATTGTGGTCGGCGCGACCGAGCCTTTTTACGCTGAAGAAAGGGACGCTGCCATCTGCGGGCGTTTTGGGGGCTAATCCACCGCAGGCTTGGGAAAATGATCTCGACCAAGTGGCATTCAAAGGAAGCGCTTTAATTGAGGAAATCATTTTTTTCACAAAAGGTCTCGAACGGTCATATTGGACGACCTGATTCAAATCCACCCGGTCGTCAAAGCGAGACCGTTTCAAAACTTGCTGGTCAAGTTGGAAGGCGTTGCGTCCCCCGATGGCGGTGTCGGGCTCGATATCAAGCTCACATTTACCCGTAGAAATCTTGCGAGAGAATCGCTAAAAAGGATATTGGCGTGGGATTTCGACAGGTTGATCATTGCTCATGGCGATTGCATCGAAAAGGATGCCAAGGCTTTCGTGGAACGGGCCTTTCGATGGCTTACTTCATGATAGTCGAGGGACAATCCCTTCAAAGGGAATTAAGTCACCTAACCTAGTACACAGAACGGCCTGGTATGTGTACGTCGAGGGTATAAATGACCAACGAAGTCATAGCGGCCAGGGCGCTAGCCGGACATCGCATCCATCTTCGGTTTAAGGACGGCACGGAGGGCGTGATCGAGCTGGAGAAGTTTTTGGAATTCAGGGGCGTTTTTGCGGGGCTTCTGGACGAAAGGGTGTTCGCAACAATGAAATTGAACGCCGAGCTTGGCACGGTGCAGTGGGAAAACGGTGCGGATTTGGCGCCGGAAGTCCTTTATGAATGGATGGACAAGAGGGACGCCTAGCCGAGGCCCCGCTCCTCGTCTATTCCTTCAGCAAAGCCCCGATGGCGGCGTCCATGCGGGTCCAATCCGACTCCAAAACGCCTTCGAATATGCCCCGCAGATTGCCCTGGCGATCCACCACCACGATATTCGTGGAATGCGGGATATCCACTTTTTTGCCTTTTTCTTCCACGCTCATACGGTGCACGGAGGCGAGGAAACCTTTTTCTATCAGATCGTAGACCTGGCCCGGGGGACCGGTCAGAAAGGTCCAGGTCTTAGGATCGGCGCCATAGGTTCGGGCATAGTCCTGGAGGATTTGGGGAGTGTCGTGAAGGGGATCCACGGTGACCGATACGAGTCGGAAGTCCGCCTGCTTGGCCCATTTTTTTTGAAGCTGCGCCATCTGGTATGTGATCAGGGGACAGGACGTGGTGCAGCGGGTATAAATGAACGCTGCGGCCCAGACCTTGCCCTTCAGGGCGGCGGAGTCGAAAGGGCGTCCATCCTGGTCGGCCAGGATGAATCTCGGGACGCGCCCCAAAGCAACGAAACCCATTTTGTCGGCTTCAGTGGGGGTGCGCCAGGTCGCGACGGCCCAGGCCCCCAAGGCCAGGACCACGACGGCCATGAACGCGAGAGCCTGTTTGAGGAATTTTTCGGGACCGTCCATCACATCTGCATGTTCATGGGTGCCATGGTCGGGGCGGATTCGGGTGTCTTGGACAAGGCCGGCTTCCGCGTCTTCGTTTTTTTCAGGGCGATTATGGGCCAGAAGTGTCCCTTGTGTTCCAGCGTGAATCGAATGGTGTCCCCGACCTTTACGCCTTTGGACAGGCTGGGATCGGCCAGTTCAAAGGGCATGGTCATGGCCTTCATCAAGCCGGGGATGTCCTCGTGTTCAATGACCAGGACCGCGCCTTTGTCCTTTATTTCAATGACTACTCCACGCCCGTGAAAAAGCTCCGCGGCCAGGGCCGCCCTCGGCATGCAGCAGGTGCAAGCCAGGCCAAGCAGGAAAAAGAGCGGTTTTTTCTTCATATTTTCAGGACCTCCAAGGAGTTGCTTAGAGTAGCATTTGCAGTTACCGGCAACAATGGGCCCGATTTCCGCGATCGCGCCCGTCTTTGGGAGACGAAGGGCTTGATGTATACTGCCCTTGGATACAACGCGTCAATGTGCGGATGCCCCCCGCTTTTTCACCCAAAAGCTCGAACGGGAACCCCGAGTCGTCATGCCGCAAATCCGGCCAATTCGACCGCTCAAGGAGGTCCTGCCGCTTCTGCATGAAGCGGTCGCCCGCCTGGCTTTTGCCGGCCAAGATTTTCCCGCCCGGATCCGGACCCTTCGCGGAATATACTACGGTACCCGGCACAGCCTCGATTTCGAGAGACGGCGCAGCGGATTGCGAAACGTCGGGTTCAATTTGTACCTCCAAAGTTGGCCGCCGGCCGACCCCAGTTATCTGCTTGGGGCGGCCTTGCTTCGATCCTTGAAAGATTCGGCCGAAGTTAGCCATGAGGGCAGGACCCTTGACCTGGGGCATGTGTTTGTGGGGTTGGAGGCGCGCTGCAAGCGTCGCGTCAGGCGGGTTCCGCTCCCCATTCACGGCGGAACGGGTTTGGAGCTGGCCACTTGGCTGGGGGACTTGGGCGGCGCAGCCGGCCTTTTGGCCATCCAACGCATGGACGCGCCCAGCACACGAGCGGTGGACCTCCTTTTTTCGCCCGATCAGTATGATCTGACCGCCAATCTGGAAGGGGATTTGGCCGGATACCTGGTGGCTCGGGACCGTAAGGCGGGGCCCAGGGTCACTGCCCCGGATGGCGGCACCTTTTCGACCGTCCCGGAGGCCATCGAGACCTACGCCGCCCAAGGAGCCGTGGATTCAGATTGGAACGGCCGGTACGGCATCTTCGTCCAGATGATAGGCGGCCATGTGGAGCCTTCGGGCATCGGGAACCGCCTGGCCTTGACGCGCCGCATCCAAGCCCAGACTAAGGCTTTCGCTTCCTGCTATGTCGTCTACCGCCTCCGCCACTTGAAGAGGTTCTCCAGGGCCGCGCTCAAATCGGCAGGCCGGCACGTCGCAGGCGCCTCGAATGAATTGGGTTTGATCTTCGTGGACCTGCTTCAACGAGGGATAACGCTGGGCGCCGATTCTTTTGGACCGGTGTACGACCCTGATCCTCAAACGGTTTTGGGAGCCCCGCTTTGGCTCAGGTTTCTCGCTTAGGCACCGTGTGCCTGCGGCATCATTTCAGTCAGGCGCCTGGTGAAGGCCGCAACGGTTTCGCGGAAGCGTTGCCACTCTTTGGCCCCCCATTGTTCCGGGGCGCCCCCGGATTTTCTGAGCATCAGGCATTCCAACTGCCCGGCGAGGAGGTAAATCCCTTCCCGGTCCGCGCCCCGCACCGAATCCACGAGGAAATGGGCGATTTGCCGGACGAGCCTGGCCTGGATCTCTGTTTCGACGTCGGCGTCGGTGAATCTGATTTGATCCGATATTTTTTCTCGAATTTCATTGAAGCCGCAACGCACGATCGCCCTGGCGCGCTCCCTCGCCCCGGCCAGCCATTCGCCTTCCACAAGTATCTCCGCTTGGACGCATTCCCGCGGAGCCAGCCTCACGCCATCCGACCAGGGTATGGGGAGGTGCCAGGCCCCGAATAAATTGAATTCATGGCAGAGTGGGCAGCAAGCAGTCACGCGTACCGGAAACTCCTTTTCCAGGACGCTGGCGAAGAAGCTCAATATCTGGCCGCAATTGGCGCACAGGCCTACTGAATATCGGTACGTCATATGTGTCCCCATGGCTAAGGAGACGGACGCCCCGGTCAAAGGTTCCAACCGTAGACATTCGTTACCAGCCCAATCTTGGTTTCGGAGATTGTTTTTGCAATAATGATGCCATGACCCAGCCCAAGGATTTTAAGGTGACCAGCGTTCCGCCCAATTTGCGGGTAGAGCCCCTGCCCCTTGACGACACTCCGGTGCGTTTTGACCACATCCTGGCGCGGGCTAAAGTGATGAAACGGGTCTTGAACCGGCTTTTGGCCGCCGCCCAGACGAATGTCGCGGTCTTGATCCTGGGGGAGACCGGGACCGGCAAGGATCTGGCGGCTGAAAGCATCCATTTGCGGAGCCGTCATAGGGAAGGCCCCTTTGTGGCCCTCAACGTAGGGGCCATACCCCGGGACCTGGTGGCGAGCGAACTTTTTGGACACGAAGCCGGTTCCTTCACCGGCGCCCAGACGCGGCGCCAGGGAAAACTGGCGAGGGCCCAGGGCGGCACCCTGTTTTTGGACGAGATCAACAGCATGGACCTCCAGGCCCAGGCCGCGCTTCTGCGGGTTCTGGAGAACGGCTCCTACTTTCCGGTGGGAAGCGACCAATCCCGGACCGCGGATGTTCGGATCATCGCCGCCAGCAACGCGGATTTGCAGGCACTTGCGGCCAAGGGATTGTTTAGGCTGGATCTATATTGGCGTCTGGAGACCTTCATCCTCCATCTTCCTCCCCTGCGCGAACGTCCGGGCGCCGTGCCGCTCCTCGCGCAGCAATTTTTAAGGGAATTTAACGCCGCTCACGGGCTTTCCGTGAAGGGGATCGACGAGCAGGCCGCCGCGTTGTTGGAATCCTATCCCTGGCCTGGAAACGTGCGGGAACTCAAGAATGTCATTCAGAGCGCGCTCCTTATCGCCAGGACCGGGATGTTGGGGCCGCAGCACCTGCCCGAGCGCATACTTCAGTCCAAGCCGGACGGAGACTCGTTCAAGGTTCCGGATGACCTTTCATTAAAGGCCCTAACCGCCGCCTACTCCAGACACGTACTCGCGGCCTGCGGCGGAAACAAGAGCAAGGCCGCCGACCGACTGGGAATTACCCGGAAATCTTTATACGCAATTTTGAAGCGTTCCCACGACAAATAAGCGTTTGGCAGGTTAATTGCTATATCTATAGTTGTCCCAGTCGAAACGGAGTCACCTCCCATGAAACCCGGCACACCACAATGGATCCTGCTGACCCGGCGGCCCAACTTACGCCTCACGAATACAAAGATTTTCCGTTCGCTTAAAAATGCCGTAGTCCGGCTGCGTTTGGGTAAGTCCCTTGGATTGATCATTGATGCATCCTTTAGGGACAAGTCAGGTGATGCGTGGGCGATCGCCTATGGAGCCCGGGAGCTCTTTCCCAATCTGGCCATTTCAATACTTAGCGTCTTTCCGGACCAAGAAAAACCGGCCATTTCTCAACACCTGAAGCAAGATTGACAGGGAAGCCGGCAAAAAAACACGGAGAGGCGACGGTTATACCGTGGATATTTTATACACTCAAAAATACACGCTGTACCTTAAGGATACAGTTTTAGCAATGCCTTCCCGGAAAACGGAGAAAAACGCGCAACACCGGCCTTGGGCCGATGGCATAGATATTGCTCTATAAAGCCTGACGCACGCGAGGCCCCCTGATTATTGGGCGAATAAAAACGGGGCTTACCCACTGGGAGCAGACGAGAATGGCCGCGAAAATCGCCTCGGGGATTGGCTGTGCAATCCTTATCCCGATCCTCATAGCCGGTTGCGCTGCCAATAGGCAGATGTTGAAAACCACGGGCCTTGCTCCTACGCCTGCGCCGACCCCGCTTGCCGCCGCACCTTCCAGGATTCCGATGGAATTCAGGCACTACGTCGTGCACAAGGGCGATAACCTTTGGGATATAGCCGGGAGAGATCAGATCTTCGGAGATTCGTTCGAATGGCCGCTGTTGTTCCGTGAGAATCGCGACCAGATCCAGGATCCGGACCTGATCTTCCCGAAACAGGACCTGAGTTACTCGAACGCAATATCCGCGCAAGAGCTGAAGGAGATAAGAAAAATCGCCGAATCGACGCCGCCCTACCACCGGCACGCACGCCGACATTTGCTTCCCTTAGGGTGAGTTTCGCCGCCGGGCGTGGATGGAGATTGAACAAACGTTTGGGAAAAAGACCGGGAGAGACGTCTCTAATGAGCGCCCGTTCTAACCGGCTGATGTCACGGTCTGCATGCCGGTTCCAACTGGCCGTCGACTGCTCAGGCCGACAGCTCGACGGCGGACGCGGCCAGGCTTCGTAGGATTCCCCTCCCACCCCGGGGCCTGGCCGCAGTTTTTTTAAAGGCCCATCGAACCGCTTCGCTCAAAGGAGAGCACCATGAAGAAGATACACTGGCTGATCTTCTCCCTCGCCTTTATGTTGGGCTTGGCGGTCCTGGCATACACGGGAACCATGGATTCGAGTGCAGGCACGGTGCCCGCGCGGGCGCCCGCTTTGGTCCCGGCGATCCACCATAAACGCCATCACATGCATCACGCGATCCTCGCCGAGGTGGCACCCGCTGTGCCTCGAGGCGCATCCCGATCCGCCAGCATCTCCACCAAATCTCCTTGGTGGAAGATCTGGAGTTGAGGGCTTCAGCGCACGGACAGGCCTGGTCACCCGGAGGCCGTTTTGGTAAGGCCGGTCATCGGCAAGGTCAGGTCGACGAGAAGGGGAGTCGGGGTCGACCAAATTCGAGTTGAATTTCCGGCGCCTGCGCCGAGGGCCGCACCAAGACCGTCAACGTGAGGTGGCATGCGAGGGAGGATGGCGATTGGGGGCGCTTCGCGACCTTATTCGAGAATTCGAGAAGGCCGTGCGGGACGCCCTGAAATCCTTTGATGCCAATGGATATAAGGACTACGAAGCCGGCGTTTACGATGGCGTGAAACAGGCCTTGGAAATAGCTCAGTTTCTGCGGATTTGTTTGTCGGCCGACGACGACCCGCAAGCCCACGGACGTCTCGTCCGAAAGGTATGTCCTGGGCCGGCCGAGGATCTTCTGGAAAGGCTGGAAAAGGCGCACTGGTATGCTCAAATGGCGTTCAAAGCGAGCGGGCATCAGGATTATTATGCCGGTATCTATGACGGCATCAAGCGTGCCCTCCGAACGGCGCGGAGGCGATCACTTAGAGGCATGCCCTGGGACGGATCCGCCACTGGCCGGTTCGGAAATGGACGTTTTGAACGGTATTTGCGGGGACGGCACGAGATAGCGGCCGACGGACATCCTTTTTCCAGGGCTCGTCTTCAGGCGCGTTCTTTTAGAAAAATGGAACACCAAGCGGGCGACCACGCGCCTTGGGATGGCGACATGGCGCCTGACAGGGGCTGAAATTTCCCCGTCCCGGCGTTCAGGGCGCTTTCCGCCGCACTTTCGATTTTAGTTTCCTAAAGACTGAGATGGCGTCGGTTTGGCGGAAAGCTTCCAGCTATCGGCGCTTTTTCCCGTCCGACTATGGCGGTGAATGACGCCGAACACGAAATCCCTGAATAGGTCCGTCCAAAAGCATCTATCCATTGGCGCCCAATTTATCCTTGGGCGCCAATGGTGGTTTTGGGGACCCGGAAAAATCCAGGTACAGTAACGTGGGATCCGCACCTCACTTACATTTCCTTGATTAGGACTATGGCTCCGAACGGATCAAGGCCCCATTCAGGTTCAAATGGCAGCATTGTTAATCCAACGCTGCGGCTATCCGCTTGGCGGGTTTGGCCGTCCTGGGCCCGCGTCAATGCTCTTTCAGCGGTTCTGGGAATTGGCGTCGGGGCCCTAGCCGCTTTCCTTTATTGGGGAGTCCATGTCGCGGAACGCATGCTTTGGCAGGAGCCATTGAGCATTCCTGACGGGCTTGCCGGGACTTTTTTCCTCGGTCCCCGGGGCATTGCGCTTATCATTGCGATTCCAGCCTTGGGCGGCCTTGCCGTTGGCTTGATCGCCAAATACGCCTGCGGCGAAGCCGCGGGGGGCGGCACCGGGGAAATCCTGAGGTCCTACCATCGAGGCGGCGCGCAGTTGCCTGGACGCCTGGTTCCGTTCAAATGGCTCGCGTCCTGCCTGACCTTGGGGACGGGAGGGGCGGGGGGAAACGAGGGGCCCGCGGCCCTGATCGGGTCGGCCACGGGGTCTTGGCTGGCGCGGCGCCTGAATTTGAGCGCCTCGGAACGCGGCCTCCTTTTTTCCGCCGGCATCGCGGCGGGAGTGGGGGCCATTTTTAGGGCCCCCTTGGGCGGAGCCCTCTTCGCCTGCGAAATGTACTATTCCAGTTCTGAATTCGAGAGCGACGCTTTGTTGCCGTCGTTGACCGCTTCCGTCTGCGCCTATTTTCTGTTCGGCTTGTTTTTGGGTTACCAGCCATTGCTGCCGGGCGATACCGTGTTCACCCTCAGCTTGGTCAATTTTGCGGCGCTGGGGGCAATGGCGTTGATTTGCGCGATCGGGGCCCGCGCCTATGTGGCGTGGATGGACCTCTGTTCACGACGCATGAAAGCCGCCTTGCCGCAGCCGTGGCGTCCGGCCATGGGCGGGCTGATGGTCGGCGGACTCGCCTTGGGCCTGCTTTTTGCATCCAAACGCTGGCTCGGAAGCGACGCGCGCGTGCTCTCGGTTTTGGGCGAAGGTTATCCGATCTTGAATTCCGCGGTTTTGGCCCAGGCCCTGCCGCTCTTGCTCATCCTGGTGGCCGTGGGCAAGCTGCTCGCGTCCGGACTAACCGTGGGGTCGGGCGGATCCGCGGGCGTTTTCGCGCCCAGCATGATCATCGGAGGGTGCCTGGGAGCCTTGGTTTTCCTGGGCTTGCATGCGCTGGGTTGCTCCGACGGGGACCCCAAAGCCTATGTCCTCGCCGGGATGGCGGCCTTTTTCGCGGCGGGCACCGCCTGCCCGCTCGCATCCATCATCATCATCACGGAGGTCGCCCAGGGCTATCATCTGTTGCCGGCCCTGATGTGGGTGGTGGCGTTGGCTTACCTTTTGAGGCCCAGGCCATGCCTGTTTAAGGACCAGGCGGCGAGTAGCGTGGATTCGCCGATGCATCGTGACGAATTGCAGAGCGACTTTCTCGCTTCCCGCACCGTCGGCCAGCTTTGCAGGAATGCGGGAGCTTGGGACAGTGAGGACAAGGGCTGCCTGCCATTGCGGGCGGACCAGATCTTAGGCGAGGCGGTGAGGCGGATGAAGGCCGAAGGCCTCGTGGAACTGCCCGTCGTCGACCGACAGGGCCGGTTCATCGGCCTTTTTGCTTACGGGGACATGGTTTCCTTCGAGGCGAAATGACGCCCGGAAAGTGGATCACTAAAAAATGTGGAGCCCATCCAAACCGCAGAGGTCGGATATTGACGGACACGTCCGAAAGGAACATGAAAAAAAACTTCCCAAACCTATCCGAGCGCGTGACCTTTCAAAGTTGGCGCGTTTTGAAACGCCCTTTTGCAGGGTTTCTCAAGATAGAGTATGCCGCAAGGCCCCACGGTTGCGACGGGTGGTGCCGCGCATCAAAAGTCGATTGTTAACCGAAGGTGAACGCGTACACACCGGTCCCCGCCCCGCTGAAGACGATGCGCAATCTGTGCGATCCGGGCTTTCCTTGCAGGTCCACCAGGTTGTACAGGCGGTGGGTGTCAAGCTGCACCTGGTTGTTTTTGACGTCAGCCCCTCCCGCCGAGGCGATGGGCTTGCCGTCCAGGTACAGCGAAACCCGTCCTCCGTGGGGGCCGGGCCCGATCACCAGGTAGACTTTATCCGCGGTGAAATGGATCTCCAGCGCCGAGCCTTGGTCCGGTTTGGCGGCCTCCTGTGTGAGGGTCCAAGGTCCTTCATAGGCGATCCGGTCGTTCCCGAGGCCGGCCGGCAAGGTGTAGAGTCGTCTTCCCGCGACCGGCCGTTCCGGGGACGCGAAGCGCGCAAGCCGCGCAAGTCCCAGGTAGGATTCCGGCGTCTGGTCATAGTCGTCGTCCTGGGCCTGGACCAGGGTCGCGGTTCCCTGGGCGGGGTGCCCGGATTCGGCCAAAAGCTTCCGGATGGCCGCGTCCATCTTGTCGTAGTCGCCCTCTCCGAAATCCGCCAGCCGGATGTGCCCATTCGCATCAATCAAGTATTCCGCCGGCCAGTATTCATTATGGTAGGCCGACCATGTCGCGAAGGCGTTGTCCTGGGCCACTGGATACGTGATGGAGAATTCTTTGAGGGCGTTTTGGACGTTGGAGGTCTCCTTTTCGAACGCGAACTCAGGGGCATGCACGCCGATGAGCACAAAATGGTCCGGGCCGTACTCCTTGTACCAGGCCTTGGTGTTGGGCAGGGTCCGCAGGCAGTTGATGCAGCTGTAGGTCCAGAAGTCGACCAGGACGACCTTGCCCTTCAGGCTCGCCAGGGTCAGCGGCGGGCTGTTGAGCCAATGCGTGATGCCGGTGAACTCCGGCGCTGGACCCAGATCCGAGAGTTGGCCTCCCGTTTCGGCGCTCGCCTGCGCGGCCTTCGTGCCCCTGAGCGCGTTCAACTGCTGGGTCACGGTCGCGTTGTTCTCGACGCCGTTGACCAGGTTGCCGTAAGAAGGGAAGGCTTCGAGGATCTTCAGCTGGATGACTTTGTCATAGTTGGTGTACATAAGCACGGCCACGCCGATCATGATGACACCGAAGACCTGCTGGACCCGGCCAGTGAACTTGTTGAACTTGCGCATGCGGGTGAAGATCCACGAGCCGCTCAGGGACACGAGCAGCAGGGGAACACCGAGGCCCAGGGCATAGGTGCAGGTGACCAGGATCACCTGGGCGCTCAGCGATTGGGTGGCGGCCAGCGTGGCGATGGTGGCCAGGATGGGACCGGCGCAGGGCGCCCAGACCAGGCCCACTGAAAATCCCGCCAGGTAACCCGGGCCAAAGCCCTGGCCTTTGCCCTGCCCCTGGAGCTTTCCCTGGACGGGTTGGAGCGCCCGGCTGACCCAGACCTCGAAATGCGCCGCCAGTGAGGGGATGACGAGGGCAATGCCCAGGATCGCGATCAGGATGACCGCGATCAGGCGGAAGACATTGGCGTCGATATGGAGGAAGCGTTCCAGATACGAGACGAAAAGGGTGAAGAGGACGAAGCTCGTCATCACCCCCAGGGTGAGGCCGAAAGGCTTGCGCTTGCCGCCGGTCGAGGAGACCGACAGCACCAGGGGGAGGACAGGCCAGATGCAGGGCGCGAGGATGGTGGCCGCGCCCGCCAGAAAAGCGAATAACAACAGGACTATCATAGGGCCTCAGGCAGGGGTTTTGAAATTTGCGGCTTCCGGGTCATTTACGCTCCACCCCGCAACTTGGATGGCCCTCATATTGTTCTAAATACCCATTGGGGCGTCGGCCCTACCCTCGGCCTTCGACCTTCCGAATACGCCCGTCATCGGCGCCGCAAGGAACGTCGTTGGGGAGGGCAGGCTTCAAGCTTGCCTGTTTATATGGCCCGGCAGTTCCGGCTGCGGCGGCTCCGTCTTGTCCGAAGCCGCATTCTTTGATCCGTAGGATTCAGGGTCTCCGTATTTGGGCGACCAATCTTTTGAATCCCTGTGGTCCGGGGACTCCCTGCGCAGGACCCTCTCTGTGTACCTGCGCAGAATCAAGGCAACCCGGATGCCGAGGCGCTGGCCGAAATCCTCCGCCTGAGTTGTCTTCTCTACGCCGGCCACCGGCGCCACCGGTGCCGGTGGCCGGACATGTTGATCCCAGTTCATAGAAGACTCTCCAGGCTTGGCCGGGAGGCCAGAGGTTGGGAATTCCGTTCCCGCCTTGGGCCGCCTAGCCCACCGGGCCGGTGTCCGGGTGCCAATGCAGGGTCGGCGCCTTGGACAAGGTCGGCTTGCCCTTACGGTGAGCCAGGGTCACCGCAACGTGATCCCTGCTCTTCATCACTTTGCGAAGGCCGCCCGCGCTCAGCCAGAGCTTGCCCTCGCACAGGCACACATAGGATTCCTTGGGGCCGCGGCTTTCAGCGTAGAACCAGGTTCCCTTCACCTCGATCAGGCCCAGGGGCAGTTGCACTGAGAAAGCCGTATTCTTGACGACATGGACCATGGCTCCGCCCGCCTCTAGCAGGAGTTCCAGGCCGCGAGCACCCCGCCTCAAAGTCGCCCGGGTGTTCTCGTTCAGGGCGATCAGCGCCTGGCCCCGGATACGCAACTCCGCCCGGGCCCCGGCTCCAGTGCGGGCGACCCCGTGATCCAGTGACACCAGACCGTGGCTGTCCCTCAGCTCCAAGGGGGGGGCGGCGACCGCCCTCAAAATGCTGTCCTTCAGGGATTTGGGAGGAACTTTGGGAGTCAGGGCCAAGCTTAGCAGGGCCGCTGTCTTGTCTTTATTCATAGCCACGCCTTCATTTCCGGGGGCACCACGGCGGAAAGTTTTCTGGTCGCCGCCCGCATGAGAGACTTGACCGTGCCCAGGGGCTTCCCCAGTCTTTGCGCGATCTCCTTCTGGCTTAGCTGCTCGAAATAGGATAGCCAGAGGACTTCAGCCTGTCCCGGTTTCAGGCGCCGGAGCAGGCCGCGTACCGCCTCCCTGCGGGCGTCCTGGACGCTGTCTTCCAGGGCATCGGGTCCGCTCGCCAGGTTGCTACCCAACAAGTGTTCGAGATCCCCATTGGCGGTCGGGGTGACTTTTTTGCCGCGGCGGGCCATGCTCCGTAGCCGGTCGATGGCCTTGCTGCGGGTCACGAGGCACAGCCAGGTGAATAGCTTTCCTCGGGCCGGATCAAAGCCCTCCGGGCGTTCCCAGAGGTGGACAAAGGCGTCCTGAAGGGCTTCTTGGGCCTCGCTTTCATCCTTGAGGATCAGGATGCAGACCCGGTACAGGATGGGGCTGTAGATATCATAAAGCCGATTGAAAGCGCCCTCATCCCGCTGGCTCCGGATGAGGACGAAGTCCTTCTGAGCGGCGATTTCGTCGGGCGGGTACAATAGAACTACGCTCCTGGGGTCGGCAAAGGTTTAACCAGAGCCATGATAACCGGCCTTTCGGCTAAATCCAGGGGCTTTTTCCGGTTTTTGAGCGCCTCATAGGTCCTAATCCGCAAGGGGGCTTAGCTTCGTAGTTGAATCATGAGAACCAAGTCCGGAATCTCCCGACTTTTGTTTATCCCTATTTTTTTCGCCTCCAGCGCCTTAAACGCCGGGCGATCTCCTGTGTTACTCGAATTGTTCACTTCCCAAAGCTGTTCTTCGTGCCCGCCCGCTGAGGGGCTATTGACCCGTCTCAGCCAGGGCCAGCCCCTACCGGGTATTGAAATCATCCCTTTGGCCTACCACGTGGACTATTGGAACCAATTGGGCTGGACCGATCGCTACTCCCAAGCCGCCTTCACAGTCCGGCAATATGTCTATGCGCAAACGCTTGGCCTGCGTGGCGTCTTCACCCCTCAGGCCGTCATCAATGGCTCCGCTTCGGAGGTGGGAAGCGACGAGCACGCGATTCTCGGGCGCCTTTCGCCGCTCCGGCGGCTGGTTCTACGTTGGGCCGCTCCCACCCTGACCGTGACCGGTCTGGGCGCCGGTCGCCTGGTCTGGATCGCGGTCGCCGAGGACGGTTTGAGCACCTCAGTGGGCGGTGGAGAAAATGGCGGAAGGGTCTTGTCCCAGTCCGCGGTGGTCCGGGAGCTTGTGCACGGGAAAGCCGTCGGTTCGAGTCTGCGGATGGCCCTGACCTTGGATCCCGCATGGATCCGTGGAAATCTTCGGTTGGTGGCTTTCCAGTCGGAGGTTGAGTGTGGCCGCATTTTTGCCGCCGGACAGTTGAAATTGAGGTAGGGGCAGGGAACGTCAAAGTGGTTTTTTTCCAAAAGATCAACGCTGTGGCTGTGTCCCGGAGGATACTTTTGAAGGGGAAATGAATCCGGGTCAGGTCGCCACGGCGTAGTTCAAAAGATCCTCTGCTGGGATCGGGCTGTGCCCATACGGAGGCACGGCGAAAATCTAATGCAGCATCGGAGACTTTATGCGCACCCACCTTGGACTGCTAGCGGTTGCGCTGTGTTTGGCCGCGAGCGTATCCCTCCTCTCGAAAGTATCCCCTATGGAAAAGCCTGTTTACGACAAGCCTGATCAGGTGCAACCTCTAAAAGTGGGCGACAAGATCGCGGACGGCCTGCTCAAGGATGTGGATGGGAAGGATGTGGCTTTGGACGAGCTTGTGGCCCGCAAGCCCAGCGTGATCATTTTCTATCGGGGCGGATGGTGCCCTTTCTGCAACCTTCAGATGTCCCAGTTGGTCAAAATCGAGCCGGAGTTGGCGAATATGGGGTATCAGATACTGGCGATCACCCCGGACAGTCCCGGAAGCCTGAGGGCGAGTCTGGAAAAAGAGAAGATCAATTACACCCTGCTTTCCGATCCCGCAATGAAAGTAACCCAGGCGTTTGGCCTGGCCTACCACATGGGCGACGCCATGGTCGCCGCGCTGAAGGGTTACGGGAACGACATAGACCGTGCCACCGGGAACGCCCTGCACGAGCTGCCCGTCCCCGCCGCTTATGTCGTGGACACCAAGGGGACCATCCAATTCCTGTACTACAATCCCGATTTCAAAGTGCGCGTGAATCCCGAAGAGTTGATGTCTGCCGCGAAGCAGGCATTACGTTAAGGTTCGCCTCCCGCAGGATGCATCCATTTTCTTTCTTATCCGCCGTTTTAAGCGGAAGAAGCGACGCCGTGACTTTGAGGACCCCTTTCCCGAAGTCAGGGCGTCTCAAAACCCCTTTGGTCTAAACGACGAGCACGCCTAGATCGGGGCCTAGGTCGGCATCGCCATTGGGATATGGATGGAGGTGGCCATCCAGAGCGCCGGAATAACTCTTATCAAAGGCGGTCTACGGGGGATTTTGAAGGCCATTCGGCTGGCCCGTGTGGTGATGAAAAATATCCGCCAAAACCTTTTTTCGGGGGGCTATGACTCCGCGGGCATTCCTTGAGCGGTCGGATAGGGATAATCAGAACCTGAGAAGGAATCGACCTTTTGGTACACGTTTGACAAGAAGGTTTGAACAGGTTCGAATCACTGCAAGCTCTTCCGCCAATGTTGAATTTCGATGGGTGCGTGTAAAAAGAATATAAAAGAAGCACCTCAGCGCCGTCGGAGCAGGCCGGTTTTCAATGTTGCTACACTTTGAAAACGCCATTCTTGCAAGGCTTTTCCGGATAGGGTATCTTGCAAGACCTCGCGGTTGCGTAGGGGCAGTGTGACGGATCAAAAATCCGTGGGTCGGGTACCGAAAAAGCCTTACAAACATTGACGACCAGGTAGCTTAGTTGGTGGAGCAACGGACTTTTAATCAGTCAGAGCCACTTTTCCATTTCGGAGAAGCTGGCGCCGAAAAACGTAATGCCCATTAGCATCTTAAAGCCCTTGAGCGACAACGGGAAATCGACCCGGGTCGCGCAAGGGCTTTTTGATTTGAACGGCAGTAAGCGGTTGGGAACGGCAAATCCCGGAAGATTTGGAAAGGTTTAGGAAAGGTGCACGGACGGGCATCGGAGTGGGGGGCGCTCCTCTTGCAAAAGCTGTCAAGAGAGGTCTAAGATAGTCCAGGGAGGTAAGCCATGCAAAGCATTCATACCATCGCAAGCTTCGCAGCCGACGGCAGCGTAACCTTGAAGGCGCCAGGCTTGGCCGTCCCCGGGGAGCACCCGGTGACGCTAGTGGTCGAGGACCAAGCATCGGATACCGCCAATTTCAGCGATCTGAGTCAGGCCGCTTTTGCCAAAGTCTGGGATAATTCCGAAGACTCGGCTTATGACGTCCTTTGAGTCCGGCGACGTCATATTGGTTCCTTTTCCGTTTACGGATCAACAAAGCAACAAGAAACGTCCCGCCGTCGTCGTCAGTTCGCCGGAGTATCATCGGACTAGGTCGGACATAATCATCATGGCGTTGACCAGCAATTTAACCGGGGACCATACTCCATTGTCTGAATGGCGTGAGGCCGGGCTCCCGAAGCCCACGGCTTTCAAGCCGGTGTTGGCCACTCTGGAGACAGGTCTGGCCTTGAAGCGTCTTGGACATCTGGGCGCCATGGATATGGATCTGCTTATCAAGATTTTGCGAGAAATTTTGGTTTAAAAACAAACTCAAAAGCTCGACTTGCGGAAGGGACTATGAGCGAAAAACATATCGGTTCCAGCATCGATGATTTTCTCAAGGAGGAAGGTGTCTTTGAGGAGACGCAAGCGCTGGCCGTCAAGGAAGTCGTGGCCTGGCATTTCGCGGAGGCCATGAAGAAACAGAAAACTTCCAAGAACAAAAGGGCCGTCCTGCCAAAGACCAGCCGCGCGTAGGTGGACCGTCTGCTTGATCCGAAAAACGACATTACGCTTTCCAGCTTGCAGCGCGTGGCGGCTACGGTGGGCCGTAGCGTCTCGATCCAATTGGTGTAGCCCAATCGGAACGTCGCCCCGCCGAAGATCAAGTAAGGCCCGGTTTATAACGCTGGGCCTTATTTTTTTGGAATGCTTGGTGCGAACTCTAATTCCTTCGGTTGCCACACAGGATTTTTAGCCCCCTTTTTTCCCGTATTTGGCAGGATCGTTATAAATATTTGGAGGATCAGGCAAGGGGCGAAGCCGCGCCGGGCGTAAGGTTATTCAAGCAGGAAGCCAGGGCCCGTCGGCCCCCGCTGTTCCCAGCATGGAGGCTATCATGGAAAAAAGGGTTTTGGGCAAGAGTGGCCTGGAAGTGTCGGCCCTGGGCCTGGGCTGCATGGGCATGAGCTTCTCCTACGGCCCGCCTGCGGACAAAGGCGAGATGATCAAGCTGATCCGGGGGGCCGTGGAGCAAGGGGTGACGTTTTTTGATACGGCCGAGTCCTACGGGCCGTTCACCAATGAGGAGCTGGTGGGCGAGGCCCTGGCGCCTTTCCGAGGAAAGGTGGTCATCGCCTCCAAGTTCGGTTTTGACGTGGATCCCCGACTGGACCCCCGCGGAATGACGGGATCGCCCGGCCTGAACAGCCGGCCCGAGCACATTCGGGAAGCCGTGGAGGGCTCACTGCGCCGCCTGAAGGTGGAAGCGATAGACCTTTACTACCAGCATCGCGTCGACCCTTCCGTGCCCATCGAGGACGTGGCGGGCGCGGTGAAGGGTCTGATCGCGGCTGGCAAGGTGAAGCACTTTGGACTGTCCGAAGCCGGGGCCAAGACCATTCGGCGTGCCCACGCGATCCAGCCCGTGAGCGCGCTGCAAAGCGAGTACTCGCTTTGGTCCCGCGATCCTGAGCAGGAAATCCTGCCCACGTTGGAGGAGCTGGGAATTGGCTTCGTACCCTTCAGCCCGCTGGGCAAGGGCTTCCTCGCCGGAAAGATCACCAAGGATACGGCATTCCACAGCACTGATTTCCGGACCTCGCTGCCGCGCTTTACCGTGGAAGCACGCCAGGCCAATCAGGCCCTGGTGGACCTGCTGGCCGCTATTGGCGCCCGGACCGGCTCCAGTACGGCCCAAGTGGCCCTGGCATGGCTCCTGGCCCAAAGGTCCTGGATTGTGCCCATCCCGGGCACCACCAAGGCGGCGCGCCTTACCGAGAACTTGGGAGCGGCCGGCCTAGTCCTGACTGCCCAGGACCTGCAGGAGATTGAAAGCGCTTCAACCAAGATCAGTATCCAAGGAGCCCGGTATCCTGAAAAGCTCCTTAAAATGGTCGGACTTTGAAGGGAGTCGGTCATGCAGATCCAGCGAAGCGGTTCCCAGGCATCGGGCAAGGGCCCGGCCGAGTGGTTCACCGGTGCGGTCCGGGTGGATCCGCTGTTCAAGGCCGAAGCGCCGGGACGGGTGCTCGGTGCCAAAGTGACTTTTGAGCCGGGCGCGCGCACGGCCTGGCACAAACATCCCCTGGGCCAGACCCTGGTGGTAACGGACGGTTGCGGCTTTGCCCAGCGCCGGGGTGGCCCCCTGGAGACCATACGCCCGGGGGATGTGGTCTGGATCCCGGCCGGAGAGGAACACTGGCACGGCGCAGCCGCCACCACGGCCCTGACCCATCTGGCCATCCAGGAGGCGCTGGACGGGAAGACCGCGGACTGGCTGGAGCAGGTCGATGATCTGGATTACGCGGGTGGCGGCCAACAGGGTCCTGAATAATTGCTGCGCCTGGTTTGGGGCCCTTTGGGATGGGATTCGAAAGCTCGGGCCAATTCTGGGACAATGGTGCAGGAGGTGATGATCGTGAAACCGAGCCGAACCCCATCCCGTAGGCCTGCCTCATTAACGCCTGAGCTGTCCCTCTTGGCGGAGCAGATCAAAAAATTCGCTCCCCACGACGGAGCCTTTGACTTGCGCCTTCCCGGGCTGCACCTGACCCGCCGTTCCGGCCCCTACAAGGGCATGGTGCGCGACCTTCAAAAGCCGGCCTTGTGCATCGTGGCCCAGGGAGCCAAGACCGCCATGCTGGGCAAAGAGGCCTACACTTACGACGCCAACCGCATGGTGGTCTTTTGCGTGAATCTACCCTTGGCCTTCCAGCTCAAGCAAGTGTCAGCGCTTGAGCCCTATTTAGGCATACGCTTAGACCTCGACCCGCGCAAGATGGCGGACTTGGTGCCCAAGGTCTTCCCCCATGGCTTGCCCAAGATTCAGGACAATCGTTCCATCATGCTCGGCCCGACTGAATCAGGTATTCTCCGGGCCGCCGCCGAGCTGCTATCACTGCAGGCCCGGCCCGAGGATGCCGACTTGCTGGCGCCCCTCAAGGTGGAGGAGATTCTGATCCGGCTCTTGCGCAGCCCTATCGGCGCGCGGGTTGCTCAGATGGGTTTTGCCAAGTCCGGTCTGCCCGGCGTGTCCAAGGCCGTGACATGGCTCTGCGACCATTACGACCAGCCTTTGAAGGTGGAGGACTTGGCAGGCTTGGCTGCCATGAGCCCGTCCTCGTTTCACCACCATTTCAAGGAAGCCACGGCCATGAGCCCGCTCCAATACCAGAAGCTGTTGCGCTTACAGGAAGCCCGGCACCTGATGCTGGCGGAAATGGTGGACGCGGGCGCGGCCGGACAACGGGTGGGCTACCTCAGCCCATCCCAATTCAGCCGCGAGTATGGCCGCCTTTTTGGACAGCCGCCGACACGGGACATCGAGCGCTTGCGCAAGCAAGCCGCCGTGGCCTAGGCGAATCCCACATTCCGGAGAATAAAATGCCGCAACGAATTTGGCTCATCACAGGCGCGGGACGTGGGTTGGGCGTTGACATCGCCAAGTCCGCGCTGGCAGCCGGTCATGCGGTCGTCGCCACCGGTCGCGACCCCAAAAAGGTCACTGAGGCCATCGGTAAGTACGACCACTTGCTGGCCGTGAAGCTTGACGTCACCCGCCCCGAGGAAGCCGAGGCCGCGGTCGGAGCGGCTGTCGAGAGATTCGGACGGGTTGATGTCTTGGTTAACAATGCCGGAAATTTTTTCGCCGGTTTCTTCGAGGAACTAAGCCCCGAACAGGTTCGCAATCAAATCGAGACGCTGCTGTTTGGACCGATGAACGTCACCCGCGCCGTATTGCCGGTGATGCGCAAGCAGCGAGGCGGCCTTGTCCTCACAATTTCCTCGACCGCAGGCATATCGGGCGGATTGTTTTGCTCGGCATATGCCGCCGCCAAATTCGGAATCGAAGGCTGGATGGAGTCGCTTGCCCCGGAACTAGCCCCCTTCGGAGTCCGGACAATGCTGGTCGAGCCCGGTTTTTTCCGCACTGAATTGCTTAGCGCCGGGTCGACGACTTACGCCGAGCCCTCCATCGAAGACTACTCCAAGCTTACCCGGGAGACCGTCGCCGCATGGAGCGGCATGGACGGCAAGCAGGGAGGCGATCCGGTAAAGCTCGCCCACGCGCTCGTACAACTTGCCGGCCTTGAGGATCCTCCGGCTCGTTTCGCTGCCGGTGCCGACGCCTTGCATACCTTTGAAACCAAAGCCGATCTTTTGCTCGCCCAAGCGGACGCACACCGGATCTTGTCGTCCTCTCTATCCTACGACGAGGCCTAAGCATTCGTGGCCCAGGCCCGGCCAGTCGGTCATTCAGTCGACGAAGGCACTGCCTCTTGGAGGACTTCATGCGCATCGGTGTTCTGGGTTCAGGTTTGATGGGAGCCAAGCTCGGGACTCTTTGGGCTCAGGCAGGTTACGAGGTTGTCTTCAGTTACTCCCATAGCCGGCAGAAGCTGGAGCGCTTGGCCAAAGACGCAAAAGGGAAAGCTTCGGCCGGGACGCCGCGCGAAGCGGCTGATGGAGCGGATGCCCTCCTCTTGGCAGTGCATTGGGACAATGTCAAAGATGTGTTGGATCAAGCTGGGGACTTAACAGGCAAGATTATTCTCAGCTGCGTCCTGCCGATGGACGGTGGAAATACCGATTTAGTGGTGGCCCATCGCTCGTCAGGGGGCGAAGAACTCCAAAAAATGGCGTCGACATCGCGCTTTGTGGCCGCTTTCAATACGGTACCTAGCGAGGTTCTATTTAAGGTCTTTGCGGATCGAAAAGGCGTAAAGCGGCCAAATGTCATTATTTGCGGCGATGACGGGGGAGCCAAGAAGGTGGCAAGCGGCCTGATCCATGATCTGGGCTTCGACGCAGTGGACGCTGGCCCGATGAAGGTATCCCGATATCTCGAACCGTTCGGCCTATTGATTGGGCAGCTGGCATATGAGGCGGGGCCGAGTCCGGAACTTTCATATCGGTTCGATTGGCACAACAAGTAAGCGGCAGCGCAATAGTCGGTAGCGCATGGAAGAATAGGAAAGGTTTAGGAAAGCTTGCCGTTTGCATCCCTATTGATGTGTTGTAAACGTGGAGATATTCAGTCGCGGCCAAACCAAAATGTGCTTACAGAATAGACGGAAACTGATCCAAGGTTTATACTTCCTGCCCGCGCAGGGTCTTGGCTCAGTCGCTAGAGCAACGTATTTTAGTCCGTTGCTCTAGGGGCGAAAAGCGCCGAAAAACCCTTGTAAACACACGACCAGGTAGCTCAGTTGGTAGAGCAACGGACTTTTAATCCGAAGAGGCCGATTTTCCTTGTGGAAGCGGCCCGACGACGAAAAACACTTACGCCCATTAGCAAAAAAAGCCCTTCTGCGACAACGGTTTTTCAGACCGGGTCGCGGAGGGGCTTTTTGATTTGAATGGCAACGAATGGAAAAAAGGGGCAAAAGTCGGGAAAATAGGAAAGGTTTAGGAAAGGTCTGCGGAGCCATATAAAAAAGGTCCACGGAGCAGAGCAACGGAACGTGAAGTCCGTTGCTCTGGGAACAGAAACTTTATGTTCGAAACAGTCTTGCACTTCACCGGTTGGTCCGTAACGTACTAGTATTTCTTGATTCCGATTCATGCTGCAATACTCTGGGAGTACCTTCAGATCGTTGTAGGCGTGAATCGAAAGTATTTTTTTTTGGGGCAAGCATGGATCGCAGGAATCTTGGAGAAATGGAGAAGGCTGCAGCCATAGACAGGAGTAGGAAGGTGGCTCTGCTCCTTGGCCCCGACCCAGACAACGCCGGAAAATGGGATGCTTATGGCAGTGGTGTCTTAGTCTGGCATCCAGATTCCTACGAATTGGCGGTTTTGACCGCGGTTCATGTTGTCCTCACGCCGTTGGTAAGAGGGGCACTGGGCATCCAACTCCCGGGTTTAAGCTTGAAGGTCATTAGACCTAAGTCTATTCGCTTCGCAAGACGGTCAGATGCGGCGCTGATCGTCTTGGAAAGGGACGAAGAACTGGAAAAGGCCATTCCAGTTAAGTGGCGCCCAGACGATGGTCCCACGATCAACAACGGGGATATAATCCAAACGCTGGGATTTCCATATGAGCGTATCGTAAAGGTTGATCCTAAAAAAGGTGGGGGCCACAAATTAGAGCGCTCCCAAGTAGAGATAGTGGCTCAGAATGAAACGCAGGCTGGAATCATCCGTTGTGAAGTTCCGGATGGGACGCCGCTTCCGGTATCTCTTGCAGGAATGAGCGGTGGCCCGGCATTTACCAGTGGAAACGATCTCTGTGGGATCAACTATTCCGAAGAGACGGTACATCATTCCCTTGGCAGCCAAATCATAGGCGTAAAACTAACTAGCCGAAGAGCCTGGCATGACTTGTTCTATCCGCTTACCCCACCTGACGACTTTCCTTTGGGGATGTGGAGGTTCAAACAAAAATTTGAGGGAATTAGGGTCGGGCTCTTTCTAAACGATAATTACCAATGTGGATTCACGTGCACCATCTTTGGAGAAGTTTTCAGATCCGAAGCATCGCTAGTTGCGAAGGCTCGGGCATTTGGACGAATTCGGTCCGTGCGAATGACCGATGTTCCACATCTGGATGGAAAATTGTATCCGATTAGCCTTGAATCCTATTTCGACATTGAACACCCGGATGACCCAGAATCGTGGAGGGACTGCTTGTTCTCAGAAATTGAAAAGCTATTCGGCGAGATGGAATTGAAAATTGAGAATTTAGAAGAGCTAAAAAAGTCCCCGGCCCTTGATTATGGTTCCATCGTTCGTCAAAAAGCCTATCTCGCATGGGAACAGCGAGGCAGGCCAATTGGCAGTGATTGGGTTGACTGGTTCCAAGCCGAAGAGGAGATATTTAGAGGCTTCGGACCAGACTGAAAGCTTTAATTTCCGCGGCCAGTTGACTTTTTGACAACTCTTGTCGTTTGGTTGCCAAATCAACCGTTGGACTAGATCGGCAATGGCCCTGACGCACTGTTTTAAGCACCTAGAAGCCCCGTGAATACTCGAACCTCCGTCCTTCCAGATCTACGAAGCCTGCTTTTAGCCCGCTTTTAAGAGCTGAGCCCAGAGGCGCGACCAGAAAGCTTGCCGGCCTATCGCCCCAGATCCCGGATTCCACGGTCCAGGACCAGACACGCCGGGCCCGATCCGCGTTGAGCGTGACGAAGAAGATGGTGTCTTCGCCGTGGTCGAAGCGCAGCCGGGACAGGACCTGGGCCATCTGGGGGCGGCGGTAGGAGCGACGCTCGAATTCGAGCACGCCGCGCCTTCGGAGCCCGTCGGCATCGAAGTCGAACATGCCATCGGCCACGCGAACGTTTCCGAGGCGCTGGGGCCGGCCCAGGCGTAATTGGTGGTCCGAAACCCAGGTCTTGCCTCCTGTGAGTTCGAAGGCGATGCGCAGGTCGACTACGCTCAGGTCGTGCAGGAGCGCCGGGGAGAGTTCCTTGGGTCTTCGGGGGAAGTCCAGAACCAGGGCAGGGTCCAGCAGGCCCGCATCCACCAGTGCTCGGTTTCCCGCCTTGGTGATGGTATAGAGGCGCCGGTCCAAGTTCCAGGGGACGGATATGTATTGGAGGAGGCCTTCGTCCTTGAGCTTCGTCAGGCGCCTGGACACAGCTTGGTGCGAGCCACCGTTCCAGAAGCGCCGGAGGTATTGCCTTGGAGCCATGAGCCGGTTCTGCCAGGTGGCCCAAAGCAAGGAACGGTCCCTGGACGTCAGTTCAAGGTTCATGGCCTTCGTCCTCCGGCCAGTCCATGGACGGTTTGTCACGGGGCGGGCCGGGCGGCGGCTCCTCCTTCGGCGGCAGGAGGTCCAGCTTGATGGGCTGACGGGCCTGGCCCGCCGCGGGAGGCGTCACCTTGCCTTCATCCAGGGGCGGTATGCCGATGCGGTCCACGTCGATCAGCCGTCCGTTGAAGATTTGCCGGGGGCCCAGCCGTTGCAGGATCATATATGCTTCGCCCACAGGCAGGTTCTTCATGGCGTTGGGATGGATCAAGAAGGTCTCCCCTTCGACCGTGGTCACGCCCTTGGCGACCTTGCCGGCGAAGGGGCTGCGGCCGTCCAGAGAGAAATTCACCAAGTCCTTTTTCTCGGTCCAGGTGCCTGCCAGCTTGGCGAACAGTTCGGCGGTTTCCGCGGCGCCCAGGCGGAAGATCACTTTGCTTCCGGCGCTGTCGAAGATGCCCTCGGCCACGGCCGGGCCGTATTTCTTCAGGTCACCGTTGGTCTGATGGGCAAAGGTGACACCGACACGGGCGGCCCTGGCTTTGGCGATCAAGTCCCTGGCGTCCGGATAGATCACGTCCGCGAATTCGTCGATGTACAGGAAGCAGGGCCGCACCGGCTTGTCGAAGCGGGGGGTGAGGCGGGATTGCAGGTCCAGCAGCAATAGCGTCGAGATCAGTCGGGAACTGGAGGGGTATTGGTCTTTGGCCGTGCCCACATACAAGATTTGGTTTTTGGAAAGCACCTCCCCCAGGTCGATGCCTGGGGCCGTGGTATTCACCAGTGGGGCGTATTTGGCACTGGTGATGGCTGTGAGCTTGTTGGCGACCCCTTGCATCAGCTCGGTGTATTCCTGCGGGCTTTTGGTCAGAAATTGCTGGCGTAGTTCCTTGGACGCGGCCAGGTCAGGGGCTTGGCCTAGAAGCGCCTTCAAGGCGTCCTGGTCCAGGGCCAGACGTCGGATCTGCTCAAAAGTCGGGCAGCCCTTGAGATGGTGGAACACCGCGAAGATCCCGTAGGCCCAGGACTGGGCGGTTTCCCTGTAGAAGGGGGTGGGGGTTGTGTCGTCCTGGAAGAGCGCGGTATACAGGCTTTCGGCCATCTGACTGGGGTCGTCGCGGGTGAACGGGGAATAGGTGAAGGATCTGGCCGGGTTGGCGAGGTCCAGGTAGCGGAGCTGGGAGCTTCTACCGCAGGAAGCGGCATAGGCCGCGATCTGCCGCAGCATGACGCTCTTGGGGTCTATGACGATGACGCAGACGCCTCTGAGGATGTCCTGGTAGATGCAGGGGAGCAGGAAGAAACGGTTCTTGCCCGTGCCGGAGGCGCCGATGCATTCCAGGTGGTAGTAACGGGCCTCTTCGCCCAGGATGAAACGCTTGGGCGGCGGAGTGAACATCAGCGGGAACTCTCCGAGCTCCCAAGCCGACAATTTCTGTTCCGGGTTGAGTCTGTGGCTCGGCTTTTGTTTTTGGAAATGGGGATGATGCTTCTGCAGGAGCAGGCCTCCGCCGCCGACGGCCGCGGCCATGCCGGGGACGATCCACTCTAAGGCGGGCATGGCTAAGACTCCGCCAGCTTGCGCCGGGAGACGGCGCCGATCAGAGTTCCGATCCTCTTGCGTTCCACATCCAACCAAGCTCCGTATGCCTCTAAATCTCCGGGCGCGGCCTTTTCCTCGTCGAAAGTCAGTTCGACGCGTTTGCCGGGCAGCACCTTCATCAGCAGGAGAGCTTCGTTTGAGGTCTTTTTGGCTTTTCGGGACCCGGGCCCTTTTTTGGTAGCGTTTTGCTTTGGACCAGCAGTTTCAGCTTCGCGTAATTTGGCAGCCTCCGTCGCAGCGTTTTCCCCGAATTCGTGCAGGAGCCGGGCGGCTTCGCGCCGGCCCAATCCGAGCCGAACCTCTTCGGTCAATCGCGCGTCCTTGGAAATAGCTATATAGGCCTCAATGGAACGTTTGGATTTCCCAAAGGCGGCGGCAAGCCAATCCCTGTCTTTTCCCCGTGCTGTCTCTTTTTTGACGTTTTCAATGATTTCGAACAAGGTGTAGTTGTTGCGTTGGAAATTTTCGGAGTATTTAATGCGGGCCTTATCGTCGTCGCTTAGGAAGGGATATACCTTCGCGTCTATGGGCAGTTCCAGTTCCCTACACGCCAAATAACGTCTCCGGCCGGCCACGATTTCGTAGGGGGCCTGGGCCCCTTCGGCGATGACGGGCGTGTGGTTTCCGGCTCCCTGCTGGCTGGTTCCCGCCGTGTCCCGGATGGAGGCCAGGAATTCGTCCCAGTCCGCCTTGAGGGATTCGGTCCGGTCTTGGCCGTCCGCTTCCCGGAGCTGGTCGGCCCTCAGGATGAGATTTTGGGGCACCGGCTTGGCGCCTGGGCCTTCTCCCTGGAGCGGCTTGCCGGAGATCATTTTGCTGAAATTGATGGGTGGAGGTTTGGGCATGTCATAGTCCCATGGTGAGGAAGAGGTCTTTGGACAGGGCCCGGATGGCCTTGGCTCCGTCGCTGGCAGGGAAGTGGCTGACGGCGGGACAGCGCGCCGTGTAGCCGTCGGCCAGGCTTTGGTTCAAAGGCACGATGGTGGAGAGCAGGCGCCGTCTGAGTACGGCCCGGACCTCGGCCACGAACTGCCTTTGGCTCCCGTTTTCCCGGTACTTGTTGACGAAGGCGCCTCCCCATTTCAAGCCGGGATTGAGGCGGTCCCGGACTTCGGTCACGAAAGCATCCAGGCTGAGGAGGCCGCTAAGGGAGCTTTCCGCGCATTCCAGGGGGACCGCCACGAAGTCGCTGACTGCCAGTCCCAGGGTGGTGATACGATCCAGGGCCGGGCGCAGGTCCAGTACGATCAGGTCCAGGCGGGCGCCTTGGGTTGTGGCTTCGGCATCAAATTCAGCCAAGGAGGCCCGGAACCGCTCCAGATGGGCTGTCAGGCTTGCGTCGGACAGCAGATCGGCCGCCTTCTGCAATCCAGGACCTGCGGGAATGACATATAGGCCGGGTACCTTGGTTCTTGGATTGTCTGGGTCGCCGGGTTGTTCCAGGGCCACTTGGCCTAGATGGAGACTGCCGTTCAAGTAGCTGTCGAAACCGGCTACATTGCGGCTCACGCCCAGGGCCTCGCTAGCGTTCTGCTGGGGATCCATATCGATCAGTAGGGTCGTCGAGCCTTTGCGGGCCCGCTGCGCGGCCAAATTAGTGCTGATGGTGGTTTTGCCGACACCGCCTTTGTTGTTGAGCAGGGACAGAATTTTCATGGTTGGGCCTTGAGCAAACAGCACGACAAAAAGCGCCGCGCCGCGGTTATGAACTGCGTCGTAGGGCTGATTGGTGCGTTTGGGCTAAAGGCTTGGAGGTCTGAAGCGGATCAGGGATAGGGGGCGGTCCTGTCCACGCGGAAAAGTTGATTTTTGCGTCCTGAATAACACGACTGACTGTATTTCGTTGTGGCTGTGCGTCTCGGTCATGGCATCCTCGGTTGGCTTCGCGTTACTTGTTTGGCTTCGCGTCACTGGGTTGGCAGCGCTTCATTTGAAAACGCATCCTACACATCCGAGCTTTTGTTCGCAAGCAAATCACAGCGAGAATCCGTTACAAAAACCGAAACGTTTCGGTTTCCGATGGTTGGGCGTGTGCATCGTTCGGGATAACAAATGGGCCTAAGAGGTCCGTTCTTTGGGCCATTTTGTTGGGCGCAGCACGGCACAACCATGTCGGCCCCTGTTGCCGCTACGCAACACCCCCTCAAACAGAAAAAGCACTCAAAAACCATGGCCATTCGCGTCGGCTGGCGCCTCCGCGCATACGAACCCACCCGCTCCCTTAGACTGTGAATGGGGGTGAGCGGGTGGGTTCGTATGACATGACCATGGTTTTTGAGTAAGTATGGGGAGGGGTTTGAACCCAGGGAGGGGATTGGTGTGGGTGGGGGATTCTCGGGAAGTAGAGCTAAGATCAAAGGCGGACATGCGGAGGCCCGGCAGTACAATAGATGGGAGCACCAAATAATGCGCACTACTTTCTAATTAGAGCGAATGTGCCTAGTTTGCCCTGTGTTCTTTCGTTGAAGGCGTCTGGCCACGATCGGCTCGCTGACGCCATTCTAGGTATCTTGGACGATTACCCTGCGTCTAAAAGGCCTCAATTGGAGGCGCGTCTGAGGGGCGCAGGGGAGAGCGTAGATATGGCCGCGTTCTTAGAAGCCGTCGCTAACCGTATTCTGATGAGATCGGGATTTACCGTCGACGAAGTAGAGCCTGATCTGAGCGGGCAGGGATTGAAGGGAAGGCCGGATTTCCTGGCGACTCATTCCAGTTGCGGGCAGATTATTGTCGAGGTTCGGTCCGCCTCCACTGCGGATGATCAGGTCCGGTTTGAAGATCGGACTATTTCCGAGGTGATGGCCGGACTCAATCAGCACCTTCAACCCCCGGAATGGCTGTTTTCCGTAGGTGTGGTAGCCAGACAAGGTGGAGGTATACCGTTTGCCAAACTTGCGGACTCAATGAAAAAACAGATGAGGGCCTTTTCGGCAGCAGGCGTAACCCCACAGCCATTCATCCTAAAGGAACCGACAGTGACTTTGCAGATCACGCCCCAGCCGACCTCGCCGGGACGGGTCTCCGTTTGGTCAGGCGGTTGGGTTCGTGATACCTTTCAGGTCCTGACAATCGTCGATCGCCTCAGAAAGGTCTTGGGACAGAAGGGAAGTAAATATGGGACTCCGAGCCAGCCAATGGTTCTGGTTGTGGGCTTAGATGGCTACATGGAAACCGGTCAAGAAGAGATCATGTCAGCCTTGTTGGGCAGGCAAACCTTGACTTTTCAACGGCGAGCGGATGGCAGCCACGAAACCTGGGCCGGACGCGACGATTCGGGATTGTTCGGAACAGACACGGATCCTCAGTTTACGCGCATTTCGGGCATCCTCTTTATTTGCGAATGGAGCATGCAGGGCTTGGCGGGACAACTTATTCAGCCCAAATGGACTTTTCAGAAGCCCAGAGCCTTATACGTCACCAATCCGCACGCGGCGCGGCCCGCCACGGATTTGTTTGCCAATCTTCCGGTCTGCAAGTTGAGTCTTGCCCCCGGCGGTGGCGTTGCCCACGATTGGAAGGAAGGCGACGATTTGGTGGATTTTTTGCTGTCTTAACTTTGAAGATCCGCAGATCGCGCCAATGACTTCATCCATTACCCAGGGTTTTAGACCGCAAGGTCTGCAAAGATACTCCACTGCCATTGGGTCAGACAGAATTGAGGGCTTATATCGCCTCCATGGTTCGGTTTCATCCTGCCCTTCCTCTCCTCAGGCCCGGCCCGCTTACAGGAGCCCCATGGGGCGGCGGCCGACCCCGGCCTACTTTGTGCGCGGCGTAACGCTCGCGCCTGTCCCTCCCCACCTTTGTCCCAGCATCCGGCGGGCGCGTCCGGAGGCCGCGCCCCTGCGAATCCTCATCCTTCGGCTCCTCGGGGCCGGTGCCGGTCGAGGCGCCGCGTCCCGCGGCGTGGGGCTCCGTGCCTCGTCCGTCCAGGGGCCGGACGGTTCCGGCCAAAGCCTGACGCTAGGTCCGTCCCATCGGCCCGCTGGGCGGGGCGAGAAGGGCATTCTGCCCCCTCACCACTCAGAGCCGAACATGAACCTGATTCAACCCCTCTTCCTCACAGGCCAGGTCGTCGTCACCCCTGGCGCCCGCATAGCCCTAGCCGAGCATCGCGTCTCCCCTAGGGACCTTTTGGAGCGCCACGTCAGCGGTGACTGGTCCGAGATGGCACCAGAGGACAGGGAAACCAATAGGAGGGCCGTGCTGAACGGGGGCCGCATCTTTTCCGGCTACAGCCTGACCGCCGCCGTCCGGGTCTGGGTTATCACCGAGGCCGCTGAAGAGGACGGCGTTAGGGCCTCGACCTGCATACTCCTACCCTCAGAATATTGAGGGTAGGAGTGATTTTTTTGGGTCAGCGGTCAGGTACCTATGTCGCGGGTATGGCGGCGCTTTAACCCAAATTCACCAAACTCATGGTCCCCAAAATGAGGGCCACTTCCAGCATGAACTCCTGTTGCCACGTGGTGCGGTCTTCCGGGGCGGATACCTTATACATGGACTCGATATTTATCGGATAGGGATTCCCCAGCACTTCCATGCTTTCTATCGAACCATGGGTGCCCCATTCCCGTTCTGGGACGGACTGGGATCGGTAAACGTGCCCTCTGATGATGGCGTCAAACCTCATCAGGACTCTGTTTGTACCGGAATCGTAGAGGCCCAGGCGGAAGCGTCCGCTTTGCGGAAAGCCGTCGAGATCGCCCGGTATCCCTGCGGGGTGTCGGGCGGGATGGTAAAGGCCGTCCCAGTCAGCCCTTGTCGTGAACGCTATGTTAGCCATTCCCTGGTTATTCCTGATTTCCGCAGTATTTATGCCCACCAGTTCCCCAGCGGCGTCAAAGACCGGGCCTCCGCTCATCCCCCTGAAAGACGGCGTGTACCTGGGGTCTTCGGCAGAGGCTGCGAACATCAAACGTTGTTGGACCCCGGTGACACTCATTTCCAAAAGGTTCAGCTCGAGGCTCCCGGGCGTTTGAGTGCTTTGATCGGCTAATTGGACCCTGCTGCCGGGGAAACCGCAGGGATTGACCAAGGCGGAAATCGCCGGTGCGGAATGCCCCCGCGGGTCCCATTCTGTAAGGTCAAGCGCATCCGTCTGGTCGTTGGACAATGGCAAGGTCAGGACGGCCGCGTCCGACCTCGGGGCAAAACGTATCGCGGTAGGTTGTACGACCAAGGGGTTCGGACGCGGCAGCAAAATCCCGAACCGCTCTCCCGATAGGGCGGCCGGCAGGACAACATGGATTGCCGTCAGGAACCCGATTCGCCCTGCGGGACGGCCAGGCTGTTCGGGCAAAACGACTTTGATTCCGCTGCCGACAAATGCTCGCGGAAGAACTAGGGCGCCCATCAGATCGCTCACATATCCTTCGAATTCATGTGGGACGTCAGGGCCTGGATGTTGAACGCGTAACATACTCATTGAGGGACTCCTTTGGATTTGACAACGAGAGCAGGACATAAGACGAGCTAATCCTAACACTGTGCGTTCCAGCACATTCCGACGTTTAGGTTACGGGTTGGTTATATTCGTAGATTTCATTTCGTTCTTCGTCTTCTGGCTGAAGGAATGCTTTGGAAGCTGGTTTGGCTGCACGGCTCCCTCACCTTCTACGGCGCCGCAACTCGCGGCGCGGCTTCGCCGCTGCTGTCTCGGCCCGCGTGACGCGGGCCCTGTCCGCTCGGGGCTGTCGCACGGGGCCCCCGCCCCGGCTCGGCCCGGCCTCGAAACTCGGCCTTGCGGGGCTAAAGCCGACGGCTGATCCGGCCTTCGGCCAGCCGTCCGCCTTCGTTGCGGTTCAATCGCCTTGGGGAGTGACAGCCAAACCCCACTTCCGAGGCATCCATGAGCCGCCGAACCTTCTCCTACATTGAACCGCACTACTGCCGCGTCATGCTCGTCAAAGACGCGCCCGTCGTAAGCACCGACCCCTTGGGCGGTCCGGAACGCCTGGTGGCGATGGTCCGGGCGCATAGCCAGGACCTGCCCGGTGAGGCGGTCTATTCCATCGTGCTCGACGCCCGCCGCAGGCCTCTGGCGGTCGTCCAGGTCAGCGTCGGGACCCTGACCCAGAGCCTGGCCCATCCAAGGGAAATCTTCTTTCCGGTCCTATATGCCCACGGTGCTGCGGTCGCCATAGCGCACAACCATCCTTCCGGCGATCCCTCCCCCAGCCCGGACGACCACGCGTTGACCCGGCGCATACGCGATGCCGCGGACATCCTGGGCATTCCGTTGGTGGACCACGTTATCGTGGGGTCCGAGGGGCGCTTTTACAGCTACGCCCAAAGCGGCTGGCCGAGGTGATATTTTCCAACTCAATTTCGGAAGCGCAGTTGCTCCTTTGCGAGGTCGCCGACTTCCTTGAAAGCGGCTTCAATGGAATCGGACCAAACCATGCCGAAGCTGAGTGAAAGGAAATTCAGGTGCCTTGGCTTCAATGAAAAAATGTTCCCGGGAAAAATCAAAATGTTCCTTTTCAGGGCGTCGTAGTGCAGGCGCAGCGCGTTGACGTGGTCCGGCAGTTCGATCCAGCATAGGCATCCGCCGTTTGGCCGGGTGATCCGCGTCCCTTCGGGGAAGTGCCTCGAGATGGCCTCCGCCTCGAACCGCTTGAAATTTTCCGCGCAAAACGAGCGGACCTTTTTCATATGGCGTTTGTACAGCCCGCGCGCAATGAAGTCGCTGACGCCGGCCTCGGTGACCGGATTTGTCGACGCGTTGCCGACGAATTTTTGCCCGGACAGTTCCTTCATGTATTTCCCGGCGGCCATCCAGCCCACTCTCAAACCCGGCGCGAGGATTTTCGAGAAGGAGGACAGAAGTACGACATTGCCCGTCCGGTCAAACGCTTTGGCCGGCTTGGGGCGCCTGGTTCCGAAATAGAGCTCTGAATAGATGTCGTTTTCTATCAGGGGGATGTCCTTCTTCTCGAGTATGGACACCAGTCTTGCTTTCGCGGCGTCGGGCATGCAGTAAGTGGTGGGATGGTGGAAGTTGGGCATCGCAATGACCGCACTGACACGGTTTTTCTGTATGGCCCGTTCCAGGTAATCGAGGTTCATCCCGGATTCCGAATCTATGGGTATTTCAATGATCCGAAGCCCGCAATTTTGGGCCACCACCGCCCACATGGGAAAAATGGGCGACTCGACCGCGATGATGTCCCCGGGGCGGGTCAGGGCCCTGAGGGCGATGTTGATTCCTTCGCTGACTCCGGTGGTGAGCAAAAGGTTGTCAGGGCGGATCTCAACGCCGCAGTTGAAGTATTCCTTCGAGATTTGTTGGAGCAGGGGCTGATATCCGTTGGGCCAGTTGTATTCGAGTCCCTTGGCGCCCAATTTCGTCCGTCCCAAACCCACGGAACGCTGGAAGTCCTTGGAAGGGAACACGGAAAGCCCGGGAAAGCCCAGACTCAGGAAGAGGTTCTTGGGGTTGACCATTTGCTGGAAAATGTAAGGCAGGAAGTTGATTTGCGCGCTTAACGGCCCTTTGCCGATGGGCCGCGGATTTTTTTCCTCCCCTTCCCAGTGGGTGCTGGGACGATTCTCTTTGGAATAGCTCACAAAGAAGCCGGATTGGGGCCGGGCTTCGATCAGACCTTCGCCCTCCAGGGCCCAGTACGCCCGTGTCACGGTGGTTGGCGTGACGCCCAGATGCCGTCCAAATTCCCGGACGGACGGCAGTTTGGCCCCAAAAGGGGGCGTTCCGCCCCGTATCTGCACCGAAAGTTTTTCGACGATGCCTTCGTAAACCTTTGGTCTGGACTTTGCGTTCCTGGATTCCGGCATTCGGGCCTCGTGGCTTTTGGCGCGCGTGGAAATTTGGACCATACGCCTTAACCTTACATCGGGGCTATTCCGTTTGGAACGCGACTTTTTGGTCCGGCGACAAACGCAAAATGAAACAGTTTTTGCTTATTCAGAGGATACAGTTTCCAAAAATAATGACTGCCTTACCTAAAATTTTAAGAACTGCTGCTGGTTACGAAATGTATTCCGCTTTATGTATTCATTACTTTGAGGGGCCGAGCTTCTGTCTTGTGCGGAAAGGTGGAACAAATGCGAAAGTTCTCACAGTGTGCTTTTGTCCTGGGACTCCTTGTTTGCGGGGCTTCCTTAGCCTACGCCGGGGGCTCGCCGTCGGATTCCACGCAAACTGCTTCCAATTCGGGGACTGCGGGCGACACATCCGCCCCGACTGGGGATCTCGCGCCGGGATCTTCGGAGGCCTCCCCCAATCTTTGGACCGCGGCTTCCACTCCCGCCCAGCCGGGCGTCTTCGCCCTGGGCGTGGGCTTCCCGGATATACGGGCCCGTTACGATTTCAGCACCCGTTTTGACGTGGAATTGAAAGCTGCCGGTGAAACCAGCACCCAGGCTTATTCCGCTCGCCTCTATTTCCGTGCCCTGCGCTGGAACGAATTGGGCGCCTACGCCGGCGCGGAAACCGGCTACCTTCGTTTTGACGGCGTTTACTCCCTCGATGGAACCGGATTTTTCGTTGAGCCCCTGGTTGGCGCGGAGTACTTCATCGACAAACGCTGGTTCCTCAACGTCGACATCGGACCGGCCTTCGTCAACGTGTCCTCCAGCGGGGAGAACATCGGTGAATGGCAATGGACGGTCAATACCGCCCTCTATTACACCTTGTTCTAGGGGCCGGAATCATGAAACGAATACTTTTAACCCTTAGTGCCCTTTGCCTGGGAAGCGGTCTGGCCGCAGGTGGCCTGCATTTTGGCATCCTGCAATCCACGGATGCAACGGTCCGCGATCTTAGAAAACAGATTTTGGCCACCGAGAGTCCGGTGCCCACGCCCGAGACCGAGGGCTGCGGCAACCTTTATCTTGGATCTGTTCCCAGCGGCTTCGCCATGAACGGAATTTTTATCGCCTGGGACCCCACCACCAGCCATTTCGTGGCGACTTTTGCTGCCAACGAGGTCGAAATCGTCGACGGATCAGGGAACTACGTTAGCTCCTTTGGGGGCACTGGTACCGGCAATGGCCAATTGAATACTCCTGCTGGCGTAGCGGTGGATGGTTCCGGGGATATCTACGTATGCGATAGCGGCAACAATCGAATCCAGGTATTCAGTAGCGCGGGCGGTTATAAGTTCCAGTTTAGCGAGAATTCTTCCGATGCCCCTTTGGAGGATCCACAAGGGATCGCCCTAGACGTCAGTGGAAACGCCTACGTTAGCGATTATATCGGGCAGATTTGGGTGTTTGATAAGAGCGGCAACTTCTTGCGTAGCTTTGGAAGCGGTGGTTCTGGGAATGGAAATCTATCAGAGCCGGAGGGTTTACGTCTGGACGGTAGCGGGAATATTTATGTCGCGGACTATGGCAACAACCGCGTGGAGGAGTTCACAAATTCCGGCACCTATGTCAACCAGTTCGGAAGTGCCGGTTCCGGCACAGGGCAATTAAGCGGGCCTACTGATCTGGACGTTCTTTCGACAGGTGACATTTATGTGGCTGACTACGAAAATAACCGAATTGAAGGCTTCACGAATGCCGGAGCTTATTTGACCCAATTCGGCGTTGTAGGAGCCGCGCCTGGGCAATTCAGCGGTCCGTCTTCTCTTGTCATGGGCCCCGGCGGAGATTTTTATGTTTGCGATTCCGGTAACTACCGCGTTCAGGTCATGAGCGCGAGCGGTTCCTACATCAAGCAATATGGCAATGGCGGCAACGGAAACGGTCAATTTGAAGTTCCTACAGGTGTCGCAATTGGGGGTAATGGAAATATTTATGTGGCGGATGGACAAAACCAACGGGTTCAAATTCTGAACCCCGGTGGCGCCTATGTCGGACAGTTCACTACGGCGGGCTTCAGCGAACCGGCGGGCGTGGCGGTCGGTGTAAGTTCCAATGTCTACGTAGCTGACTCAGGGAAAGAGCTGGTCGATATTTTTACTTCGGCAGGGACTTTCGTCACCAGCTTCGGAAGCGCCGGGTCTGGACCAGGTCAGTTTAGTGAACCGCTCGGCGTCGCAACGGATTCCGTTGGGAATGTCTACGTGGCCGACGCCTTAAATTATCGGGTCCAGGTTTTCGACAGCGGAGGCACATTCAAATTCCAGTTCGGAACCCAAGGGTCGGGACCAGGGAAGTTCAATATCCCGGACGACATCGCGGTGGCGGCCAACGGGAATATCTATGTGTCGGACGCCGGAAATTCCAGGGTGGAAATATTCAACAGCGCCGGCACCTTCATTTCCCAATTCGGATCCTTGGGAAGCGGCCCCGGTCAATTCAACGGAACTTCCGGAATAGCTTTGGGGGCCAATGGTGACGTCTATGTGGGCGATAACGACAACGGACGTGTGGAGGTCTTCAACAGCGCGGGGGTCTTCCAACGCGAATCCGGAAGTTTCGGCGTTGGACCGGGGCAGTTCGAAGAGGGGAGATCTTATTTTGCTATCTCGGGAAACGGTCCGCTATACGCGAGCGACGCTACGAATAACCGCGTGGACGAGTTCTGCCCGTAGGCTCTTCCGCGGTGTTGGTGCCATTGGGCTACATTTTATTTAAGGGGTCCGAACCATGAAACGCATGTTTTTGATGCTCGCCGCCTTCGGGTTCGCAAGCGGCCTCGCCGCGGGGGGGCTGCATTTCGGCATCCTGCAATCCGCGGACGCCACGGTCCGTGACCTCAAGAAACAGATTTTGGCGACGGAGAGCCTTTCCTCGACTTCCCAGGGCCGGATGACCTGCCCCAGCCTCTATCTTGGGCCGGATCCGGCGGGGCTCGCGGTTCCTGATGTCGCAAGTATCACTTGGGATCCCACCACCAGCCACTTTATCGCGCTTCTGAGCGGACTCTCCGCCGTGGAAATTCTGGACAGCAATGGAAAATTCCTTTCCACATTCGGCGGCTACGGCTCAGGTAACGGGCAAATGAATGAACCCAGCAACGTCGCAGTGGACGCTTCGGGCGACATTTATATCAGCGACACAAATAACTCCCGGGTCGAGATTTTTGATAGCGCCGGGGCTTACAAGTTTCAGTTCAATGGCAACTCCGGAGGCCACAATATTTACGCCACCGAGGGGGTCGCGTTGGACGTCAGTAGCAACGCCTACGTCACCAACCGTGATCTATCGACGGTTGAGGTGTTTGATAAGAGCGGCAACTACCTTCGGACTTTTGGAAGCTTTGGCTCCGGTGACGGGGATCTGAATGCGCCTACGGCCCTTAGGGTCGATTCCAGCGGAAATGTCTATGTTCTGGACCTTGGCAACAGCCGCGTCGAGGAATTCACGAACGCCGGGGTCTATGTGAACGAATTCGGCAGCGCCGGTTCGGGCGCGGGACAATTCGAGAATCCTTCGGACCTGGACGTCATCCCCTCCGGGGACATCTATGTCGCGGACTATAGCAACAACCGCGTGGAAGGTTTCACCAATTCGGGCCTCAATATTTCCCAATTCGGCACGTCGGGCAACGGCGCGGGGCAATTCCACGGACCGAATTCCCTGGTCGAGGGTCCGGGAGGGGATTTATACGTGGCCGACTCAGGCAATGCCCGCATTGAGATCACGAGCATCAGTGGCACTTATGTTGGCCAGTATGGCGACAGCGGCGACGGCGGCGGGCAATTCAGCAATCCCGTTGGGGTCGCCATTGAAAACGATGGCAACGTCTTTGTGGCGGACGCATCCAACAATCGCGTCGAAATTTTCAATCCCGGCGGTTCGTTCATCGGAAATTTCGGCTCGGGCGGAAGCGGGACGGGCCAGTTCAACGGCCCGGAGGGTGTGGCGGTGGACGCCCATTCGAACGTCTACGTGGCCGATTCAGGCAATGACCGCGTTGAGGTTTTCACTGAAGGGGGCGGCTATGTCTCCTCTTTTGGGACTTCAGGTTCGGGAACGGGCCAGTTTAATCAGCCGAACGGTGTCGCCGTGGATGCCAACGGGAATATTTACGTGGCGGACACCAACAACAGCCGGGTCCAGGTCTTTAACAGCGCGTATACCTACCAATTCCAGTTCGGAACCTCGGGGTCGGGCCCCGGTCAATTCGCCAGCCCTGCGCAGGTGGCTGTGGCCTCCAGCGGAAAGATCTATGTGTCCGACACCGGGAACTCGAGGGTGCAGATCTTCGACAGCCAGGGCAATACGCTTTCCTCGTTCGGCTCGCTCGGAAGCGGTCCGGGCCAGTTCAATAGGACCGGCGGCCTGGCTCTGGGGGCCAACGGCGACGTCTATGTGGCGGATATTTTAAATGGCCGGGTCGAGGTATTCAGCGGCTCCGGGGTTTTTGAGTACGCGTCCGGGAGCCCGGGTTTTGAGTTTGGAACCGGGAGCGCAGGCGTTGAGGTGGGGCAATTTAATGAACCCTATGGCTTGGCGATTTCAGGGAACGGTCCGCTTTACGTGAGCGATTCCGGGAATGACCGGGTTTATGAGTATTGCCCCTGACGCTCCGGTCTGCGGTCGGAATCGCCGCTTGGCACCATTGGATAGAATTCAATTTTCGAGGACTTCATGCGCACTATCGCCCTGTTCCTGATTGCATTCGCGTGTCTTGTTGGCCCCTTGAGCGCGGACGCGATCGATTTCACCCCCTTCGCCGGTTACACCAGCGTCTCGATGGGCAGCGTGAACAAGGCCCAAGCCGGGTATCAGGAGACGCTGACGACGCTTTTATACAATGAGGGTAATCCGGCGTCATTCACGGGCGCGGACCTGAGCGGCGCTTGGATCCTGGGAGGGGACCTTCTGTCTGGCGCTTTGACCCCCTGGAAAGAGCTGGAACTCGGCCTGAGGGTGGATTATCTCGGCACCAATCAGGCGAGCGACCTGCTGTCCGAGGGGGCCGCTACGATCAATACGACGGAAAGCGGCACCCTCACCAGCGTGATGATCGGGGGGCGCTACCAATTGCCCGGGGCGGACTATGGATTGAAGCTTTCCGCGGGCGCCTTCGCCGGAATCGGATACGGCACTATGTCGCAAAATTTCTCGGTTACGGAGGGAGGGACAGACATGGTGGCCAACGGTTTTTATTACGGTGAGGGCTTTGTCGGGGACCTGGACCTGCGCCTGGACTGGACCGTGCCCGGCGTTACCTGGCTTCACCTCGACGCACAAGGCGGCTACCGTTACGCCAGCTTGGGTGACTTCAGGGACGGCAACGGCCAGCCGTTGGAAGGCCCGATGAAGTATTTGCACCAATTTGCGCCCACGGAATTTCCTCCCGCCTCGGCCGTGGACGTCGATTTCAGCGGTTTGTCCGTTGAAGGCGGTTTGAGCCTGGTTTTCTAGGAGCTTCAGGCGGGCCCTACAGGCGCCTCAAACTTCGTGGTGTATGTGATCAAGACGCTCTAGGTTCCCGTCATCGGAGATAGGGGGCGTTTCAAGGCTGGGAGTTTTTCGGTTTTGGGATGAAGCAGCGTTAATTCTGCGACACCTCGAAAACGAGCGGCTCCTTGAGGGGCTCCGGCCGGGTTGGCAAGGCCCGGTCGGGGCTTAATTTAGGGCTTCAAGCAGGCTAGAAGCCGAAAAAAGACACACTGCTTTCCGGTGGTTTGGCCCCGGAGCGGGCCTAGTTCGCCGCGGTCGGGTATTTTGTGTACGAGGGTTCCCATTTGATGGGGCTATAAATTTTTTCGTCTAATCCGAGGGTGCACGGCCTTATTGTCATTGACATTCAGTGCCACCAAGGTATTTAATGCCTGCCTTTAAGTCATTCCGTGGACATATAAATCTACTGATGACAAAAAATTTTATAATATCACGTCATTATTGAAAGTTCAATAAAAAAGATGCCTATATTTTAGGCGACTTTTTTGGAGGGGCCGGGGGGATGACAGCACGGGAGATCGTGGCCTTACGGGTGCAGTTGGGCCTCACCCAGGAGCAATTTGCGGCCTGCATCCAGTCCCGCCAGAACACGGTGGCCCTCTGGGAGACTGGTAGGCATAAGCCGTCCCGTGTCTACCAGCGCCTTCTGGAGCAGCTCAAGGCAAAAGTGGGTCCGGTAATCACGAATACGACGGGAAAGCCTTGATGGGGAAGAGCGAAGCCAATCATGGGATTTTTTCTGGTTCCGCATCATCACATTCATTCGCTCGAGGGTCGTTGAACATGAAGGCTACGAGGAACGTTTGGGGTTTCCGTGTGGCGTTGTTGGTCCTGGTACAGGCTTTCCCTTTCGTATTGCATGCCACGGGGTATTTGGGCAACGCCGACACGGCCATCTACAACCTGCTGTGGAAGGTCGTGAATTTCGTGGCGGGTATCACCGGGATCATGCTGCTGGTCCGCATCCTGTGGGCCCTCCAGAACACCGAAGACCGCGGCGCCCAGCTCAAGACCGCCTGCTGGAACATGCTCGTCCTCGGGTGCGTGTGGGCGCTTGGATCGTGGTGGCTCGGCAACGCGTCCAGCGCGGGCACGTCGCTGACCGGAGTGGACACCGTCATGCAGCTCCATCAGTGAGGCGATGATGACCGTAGCAGGCGGGCAATCGAAGGCGAAGGTTAGTGGCGCCAAGTGCGCCATATGGTTCGCGGTCGTCCTATTCTTCCTGGGTGGCGCGAAGTCCGCCCACGCCCTGGAGGCCGCCACGCAGAGCGCCGCCCGCCTGACGGACACGGCGGTGACGGCAATGGACTACACCGTGGGTTACCTCTGGCAGCAGCAGGACGAGGCACCCAGCGCCCTCTATGGCCCCTACGTGGGCATGGACTTCAAGCAGAAGCTCTATGACGACTTCCTGGCCGACATCTCTCTGGACCTCTTCAACACTTCCTCGACCGACGAAGGCGTGGATTTGTATCTGGAGCGGGCCGAGGCGAGCTGGCACGGATCCTGGCTGACCCTGTCCGGTGGCCGGCGGGACGTGGGCGACTTCCTGTCCCCCGGCGAGTATTTCGGCTCCTACCTCACCATGGGCGAGCGGACCGCGGACATGGTCAGCGCCACCCTGCCCTTCAGGCTTTTTGCGGACGTTCCGGACGCGGACGCGAGCGTGACCGCGCCCTACAACGCCGTGTCCGTCGTCTACATCCCCAACCTTTTAAGCGCGGCAAAGACGGACCTGGACGGCCAGGAGGGCGTCGTCCTGGGCCAGCTCCGGGTCCGCTTCGGCGTGGCGGGCAGCTCGTCGGACCTGACCCTCAACGTCAGCCGGGGCCTCCAGGACTATTTCCAATACAGCTCGGTCTCAGAAGGGGGCGGCTTGGACGCCTCCTACGCCTTCACCTACAAGTTCGCCCAGGTATGGGGCGAATACGCTGTCCAGGACATGAGTTTCTGGGATTCCACCCAGGTCGCCACCGCGGGCGTGCGCCTGGACATACACAAGATCACCTTCGGCCTGCTGGACAGCCTGGACGGGGAATACCAACAGCCTCTGAGCGACGACCCCGACAACCCCTTCACCGGGGGCTATCCCCAGGACCCCACCCAGGCCCAGACGCCGCAGGGCGTCTGGTTCGTCCACCTTGTCCACAAGACCAACGCACGCCAGCCGACCCAGCCCGCGCGCTTCTTCTACGGGGTCGCCCTGACGAACAGCATGGGCGATTACACCCTGGCCCGGCTGCGCGAAGGCTCCATCAGCGAGCCCGTGGCCCCCGGCTATGGCGCGGCGACCCGCGTCGGCTTCCTGCCTTTCGTGGCAGCCGCTTACAGCTGCATCGCCGTGCAGGCCGACGCGGGCTATGAGTTCTAGGGTCTTGCTCGCCCTGCCGGTCCTGCTGATGACCGGCGCAGCTATCGCCGATCCGACGGTCCCCAGGCACGCCACGCCGGACGACATGGAGCTGTCCGTGGCGGACGCCTTCGACCGCGCCACGACCGTCATCCAGGGATTGGCCGACATGACCACCGCCGCCCAGCCCTACGATCTCGGGCAGGCGGACGGCGACAGTGAGGCCCACCGCGCCCGCCACCACCGTCACAGCCCGGCCAAGGCTGCCGCGCCGCTGGCCGTCCCAGGTCCGGTATGGAGGGGAAGGCACATCGGTCCCCTGGAGCGGAGCACGGTCTTTGCCGTGTTCCAGGTGACCGTCGACGAGACGTCGCCGCACAGCTTTGACGTGACCGTGATTTCTTCCGGCTTTTGCGAGGAGGTGGACGTGAAGGACAGGGGCACCCAGAAGGTGCTGGCGACCGAGAGCCTGGACGACGAAAAGCTGTTCAAGGTCTCCGTGGCGGGACACGCCCTGGACGGGAACGTGGAGCTGTCCATCGGCGTTCTTGACCCCGACGACCCGGATTCCCTGCATTTCGCCGCCGTCCCCATCTTGGGCGGGACCGGTCTCATGCTTTCGCGCTAGGGGGCCGATGTGAAAAACGTACTTTGTATGACAGCGGTCATGGCCTTATCTATCCCGGCCTGGGGCGCCTTGGACCTCGGCTCGGCCGACCAGAACGTCCAGCAGCAGCAGGACGACATGACCAATTTTTTCAATGACCTGGCCCGCGGGAAGCCGGTCCTGAGCATCCGCCGGGCGGCGGCCACGGTGCGGCGCATCAAGCCCCGGCTGCCGGAGAACATGTGGCAGGAGGGGCTTGAGGACCCCTGCAAGCGGGCCGCGGCCTTGAACGCCGCCAAGGCGCTGGCCGGCTCCGGGCTCGCCTCGGTGGGATCGTCCATGGCGGGACCCATGTCGACGATGCTCTCCCAGACTGCGGCGCAGATGATCGCCACGGGTGACGCGCAGTTCATGTCCGTGGGCGAGTCACTGCAGCAGGAAAGCGCCGCCATCGGCACCAACAACCAGGAGGCGGCCCAAACCGCGGCGGACCAGGTCAACGCCACGGACATGCCGGACGTGTCCGGCTATGCCCCTACCACCGGGGACGTCACCTACACCAACGCCGTTTCGTCGGCCACGTCCCAGGTCATCGGTTCCGTCCTGACGGCCGTGGGAACGGTCGCCGGAGGAGTGATTGGCGCCTATACCTCCTTCGGGGGCGGCACCGCGATCGGTGCGATGTACGGGGCCTCGCTGGGCTCCCTGGCGGGGAACGCCATCGGCTCGGCCGTCCAGGGCACCCAGCCCGACAACTCCGGTCTGGAATCGGCGGCCCTGGCCGATGGCTCCCAGTTGGCCCAATCCGCCGCCATGAAGGCTTTGACGCCGTCGCCTTCGCAGTCAGGAAATGCCTCCTCGCAAAACGGCGGGACAGGCGCCGTGAACGCGGCGCCTTCGGGCAACGGCACGATTTCCGGCTCGACGACCTCCGGCAACAACACGGGAGCACTGGGAGGCGCGTCGAACCTATGAGGCGGCGTCTCCATTTCGTCCTGGCCCTGCTCCTATGCCTCGCCCTCACGGGCTGGCTCCGCGCCACGGCGGAGACGGACCAGGCGACCGCCAGCGGCATCGGAAACATCTTCGCCAACTTCGCCCAGTTCGTGACTCAGGGCGTGGTCTTCGGCTTCAGCGGCATCATCCTCATCATATGGATCGCCGCCACCTGGACCGTGCTCAAGCTCTACGTCGTCATCGGCAATTACATCCTGCCCGTCTGGGACGTGACCAGCGGCCAGGGGGCGACCTTCGCCGGGCAGTCCCTTCCGTCCTTCATGTGCGTCGACCCCGGCTGGGCGTCCAACGTGACCACGCTGGGCTCGGTCTTCTTCTGCGTCGCCGTGGTGCTGACCTTCGTCGTGATCTCCGGGGACAGCCTCAAGGTGGCCCTCGCCAACGAGGACGGGACCCGGCTTTTCGCCGGTTTCGGCTACGCCTTCGGAGCCATGGTCCTATATCCCTACCTCTACACCGGCGTCATCCTTCTCGCCAACGAGATGACCCTTTTGGTCCACAACTACACCACCCAGTTCCCCCAGAGCGCCACGTCCATCCTGAGCGCCCTGACCCAGACCTCCGTGTTCGGGACCATGTCCCCTGCCACGCAGCAGCAGATCGGGGTCGGTACTATCAACGTCGTCTCTCCCACGGGCACGCTGACCAGCGGCAACACCCTCGATCCCCAGACCCTTTGGAACGGGCTCTTCGGCGTCAACAACAACGTGAGCGCGGGCAGCATCTGGACCACCGCCGCGACCTACGTCACGTCCAGCATCGAGATGTGCGTGTCCCGGCTGATCCAGATCGTGCTGTGCGTCATGGGCATCTTCGAGCTGGTCGCCCTCCTCCTGATGAAGGGCGCCCAGGTCGCGGGCTTGGTCGTCAACTATTACCTCGGCATCCTCGCCTGCGCCATGCTGGCGAGCCCCGGAACCCGGCCCATCTTTTTCCAGTGGCTGAAGTCGTTCGTGGAGCTTTGCTTCTGGGGTTTCATCTGGGCCATCCTCCTGCTGGCGACCTGGCTCATCGTGGGCGTCTGCAACAGCCTCCAGGGCCTCGACGGGACCCTGGTGGGCGCCTTCCTCTTTCCCATGCTGCTCTTCGGGACACTCAAGAAATTCCGCGAGGTGGCGGGCATCATCGGCGGCTTCGCCGTGACCGGTGCCATCGCCGCCGGAGTGGGCCGGGCCCTGGAGTCCGGGTTCAAGGAGCACCAGCAGACCGGCGTGGTGGCCGTGGGCAAGGGCATGGAGCACGGCGGAAATTTCGGCGCCAAGGCCATCGGCGGGGTGACGGATGCGGCCAGCAGGGCGGCCTTGGTCGTGCCCGGCGTCGGGTCCGTGGCCGCGGGGGGCATTAAGGCCGTGGGCGCGGCGGCCCAGGTCGGCGCCCGGGCCACGGCCCTGGCGGGCCACACCCTGTCCGGCTTGGCTCAGCCGCGCGGACGCGGGCCCGCCGATTACATGAGGAACGGAGGGCGCTGGGGGGCCGAAGGCCCGCCAGCCTCCCAACAGGCCTCCTCGGCTCCGGAAGGTCCGGGAAAGCGTTCTTTTTCCGGGCGGCAGCAAGGCAATCCGAAAGGCGGACCAAAGACAACGGGCGGCGGCCCTGCAAAGGCCGTCTGACCAAACCGATCCAAAGGCGGGATATGGCTCTGGACCTGAACGACAAAATCAAGTTGTGGGGCGGTTTCACCCAAGGGGAGCTTTACCTGGCCGCGGGCGTCCTCGCGGGCCTGTTCTTCCTCTGCTTTCTGGGCCTGTCCCGCCTGACCGGAAATCTTGCCCTGGGTTTCGCGGTGTTCTGCGGCTTCGCTGGCCCCTGGCTCTGGTTCGTGCTGTACCGCCGCGATCTGCCGAAGGGCTACCTGCTGCGGCGATTCCGCCAGGAGGGGAAGTTTCTGTTCTTCACCGTGGGTTCGGTGCGCGGGGTGGACCTGTACGTGCCGCCGCTCGCGGGCAGGGCGCGGTCCTGGGCCGAGGATTTCGAGGGCGGAAACCATGGCTCCTAGCGTCGGCAGCATGGCGGATTTGGTGAAGATCCCGCGCGTCATCGACGGCCACTTGGTCGTGGACGAGAAGGACGTGGTCGCGGTGTACCGCGTCACGTCCAAGCTCAACCCGGTCACGGCCGACGGCCGGGACCTGGACGCGGCCGTGCAGCGCCTCACCGGCGCTCTCAACGCGTTGAGGGCCGGGGAGCGCATCCAGGTCGTCGTGGATTGCCGCCGCTACGATCCCGCGGCCGACATCCTGAAGATGAACCAGAGGATCAGCCCGGACGCGGCGCCGGGCTTCCGCAGCTACTATCCCGCCGTGCTCCAGGAGTCCTTCGAGAACTATTGCCGCTGGTCCTTCGTGCCGGTCCTCAGCTACTACCTTCTGTTCAGCTACCAGGCCCCGCGCGGGCGCATGGACGGGTCCCCGGAGCCCAGCCTGGTGCAGAGAGCCGCCGAGGTGGACCGCAGGGCCGGGGATTTCCTCACGGCCATGACGGACGCCAACATCAAGGTCTCCGCCCTGACCGAGCGGGAGATCGTGGAGCTGCTGGACGAGGCCCTCAACCCCTCGCGCCTGGCGCCTCTGCCGCCGGAGGCCCTGGCCGAGGCCGGGGCGGCCTCCGGCGTGAGGCCCAGCCGCGCGGAGCTGCTCCTGCGCTCGCCGATCGCCAATCCCGCGCCCAAGCCGGGCCGCCGCTACGACCACCTCCAGGTCGGCAGCATGCTGGTCCGATCGTTCAGCTTCATCCGCGTCCCCGGCGCGAACATACAGCGCTCCATCAGCGACCTCATCCTGTCCCAGACGGCCTTCCGCTTCGCCTTCCACGTCGAGGGTCTGAGCCAGGAGCGCACCCGGGAATTCATCGAGAAGAAGCGTTCCGCCGCCGTGGGCGCGGTGATGATCGGCCAGGGCAGGGGCACCCAAGGTAGCGAGGAACAGGCCAGCGAATACGACCAGCTCCTACGCCGGGCCTCCCGCAGGGAGGTCCGTTTCTGCAAGTGGTCCGGCTATCTGACCGTGTTCGGCAAGGACGAGGGGGAGATCCAGGCCAAGGGCGCGGAACTGTCGTCGGCTTTCGCGGATTTGGTCCCGGACGAAGGGGTGTACCGCCAAGTGGAATACTGGCTGAGCGCCCTGCCGCTGGGCGTGGATGCGGCGGGCACGCCCCTCTGGGCCGAGACCACGGGCGTGGCCGGGCTGATGCCCTTTTTCGACTTCGACAGCAACAGCCCGGAGGGCGGGACCCTGCTGGGCTTCGGCCCGGCCAACCAGCCCGTGTTCTGGGACCCTTGGAGCCGGGAAGTCATCAACGGAAACATCTTCGTCTGCGGCAGCCCCGGCAGCGGCAAGAGCTTCGGCATCAACAACAACCTCAACCGCCTGGCGCCGCAGGCCTTCGACGTGTCGGTCATCGACAAGGCCAAGAGCTACAAGTTCTCCTGCCTGGCCGCCGGCGGGGACTACGTCGAATGGGACCTGGAGGGCCGCTACGCGGTGAACGTCTGGGACGTGCTGCCCCATGACCGGGGCCTGGTCATAGACATGGAGGACTTCAACGACCTGGACGAGCAGGGAACCGTCAAGGCGGACAAGATCGAGGCGATTTTGGGCCTGGCCGAGGTCTTCATGGCCGAGGCCGGCCAGTCCCTGCCCAAGATCGAGCGCTCCCTGCTCCTGGAGGCCGTGCAGCAGACCTACCACCGTTTCCTCCTCTTCTGGGAGGACGTGGAGGCGGAATGGGCGGCCCGTGAGCAGGCGGCCCGCAGGAAGTCGGACCGTTTCACGGTCCCGGTCCCGGCCGAGCGCCGGGCCCTGGTCCAGGCCTCCATCCCGACCTTCACGGAACTGGCCGTGGTCCTGCGCGAGAGCGTCGAGAAGGACCCGGACCACCAGTACGCGGGCCGCCGGCGCGACCTGCTCCAGAAGCTCCAGCCCGCGGTCAGCGGCAACCTGAAGGGCCTGGTCAACCGCCGCACGACCCTAAAGGCGGAGGGCCGCATGCGGGTCTTCGACATCTCCAGCCTGCCGGAGAACGCCGAGATCCAGGGGTTGGCCATGCAGATCGTCACGACGTGGCTGATGACCCACTGGCGCAAGAACAAGGCCCGCGGCGTCCGCCAGATAGCCGTGCTCGACGAGCTGTACTTCTTCATGCTCTTCAAGAGTGGCCGGACCATGCTGGACAACCTTTCCAGGCGCAGCCGCCACCTTGGGCTGGCCTGCATTATGGCGACCCAGCAGCTCGACGACGTGCTGCTTTATCCCGAGACGCCCTCGATTTTGCGGAACGCGCCGACCAAGGTGCTATACCAGCAGGACAAGTCCGTGGTCGAGAAGCTTACCGGCCTTTTGGGCCTCAGCGACCAGGAGCAGGCCCATTTGGCCTCCCTGCGCACGGTCAAGGGCCAGTTCTCCAACTGCCTCTACCTCTACGGCTCCAAGCGCAACATCCTCACCATCCGCGCGGACCCGGCCACGCGCTGGCTCAACACCACGGAGCCCAACTTCGACCTGCCCCGAAGGGACAAGGCCCTGGCCCAGGCGGGCGGGGACCCCTGGGAAGCCGTCAAACTGCTCATCGCCCAGGGAGCCTAAGGAGGGACCATGCCCGAAGACCTTTACGCCATGAATCCGGCCAGCCGCCTGACCCCGGTGGGCCCGCCCAAGAGGCCGGGGAAGGCCAAGGGCCCCTGGTTGTCCGTGGCCGTGGTCGCGGGGGTGCTTCTGTTCGTGTTCCTCGTCGTGAGGTTCGTGCTGCCCGGCCGTTCTGCCGCGGCGGCCCAGCCGGCCGAGATGCTGGGGGCCGACGCGCGGCCCGGAACCGAGGAGGAGCTCGTCACGTTCGCGGGCAAGTTCCTGATGAACTACTACAACTACTCCGCCCCGCTGTACCAGGCCGCCGTGCAACGGGCCGAGGACATGATGACGCCCGAGCTTCAGGAGCACTACCAGGCCCACGCCCTGGACCAGGACTTCATCCACCTGCTCCAGACCGACCAGGTCTCCACGGACGGCTTCCGCATCACGCCGGGCAGCTACCTCTTCGCCCAGGACGGCAAGACCCATTGGCTCCAGCTGACCGGCTCCATGACCTACACCACGGGCGTGAACGGGGCCCAGGCGCTGTGGCCCATGACCGTCCTGCTGGAGATCGTGGAGACCGACCAGGGCTTCAAGGTGAACAACGTCAAGGGCCTGCGGTGACGGATTCCCCCGCCGAGCAGCTCCGGCGCCAGGAGATGGCCCGGACCGAACTCCAGTCCGCCCAGCTCGTCGAGTCCTCGGACCCCCAGACGGCCCTGCTCCACCTGCTGAGGGCCGAGCAGCTGGACGCCCAGAACACGGCCATATTGCTGCTCATAGGCCGGACGCAATTGCGCCTGAACCTCGCCCTGGACGCGGTGGACTCGCTGGAGCGCATGCTCCGGCTGGAGCCGGGCCACCAGGAGGCCCTGTCCACCCTGGCCTACGGCCAGGTCCTGCTGGGGAACTACGACATCGCCAAGGAACGGGCCCAGCAGGCCCTGGGGCTGGACCCCGAGGACCGCACGGCCAGGGAGGTGCTGGCGGACTGCCACGTCGCCGTGGGCGACTTCGCGGCCTGCCTCATGGAATTGAACCACCTGACCGTGGTCCTGACCGAGGGCGCCCTGGCCCGCGTGACCCAGAAGGCGGCGTACTGCCTCTTCCGGCTCGGCCACTTCAAGTCCGCGCTGACGGCCACCTCGACGCTCCTGGAGAACGGCTTCGAGAACGAACGCATCAACGCCATCTACCTGGAGGCCCAGCAAAAGGTGCGGGAGGAGATCGCCCAGAAGTACCCCAACCTGACCCTGTGGCAGAGGTTCACCAACCGCCTCAACGACTCCATGCTCCTCCGGGTCCATCTGGACAGCACGCGGGGCATGGAGAGCCTGCAAGTCCGCTACGACGACGCCCAGGTGGAGCTGCGGGAGACCGGGGTCGCCATGGAGGAGCACGAGCGCCGGGCGGACGAGCTGGCCCGCAAGGCCAACACCGACCAGCTCACCGGCCTGCCCAACCGCCACTGTTTCAACGACCACTGGCTCCCCAAAATCGCCGCGTCCCAGTGGTGCGGGATCGTGGCCTTCGACCTGGATTTCTTCAAGTACGTCAATTCGGTGCACGAACACGCAGGAGGGGACCGCGTCCTGGCCAAGGCGGCCGACATCGGGGGCCGGGTCTTCCGGCAGCCGGACGCGCATTTGTTCCGCTTCGGCGGCGAGGAATTCTACGCCGTCGTCTTCCTGCCGCGCCTGGGCGTCCTCGACCTGGCCGAACGCTTCCGCGCCCAACTGGAGAAGGACGCCGCCGCGGAGCTCGCCCGCGAGGGCCTGACGCTGCTGTGGCCGGAAGGGGACGACAAGGCGGGTTGGCCCGCGAACAAGGCCCGGCTTGTGCCGCGTACCCTGACGGCCAGCCTCGGCGTGGCCTACTGGCCCCGGGACGGTGCGGACGTCGACGCGGTGATGAAGGCGGCCGACAAGGCCTGCTACGCGGCCAAGCATGGGGGTCGGAACCGGGTCGTGGTGTATCACGCGGGCATGGCGGGCGCCGAGGCTCCGCCGGTCGCGCAGGAAGCTCCCGCCAAGGCGCCCATGGGCCTGCGTCCGACGGCCATACGCAAGGAGAGGCCGTCCCGCAGGACCGCGGCCAAGGCGTCCGCGGATGAACCTGAGGAGGGGGTCATCAGCGTCGAGAGCCTCCTGGGGGACAAGGACCCGGTGAAGGTCGAGGAGGCGCAGTGATCCCGGTCCACAGCGGCCCGGCGATCCTGCCTTTTCCCGGATACCCGGCCTGGAACCTGTTCTTTTGCACCTGCTGGCTGGAGCGGATGCCAGGGGGGAAGCCGCAGCTCCCGGCCCATATAGAGGCGGCCCTCACCGTGGAACGGCCTAGGGACGGCCATGTGGTGTCCTGCGGCGTCGGTACCTGCCGCAGCACCTGGGTCTTTCGGGAGGCGTCCAAGGACTGGCTGCGCCTGCTCAACGACGTGGAAGTGCCCATGAGCGGCGCCATCCGGCGGAACCTGTACCGGGAGGGCCGGGCCCGAGCCGACGAAGAGGCGGAGATCAGCATGAGCGCGGCGCGGCGGAGGGACCTGTTCGAGGAAGGCACGGTGAACGAGATTTTGGACGCTGATTCGGCGGCGGGCGACACCGAAGCGGACTTCTCAGCCCAATGAAGGAGGGGACATGGCAAGCCTCAACAGGGTCTTCGTGGTCGGCAACCTGACCAAGGACCCGGAATTGCGCTTCATCCCCACGGGGCAGGCCGTGGCGAACATGCGCCTGGCGACCAACCGCAAGTACAAGTCCCTGTCCGGGGAGTGGAAGGACGAAGTCACCTATGTCGGCGTCGAGGCGTGGGGAAAGCCCGCGGAAGCCTGCGCCGAATACCTCAAAAAGGGCTCGCCCGTCATGGTGGAGGGCCGCTTGAAGCTGAAGGAATGGACGGCCCAGGACGGCCAGAAGCGCTCGCTACTGGAAGTGGTCGCGGAGCGCGTGCAATTCCTGACGGGCGGCCCCAGGCAGGAGGCGTCCCTCGGAGGGGAAGACGCCGGCGGCCATGAATCCGACGGGCCCCTTCCACCGGGAGACGACGACATTCCCTTTTGAGGAGTGACGGAACCAGAATCCGCCCATCCCTTTGCCTAAAGGCGGCTTTGGCGTGGGCGAGGAGGGCCGGGCAATTGCCCGGCCTGGAAGCGGCGGCCGGCTTCAATGTCCCGTCCAGCTCCCGGCCGCGGAGCCCGCGTGCCAACGAACACAGCCATGCCCGAATGCACGGGCATTCATATAGAGGAAGCCATGCGCGTCAGCAGAAAGTCCGGATTCACTGTCCTTGGGGTTTTGTTCGGATTCAGCGCTTTGTTCGGATGCAGAGGCCCGGCCGGGGCGACCGGCCCCATGGGGCCTTCGGGGCCCGGCACCGGTTCGCCGGTCTATTTTCTCAACCAGGATTTCGACGGGACGGGTTACAACCCCAGCAGCCAGTTTTCCGTCTACGCCGCCAATGGAGGCAACATCATCATGGGACTGACCGGCTCGAATTTCGTGTCCGCGCCGACCAGCCTTTCCGTGACTTCGTCCACCGGAGGGGTGGGCATCGCATCGGGGCTCTATACCTCGCCCGGCGCCTTTCCCTACCTGGGCGGCTACGACTACTACCTGGACACCTACGTCAACTTTGAGACCAGCTCGGGCGCCAAAACCGAGGTGATGTTGATCCTTAACGGCAACGCCGTGGCCGATTTCGGCTACCTGGCCCCGACGACGGTGTACACCTATGAAAATGGGGCTTCCGTGACCCTGTCCAGCGGCCTGGGCGCCGGGTATTTCCATCACGTCATCCTCTACTGGAGCCACGCAACGGGCCTTTCCAGCCTCACCCTGGACGGCAACCTCATCGTCCAGAATGTGTCCGGAATCCGGGCCGAGCCGACGGGAGCACCCACCACCGGCGCTGGGCTTTATTTCCCCAACAGCACCAGTTCCGGGAACTACGTCCTCTTGGACAACTTCTCCGTCTACCACTACTAGGAGGCGCTCCCATGAAACGAAGCATTTTATGGGGCATGGCCTCAGTCGTGGTACTGGCCGGCTGCGTTTCGAGAATGCCGCTCGACGCAGTGGCTTCGCAAGCGATCAACGGCCGGATCGCGGTGACGGTATTGAACGGCATCACTCCCACCGCGGGGGTCAACGTCCAGGTTGTGGCGCCGAATGGGAGTTCCCAAACGCTCGCGTCGTCGAGCAGTTTGCAGACCCCTGGGCAGGCCGTGTTCGACGAACCCATGACCGGAAGATACAACGTCAGCATCGCGAACCAGCCGTCGCAGGCGCCGAATATAGTGCCGGTAACGCTGACAACGGCCAATCCGACGGCTGCGGTGTCGTTGCAGATCGGCTACGGCTACCTGTCCATCACCGCTGCCGACGGAAAGCCTTTTAGCTACGACGAAACCCAGACCTACCATACCTTCAACATCACATACGTAAACCCGACGAACCAGCAGGAGGACGCCACCGTCCTATACAACCCCGGAACAACCACTTTGCCCCAGGGATGGGCCGTCAACTTGAACACAACCACCCTGAGATCGGGGCAAAGCACTCAGCTGATAGTTCAGACGGCCGCAATGACGGTTTTTGGGACTGTGACCATAACGGTGACCGGCCTTTCCAACAGTTCGCCCATCACGGTAGCCCCAATAGTATTGACCCAATATTGGTATCCGGAGATCGATGTGGATTACTACGAGAACTGCTCCACCAACTCGGTGGGCGCCTACTACGCTTATGTGAATTTTCTCTGTGAGAGATGCACGAACAGCGCGGAGACGGTTGTCGAGAAGTTCGAAATGGCCGGCAACAGTTGTTCATCCGGCGTTGCCTATACAAATTCGGCGACTCTCACGGATTCGCTTACTGTGCTGGACGGGAACGGCGTGGCCATGGCCAATGGCAACGCATGCATCGGGGATCTGATAACGATGACCTCCATTTTCAACGGCCAAAACTACGTCTATACGATTACCCCCAATGGTTGTTATTTCTCCTCTAACTATTCCCAGACAATTGTCCCGAGTATGCTGCAATGAAACGGGACTATCGTTTCAGGGCGTGTAGGATTCTTTCTGGTGGATGGCAGTGATTTTCTCCTTGCTTTATACACCATATATTTGTATGGTTTTATATCTTCTTGATAGATAAACGTCGATTCTATCTAGTTTTGGATCGTGAAACTTTTTGTAAAAGAGCTCTTTTTCACGTTACTTTAGAGACTTGGTAGCGGTGAATCAGGGTTTGCCGAATCCAGACTAATCGTCTAGAGTTGTCGAAATGGATGGCGTAATTGGAGACGCGAATGCCACTTCTCAAAGAAGTTCCTAAGGTAGACGGGCATTTCGAGCGCTACGAAGCGGTCAAGGCTAAGCTTCGTGGAATGGCCGATAGTTGGACCGACGCCTCCAGGACGAACAAGGCCCGTGGTTTCTGTACAAAAATTCTCGAAGCTTATTGGTATATAGAGGTCAATAAGCTTCGGTCGCGTTGGCTTATCAAGCGATCGCCCTTTACTGGCCAGGATTTTACTCCCGCCGATATCAAGCTGGCGGAAGAGATCGCTGATATCCTTTCCGAGTTTGACACCAAGCACGCCGGCTATTACGTCGGGACTTTGTACACCTTGATGCTTCCAGCAACGACGCGTTCCTCCCTTGGAGCATTTTATACGCCCCCAGCCGTGGTCGATCGGCTGATGGACTTGGCCGAACAGGCCGGCATGGACTTCAGCAGAGGGACGGCCATTGACCCGGCATGCGGCGGCGGCGCCTTTCTGGCTCCGGTGGCGCAGAGAATGCTTGAGAAGGAACCGAGAGCTGCATCTGCCGAAGATACGTTGAAACGTATTGCTGGACGCCTGAAGGGCGTAGAGATAGACCCTTTCGCCGCCTGGATGTCCGAAGTCCTTTTAGAAGTCTCGCTACTTCCGCTCTGTGTCGAAGCCGAAAGGCGTTTGCCCAAAGTTGTGCAGCATGCGGACACATTGAAGATCGGGCCTCAGGACCTTGAACGTTACGACTTAGTGATCGGAAATCCGCCCTACGGTCGCCCGAAAATTGACGAAGACGTCCGTGAAAAATTTTCGCGATCCATTTATGGACACGCGAATCTTTACGGCATGTTTTTTGACTTGGCGACGCAACTGACCAAAGAGGACGGTGTAGTCGCTTTTGTCACGCCCACCTCCTTGTTAGGCGGGCAGTATTTCAAAGCCCTCAGGACTTTGTTGACAAGAGAGACATGCGCCGCGTCCATCGATTTTGTCTCGGACCGGGAAGGCGTCTTTGATGATGTCTTGCAGGAGACCATGCTCTCGACCTTCACCAAGAAGGCGGTTCCAGGCAAAACCAAAGTCTCAAATTTAGATATCAATGATGGGGTTCACGTCAATATCGAGTCTTATGGGCAATATAGACTTAAGGACGATGGTGAGCCCTGGTTCCTACCTAGGACCACAAAACAGTCCTCGATGTTGGCGGCTTTACAGGCGATGCCAACCAGGTTGAGTGATCTCGGCTACTCCGTGTCGACTGGACAGTTGGTCTGGAATAGGCACAAGAAACAGTTGCGCTCCGAAAAAGGGAAGGGCACTTTCCACCTTGTTTGGGCGGAGTCAGTAACGGGTGATGGCTTCAAGCTTAGCTCGGCGCGGCGGAATCACGAGCCCTATATCAAGTTAACCGAGAAACAAGAGTTCCTGATGACCAAACAGACTTGTGTGCTGGTCCAGAGGACCACCTCTAAAGAACAGCCCCGCAGGCTCTCCGCTGCAGTTCTTCCGAAAGCTTTTCTGCGCAGGAACAGGGCGGTAGTCGTGGAAAATCACCTGAACATGATCTCGGCCGATGGGGGATCTGGGGTTGTATCCACGAAGACAATTGAGGCCCTTTTGAATTCGGAGATCGTTGACCAAGCGTTTCGGTGTATCAGCGGGAGCGTGGCGGTATCCGCTTACGAACTCAATGCCTTGCCGTTGCCTGCGGTGACCGACTTGGTAGAGATTGAGAAACTTCTTTGCGCTGGCAAGTCCAAGGCATTTATCGATCAGGCCATCGCCTCATACTATGCACCTAGCAGGTAGTGATGATTGACGTACCGAAGCTGGAGACCATTCGGAAGCGACTGCCCGAAATCTTCCCGGAGGGGATTGAGTTTCGGAATTATCTCGTCAGAGATATGGCTGTTAGCACTGTTTACGTGATGTTTTATGCTAACGCGATTGAAGGGGAAGATCAGTGGATACGGCCGAGCCAGGTAACTGACATGACCGACAGCCAGGCAATGAAGATTGATACCAGCTCTAGACTTGCCTGGGTTAAGAAGATACTTTCGTCAAACAAGAAAAAGCCCGCAAAAGCTTGGTATGCCACTAATACGCGTGAGCCCATCAGAGATGAGACAATTCGTCAGGGCTTCGCTGCGATAGGTGCGATTGTGGAAAGACAAGGGCTACCGACGACTTCTGCAAAACCGAAATATGCATTGAAAAAGGAATTCGCGGCCCTTTTCTCGGAAAGCCTGTCTGGGGAAGCCCTTCAAGCTGCTTTATCTGCCTGGCGAGAAAAATATCTAAGCAAAGCGGCGCTTACCCGTGTGCTCATGATCCGTCAGGGAAGCACCCTTTCCACGGATTCGATTGTAGTGAATCTTCCTAACAGAGAGACGAAGGTACTTTCTCCGGGTGAAAGCTCAGCTATCGCCAAAGGTGTCATCGAAGATTTTGCCTCAAGGTTTTTGGTACGCCCGGCCGTGCTGTGGCTATCTGAACCTGGAAATAAGGTGGTTGTTAAAGAGGACGCGCAAGCTAAAAAATTGGGGATCCAAATCGATCCCTCGAAAAACCTGCCTGATATCATGTTGGTAGATGTTGGTGGAGAAGCTGGCGAAGTTCTTTTTGTTTTTGTAGAAGTAGTTTCCACAGATGGCCCTATCAGTGCGACGAGGAAAAAAGCGCTCTTGGACATTGGTCTGGCCGCAGGGTTTAAAGAAGATCAGATAGCGTTCGTAACTGCATTTCGTGATAGATCAGCTCCTGCATACAAGAAATTGGTATCTGATCTGGCCTGGGGTAGCTTTGTTTGGTTCCTCAGCGAACCAGAGCATATAGTTCAACTCCACGGAACTAAGACAGACGTTCTTTCCAATCTTCGGAAAACCAAATGAACAGCATAAGGAGCCTCTTCAGGGCCGCAGGATTTCAGGAGGGATTCTCTTTATGAATTTCACCGTCGATAGTGCGCTGCTTAAAGAATTAGGGGAGCTTCTTGTTGAGAAAGCTTACATTGCCGCTGTCGAGCTAATCAAGAATTCCTATGACGCAGACGCAACCGAGGTGGAAATTAAGATAACTAAAAACAAGAACTTCAGTATCCAGGTCAAGGACAACGGAACAGGAATGACCCTCGACCAGCTGAAGGAATATTGGATGCGGATTGCCACCACTCATAAAGAAAAAGGGAATCAATCCGAGTTGTATGGCAGGATTCGAACCGGGGCTAAAGGAATCGGACGGTTTTGCTGTCGGCGACTTGGTGACCATCTCACGATTGAATCACGTGGCGCAATTTCTAGCACCAAAATTGAGAAAACCGAAGTTATATTTGATTGGAAGAAATTCAAGGCCGGAACCGACGTTACTGTCGTTGATTGTCCGGGCAAGACCAAGGTATTGGACTCCCAGGATACGGGAGTCACACTTTTGATAACGGGTGGGAGCGCTGCCGAATGGAACGAAAGCGCGGTCGATTTACTTAAAAGAAAGCTAGCCGCATTTTCTGTCAATAGAGGCACTCGACGTCGGGGTTATTTGGAAGATCCCGGATTTTCAATCAAGGTTTCGGTAGATAACGGCGACTTGGAACAACTCATTGATTTAAGGGAACAGGTATACGATGCATCTTGGGGGTTGGTTACCGGAGAAGTTGACTTCGAAGGAAGAGCGCATTATTCACTTAATGCCTTGGGAATTGGTAAGAAATCCTATGTATCAAAACCCGAGTTTAAAGCACTTCGGGGGACGAAAATAAAATTCGGGCTTTTCCCTGACAAAAGAAGCCATCTCCGGGACCCGCGGTTAATACCGAATTATAATATCAAAAAAATAACGGATGAATGGGGTGGTATACAAGTTCGTCACCACGGAATGAGGGTATTCCCATACGGTGATGATGATTGGCTGGAAATCGACAAGGACCGATCGTTAAGTAAGTCGGCGACGTCCGAACAAAACCTAATTTCTCTTGCAAGAAATTTAGGAAGGCGCCTGGATCCAGGACGGGCTTTGCTGTCTTTGTTATCAATGAAAGGATATGTCGGGGAAGTTGATATAGCGGAAGGTCTTGATGGCTTTCAGCCGAAGATTAGTCGAGAAGGCTTTATTGATTCAAGTCAACTAAACCTCTTGAAGAGATTTGTTAGATTGGCGGTTGATTGGGCTACCATTTTCCGTGACATGTTTGTACGCAATGAGGCAGATCGCCGACTTAATGAGATCACTGAAAAAATAGAAAAGCTTACCGGAATCAAAGTTCAGGGCGATGATATGATAAGCAAGGCCTTGAAATTTGTAGACTCTGAATTGGCTCAAATAGATGACCAGGTCCCTAAAAAAGTAGCAGAAACGATTAGCCTTGTAAAAGACTACATTCAGCAATTCGAAAAGCGCTCCAAAGACGAGTTACGTCAATTGAGGATGATCGCTTCCGCATCCTCCTTGTTGCTGATGTTTGCGCACGAAATTCGCGGAATCCTTGGTTTGATTGATTCAGCCGTTGTCCATTTGGAGAAATTGGGGCGCGGCGGGAGCGGTTCCGCAATGAAGCTTTCGAAGAGCCTGAAGTTTTCTAAAACAAGGCTGGAGACGTTGGTTGATTTAACGATACTTATGGGGACCGAGGGCCGGACCGAGAAACCCAAAACCTTGGATATTCGGGATCACATTGAAACGGCCAAAGAGTGTTTTAGTAGTCTTTTGGACAAGTACGAAATTGAGATGTCAATTGAATGCGAAGAGGGAATTACCATCGGTCCATTATATGAGGCAGAGCTGTATTCAATTCTTTTAAATGCTCTATCTAATTCCATTAAAGCAGTAGTAGCTAGCAATAGAAAGCGACAAATAAAATTTGTAGTGAAAAAAGAGACGGATTTTGTCCGTTTGAATGTCCTTGATACAGGCGTTGGATTGAACGAGCAGTATTTCAAGGATGTTTTTTTGCCATTTGTTACCGACCCGGCGGAAGAACTTTATGGGTCTCTAGAATCGACAATAGATCAACAGGATCTATTCGTTCTGGGTAAAGGAAGTGGACTTGGACTCACAATCGTTCAAGCTATTGTACTTGATCGTAAAGGTGACGTATTTTTCAAACCTCCCAAAGGTCCCTGGAAAACAGATCTGGAGATTCGCCTGCCATGAAAACGTTGAAATTGGCTTATATAGACAATTCTTTGGAAAATGAAGGAATAGGTTCTTTGTTTGAGATTAAGCCTAGAGAAACCGGCGAAAATCTTCGCTCTGAATTTATTCATTACGAGGGAAAACCCGGAGTGCTTCTCAGTAAATTAAGAGAAATAAATCCGGACCTTATTCTATTGGATCACTTTTTGGCAACAAAGCCTCAGCCAGATGGTTTAGCTAAATTTGGCTCATCGTTCGTAGAAGTAATCAAAGAGAGTTTTCCACTGCCTCCAATTGTAGGCATAAGCGGAGCGATAGATAAAATTTCTTCCGGGCAAGCAAAATTATATGATGATATTTTTAGCAACAATTCTCTGTCGGATTTTTCAAAACAGATTACTTCTCTCGGATATGAATTCAAAAAGATTAGATTGCATCCAAAAAAAACTGTTCAGCAGTTAATAAAATCGATGAATCCCCCAGCTGAAGATTTTGAAAGAATTGCGGGGGTTCTCTCGGAAAGCATGGATGATTTCGGAGGGGATATAAAAATCTCTGATCCTCCAATTGGATTCAACAGAGATGGCCTTATGTGGATATACACGAATTTAATGAAGGAGCCCGGACTTCTCTTGGACAGCCAGTGGGCCGGAGCGATATTTGGCCTTACTATGGATGGTTTTCTAAGATTTCAAAAGAAATTCTCGAAGGCTAAATATACGGGCCCATTTTCTACGGGATTTGATAGTCGATGGTGGAAATCAAAGTTAATAGAAATTGGGATTCAACTCTCCAAAGAGAAAAACATTTCAGATTTGGGGCGTCTTGGGGCAAAGTTTCCGGGCGTTCGCCAAGTTGATCTTGCAAAATGTAGGGTTTGTAAAAAGATCAATACCCAGACGCTTGGCTTATCTGATGAAAGTACAAGAGCGATTTATGTAAATCTCCACCTTATACATTCGAAAATAATGAAAGAATCTAAATTTAAGTTCTTTGAACCAATGCGGATTCGGACAAAGGATTAAATAATGAAAAATTATTTTCCAGCGGTCGAAGATGTTTATAATCTGGAGCTCCGGACTCTATCATTTTTGGGAAAAAGTTCGAGAATTAGAGACATATCGCCAGAATTTATGCGTAGTGCAGACCAGGCTTCGTCAATCCTTCGAGGCAGGAAGAAGTCCATCCTAAATTCTCATAGCAAAGATGAAATTCAAATGATTGATTTTGAAGCCTCCTTCGATAGTACTTCGGTCAGAGGAAAGACCTATCATGTACACTTGGGAGCAGATGTAAGGGTTCGGGCTTCGAAATTTAGTCAGGTAAGCTATTTCATCGCTGTTGCAGAGAATGGAAAACTATTTCGAAAAGTGCATTTTGACCTTGCACAAGAGCCAGGTGCGAGAGCACCGTTGAAGCCCTCTTCCCACTTTCAAATTGGCGGGGAGCTTTCGACTACTCTTAGAAGCCAATATTCCGAAAGTGAATATTCGAAATTGCTACAGCCGGATCTTTCGGAACCTAGAGTGTTCTTTTTTCCCGTCTCGCTTGCATTTAGTTTTCTAATACTTGTGAGAGACTTTAGAGTTTCCGATTTCGCCGCTCTTTCTGGTGATGAGGAATTTCGTAAGCTGATGCTGACTTGCGAAGAAAAAATGCTTACCAAATTCGTCACGGAGCTTAAGTCAAAGCTCAATGACAAGACAGATAGTATTTTTCTGACCCACTACCATGATTATGACTAATTTTATCTGTGGGGCCATATGATGGAGCAGATGATACAGTTACCTGAAATAGCCGGATTATCTCAGGGAGCTCGATTTTTTCGTGCCGATCTTCACGTCCACAGCATAGTGGGTAGTGGCCATGATGTGAAGGATGTAGAAGCTACCCCGGAAGGCATCGTCGCGACGGCAATTAGGGAAGGTCTGAAGATAATTGCTATTACAGATCACAACGAAATTAGCGGCGTTGCGCGGGCTCTAGACTCGGCCGCTTCTGCGGGCTTATTCGTCGTCCCAGCAATGGAACTTTCGACCTCCGAAGGTCATTTACTTACCTATTTTCCGAGTCTGGAAAATTTGCAACGGTTTCACGCGCAACTTACTTTTGCCGATCGTAATACCGCGAATTCTCGCTGCCAAACTTCGATGTTGGAGTGTCTTGAAAAAATTCTTATGTTAAGGGGATTTGCCTTGTTGGCGCACGTCGACGCGCCTGGAGGTTTTGAAATTGAGGTTCCTGGTTCAACTCCACACAAGATGGATATACTCTGCCATCGTGCGCTCGTTGGCATTGAACTAAGAAACGTGCAATCGGTTATTTATTATAACGATCAAGATTCCGAGCCTTGGAGAGTACACGTTGGTCGGGAAAGAGTGCGTCGTCTCGGACTTGGGACACACCAATCTCTTGCGCGTGTTTTGAATTCGGATGCACATTCACTGCAGGCACTTGGACGTAATGCTAGCGGTGATCACAGGGTCACTCGCTATAAAATGAATGCTTTCACATTTGATAGTCTTCGCATTGCCCTTGATGACGGTGGTGCACGTGTGCGAATCGAAGACGAGATACCGCGAATCTTGCCTTTTATAAAAGGCATACGAATGTCGGGCGGTTTTTTAGATAGGCAATGTATACACTTTGGCCAGAATCTAAACTGTATAATTGGTGGCAGAGGGACAGGAAAATCAACGACGTTTGAGGCATTGAGATGTTTGACCGGGCAACCAGGTGGAACCAATGTCATTGATTCGGATGTTTGGCCTGACCAAATCGATCTGCTCGTCGAGGACCAAGCCGGGCAAGTACACCATTTGACACGTGCGCGGTCGGGAGAAATCGAAAATGCCGATGATCCATTTAAAGGCCCGGTAACATTTCCAGTCGAATGTTATGGGCAGGGAGAGACACAAAGAATTAGTCAGCGAGCGCAAACCGATCCATCGGCTCTCTTGGACTACCTAGATCGGTTTGTCGACATACAAAGTGAGGCGAAACGCGAAGAGGAACTGCGAGAAAGCTTGCTTGAACTTCAGACAAAGATTGAGGATGCCAGTAGAAAGGTCGAACTTATTCCTCAATTTGAGCGTGATCTTTCTCTTGCTCAGTCACAAATTCAGGCACTTGAGAAAGCCAAAGCGAAAGATATTATTGTGCTACAAAGAAAGGTCGAATTAGAGCGCCAGGCGCGTCAGGTGATATTAACTAGTGCGCAGGCCGTCACACGGGGCACTGGTCAACAAGATCTTAAAGAGAACATTGCTACGCTAAAGACTGCTGCCGATCCGAAATCACTTGTAGTGGGCGGTGCGGAATTCGAGTCAATTTGTGTACAGGTGAGATCTTTCGAAAGCTCTATTGCTAGCGTTGAAACTGCCTTCAAAACTGCGGCTACTACTCTCTCTACGGTGGTCGCGGCGCAACTTGCTGTTTGGAAAAGTAAAGAGCAGGGCATTTTGAAACAGATCGAAGATAAAAAGCGAGAGCTTGAGGTCCAAGGAATCAGGGTAGATATGGCCTACATTCAGAAGCTCGCCACAGATGAGGCTCGTTTAAAACAGGATGTCACGAATCTCAAAACGTGGCGGACTCACTTGGCAGATTTATGGAAACTTCGAAAAGAAGCTATGACGGAGCGCTGGACGGTACGTGGGCGCATTGCAATGAAGAGATCTGCTTTTGGCCACAAGGCAAGCGCGGCGCTAAGAGCTGCACTTGCAGATTTGAATGTGGCATTGAAATACGATGAGAACGGTCACTCACCCGAAGCAAATGACATCATAGTCGATGCAATGGGATGGCGAACACAGCAAGTGCCAAGGGCTGCTGTTTTGACCGGGACTCTCACCCTTCCGAAACTCTTGGAGACGCTAGCAATTAGAGATTTATCGGCTCTTCAGAATTTGAAATCGGATGAGGGAGTAAGCATTTTTAGTAAGGCTGACGCGGCTGTTATAATTGAGAAACTTTCTCCGGACCCGGTTAGGTTTCGCTTGGAGCGGGCCCAGATTTTTGATCGACCACGTTTGACAGTTACAAAACTTGTGTCTGATAGCACGGGGAAGAAACATCCGAGAACGCGCGAATTTAGCCAACTGTCGCTTGGGCAGCAGCAGTCGGTACTGCTGGCAATAATGCTTTCTGCGGATACAAACATACCTTTGATAATCGACCAGCCAGAAGATAATTTGGACGGAGAGTTTATTTACCACAGTGTAATTCCGGTTCTGAGGCGAGCCAAGGAACGCCGCCAGGTCATTATAGTTACCCATAACGCGAATATTGCCGTGCTCGGAGACGCAGAACAAATAGTTGTACTGAAGGCCTCAAATGAAAATGGGGTTATCGTTTCAAGGGGTTCGATAGATGACCCTGAAACTCGGGATTTGGCTTGTGCTCTTCTTGAAGGTTCGCGGGAGGCGTTTCAGCGTAGGGCACGTATTTACGGTACCTGACCAGGCTTTGGTCATTTGTCACCAAAAGTACCATATGATACTTTTGGTTGACAGTAGCACATGATACTTGATAGATTCTCGCTCATGACAACCAGCAGCGAACGTCGTCTGATCAATGGGGAATGGATCAAGGCGTTGCGCAAGGGCTTGGGTCTCAGCCAGGAAGAACTGGCCGGAGAACTCGAGGTCTCGCGCTTGGCGGTGATCCGTTGGGAAGGTGAGGCCTTCCGTCCTAGCAGGCTCGCGGCTAAGGCGCTCTTGGAGTTCGCGGAAAAGCACCGCGACCAGGGTGTCTCGGTCAAGGAGCAGGGGTCATCGTTGGCCAGGCTTAAGCGTCGCCAAACAAAGCGCAGCCAACGGAGAAGCGACCATGACTCAGCCCAACGGAATTCAGCTAAAAGAGCGGCGTAAGGACAACATCATCGACCTACTGACCGTGAAGGAAGTAGCGGAATTGTGCAGGGTGAGTACGGCAACGGTGAAGTATTGGGTAGCCTTACGGAAGTTAAGCGCCGTCAAGTTGGGTAAACACCCGTTGGTAAAACGCGAAGAGCTACTGCGGTTCATCAAGGCTTCGGAGGCCGGCGGCGGATCCATTCAAACCTACTTCAAATCGACGGCCGGCCATGCCTAGACATGACGCGGGGTTGAGCATCAATCCCTTGGATTCCGACGATCTGGCCTTGAAGACTTTGGGCCATTGGGTTGTAATAGGATTGCTAATGGGCATTGGAGGGTCCTATGGGACAAACTAATGCCAACAATCTTCCGGAGTACCTTCGGAAGGGGAAAGACGGAGCTTTCATCCTGGACTTCAGAACGACCCTGGAGGATGGAAGCAAGAAACGGGTGATCAAATCTTTGGGCAAGATTCCCAAGGCGTTGGCCATCCAGATCAGGGATAAAGCCATGGTGGACCGAGCTGAAGGGCGTTTCCTCAAGCCTAAGGCGCAATTCCGCCAGGCCGCGGAAGGGTTTCTGGAGTACTCGAGGGGCCGGAAGCGTAGCTATAAGGACGACCAGCGGTTAGTTGCGGTTTTGGTGGCTTACTTCGGGGACAGGCTCCTGGAATCCCTGAGCCCGAACGCGGTGGAAGCCTTCCTGAACCACATCCAGGGCCAAAAGCAGCGTCAGGACGGGGACGAGAGCCAAAACAGGAAGATCCTCGCTCCGGGAAGCCTGAACCGCTACATAGCCTGCCTGAAAACCATCGTTAACCGGGCGCTGGCGAACCACCTTATCGACCGTAACCCGATCCAGGGCGTGAAGCTGTACAAGGAGAATGTCCGAGACCGTGTACTGCGTCCGGAAGAATACCAGCGCCTATTGGAGGCGTGCTCCGGGCATCTGGTTCCCATTGTGACCCTGGCGTACAGGACAGGGATGCGGAGGGGGGAGATCCTGGGGTTACGCTGGGACCAACTGAGTCTAGCTGAAAAGGTGATCCTCCTTAAGTCGGAAGACACCAAGACCAGCGAGGCGAGGGAAGTTCCCTTGGACGACGGGTTGGTTGAAACGTTAAGGCGGGTACCGAGGTTCCTGGGATGTCCCTACGTTTTTGCCGTGAAGGGCAAGGCCATAGGGACCGTCAAAACCGCCTTTCTTTCGGCTTGCCGCAGGGCGGGCATCGAGGACTTCCGTTTCCACGACCTGCGGCATTGCGCGGTAACCAACCTCCGCAAGGCCGGGGTGCCCCAGAACGTTATCATGTCCATCAGCGGGCATAAGACCGACGCTATGCTGAGGCGGTATGACAAGGTTGACAGGGAAGACAGGCAAGCGGCTTTGGAAAGTGTACGGCGGTTTTACGAAGGTCGTCCGGACAGCCTGGAACAGATGGCTTGAGATGGCAGCGGATGGAAAAATAGGAAAGGTTTAGGAAAGGTTGCCCCCAGGAAGGCCTAAGACGCATCCGTTTAGGGAGCAACAGTAAGTCGGGTCCGTTCCGAAAAAGGATTGTGGAATAGACGAAAACGGCTCCGAAATGTATAGTGTCCGCCCTTCACGACCAGGTAGCTCAGTTGGTAGAGCAACGGACTTTTAATCCGTGGGTCGAGGGTTCAAACCCCTCCCTGGTCACATCCTAAAAGCCCCTTGTTTCAACGCCTCCTGCGGAGCGCGAAACAAGGGGCTTTTTTTTTGGGGCGGCACCTCCGGTATCACCCCCTTGGACGGCACTTTGGACGTTTGAAACGAAACTCGGTCGATGCGGCTGGGACCCCATGGCGATATAATAGAATCCTTTCTTAAATGTAACTTTTTCCGGAGCGCCGCCGGGCCATGGACATTCCCATTCTCATGTATCACAGCGTGCCGCGAGTGGGGGAAGGCTCTCCTTCGGAGACGGCCGTGCTTGAGCCGGACTTCCGAGCGCAGGTGGAATATTTGGGCGCCTCAGGCTATGAAGCCGTGTTGCCGCGTGAATTGATGAAGGCCCTGGACGGTGGACTGCGCCTTCCAGAGCGGCCCGTGGTCTTCACATTTGACGACACCCTCCTGTCGGTTTATAGGCAGGCCTTTCCCATCTTGCGGGCGGCGGGTTTCCGGGCCGCTGTGTATGCGGTGGCGGACCAGATCGGCGGCCACAACGCCTGGGATGAAGGCAAAGACCTGCCCTATGAGGCCTGCATGGACGACACGGCCTTGTTGCGTTTGCAGGCCGCGGGCTGGGAGATTGGAAGCCACAGCCGGAGCCATTCCGCCCTCACGGAGCTCGAACCCGAGGAACTGCGGGAGGAGGTGGCGGGGTCCAAGGCGAGTTTGGAGAGACGCTTCGGGAAGATAGACAGCTTTTGTTATCCCTTCGCCACCTACAACCCCCTGGTGCGCCAGGCCGTGATCGACGCGGCCTACACCAACGCCCTGGCTCTCAGAGGCCCAACCCGCAGCGTCACGGACGACCGCTTTGTCATGAGACGGGTCTTCGTCAAAGGCACGGAAGGCCTCGACGCCTTCCGTCGGAAAGTGTCCCTTTGGTACCTGGCTTACCGCGGCCTCAGGCGGACCTAGCGGCCGACGGGCTTTGACGTTCCTGGGATCCCGGGGTTTTGCTATTATTTCTGGGTTTTACGGAGTTTTGTCCGGCCGCCTTTTATATGAAGGCTCGCCGTCACGCTTTTCCCACGAACTGAATCAGGAGGGCTTATGTCTTTTGTCAAAGAATTCAAGAATTTCATTTTGCGCGGCAACGTCGTGGACATGGCGGTCGGCGTCATCATTGGTGCCGCCTTCGGCAAGATCGTCACCAGTTTGGTCAACGACGTGTTGATGCCGCCCATAGGCAAGCTCATCGGCGACGTCGATTTCACGAACCTGTTCCTGGTCCTCAACGGCCAGACTTACGCCAGCCTCGACGCCGCTGTGAAGGCGGGCGCGCCGGTGATCAAATACGGGGTCTTCCTGAACAATATTTTCGATTTCCTGATCGTCGCCGCCGTGATCTTCTTCGTGGTGAACCGCATCAGCGCCATGATCCCAGTGGCGGACGCCGAGGCCGCGCCCCCGACCAAGGAATGCGGCCAATGCGCGGAAATCGTCCTGGCCAGGGCCCACAAATGCAAATTTTGCGGATCGGACTGCTGAACCGGACCGGGCTTCAGGGCCAGGCGACCGGGAGCGCGAGGGGCTTGAAGCGGGAGCCGCTTCCGGCGTAGGCCGGCGCGGCGGGGCGGCCCTTGAGCAGGGCGCCCAGGGCGCGCACATGGCGGCTTTCCCAGGCGAAGCCGCGGGCGAAACGCGCCGCTTCGGCCAGTTTTAACCGGGCCGTCGCCGGACGCCCCTGCAGCGCGTCCAGTTCCGCGAAACCCAGGGCCGCGTACGCCAGGCCCCGGCGGTCGCCCGTGGCGGTGAAGAGCTTGGCCGCCCGTTTGAAGGCCGTCTCAGCCGCGGAAAGGCGGCCTTGGGCCTTGTAAGTGGTGGCCAGGGACCACAGCGTGTAGGCGAAACTGACCCGGTCGCCGATGCGGGCGTAGACCGTCTCAGCTTTGCGGAAGAAGGCCAGGGCGGCGGCCAGGTCGCCGCGCATCCGCGCCGCGTTGCCCAGCCCGCAGTAGCTGTAGGCCGTGCCGAACACATCGCGCCTGCGGAGCATGGAAGCGTTGGCCGCCCGGTAGTGCGCCAGGCTCAGGTCCGCCCGGCCGAGCATGCGTTGCACGCCGCCCAGGGCGCAGCGCACATAGGCGAGCCCTTCCGCTTGCCCGAGCTTTTGGTAGATTTTTCCGGCCTTCTCCAAACAGGCCAGGGCCTTGGGCAGGTCCCCGGCGATGCGCCAGGCGCCGCCCAGGGCCCACAGGCAGAATGCCTGGCCTTGGCTGTCCTTCAGATCCCGGTAAGCCTTCAAGGCTGAGTTCAGGCCGCGCAATGCCTTCCGCGGTTCGCCCGCGCCCCTCCAAGCCAGCGCCTGTCCGCAGGCCAGGTCGGTCCTCAAAGCGCGGTCCTTGCGTGGGGCCGCCGCCAGGGCCCGGCCGTAGTCCTTGAGGCTGGCTGGGAAGTCCCCCAAAAGACGGGCGCAATCCGCGGCACCGGCCCAAGCCTGGGCCTTCGTGGGGGCGTCCTGCGCGCGCGCAGCCGCCTGCCCAAAGAGGCGGCGCGCCTCCTTGAAGCGCGATTTTCCGCGTTCTTTTTCCGCCATGATCAAAAGTGGTCCCGCGATGTCTCTTGGCATGGCCGCATTCTAGCAGGCGTTTGGACGTCTAGGGCGGCAAAATCGTCCGACATAGCTTAAAATTGGCAATGCATTTGGAAGTGAACCGCCATCTTTTAAATAAGGCACCTAATGCGCCCCATAGCCGTTAGCCTCCAACAGGGCCCCATGCTCGCCGCCCGGGCCTGGGCCACCGAGAACACCTTTGAACGGGTTCAGGGCTGGCTCAAAAGGGAGTCCGTCGAAGCCGGCGAAGGCCTTTTGATCTGCCCTTGCGCCTCCATCCACACCCTGGGCCTGCGTTTCGCCATCGACGCGGTGTTCCTGGACCGAAAAGGTCGGGTTTTGAAGGTGGTCCATCGGGCGGAGCCTTCACGCCTGGTGTGGGGCCCCTGGCGCGGAACCCTGCTGCCCTTCAGCGTGCAAGTCTTGGAGCTTCCGGCGGGCTCAGCGGAGGCCGCGGGTTTGAGCTCCGGCCGGCAGCTGGTTTTTGAAGCCCGTTCAGAGGCCTTGTGAAAAAAAGGTCCCCCTCCGCGGGCCTTGCGGCTTTCGCCCTGGCGCTGGCCTTCATCGCGGCCTTGCTCCCGGCCGCCGACGCAAACTTCGTCCTCAAGGCCGATTGGAAAGGCCCCTGCAGGGCCCGCCCCATCGTGGACGTGAATCTCGGAAATACGACGGCCAGCTTCATCAAGGCCTGTTATTGCCAGATCCAGGGGCGGCGGCCGACGGATTCGGAGCTCCACGCCTGGTTCGCACGCCTGAAGGCTGAACCGAACTGGCGGCGCGTGGATGTCGTCAGGACCATCGCGCGAAGACTGGGCAAGTCGGTGGCCCTTTCCTACTCCGATCCCTGGGCGAACAACCCCGATCTGCCGCCGGCGGGCCCCAAGTCGAACAATCGGGATATCGGCGCCAACATCGTGTCCTTTTTCAACTGCCCCCGGGGCGTCAACTGCGGCATGGATTGGGCCGACAACCACGTGGAGGGCATGGACGCGGCGTCCGCGGCCTTGGCGTTCAAAGGCGTCCCGGGTTTCTACTGCGCCGACAATCCTGGTTTTTGGCTCCATGAGTTGAGGGATGCCCGGGCCGCGGGCCTTGATTTCCTGGTGGTGGACGTCTACGGCCCGGATATCAGGGCCGGCCGGATAAGGACCTTGGTCAGGGCGCTGGCCGAGTCGCCCGCTGGTGTCAAGATCGCGCTGTCCGACGACACCTGGACCTGGGGCCAGCCCTGGTTCGGACCCTATTGGCGCGACAAGCCCAGCTTTGACGAACCGGAGCGCAGCGCGGCCAAGCTCTACGCGTCCAAATGGAAGCCGTTTTTCATGGAAGTCCCGCGCCGGGATTGGTACCTGGTGCAAGGCCGTCCCCTGATTTTTTTCTACAATGCCGGAACCTTGCAGCCGAGGAATCGCTCCTCGGAAACCCTGGAAAAAATGAAGGAACGGTTCAAGGCTGATTTCGGGGTGGAGCCCTATTTGGTCGTGGACCAGCCCTATTTCGAGGATCCCAGGCTCCGGACGGTGGCCGACGGACGTTATATCTGGGATCCCCTCGATCACGGGGACAGCCCGGACCACATCAGTTGGAGCCGTTGGGGGACGAAGACCATCGCCCATGCCATGGTCCGCTGGGATTCCGTGGGCCGCGACAAGCCTGGACAGGTCGCCGGTGCAGGAGACCGGCTCCTCAAGGGGCCGGAAACGCTGGCAAGGGTGTTGGACGAAACCCGCGGCGCCGATATCCTGGTTTTGGCGACCTGGAACGACCTGGGCGAAGGGACCGGCGTCAACCGTGCCTACGACTATTGGTACAGGGGACGCTGGCTGCCGCCCGACGTTTTCATCGAAATGCTTAGGCGGGCCCACTAAACTTGCCGTCTTTTTCCTGCTATTCTTATGGCTATGCCTGACAAGGATCCGGCCGCGCCCCTGGAGCTCGTCGCCAGCAACCGCGCGGCCTTTCACGACTATTTCATCCTCGAAACCCATGAGGCCGGCCTGGCGCTCAAGGGCACCGAGGTCAAGAGCCTGCGCGCCAAGCACTGCAGGCTGAAGGACGCCCATGCGCGGGTGGACCGCCTGGGCAACATGGAGCTGCTGAATTTCCATATCAACCCCTACGAGTACGGCAACCGCTACAACACCGACCCGACCCGCAGCCGGCGCCTGCTCATGCACAAGCACCAGATCGCCAAGCTGGCCATGGCCATCGCCACCAAAGGGGTGACCTTGGTGCCCTTGAGGGTCTACTTCAAGCGCGGCCGCGCCAAGGTGGAGCTTGGCCTGGCAAAGGGCAAGCAGGCCCATGACAAGCGGGACACCCTGAAGGCCAAGGAGGCGGACCGCGACATCCGGCGGGAGATGGGCCGCAACCTCAAAGGGCGTCTCTAGGTCATGCACGCGGCGCTTTGGATCCTGGCCTTTTTGGTGGTGCTGTGGGCTGCGGGGCCCCGACCGCGGCGCCTCAGGCTCGGGGGCCGGCTTCCTGAATTGCCCAAGGACGCGGCCGCGGCCGCGTCCTGGCTGGACGCAAAGGAGGCGGCCCGGCCGGTGCGGCCGGACAACCAAGCCCGTGTCGTCTGGGCGGGGGAGCCGGGTCGGGCCACCGACTGGTGCTTCGTCTATCTCCACGGTTTCTCCGCGTCCTGGCGGGAGGGAAGCCCCGTCCACCTGAATTCTGCGCGGCGCTACGGCGCCAACCTCCTGCTGCCGCGCCTGTCCGGACACGGGCTGGTGGTGGAGGATCCCCTCATCGACCTGGATGCGCGCGCCCTGTGGGAGGATTCCAAGGAGGCTTTGGCGCTGGCCCATGCGCTGGGCAAGCGGGTGCTCCTCATGGCCACCAGTTCGGGCGCGCCGCTGGCCCTGCACCTGGCGGCCCTGTTCCCGGAACAGGTGGACGCCCTGGTGTTCTATTCGGCCAATATCCGCATACGCCAGCCGGGCTCCCGGCTCATGACCTGGCCCTGGGGCCTCTATGTGGCCCGCCTGGTCAAGGGCGGGAAATACAATTCCTGGAGCGAGGGGGAAGAAGCCTCCCGCTATTGGTACGGGCGCCAGCGGCTCGAAGGCGCGGTGCAGCTGCAAGCCCTGCTGGACGCCACCACCAAAGCCCGCGACCTGGCCCGGGTGACCCAGCCCTTGTACGCCGGAGTCTATTACCGGGACGAGAAACACCGTGACCCCACCATCGAGGTGGATGGAGTACGCTGGATGATCCACACCGTGGGCACTCCCGCGGTGCACAAACGCCTGCAGGAATTCCCGGACGCCACCAACCACGTCATCGCCTGCGACCTGATGAACTGCGATTGGCGGGCGGTTCAGGCCGGCACCTGGGCTTTCCTGGAGGAAGTGGTGGGCCTCAAGGCCCTGCCGTAAAGAACCGACCGAAAATCCTCCCCTTTTCGGAGCCACCATGAAATTCCTGGCGAAATTGCAAGACCTGGCCTACACCCTCCTGCGCGTCTTCGGCGGCTTCATGTTCGCCTGCCACGGCGCCCAGAAACTGTTCGGGGTCTTCGGCTGGCCCATGGCCGCGCCCCATCCCGGTGAGCTGCTCTGGTTCGCGGGGCTCATCGAGCTGGTTCTGGGCCTGGCCATCGCCTTGGGCATCCAAACCCGCTTCGCGGCCTTCATCTGCAGCGGCGAGATGGCCGTCGCGTATTACATCGGCCACTGGCACGGGGATTTCGGCCAGAACTTTTTCCCCCTCGTGAACCACGGCGAGCTCGCGGTCCTCTACTGCTTCGTGTTCCTGTTCATCGCCACCGAGGGGCCCGGTTTGTGGGCCTTGGACAGGAAGAACTGATGCGCTTCGCCATCGCCGCCGGCGACAAGTTCGACGGCGTTTTCACCGCGTTCCTGACGGCTGGCTGGCAGCCGCTGAAGCTGTTCACCTACTCCATGGACGGTCGCTTCCAGGGCCGGGCGGTATCCGCCGAGGCGGAGAAGCTGCGCATTCCGGTGCAGTCCTCGCGCCTCATGGACGCCGACCTGGCGGACCTGGCCGGCCGCGGTTGCGAGGCGCTGGTGGTCGCGAACTACCGATGGCGCATCGGCGACTGGCGCCCGCACCTGCGTTACGCCGTCAATTTCCACCCCTCTCCGCTGCCCGAGGGGCGCGGCCCCTGGCCCCTCGTGCGCGCCATCCAGGAGGGGCGCAGGGCCTGGGGCGTGAGCTGCCACAAGCTCTCCCCCGGCTTCGACGAGGGCGACTTATTGGCCCAATACGGCTTTCCGATGGACGCCGAGGAAAGCCACGAAAGCCTGGATCTGCGCTGCCAATTGGGGCTGCGCGGCCTGGCTGCCCGGGTGGCCAAGGACCTTCCGGCCCTGTGGGAGCGCTCCGTGCCCCAGGACCCGGCGAAAGCCAGTTATTGGAACCGCGCCAGCCCCGCGGAGCGTTTCCTGGACCTCAAAGGCGGCGTGGAGGAGGCCAGGCGCCACTTGCGCGCTTACGGCCTCCTGGAATGCACCATCCAGGCGCCCGGCGCCGTGCTGTACGTGCGCCGCGCGGTGGCCTGGAGGGAGTCGCACGCCTTCGTCCCCGCCTCCTTGGTCCATCGCAACGACCGGACCCTGGTCTTCGCGCTGAAGGACGGCTATGTCGGCCTGCTGGAATGGAGTTTGACCCCCCCGGAAGCGCGGATATAATGGATGTATCCACTATTGAGTGAGCCATGATCGAGATACTCCAGAGCATTGGCCGGGTCCGGCGCGCCGTGAACCTGCTGGCGGTCAAGCAGCTCAAACCCCTGGGGCTGGGGTCCAAGCAGGCCTCCGCGCTGCGTTTCCTGTCCTCCCATCGCCTCTGTTCCCGCGCGGACCTGGCCCGCCACACCATCACGGACCCGGCCGCCACAGGGCGCATCCTGGACACCCTCATCCGCCGCGGGCTCATCGTCCAGAAGGCCCACCCCACGGACCGCAGGCGCTGGATGTTGGCCCTGACCCCGGAGGGGCGGCGCCTGGCCGGGAAGATCGCGGCAGTCTTCGAAGGCATCGCCGAGACGCTGGCGAGGCGCCTGGATCCCCAGGAGCGCCGCGCATTGGTCCTGACCCTGGACAAGATCTCGGATTCCCTGGCGCCCAAGGCCAAAAAAACCAAGGAGCTTTCATGAGCGTCGCCCTCGACAGGGGGAAATCCGCCCTGCTGGTCATGGATTACCAGAGCGCGATCGTCGACATGGTCGCCGGCTCGAGCCCCGAACTCCTCCCCAAGGCGGCCCGGGCGCTGGCCGCCGCGCGCAAGGCGGGCCTGAAGGTCATCTATGTGGTCATCGGCTTCAGGCCAGGCTTTCCCGAAATCGGGCCGGGCAACAAGAGTTTCCAGGCCCTGCGCGGAAGCGGGCGCTTCGCCCCCGGCGGCCCGGGCACGGAGGTCCATCCCTCCATCGCACCCGAGTCGGGCGACTTCACCGCCACCAAGCGCCGCGTGAGCGCCTTTGCCGGGTCGGACCTGGAGATGCTGCTGAGGGCCCAGGGCATCGATACGCTGGTGCTGGCCGGCATCTCCACCAGCGGCGTGGTGCTGTCCACCCTGAGGCAGGCCGCGGACATGGATTTCCGTCTGGCGGTTCTGAGGGACGCCTGCGCGGATCCGGACCTCCAGGTGCACGCCTGCCTGATGGACAAGGTTTTTCCGAGGCAGGCCGAAGTCCTGGACGTCGAAGCTTTCGTCGCCGAACTGGAGAAAGCTTAGGACGCTTAGGCGCCACAAAGTTACGATTCCGGAACGTTTCGCGGACCGGCGCGCATTGTGGAATGCCGCACGCGCCGCCCGTGGTATCATCCTGTTTTGGTCCGACTATCGCCGCCAAGGAGCGGCATCCGGCAGGGGTGGCTCGTGCCCCAAGAGTCCTTCAAGATCAAACTTTCATTTTTTCAGGAAGCCGCGGGCCTGGGCATCTTCATGCTGGCGGCCTGCCTGGGCGCGGCCGCCCTGGAAGCCCCCGCCTCGGCCCTGCACCAAGCCCTGTCCGACCCTTTTTCCCGCCGTATCATCATGGGCCTGCTCATGGGCCTCACGGCCTGTTGCCTCATCTATTCGCCCATGGGCCGCAACTCGGGGGCCCACTACAACCCGGCCGTGACCTTTTGTTTTTGGCGTCTCAAGAAGATAGGGAACCGGGACGCGGTCGCCTACGTCGTGTTCCAATGCATCGGCGGCACTTTGGGCGTCTACTTCGCCTGGCTGCTCCTGGGGCCCTCGCTGGCCCTGCCCCAGGTCCATTTCATCGTGACCCAACCCGGCCCTTCCGGGCCTGGAGTGGCCTTCGCCGCGGAATTTGGCGAGACCTTCGTGCTGATGTCCGCGATCCTCCTGAGCCTCGGTTCCGCCCGCAGCCGCCCCTATACGGGCCTGATCGCCGCCGCCATCCTGACGGCGGAGGTGGCCCTGTTCTCGCCCCTGTCCGGGACCAGCCTCAACCCGGCCCGCACCCTGGCCTCCGCCTTGCCCGCCGGCGACTTCAGGGGTTGGTGGATCTACCTCACGGCGCCGATTCTGGGGATGTCGCTGGCGACCGAATTGGCCCGCCGTTTTCTCACCTGGGAGCACCATGGCACGGGACTATGACGTCATCATCATCGGCAGCGGCGCGGGCGGCGGGACCCTGGCGCGCAAATTGGCGCCTTCCGGCAAGCGCGTCCTGATCCTGGAGCGCGGCGGCTTCCTGCCCCGCGAAAAGGACAACTGGAGCACAGCGGCCGTGTTCACACGCAACAAATACAAGGCCCCCGAGGCCTGGACCGACAAGAACGGCCAAAGCTTCCATCCGGGGATCCACTACTACGTGGGCGGCAACACCAAAGTCTTCGGCGCGGCCCTGCTGCGCTTCCGCAAGGAGGATTTCGGCGCCCTGAGGCACGCCGGCGGCCTGTCCCCCGCCTGGCCCATCAGCTACGAGGACCTGGAGCCCTGGTACGGGGAGGCCGAGACCCTCTACGAGGTGCACGGGCTCTTCGGCATGGACCCCACCGAACCCTATTCCAGCCGCCCCTACGCCCATCCGCCCATTTCCCACGAACCGCGGGTGCAGCGCCTTTTCGACGACCTCAAGGCCCTGGGGCACCGGCCCTTCCACCTGCCCGTGGGCGTGCGCCTGAACGAGGCCGATCCGGCCAACAGCGCCTGCATCCGCTGCAACACCTGCGACGGGTTCCCCTGCCTGGTCCACGCCAAGAGCGACGCCGAAGTCATGGCCGTGCGTCCCGCCCTGGAATTCCCCAACGTGGAGCTGCTGACCCAGGCCAAGGTCCTCAGCCTGGAGACGGACGCCGGCGGCAGGGAAGTGCGCGCGGTCCACGCCATGGTCAACGGCGAGCCCCAGGTTTTCAGGGCGGGCATCGTGGTGCTGGCCGCCGGCGCGGTCAATTCCGCGGCCCTGCTGCTGCGTTCGGCCGGCGACCGCCACCCCAGGGGCCTGGCGAACAGCTCGGACCAGGTGGGCCGCAACTACATGTGCCACAACAATTCCGCGATGCTGGCCCTCTCGCGGGAGCCCAACCCGACCGTTTTCCAGAAGACCCTCGGCGTCAACGATTTCTATTTCGGGGACGGCGCGTGGAAATTCCCCATGGGGCACATCCAGATGCTGGGGAAATCCGACGCGGAGATGCTGAAGGAGGACGCCCCCGGCTTCGCCCCGGGCATGGCCCTGGACATGATGGCCAAACACGCCGTGGATTTCTGGATGACTTCGGAGGACCTGCCCGATCCGGAAAACCGCGTGAGCCTGGACGCGCAGGGCGGCATACGCCTGGCCTACACGGAGAACAACCTGGAGGCGCACCACCGCCTCATGCAGAAGCTCAAGGGCATGCTGGAGGCCATCGGCTGCGGGGAGCACCTGATACCCAACAGCGTCTACCTAGGCAAGAAGATCGGCATCGCCGGCACCGCGCACCAGAGCGGCACCCTGCGCATGGGCGCGGATCCGGCGACTTCGGTGGTGGACCCCTGGTGCAAGGCCCACGACCTCGACAACCTGTACATCGCCGACAGCGGCTTTTTCGTGAGCAGCACGGCTGTCAATCCCGCGCTGACCATCATGGCCAACGCCCTGCGCTTGGGCGCGCATCTTTTGGAACGCCTGGGCTGAAGCGGAAGCCTTAAGGGGCTCCGCGAAAGGAAGCGCATGAACGAGGAACAGAAACGGCTGGAGGAGGCCCGCCAAGGGAGCGCCGCCTGGCGGGAATGGGGCCCCTATTTGAGCGACCGCCAATGGGGCACGGTGCGGGAGGACTACAGCGCCGGGGGCACCGCCTGGGAGCATTTCAGCCACGACATGGCCCGCGCCCGCGCCTACCGCTGGGGCGAGGACGGCCTGGGGGGCATCAGCGACGCCAAGCAGCGCCTCTGCCTGGCCCCGGCCCTGTGGAACGGCCAGGATCCGATCCTGAAGGAACGGCTTTTCGGGCTGACGGGCAACGAGGGCAACCACGGCGAGGACGTCAAGGAGCTGTACTATTATTTGGACAGCACGCCGACGCACGCCTACATGAAGATGCTGTACAAGTACCCCCAGCGCGCCTTCCCCTACAAGCAGCTGCTGGAAGCCAACCGTGGGCGCACCCGGACCGACCCGGAATATGAGCTGGTGGACGCGGGCGTTTTCGAAGGGAACCGCTACTTCGACGTCTTCATCGAGTACGCGAAGGCAGGCCCGGAGGATATCCTTTGCCGGATCACGGCGCACAACCGCGGCGGGTCGAAGGCCCCTTTGGAGGTCATTCCGCAACTGTGGTTCCGCAATACCTGGACCTGGGAGCCGGGCTCGCCCAAGCCCCACATCGTGCCGGGGGAAGGAAGCGCCCTTTACGGCGAATATCCGGATCTGGGCGTCTGCGGCTTGGCCTATAGCGGCACTCCCGAACTGCTATTCTGTGAAAACGAGAGCAATCCCGCTGTGTGGGGCATGGAAGGCAAGGGGATCTTCAAGGACGCCTTCCACCGTTATGTCGTTGATGGCGACCGCGCGGCGTTGGGAGCCTCCCCGCGTGGGACCAAGGCCGGCCTGCGTTACCGCTTCGACATCGAGCCGGGCGCATCCGCGGAGGTCCGCCTACGCCTGACGCTCGGCCAGGCGGCCCGCGGTCTGGAGGATTTTGACCAGGTATTCGGGGACCGCAGCGCCGAAGCGGACGCTTTTTACGGCGATCTGCAGGCCAAGATGCCCGACCCGGACAGGCGGCGGGTCCAGCGCCAGGCTTTCGCCGGCATGCTGTGGAGCAAGCAGTACTACGGCTACGACGTCAGGCGCTGGATCGCCGGCGACCCCGGCCAGCCGGCCCCGCCCGCGGGCCGCGATGACGGGCGCAACCATCTCTGGCAGCACCTGCACTGCGCCGACGTCATCTCCATGCCGGACAAATGGGAATATCCCTGGTTCGCGGCCTGGGACCTGGCCTTCCAATGCATACCCCTGGGCCGGGTGGATCCGGATTTCGCCAAGAAGCAGCTTTTGCTGCTCACCAAAGAATGGTACATGCACCCCAACGGCCAGCTTCCGGCCTACGAATGGGCCTTCGGGGACGTGAACCCGCCGGTGCACGCCATGGCCGCCTGGCAGGTCTACCGCCGGGACGCCCAGGCCACGGGCAAGCCGGACCTGGATTTCCTGGAACGCATCTTCCAGAAGCTGTGCCTGAACTTCACATGGTGGGTCAACCGCAAGGACGCGGAAGGCAACAACATCTTTGAGGGCGGCTTTCTGGGTCTGGACAACATCGGGATCTTCGACCGCAGCGCGCCACTACCCGGAGGCGGCACCCTGGAACAGGCCGACGGCACGAGTTGGATGGCCATGTACTGCCTGGACATGCTGCGCATGGCTTTGGAGCTCGCGCAAACCAAGCCGGCCTACGAGGACATGGCCACCAAGTTTTTCGAGCACTTCCTCTACATCGCCCAGGCCATGACCAAGATGGGCGGCGGGGAAGGCGGACTGTGGGACGAAAAAGAGGGCTTCTATTTCGACGTCCTGCACGGCGAGGACGGCAGCTGCGTGCCCCTGAAGATTTTCTCCCTGGTGGGTTTGGTGCCCCTCTTCGCGGTGTCCACCCTGGAGCCGGCGCTGGTGAATAAGCTTCCGGAGTTCAAGCGCCACATGGAGTGGTTCCTCACCAACCGCCCCGATCTCGCGGCCTTGGTGTCGCGCTGGAAGGAGCCGGGCCAGGGGGATCTGAGCCTGCTGTCGCTGCTGCGCGGATACCGCATGACCTGCCTGCTCACCCGCATGCTCGACGAAGCCCACTTCCTTTCCCCGGGGGGCGTGCGGTCCCTGTCCAAGTTCCATGAGGCCCATCCCTACGAATTGAAGCTCGACGGCCGGACCTTTGGCGTGGGCTACGAGCCCGCCGAATCCCGCAGCGGCACCTTCGGCGGCAATTCCAATTGGCGCGGGCCGGTCTGGATGCCCGTGAATTTCCTGCTGGTGGACGCCCTCAACCATTTCCACGGCTACTACGGCGATGATTTCAAGGTGGAGTGCCCTGTGGGCTCTGGGCGCAAGATGACCCTCCAGGAAGTCTCCAACGAGATCAGGCGGAGGGTCTGTTCCATCTTTTTGAACGACGCCCAGGGCAGACGTCCGGTCTTCGGCCAGTACCCGCTCCTGCGCGACGACCCGGACTTCAAGGACAACCTTCTGTTCTTCGAGTATTTCGACGGCGACACCGGCCGCGGCGTGGGAGCCTCCCACCAGACCGGATGGACCGGCTTGGTGGCCCTGCTTTTGGACGACGCATCCTGACGAAGGAGGAAACATGGAAAATTATTATGACGAACAAGGCCTGCTGAAGCCCCACCTCCCGAACATCCCGCCCCAGCGCAGTTTGGAGGGGCAGAGCGCGCTGGTGACCGGCGCCGGATCGGGCATCGGCAAGGCCGTGGCCATCGCCCTGGGAGAGGCCGGGGCCAACGTGGCCATCAACTATGTGGTGCATCCGGAGCAGGCCGAGGAGGTGGCGCAGGCAGTGCGCGCCGCGGGCGGCAAGGCCGTGATCCTGCAGGCGGACGTGTCCAAGGAGGACGAGGTGCACGCCGTGTTCCAGAAGGCCGTGGCCGAGTTCGGGCGCCTGGACATCATGGTCAACAACGCCGGGCTGCAGGTGGATTCCCCCTTCGCCGACATGACGCTGGCGCAGTGGCAGAAGGTCATCGACGTCAACCTGACGGGGCAGTTCCTCTGCGCCCGCGAGGCCGTGCGCCTGTTCAAAAAACAGGGGGTGAATCCGGAGATCTCCTGCGCCGCGGGGAAAATCCTGTGCATGTCTTCGGTGCACGAGGTTATCCCTTGGGGCGGCCACGTCAACTACGCGGCCTCCAAGGGCGGCGTCATGATGATGATGAAGTCGCTGAGCCAGGAGGTGGCGCAGGAGCGCATCAGGGTCAATTCCATCGCCCCCGGGGCCATCCGCACCCCCATCAATACGCAGGCCTGGACCACCCCCGAGGCCTACAACAGCCTGATGAAGCTGATCCCCTACAAGCGCATCGGGGAGCCGGAGGAGATTGGCCGCGCCGCGGTCTGGATGGTTTCGGACTATTCCGATTACATCAACGGCGCGACCCTTTTCGTCGACGGGGGCATGACCCTGTATCCGGGCTTTGAGGCCGGAGGTTGAGCCGGTGGAGCTTTGAGGAACAGGAAGGCCGCGAATGGCTGGAGGCCAACGGCCTTGGGGGTTACGCGAGTTCTACCCTCAGCGGGGCCAATAGCCGCCGCTACCACGGCGTGCTGGTGGCGGCCATGCATCCCCCGCTGGACCGCCGGGTGCTTCTGTCCAAGCTCGAGGAGAGCCTGTGCTTCGGGGGCGGACGCCATGAACTGTCCTGCAACCGCTTTCCCGGCCATGTGACCGCGGACGGGGGGGCCGCCCTGGCGAGTTACGAACGCGGCATCTTTCCGGTGATGGAATTCGAGGTGCCCGGGGCGCGCCTGCGCAAGACCGTCGCCGCGGTGCACAACGAGAACAGCACCCTCATTTGCTACGAACTATTGGCCGGCCCCGCCGACCTCAGGCTTCAGCTCAAGCCCCTTTTGGCGCCCCGGGGCATACACTCCCTGGCCAAGGCCAATTCCGCCCTGCGTTGGGACCACGCCTTCGCCGACGGCCTGCTGCGCCTGAGCCCCTACGAGGGCTGCCCCGAAATTTTCATCCGGGTGCCCGGGGCCGGCTTCGCATCCGACCCCCAGTGGTGCCACCGCTTCCAATACCAGCGCGAATTGGAGCGCGGTCTGGACTTTGAGGAAGACCTGTTCAGCTACGGGAGCTTCGAGCTGGGGCTCGAGGTCGGCAAGCCGGTCCTGGTCATGGTTTCCACTCAGGATCCTTCGGGCCGGGACGCCGGGGTCCTGTGGCGGGCGGAAAAGGACCGCAGGACCCTTTTGCAGGCGCCTTTGGCCGGGCGCGCGGAGATGTTGCGCCGCCTGGCCCTGGCTGCGGACCAGTTCCTGGCGCGGCGCGGCGCGGACCAGGAGACGGTCATCGCGGGCTATCCCTGGTTCGAGGACTGGGGGCGCGACACCATGATCTCCCTGCGCGGCCTCTGCCTGGCCACGGGCCGGCCCAAGGAGGCCCGCGGAATCCTCGCCTCTTTTTTGAAGGTCCTGGACCGGGGCATGCTGCCGAACCGCTTTCCTGAGGCCGGGTCGGCGCCGGAATACAACAGCGTGGACGCGACCCTGTGGCTGTTCGTGGCTGCCTACGACTACCAGAAGAACACGGGAGATTCGGAATTCGTCCTGGGCAACTGCCTGCCCGCGCTGCTGGATGTCCTGGACTGGCACCGCCGCGGCCCCCGTTTCGGCATCCGTGTGGCCGAGGACGGCCTCCTGGAAGCGGGCTCCGACGGGACGCAATTGACTTGGATGGACGCCAAAGTGGGGGACAGGGTGGTGACCCCCAGGCGCGGGAAGCCTGTGGAGGTGAACGCGCTGTGGTACAACGCGCTGCGCATCGCCCAGGAATTTTCACGGGCCGCAGGTCGGGAGGACCTGGTCAAGGATTTGTCCGCCCAGGCGGATCGGGTACGCGCGGCCTTTGAACAGGTGTTCTGGAACGCCGAGGAGGGATGCTGTTATGACGCGATCGGCGCCGAAGGCCCGGACCCTTCGGTGCGGCCCAACCAGATCTTTTGCCTGAGCCTGCCCTTCCCGCTTCTTGACGCGGACAAAAGCCGTCTCCTGCTTGAAACGGTGGAAGCCCAATTGCTCACGCCCCGTGGCCTGCGCAGCCTCAGTCCCCGCGATACGCGCTATGTTCCGCGCTACCAAGGCGGGGTCTCCGAGCGCGACGGTGCCTACCACCAGGGGACGGTGTGGGCCTGGCTCCTGGGCCCCATGATCGAAGCCATGGTCCGGGTCAGGGGCGAGGCTGGGAAGGAGCAAGCCCGGGCGCTTCTGCGCGGTTTTGAGCCCCACCTGGAGGAAGCCGGACTGGGCACGGTCTCGGAGATCTTCGACGCCGAAGCCCCTCATGCGCCGCGCGGATGCCCCGCCCAGGCCTGGAGCGTCGCGGAGCTGCTGCGGGTGGGACTGGATCTGCTATAATCGGGGGGTACGCCGCCGCGCGGGGCTCTTCTGGTTTAAGCGGGGGCTTTGCAGGGAGGGCGGCATGAGAGCCTTGGGTTTTGTTTCGTTGCTCCTGACGCTGGGCATCATCGCTTTTATGCTGATGAAGCAGACCAGCGAGACCCAGCATGGGGTTTCCGTGGTCCAGGCCAAGGTTATGGAGAACCAGGCCACTGATGCGATGGCCTTGGCCAGCCAGGCCCAGCTTAAAATGGTCATTGCGCAGTTTCATGAAGATAAAGAGCGCTGGCCCGCGAGCCTGGACGAACTCAAGACCGACGGCCTGATCGACGTCGTGCCGGGGAATGTGGACTACGATCCTGCGACCGGAGAGGTCACACCCAAGACATCTGGGACAGGCCAGTGATTTAGTCTGGGTTTGGGGTTCTGTAATCAAAAAACGGCGCCATCCTTTTTCGGGATGGCGCCGTTTTTTTTTGATGGGCGCGAATAGTACCTACTGATCCTGTTGTTGTTCCTGCTCCTGCTGTTGCTGTTCCTGTTGTTCCTGCTCCTGCTGTTGCTGTTCCTGTTGTTCCTGTTCCTGCTGTTGCTGCTCCTGTTGTTCCTGTTCCTGCTGTTGCTGCTCCTGTTGTTCCTGCTCCTGTTGTTGTTGGTCCTGCTGTTGCTGTTCCTGTTGTTGGTCCTGCTGTTGGTCTTGCTGCTGTTGGTCTTGCTGCGGTTGATCTTGTTGTTGGTCCTGAGTCACGTCAGTAGGGACATCGCTGGGCTGGACGTCGCTGGGGACATCCGTAGGGACGTCAGCGGGCTGGACGTCGCTGGGGACATCCGTAGGGACGTCGGTGGGCTGAACTTCGTCGCTGGGAACGTCTGTAGGGACGTCCGTGGGTTCAAGTTCGTCACTGGGGACATCGGTGGGGACGTCGGTGGGTTGGACTTCGTCACTGGGGACATCGGTGGGGACGTCGGTGGGTTGGACTTCGTCGCTGGGGACATCCGTAGGGACATCCGTGGGCACATCGGTGTCTACGTCGGTAGGCACATCCGTGGGTTCTTCAGTAACGTCGTCCGTAGGCCCTTCCGTGGGCACATCAGTGTCCACGTCCGTGGGTATTTCGGCAGGCTCCTCGCTGACCTCGGGGCTGGGCTCCTCGCTGACCTCAGGGCTGGGCTCTCCGGTGGCGATCGCTTCGGTGGGCACTCCGGTAGGCATTTCCGTCGGTACCGCGGGCAGTTCGTTGTCCGTCACTCCGCCTTGGGCCTCCGGGGGGATGCTGCCGTCCCAGTCCACTTTGTCGGGCACCGTCTCCAGCGCGGCTCCAAGGGAAGTGGCTTTTACGTCGGACTCTTTCGCGGTCACCGGCGAGTAGTAGCTGAAGTGCGCGTCCGGATAGTTAACGTCGTGGGTAGCGCTGTGGGCGGCCATTCGGTCCGAGAGATCCCCGTAAAGCCCCATCAAGGTGCTACAACTGGCCGCAGTGATGGCGGCCCTGGCGCTGGTGGAGAATAGATTCGATTGGTTCGCGCCGGGAGCGATACGCAGAACCCGGTAGCCCAGCCGGGCTTGTTCCTTGGCGTAGGCCTCGTTGGCAGTTCCCAGGACGCTTCCGATGGGGACATTGCCGTTGGGGCTCTCGAGAAAATCGCCGTCTGCGACCACCATCACCGTCTGGCGGGGATACTTCAGCGAAAGCCTGCGGGGAGACATCGCGTAGATATTATTGAAGAGAGGCCGGTCCGTTCCGGGGGCGTCCGTCGGAAGCATCGCCATCGGCTCCGTGCCCGCGCTATGCCCGATCCAGGTGTTGTGGGAATCGGGGTACTGGGCAAGGTGCCCTTCCGCCAGGGCCCGAGTGACGTTGGCGGCCCACACCGTCGGTTTCGTCCAGCTGTCCTGTTTCGGCCGGACATTCACGGTGTTGAGATCCATGTCGACCAGGACCGTGGCGTTGCGTGAATTCTCGATTTTGGAGAGGGTCCTCTTGATGCTTTCCGGGGAAGCGTCCGAACGGAGGGTGATGACATGGTTGTGGGGGACATGGGTCAGGTCGCTGGAGGTCTTCACACCCTCCTGCTGGACCACCCAGCGCTCCTTGGTCGGCGCGAGGGTGGACGAGATCCCGACCCAGGAGTCATTGGCTTCGTCCCTGATGCCCATGGTGACGACGACGAGGCTCGATGATGGATCCGCATGGGCCTTTTCAAGGGGCAAAAGGGCCGTGCACAGGGTTAGAGCGGCCGCGCAGAAGGTCTTTAGCAGGTGGTTTTTTTGGTTGGAGATAGGCGTCATCGGAATGCACCCCGAAGATCGGAAGTCCGAACTCGTTTAACCAAGAGATTTTTGACGCGTTTGACGGAACCAAGATATTTCCAATAGTACATTTTCGAGCCCGACTATATTGGATCGGCAATCCTGAAACAATCGCTAACTTTTTGAGCCTTAGGAAAGTCTTCCTGCTTGACTTTTAACACTAACCATACAAATGTATGGTTAGTGTTAAACACCTATTCCCATACATTCGCACACTGTCCATGACCCAGTCTCCACTGATTAGTACAAAGTACGATTCCAAGGAAACCCTGAGGCGTCTCAGGGCTTCACCGGATTTGAAGGAAGCTTTGGCTGTTCCGGCTCCCCTGGGGCGGCTGAGCTGTTCCAGGTTCGCGCCCGGCCTGCCCTTGGGCGCGCTGATCCATGTTTCAGGTCCACGCCGTACGGATGCCCTGCTCGCGCTCCTGGCTGAACACCCGCACTTGCGGGCGGCCTGGGTGGAGGAGCGCCTCACGGCCTATCCCCCGGCCTTTGAGAAAAGGGGGGTGGACCTGGAACGCCTGCTGTTCGTCGAGGCCAGGAGGGATTTTTTCTGGGCCCTGACGCAAGTCGTGCGCAGCCAGCTGTTCAAGCTGGTGCTGGTCGCCTCGTCCCTGCGCGGGGAAGGGGTCTCCCTGAGGCAACTGCAGCTCGCCAGCGAACATGCCCATTGCGCCGTGATCCTGGCCTGCGATCTCGAGGGAGAGGCCTGGCCCGTGCGGCTGTGGCTGGCCGTGGATCCGGACGGCTGCTTTTCCCTTAGGCGGCAACGCGAGCCCTACCCTGCGGAGGGCCTTCGTGCCAGCGCATGAGGAAGCCATGCAGTATCCCTGCGTCGCCTGCCTGGATTTCCCTTACGGGCTTCCCCAGGACCGCTTGCTGGCCCTGGCCGAGGCTTCCTTGCGCTTTTCCAGCCAGGTGGCTGTGCGTCCCGGCGAGAGCCTGTTCGTTGAACTGGGGCGCAACCGCTGGCTGGGCAGCGCACGGGGTTTCGCCGAGCGTTTGGGCGCGCTGGGACGGCGCTTCGCCCCAGGCGCGCCGCCGTGGATGGGCCTGGGGCGGGACGCGGCGGAAGCCCTCGCGCTCGCGCGCTGGGGACGCGGGCAGGGGCCCCTGGAGGCCCTTCCCCTGGAGGCCCTGACGGCTTACGCATCCCCCTTCGGCGGGGACAGGGAAGTGGAAGCCAAGCTGGCTGAACTCTGCGCGGTTTTGAGGTCTCTGGGGCTTTCGGACTTGGAAGGCTTCCTTGCCCTGCCGGCGCAAAGCCTGGGCAGCCGATTCGGTCCCAACGCCGCCCTGCTGGCCGGGCGGCTGAGGGGGGATTTCGGCATGGCCTGGCCCCGATTCAGGCCCGCGCCCAAGCTTGAGGAGTCCCTGGATCTGCGCGATCCGGCGACGCAGGACGGATGCGTCTCCCTGGATGTGCTGCGTTTTCACATGAAGCGCGGGCTGGGACTCCTTTGCTCGCGTCTGCGCGGCAGGGACTTGCGGGCGGCGGCCCTGGTGCTGGAACTCAAGGAAGAGTCCCGCAGCCGCGCGGACCTTCAGGTCCGGCGCCTGGAACTGCGCCTGTCCCTGCCTCTGGGCGCCCCTCTGGAGCTCTTGAAGGTGCTGTTTGAGGCCCTGGAAGCCTCTTTGCGCGGCCATGGTTTGGCCGGGCCCGTGGTGGCCTTGCGCCTGCGAGTGACCGAGACCGCCCCGGCCCTGGCCGCCCAGCGCCGTTTTTTCGAGCGGCACGAAGAGGAAGTGGAGGCTTGGAACACCCTGGTGGACAGGTTGGCCCAAAGGCTGGGGCCAGACCAGGTGTTTTTGGCGGATTTGGTCCGCAGCTATCTGCCTGAGCGCGCCTGGAAGCGTTGCCTGCGCGAACCCGGATCAGCGCGTCCGCCGCAGGAAGAGGGCGCGCCGCCGTCCCTGGGGCCGAGGCCTTCGCGGCTGCTGCCTGAGCCCCTTGTGCTGGCGCGAAGCGGACAGGCGTTGGGGCCCCTGGCCGACGGGCGGCGGTGGAGGGCCGTCTCCTGGGACGGACCTGAACGCCTGGACGGGGAGTGGTGGCAGCGCCATTTCTCCCGAGATTACTGGAGGGTGGCCACGGATGAGGGACCGGATCTGTGGGTCTTTTCCCGGCCCCAAGCCCCTGAAGGCCGCTTCTGGCTGCAGGGTTTTTTTGACTGAGGCCATGGAGAGCGCCGCTTACGCTGAACTTTTGTGCCGATCCAATTTCTCCTTTTTGAGGGGGGCTTCGCACCCCGAGGAGCTCCTGGGGCGCGCCGACGCTTTGGGCTACCATGCCCTCGCGCTTTCGGATCTCGACGGCGTGTACGGAATCCCTAAGGCCTATTGGAAAGGGAAGTCCCTGGACGCCGAGGCGGCGGGACAGGGCCGCAAGGCCTGCGCCCTCATCCACGGGGCGGAACTGAGCCTGGAGCGGGAGGATCCCGAAGCCGGAGGCGTCCGGAGGGCGGGCCTGGTGCTGTTGGCGAGGGACAAGCCCGGATGGTCCCTGCTTTGCCGGCTTCTGACGGCCAGCCACGCGGACAAGCCCAAGGGCGAGGCGGGGCTTAGTTGGGAGGTTTTTTTGGGCATGGTCCAGGACCACGCCGGCCGCAACGGGCTGCTGTGCCTGCCACGCGGCGAAGGGCTCGGTGTCCCCCTGGAGGATTTCGGCACGCCGCGGGCGCCTTTCTACCCCAGCCTCCAAGCCCTCTTCAAGACGGGCCTGTGGCTGCCCCTGGTCCGCCATCTGGACGGAGGGCGGTCAGCCCGGACCGAGGCCCTGCGCCGTGTTGCCGGGACCTACGGCCTGCGCGCGGTGGCCGCGGGCGATGTCCATTACCACGAGGCCGGGCGCAGCCGGCTGCAGGACGCGCTCACCTGCGTGCGCGAAGGCGTGCCTTTGAGCGAGGCGGGCTGGCGCCTTTTTTCCAACGCCGAGCGCCATCTCAAGCCCCCCGGGGATATGGCCCGCCTTTTCCAGGACTGCCCCGAGCTGATCCGTAACGGGCTCGAAGCCGCCGCATCCTGCACCTTCAACTTGGCCGAACTCCGTTACCGCTATCCGGCCGAGTGGATCCCGCCGGGGCACAGCTCGCAGAGCTACCTCGAGGCTCTGGCCTGGGGCGGCGCGGCCCGCCGTTTTCCCGGGGGCCTGTCCTCCCTTGTGTCGTCCCAGCTCGGGCGCGAGCTGGAATTGATCGGCCGCCTCGGCTTCGCCGATTACTTCCTCACCATCGAGGAGTTGGTCTCCTTCGCGCGCTCCCGGCGCATCCTGTGCCAGGGCCGCGGCTCCGCCGCCAATTCCGTCACCTGCTTCTGCTTGGGGATCACGGCGGTGGATCCGACCCGCATCAACCTCCTCTTTGAGCGATTCCTGTCGGAGGAACGGGCCGAACCGCCCGACATCGACGTGGATTTCGAGCACGAACGCAGGGGGGAGGTCCTGCAGCACCTGTATGAGCGCTATGGCCGGGACCGGGCGGCCATGGTGTCGGCGGTGATCAAGTACCGGACCCGTTCCGCGGTGGCGGACCTGAGCAAGGCCCTGGGCGGGGCCCAGAGGGTCGGCCGCACCCTGCGCGACGCCGATATGGGGGCCTTCCCGGAGGCGCTGCGCGGCCTGGCGGAGGAGGCCGCGGACTTTCCGCGCCATCTTTCCATCCATTCCGGCGGCTTCGTGCTTTCCCAGGAGCCCCTCATCGACCAGGTTCCGGTGGAGCCCGCGCGCATGGAGGGCCGCACCGTCATCCAGTGGGACAAGTACGACCTCGACTACGTGGGCATGATGAAGGTCGATGTCCTGGCCTTGGGCATGCTTTCGGCCCTGAGGCGCTGCATGGACCTGACCGGCTACGGGGACCTGGCCGACCTGCCCCCGGAGGATCCCGCCACCTACGCCATGATCCAGCAGGCGGACACCGTGGGCGTCTTCCAGATCGAGAGCCGGGCCCAGATGAACATGCTGGGCCGGCTCAAACCGGCCTGCTTCTACGACCTGGTGATCGAGGTGGCCATCGTGCGGCCCGGCCCCATCGTGGGCCAGATGGTGCACCCCTACCTGCGCCGGCGCAAAGGCGAGGAGCCGGTGGACTACGAGCACCCCAAGCTGAAGGCGATCTTGGAGAAGACCCTGGGCGTGCCCCTGTTCCAGGAGCAGGTCATGCGCCTAGCCGTGGATTTGGCGGGTTTTTCCCCGGGCCAGGCCGACGAGCTGCGCCGCGCGATCGGGGCTTGGCGTTCGGACGGGCGCCTGCCCCAGGTGGCCGAGCGCCTGATGGAGGGGCTCAGGCGCAGCGGGCTGTCCGAGGCCTTCTGCGGGAACCTGCTCAAGGAGATCCGGGGCTTCGCCGAATACGGCTTCCCGGAATCCCATGCCGCCTCCTTCGCCCTGCTGACCTACGCCTCCTGCTACCTGAAGTGCAGGCATCCCGCGGCCTTCACCTGCGCCCTGATCAACTCCCAGCCGCTCGGTTTCTACGCCAACCACAGCCTGGTCGACGACCTGAAACGCCACGGCCATGGGGTCCTGCCCTTGCATCCCCTGCGTTCCCGATGGGATTGCGCACTGGAGGACGGCGTCTTGCGCCTGGGTTGGCGCGTGCTCGGAGGATTGAGCGAGGCGGCCGCCCTGCGCCTGATCAAGGAGGGGGGGCGCGAGCCTTACGCGGATCTGGACGACTTCGTCCTGCGCTGCGGATTGAAGCCGGGCCAGCTGAGCGCCCTGGCCCTGGGCGGCGCCTTTGAATGCTTCGGCCTTCCGCCGCGCGAGGCCTTGTGGCGCCTGCTCGCCCTGAGGGCCCTGACCGCCGCACCGGGGGAGGGCGTCCAGCTCAGCCTTTTCGGGGGCGCCGGCCACGGCCTGAGGGCCGCAGGGGAGGGGCCGGGCGCTTTCGCGGACATGGACGAATGGGAGTCCGTGTCCCGCTCCTATCAGGCCTTCGGCCTGTCGCCGGACGCCCATCCCATGGAGGCCCTGCGGCGCCTCATGCCTAAGCTGCCCCAGGGCCGCTGCCAGGAGGCCCGCCAAGCGCGGCACGGCCAATGGTGGCGGCAGGCGGGCCTTTGCATCGTGCGCCAGCGCCCCGGCACGGCCAAGGACGTGGTGTTCGCCACCCTGGAGGATGAGAGCGGCCTGCTCGACCTGGTCCTGCATCCTGAGGTCTACGAGCGCCACCGCGACGACTTCCTGAACAACGCCTTTTTCTGCGCCGAGGGCGTCCTGCAAAGGGACCGGGATTCCGTGAGCATGCTCCTGAAGAAACTCCGGCCCTTGGACCCGGAGCGAATGTTAAAAGTCGGGTCGCACAACTGGCATTGAGGGCCTGGCCCTTGACGCGCCAAACACGCGGCGGGTACCATGACAGCATGGAATCCGCCCCCAGCCCGGTTGAAATCGGATCGAAGTCCGCCGCCGCATCCGCCTCCACGGGGACGCGCGAGCTGGTCTGCGAATTGTGCCGCAATTTCTACCACCTGGGCTGGGCCTCCGGCACCGGCGGGGGTATCTCTATCAAGGAGGGCGGCCGCATCTATATGGCCCCCAGCGGCGTGCAAAAAGAGCGCCTTGAGCCCCGCGACATCTTCGTGCTCGACGAGGACGGCGGGGTCGTGGAGGAGCCCGGCGGGGGGGCGAAGCTGTCCCAGTGCGCGCCCCTGTTCATGCACGCCTACAAGATCAGGGGCGCCGGGGCCGTCCTGCACAGCCATTCCCTCAACGCCGTCGCCGCCACCCTGCTCTTCGACCGCCATTTCCGCGTCAAGAACCTCGAGATGCAGAAGGGCCTCGAGGGCTACGGGGCCTTCGACACCCTGGAAGTGCCCATCATCGAGAACACGGCCCAGGAGTGCGACCTAGCCGACTCCCTGGCCCAGGCCATCCAGGAGAACCCCAGGAGCCGGGCGGTGCTGGTGCGCAACCACGGGGTCTACGTCTGGGGCCGGGACTGGAAACAGGCCAAGACCCAGGCCGAATGCTACGATTACCTGTTCGAAGCCGTCTGCCGCATGCGGCAGCTCGGGATAAGCCTGTAAAGGCCGTCAACGATCCGTCCCGGGCGCCTTGGTGCCCCGGTTTTGGAGGAGGAACGCAATGAAAGCGTACTGGCTGGAGAGCGGCGAGGCCATCTCGTCCGACGAATTGAACGCCCAGGACATCTTCTACACCCAGCTCCCGGTCGACGAGGCCGCGCACAAGGCGCCCCTGGCGGAGATCATGGAGGAGCACGGCTACGTGGATCGCGACCTGGTCAAAATGTCGGAGGAGATGCCCACCTTCGGTGAGATGTGCCGCAAGTTCGCCATCGAGCACTACCATCCCGGCGACGAGGTGCGTTTCATCATCTCCGGCGCGGGGATCTGGGAGATCCGCAGCCTCGACGACCGCTGGATGAAGGTCGAGGTCGAGTCCGAGGACTTCATCACGGTGCCCGCCAACCGTTACCACCGTTTCTACCTGACCGACGAAAAGATGATCCAGTGCGTTCGTCTGTTCAAGGACCACAACGGCTGGGTCCAGGTCTACCGCAAGGATGTCGAGGCCGGACTTGCGGCCAAGGCCTAGAATTTTTTGAAAAACGTGAAACAAAAAGACGCCCGGATCGTTCCGGGCGTCTTTTTGTTTGAAGGCGTCACGTCGGAGGGCAGCGCGGTTAAATGATGATTCAAAGTATGGAAAATGTTAAAATTTATTAATTTAATTCTGGAGGAGACTTGAAATTTAATCTGCGGCGGGTGGCCACAGTTTTTTTGCGTTCCATGATATTTTTACAAGTGTTGCTTAGTGTTTCTCTTTGGTGCATTTATTTAATCCATATGCAAACGCCTTCGAATCCATCCGAAGGCGCTTTTTTTTATGGCTGGAAAATTGGTCTGACCAGTCTGTTGACGTCTTGGTGGACCCTATACCAGGCGACGCTTGTTTGCGTTTTTTTAGGGGCTGAACGAATATCGGTTTTGCTCAATCCCGACGAACGGACGCTCAGCATCGACTTGAATCTGGAATCGATAGGCCGGGTCGTCCTTCAATGCATTGGGGTCTTACTTTTTAATCTATCTCTTTTAGGGACGTATTCCCTAGTGGACAACGTGACGAGGACGCTAATCCAGTTAGGGTCGGGGGTCACAGGCCCGACGACCTGGCCTATTCCAGCACAGACCAGTGTGTTGCTCATAGCAGCCATGGCACTAATGGCTTTTCCGGGCTCACTTTCGCGTTTCCTGACGTTCAAAGGCCGGGGGGGGCTGGAAGGGCCGGGATCCAGCCCCAGGGATGGCGGAATTCCCTTGATCGTCGACTCGTTAAAGCTTCTGGTGCTGCTTGCCGGGGGGAGCACTGGCCTTTGGTTTTCTCATCATTCGATACCGGAAGTTGTCGGGTCGTTAAAGACCGAACAATCGGGATCGGCTGCAGAAGTGGGAAGGAACTATAATCCCGTCGAATCCAAAGGAATGCCCACGAAGTTTGCCGAATTCTCGGTTTCCGCGACGGCTTTGGTAGATATCGAAGAAAATGGCGCGTGCCCGGCCCTGCTGGCTGGTCCCAAGAGTTTGGCCGTAGCGCCCGACGGTGACGTATATGTGGCGGATTTGGGTCATTCTAGAATATCCGTGTTCAACGACCAAGGCATTTACCTCTTCAGTTTTGGTACGCTGGGTCCTGAGCCTGGGAAGGGTAAGCCGGGCGAATTTAACGAACCATCGGGAGTGGCAGTAGGTCCTGATGGCACCGTCTATGTGGCGGACACATGGAACGAGCGTATTCAGAAATTCGATCCCAAGGGGACCTATCTGGGAGAGTATAGCGGACCAAGTTACGCCTTCTATAGCCCCCGCGACGTGGCGGTGGATAATGCCGGAATTCTTTACGTTGCGGACACGGGCAATTCCATGGTGAAGGTGATCGACCAGACCGGAAAGTTGCAGGAAGTCCTGGGGGGGAGCGGGGACGGTCGCGGCCAATTCAAAGAGGTGTTCGGCATGGCAGTGAATAGCCAGGGGGAGTTATATGTGGCGGACTCTGGCAACCGGCTCATCCACAAATATAGCGCCTTTCCTGGGATGCACATGGAAAAGGATGCGAAAGTGCCGGGATGGGAGGATTCCTCGCCCAATTGGCCGCAATTGGCGATTGATAAGTCCGGCAATGTATTTCTTTCGGACGGCCAGCATCTGAAGATTTTTATCTACGACAGCGATCTTAATTATTTGGGCACCATCAACGGAGCCCTCAGTCCGAGGCAATATCAGGCCCAAGGTATCGCATTCGCCGCCAATGGAGATCTCTGGGTTTCCGACGTCCTTGCATCCGATCTGCTAAGGATCGGTACCTTCGGCGCATTCGGTTCGCCAGTAAACGCGGAGTGGAATCCTTATCCGGTTCCCTTTCCTCAAGGATCCATCCAAGCACACGCTGTCCTGGGCCCCAAGACTCCCCTGGTAAAGGATGATTTTGTAGAGCGTCGCCAGTTCGTAGTCGAGCATGACAATGCTTTGCGGACGGGTCAATTTTCTCAACTCGACAGCGAGGCGATTCAGCTTAGGGCGTCCCACACTGTTTTTGATGATGGAGACTCTAAACTCCTGTGGTTTTATTCAAGTTTATCCCACTATGATTGCGCGCCAGATGCCTGGAACGCGGATTATTACGTCAAGAAATTGATCCAGGCGGATCAGTGGGATTCAAAATATCCCGATTCGGTCACGGCGAAGCTGTACCGCGCCCAGGTTCTGGTGGACTACGCATGGCAAGCCCGGGGAAGTTCGATGGCAGATGGAGTGAGCAAAGAGGGATGGATGTCCTTTGGAGAATGCCTCCGGAGAGCTTGGAATATTCTGGATCAACTTGCAAATAATCCCGAAGCCTTGAAGGATCCCGAGTATTACTGCCTGCGTGTTCACGCGGCTTATGGATTGCAGAGACCGGAGGGGGAATTGGAAACTTGGTACCTTCGGGGACATAAACAATGTCCCGAGGCCTGGGAACTGACCTATTGGTACACAAATGGCATCGCCTATAAATGGAGCGGCAGCAACCGTTTGCCGGCCTTTTTCCGGAGTTTCATCAAGGAGGCGCCGGTGCAGGCGATCTATGTTGCGGCCTACGACGATGATATCAGCTACGGCGGAGACGACGCTTCCGGGACGCCCTGGGACAAATACGAGCCTGATCGCGAGACTTTTTGGAACGAACTCCTGGGTGCTGCCAGAACGACCGCCTTGAAATATGGGACCAGCGCTATGGCGCTCAGCCGTATTGCCAAGGTCGCCGCCAACACCGGCCACTTTCGGGATGCCGAACCTATTTTCCGTCTTTTGGGAGAACGCTACGAAGTGGGTGTCTGGCGGAACAGCAATTTTTATGATTCGGTTAAGGAACATTGCCTTGCCGCCCAAGCCCCCTAAGGACACGCTTTGAGGCCGGCGCCGCGGCCATGGACTCAGGGATTTCCAACACCGATAATCGCTGAGGACACCCGGTTCGCTTCGGACACCATCGTTTTCCAACAGAGGAGACCCAAATGGCAGGCAGGAAGTCGCGTAAAGAGAACGCCCAGGAAGGGGAAGCCTTCCTGGCCAAGAACAAGGAGATCCCGGGCGTCATGGTGACGGCCAGCGGCCTGCAGTATGAAGTCCTGAGGGAGGGGACGGGCCCCGCGCCGAAGAGGAGCCATTCGGTGAAGGTCCACTATCTCGGAACGCTGGTCGACGGCACCAAGTTCGACAGCAGCTATGACCGCAAGGAGCCGATCGTTTTCCCCGTCAGCGGGGTGATCGAAGGCTGGGTGGAGGGGCTGCAGCTGATGAACGCCGGCAGCAAGTTCCGCTTCGTCATCCCCTCGGAGCTCGCCTACGGATCGGGAGGCGCGGGCGAGGACATCGGACCGGATTCCGTCCTGGTTTTTGAAGTGGAACTCCTGGAGATCTTAGGGCGCTGAAGCCCGGTTTCGACCGGCTCACCTGAATGGAGGACGGCTGTGGCATCCCCTGTGATCGAAGCGCAGAAGCTCGATTTTCCCTGGCCCTGCCTGGATCCCTTCCTGTTTTGCGCCTACCACAACGACCAATTCCCGGCGGGCAGGGCCGACCTGGGCCCTGCCGTCAGCCTGGAAGGCCGTGAACTGGGGCAGGACTTCGCCTTCAAAGACGGCTGGAACATGTACCACGGCAGGGTGGTGCCGGGCTTCCCCCAGCACCCACACCGCGGTTTCGAGACCATCACCATCGTGCGCCAGGGGCTCGTCGACCATTTCGACTCCCTTGGCGGCGCCGCCCGTTATGGCGAGGGCGACACGCAGTGGCTCACCACGGGCGCCGGCATCAGCCACAGCGAGATGTTCCCCCTGCTCAAGCGCGACCAGGGCAACCCGGCGGACCTTTTCCAGATCTGGCTGAACCTGCCCGCCGCCAAGAAGATGGCGCCCCCGGCCTTCAGCATGCTGTGGGACAAGCAGCAGCCGCGCATCGCGGGGAACAAGTCCGAACTGAAGCTGGTGGCCGGCGGCTTGGCGGGCAAGGCGGCGGCCGCGCCCCCGAAGGACAGCTACGCTTCCCAGGCCGGCAGCGACATTCTGATCGCGGTGCTGACGGCCCGGGCGGGGGGGAGTTTCAAGCTGCCCGCCGGACCGGAGGGCGTGAACCGTTGCCTCTACCTCTACAAGGGCGCCTGGACCGTCGACGGCGAGGAATACGGCGCCGGACAGAGGCTGCAGGTGCGCCCCGACGCCGCGCTGGAACTTGCCTCGGCCGGAGGCGGCGAACTGCTGATTCTGCAGGGCCGCCCCATGGATGAGCCGGTGGTGAGTTACGGACCCTTCGTGATGAACGACCGCCAGCAGTTGATGCAGGCCTTCGAGGACTACCAGCGCACGCATTTCGGGGGCTGGCCCTGGGAGAGCGACGACCCCGCCCATCCGGCGGAACAGGGCCGTTTCGCCCGCTTTCCCGACGGGCGCGAGGAACGGCCCTAGGATCCCTCGGATCTAGGGTGCCTTTCAAATTCCGGAATCTGCGGTCTCTATAGTTCGCAAAAGAAAAACGGCGCCATCCGGTTCCCCAGGATGGCGCCGTTTTTTTTACGCCGTTTTCCCCCACGGTTGATCAAAAGCTATTGGGTCGGATCAGTTCACGGGCTGCGGAGCGGCGTTGATCTGCGTGGATGAGCCGTCCGTGGGGCTGAAGCTGTAGACGGGGCCTTCCCAATTGCCGAAGTCGATTTGGCCCTGCTGCCCGGTGATCCATTGCCAGAACGTCGTGTCGATGGAGTAGAACTGGGTTTGCGTGGCAGCGATCACCGTCGCGCCGGTGTACATCGCCAACTCGCCGCAGAACCGCATGCCGTCCGCGGCGGTGCCCGCGTTGCCGGAGCCGGTCTCCGCGGTGGCGCAGGCGAAGAGGGTGATCGTCTTGGCGTCGCCGTTGATGGTGTTGGCGACCGTCGCGTTGTTCAAGGTGAGGCCTTCGGTGCACAAGGCGAGGCCGAAGCCGCCGACCTGGAAGTTGGTGCAGGTCTGGTCGCCGAGGTTCCAATTGGCCTCATAGCCGTGGCACATGATGTAGAGGTTGGTCAGCCCGCCCTGGGTTTGGGCGTAGGAGTGGATCCAGTCAAAGGCGTGTTGGATCGGGACGGTGCCGTCCACTTCGTAGTTATTGTCCGCGAGGCCGGCGGGGGTCGCTCCGGCTAGGCGCATATCGTGTACGAGCATGGAACCCATGGGATCACCTCAAAAAATGGTTGTGGCGGCCAAAGCCCAAACATTGGAATGAATTTAGATTTGGAAATGCTTCAAATCAAACGACGTTTTTGTTAAAAAACCTGCCCGTGGAACTTGAAGGGAACTTGTACTAAGTACTACACCGGCAGACAAAGCGCCGCTGTCCAATTTTTATGCCGCAGCAAGATGTCCTACCTCGATCGGTCCCGGGACTAGATGTTTGCCATGGGCTGCGATTGACGGTTTCGGCGCCAGGGAGCTGTAGAGCCGCCCCACTTCAGCCGGGTCATTTGAGAGTTTGGTTTGAATGAACAGTCGAAGGTCTTTCTCGTTGGACCACTGCATGTCAGTGGCCTTGTCTCTTTTTTTCCCAGTTGAGGACCGCCACATGACTGAGTCCGAACAGCGCCCCGAAGCGAGTCGTGGTCAGGTTGAAGTGCTGGCGGACAAAGCGGACTTCATGACCGGTCAAGGGCCGTGCCATGCGGATCAGTAGCATTAGCACCTGTTCGGCCAGCTTGTTGTAGTTCAGCTTAGGGACCCACTCGCCCCGCACCTCGATCATGGGGACATGGCTGAGGCGCACCGGAAAACCGAACCCGGTATCAATGATTTCTTTGGCGATCTTGGTTTGCATGTTTGCCTCACGCGTTCAGGTAAAATGGTAGTGATGGTGGCAGGCCACAGTCTTTAAATTTACGGCGAAGCGTAGTTAGCACCCGTCCAGAGACGATCCGGATTCGCAATGGCATGCGAAAATCCCTAGAAAAACAAAGCGCCGCTATCCATGACAGATAGCGGCGCTTTGTGAGTTTTGGAGGCGGTGGGAATCG